>JAEYRB010000041.1 GCA_023409735.1 Bacillota bacterium | reverse complement strand
ATAGATGACAAAGGGTACTTGGAGTGCTTCAGACTGCTCCTAAATTGTTTAGCTAATCGCAGTTTTGTAATTGTCGAACAGCCCATTTTTTTGTAAAATATTTTGTAAAATTTATAGATAATATTGTATTAATATGGTATTATGTTGAGAATAACTGCAATTCTTTCCAAGATACTTCAGATTTGCAATTGACGGCATATAAGCTCAAAAAGATAGGTGTAAAGTATATAAAGTTGAAGTTACTAATGCAGAAGACCTTGAAGGAAATGTCTCAGGTACATTAACAGGTATGGATAAAGATACCTATCCTGAGAAAATGGTTTACGAGTTAGGCTATAAACTTGGGATGAGGCGTAGCCTGCCCTGGATTTACATAGCACACCCGATACAAAATACACAAGGAGGATTTGAGAACATGAGAAATCTCGGAAAGATAACTGCAGCCGTATTAGCAATTGCATTAGTGCTTACTTCTATGGCTGCTGTATTCGCAGATGATGCAACAACAGCAAATCAAAATGCAGTTGCAAATGCTGACAAAGCTGCAACATTAAAAGATCTTGGTCTCTATGCAGGTCAAGATGCAAATGATCCTGAGATAGGCCTTGAAGATGCATTAACTACACAGGATTCATTAATATTTTTAGCAAAGTTATTTGGTTACTACGAGACGGCTAATAAATTAACAGCTGACCAAGTATCTAAAGCTTTGGCTAAGTTTGATGATGCTGCTAGCATCTCAGATTATGCTAAGAACGTAGTTGCTTATTCAGCAGCAGATGGTATTTTAAGAGGTTCAACACAAGATGGTAAATTCTTTGTAGGGGCTAAGGATACTGTTACAGCTGCTAGATTCGCTACATTTATACTCAGGCAAATGGGTTATACTGTTGCAGATTACAAGCAATCAGTTGCTAAGCTTGCAGAAACTAAAGGGAGCAAGGTTGATGCAGCTATAACTGGAGATTTAACTAGGGATGTTGCAGTTGGCATTATGTATGGTGTTCTTACTGCTGAAAAAGCTAGTCAAAAAACCGTAATCGCTGATATCGTTGGTGATAATACTGATTTAAAGGCTAAGGCTGTAAAAGCAGGTTTGATAGTAGCTGCACCTATCGGAGGTGGCAGTGTTCCAACAGGTGGCGGTGATCCAACAGTTAATAAATTAATAGTTCAGTCAGTTACGGCATTAAACACTAAGCAAGTAGAAATAAAGTTTAATGCTGATATGGATAAAGAATCAGCCGAAGATGAAGCAAACTACGAAATTAACTCAAACGGTAGTGATTCAACTACTGGAAGTGCTATAGGAGTTGCATTAACTACTGGCAGTGCTATATTAGTTGATTCAAAAACAGTTGTCATAACTGTACCAGGAAAATTAGACGACAATACTGAATATGAAGTAGTTGTTAAAAAGGCAATTAAAGATGCTGCGGGCACTAAAATGGAAAATGATTATGTAACAACATTTACTACTGGTGATTATACACCACCAGAAATATATGAAGATGATTGTTGTGTAGTTAAAGCTGATGGAAAGATTTATTTAAAATTCAGCGAGCAAATGAACGAATCACAGATGCTTGATAAATCGAACTATATAGTTCAGCCAAAGGATAGTGCTGCATGGCGTGAATTAGATGATGATGAAGAGATTTCTAAGATATCAGAAAAGGTTGTTCTCATTGACTTAAACGAAGAGGTTGATTTACCTGATGTAAAAATTGCTCCAATCATGGATTTGGCAGGAAATACATTCGTTGATTCTAAAACATTAATGAATATTGATGTAGAACTAAAACCAGAAGTAGTAATAAATAGAGCAGAATTAACTACAATAAATAAGATTAAAATTGCATTTGACACAGAGCTAGATACATTCGATTATTCTGATGTTGAATTATGTGGAACAAGTTTAACTACTTACAGTGCAATTGGAATTTCTTCGGTAGAATCACAAACTGTTAATGATGATGGA
Organism: Bacillota bacterium; assembly: GCA_023409735.1. Classification (GTDB taxonomy): domain Bacteria; phylum Bacillota; class Clostridia; order Acetivibrionales; family DTU013; genus JAEYRB01. Next base: position 119,311 of record JAEYRB010000041.1, on the reverse strand, counting down.
AATACTGAGATAGTATTAGTTCTTGATCAAGATGTCAATTCTGACGCTACATTTACTTATTATGTTGAAATGATTGGTTATTATGGTAGACCATATGATAAACCCTTTACAGAACCAATATATATAAATACAAAAGCTACTACATCATCAAAATCAGTTTTTGGTACAGAATTAAAACCATCACAAAAAAATATAAAAGTTGCAGATAAAGCTGCTCCAGAGATAGCAAAGTATAAGTTCAAAGGTGACGATGATAAAACTCCTGAGGTTGTTATCTACGGATACAAAGATAAAGATGGTGAAGATGGTATAGCCATTGACCCAGAAAATAATTATAATAAGTTAAATGAGGGTAATATTGCTTTAGTATCAATTACATTCACTGATGCTATAGATTTTACTTCATTGTCAATAGATACATTCAAAGTTGATGGTTATACGGTAAAAGAAGTTCAATTCTATGATGCAAATAATAACGGTAGACAAGAATATACTGAGAGCTACGAAGTTATATTAAGGATTGAAGCTAAATCAGACAACACTCCCTCTAGAACAACTGTAACTCAAGCTTTAAATATTTCTGATATGTTAGGTAATGTACTTGTTGCTCCAGGTTCAACATGGACAATAAGAGATTTAGCTGATTGGGTAAAATAAAATTGTTCACTTAAAAATTAAATGAAAAAGGGGCCCGTCGCATTGATATGCTCCCTGTCAAGTAGACAGAGGAAAATTTAAGACTCTATGACGTCAATCATTAAATTATGATTGACGTCATTTTTATGCCACCTTATTCAAAAGACACTGTCGATACTCCATTGCGGTCATGCTGTTAAGTCGTAAGCGTCAAACAATGCAAGAGCTTTACTATGTGATGGCTTATTTGACGCTTACAGATATATTCTCTGTTAGGACCTTTGTTTTTGTCTCAACCAGGATAAGAAAAAGGGGGTTTGGGGCGTTTCATAGATGACATTCGGAATTTCAGAGTCCATGCTTGAATTTCTCATGGCTGTGCAATAAAATGATAAATATGGAACATATAAACAAACAGGAATTTTCAATACTGATTAATTTAAGGTTGGTGATAAAGTGAAAAAGTGCATTGCAGTTACTGGAATGGTTGAATAAAGAATAACACTCAGGAGGATTTTTATGACTATTCCAGATAAAAAAATATATCCACGAACTAATGATCCAGAAACAGTATATTTGAAAGGTATAATTACAAATCCAAATATCATAGTCGGCGATTATACCATGTATAATGATTTTGTTTCGGACCCCACGCAATTTGAAAAGAATAATGTGCTATATCACTATCCTATCAATAAAGATAGATTGATTATTGGCAAGTTCTGTTCTATAGCTTGTGGGGCAAAGTTCCTTTTTACCAGTGCCAACCACACGCAAAAATCACTTTCAACCTATCCTTTCCCGATCTTCTTTGAAGAATGGGATCTGGACAAAAAGCAGGTCGCGTCCGCGTGGGACAACAAAGGAGATATTGTCATCGGCAATGACGTTTGGATCGGCTACGAAGCGGTTATATTGTCCGGTGTTCATATCGGCGACGGAGCGATCATAGGAACAAGGGCTGTGGTAACAAAGGATGTTCCTCCATATACGGTCGTTGGCAGCATACCCGCAAAAGAAATAAAAAAGCGTTTTGATGAAGAAACAATTAACAAATTACAGCAGATACAGTGGTGGAATTGGCCTTTTGATAAGATACAGCAGTTTTTAGCCTATATTATGAATGGAGAAGTTGATAAGCTATATATTTAAAATTTCCATTGTGAGCATAACAGGAACTTGGCTAAGGCGTTGAGAAGTCAGCGCCTTTTTTCTTATTCAGACTTACTACATAGGTATTACGGGCAGGAGCGATAACCTACTGCCTTTTCTTTTCGGCTGGTTGTATTTGAAAACAATCGTCACCCACTCACAATACAAGACCGTTGTCTTGTGTTGCAGCAAGCACTGAATTTGGATAACCAAATTTGCTCGTCTGGTGCCTCTGCCCCTAATACCCTTTGTGCTTCGCTCTATTTTAATTAAGAATCGAGGTGGAGACAAATCTTTGGTCGGATGAACATAAATCTTATTAGGCTGTAAATGAGGGTAAGGTTACCAAACAAACTAAAGCCCAATGACTTTAAAGTGTTACTAACAAAAATGCTGTCAATTTGAAAAAAAACTTTATATATTATACCTTCTATATAAAAATGCTAGATTTATACTGGAGGAAAAATATAATTAAAAGGATGTGTTAAGATGATTACTGATTATATTAGAGAATTAGTAAAGGGTGAGTGCAATAAAACACAAAATGAATTGGGGATTGCATTTTTTGAACAGCATATTTTACTTGTAAAAGAATATGCATGCAGGCTGGCAGATATTCTTGGGGCTGATAGGGAAATTGTTGAACTTTCGTCATATCTTCATGATATATCAGCAGTGATAGACATCAGCACCCTTAGTCGTCATTCCGATTTAAGTGCGGAGGTAGCTGAGTCTATACTCAAAGATAAATTACTTGATTCTGATAAAATAGAGACTATCAAGAATGTTATAAGATCTCACTCTTCGCCAATAAAAGTTGGAGAAGGTACCTTAGAAGAGGTTTGCGTATCAAATGCGGATGCAATTTCGCAAATTATAAATCCTTCATATTGGTTGTATTTTGCGTTTTCTATCAGGAAAATGGGTTATCAACAGGGAACCGAATGGTATAAGGAAAAGGTAAGAACGAACACTGACGGTTTGATCCAGCAGGCAAAGGATATGATAGGAACTGTAATTTTATAAGTAAGCTAACACAAATGCTACAACCTCAGAATGAAAGGAAGGTCTTGTTTTTTGGAGTCAAGGGGGTGCAGGAAAAACAACAGCTACTGCGGTTTGGACGGCAGATAAGGTGTAGAATACTACGATTGTATCTGCAGATCCGACCGTAAGTTTCTGGTATTCGATGGATAAAGAATTCGCTTATTCGGAATTTAAAATGTGAATATAATGTTCCTGAACTAAAATAAAAGAATGATTTGTACATAACACCAAAACTATTGTAAAATATTGTTGTTAATGTAGCCGAGGTGTAATTATGGAGTTATTTGTTCGAGCATGCAGCTTTTACCCGGAAATCGTGAAGGAGATTCCTATTGCTTATAATCCATGCGAGAAATTCGATGGAATATATGGATTAAATGAGAGATTGAAGGTTATTCTAGTTCAAAAGGGAACAGGTATACTTAACATAGACAATAACAAAATATCGATAGTCGCACCCGCAGCTCTTTGCATAAATGAAAAAGAGACTGTATATCTCGTTGATAGCGTTAGATGGGAGGCTAGAGCTTTTTATTTCCACCCTCAATATATCAACAATAGTTTTACTTTTGAAAAAATCCGAGGGAGGAAGGAAGACCTTGTAATAACCGAAAGACAAGATTCATTTTTATTGGATCCGTTTTTTGAAAGAAATGAAAGATATTTAGGTCAGTTTAATATTGACGTCACATCAATGCATTATGCTTCAGACCTGCTCGATTCAGTTAGGAAGGAAATTGAAGAGCAGTCTCATCGGTTCTGGTCATGTCGTGCAAGGTCATATTTTATAGAGCTTCTTTTCATTCTGGCCAGTGCTTATAGGTCGCCTGAGGAAAAGAGTTCCGACATTTTTAATAACTCATCGGAGATGGTGGATGAAATCATACTTTACCTTAATTCAAATTATGCAAAGAAGGTAACAATACCGGAACTATGTTCATTATTTAATACTAATAAAACAACAATCCAGGAGCAATTTCAAAATGCCACAGGGAAATCCATAATGGCTTATTTAATATCTTTGCGTGTAAAATTAGCAACTTTAATGCTCAAGGACACTGGATTAACAATTTCTGAAATCGTTGAGCGCTTAGGCTTTAGCGATAATGCTCATTTCAATAAAATGTTCAGGAAGTTAACGGGATACTCCCCCAGCGAGTATCGTAAACAATTTACGTGGATAGGGAAATAAAAACTAGTAATCAAAAATTTAAGATTACCAAAGTGAAGGAAAACCAATATACCATTCAGAGTGTTCATGCCGACAAATGGTTAAAAAGCAGCGGAACAAAGGGAGCGGTGCTCACGCAATCCTGCTCCGTAACCGACAATAGTGAAATAACATTTACGATAACAGAACAGGCTGATGGGACATATCCAATCATGGATAGTAAAGGATTTTACTTAGGCATATCGGCTGGGGAAATAGCAAATGGTACTAATATCATACTGTGGACAGAGGCATCAGGCGCAAGCCAGACATATATATTTAAAAAATCAAATAAAAAAGTATAATTTATAATAGCCTAAGCTGTAATAATGGGTACAAATGCATATCCAATTTCACCGAATAATAAAAGCATACGACCTGAAGAAGATTAAATTCGTAAGATGTATATTATACATTTATACAGATTATTTAATCCTATACGAAGCATACTAAAGAAGAAAATATGATAATGAGGTGAGTCAACATGTGTACAGGATTAAGTATTCAATCTCAAGAGGGTAAGTGTTTTTTTGGAAGAAATATGGATTTTGCATATAATTTCAATCAAGCAGTTATGATTATTCCAAGAGGCTATCAATATCAAGATAGAGTAACAGGTAATGTAGTAACCAATAATCATGCTATAATTGGGATAGGGACGGTAATTGATAACCACCCTCTTCTAGCGGATGCTATGAATGAAGTAGGCCTTGGATGTGCAGGACTAAATTTTGAAGGGTATGCATACTTTGAAAACGAACCTATTGAAGGGAAAAAAAACATTGCACCCTATGACTTTATAAATTGGGTATTATCAAATCATGAAACAGTAGAAGAAGCTAAACAAGGTATTAAGAATATAGAACTTTTGGATTGCCCAATCAATGAAAAAACACCCGTTGCAATGCTCCATTGGATGATTGCTGATAAAACAGGTAATGCTATAGTGGTAGAGAAGACAAAAGACCGGTTGACTGTACATGACAACCCCATAGGAGTGATGACCAACAACCCTACCTTTGATTGGCATCTAACTAACTTAAAAGAGTATTTGCATCTGACACCAACTTCCCCAAAAGAAACTAAATGGGGCGAGTATACATTAAAAGCCTTAGGCATTGGTGCTGGAACATTAGGTATACCTGGTGACTTTGCTTCGGTTTCCAGATTTGTAAGGATTGCTTATCTTCGCTCACATATGCCTAAAATTGAAGGAGATGTACAAGCCATAACACAATTTTTTCATATGCTGGATTATGTGAAAATGGTTAAAGGTGGTGTCCTTACAGACGAAGGGCTAGAAGATTTAACAACCTACTCTTCTTGTATGGATCAGCAAAAATGTATTTATTATTATAAAACTTATGGGAATAATCGTATAAATGCGGTAGATTTATATAAGGAACAATTAGAGGGCACAAATCTTAAAATATTCGATTATCTTGTCAATCAAGATATCAACTATCAAAATTAGAATTACCAAGGTTCGCTTGATGATATCCAATGCAATGCAGATGAAGAATGTTTGGTGTTGATAAGTTTCAGATTGCATTGTGGAATAAAGAATATTGGGGAAAAGGATTTGGGGGGCTTGTCGAAATAGCTATAAGAGGAAATGTAGATGCAATATATAAAGCAGTAATAAAACATAAATACAGTATTGAACCGATAAAGGATTTAGGCTTTGGAAGAATTCTATATATTTTGGATCCGGAAGGAAATAGGCTAGCAGTTATGGCAGAAGATTAATAATACAACAAGCAATTTATACAATCAGTGAAATGCAAAAGAGTAATGTGTGAAAAAATATATTCTCAAGAGGTTTTAGCTCAGTTTGGTACACAGTGGCTATCCCAAACTGCCCACCACAATATCGGTTTAGTGCTATGATTATATCCTGTAACAGACTTCAATATGAAACAGTACGAATTATTTATGTCGCATATTAGATAAAAAAGAGCAGACATGGTTAAGTATTTTTTTCAAATCTATGGTATATTGTGTATAGAGAGGTAATCAATATGCACGCATGGGAATCGATACAAAAAACTCTGGACCATATTGAAGAAAATCTTGGTGAAGAAATTCAAATTAATAGACTTGCAGAAATCGCTGGACTGTCATTGTTTTATTACCAGAGATTATTCACACGACTGGTGAAGACGTCGGTTCGAGATTATATTAAGTTGCGCCGTTTGGCAAAATCTACAATTATGCTACATAAAAAAGGGAACCGTATTGTTGACATTGCGATGAAATGCGGTTTTGGAAGTCACATAACTTTTACACGTGCTTTTACGAAAACCTATGGGATTACCCCATCGCAGTACCGAAGCAATGCTATCAGTTTACAAAATTTTGATAAGCCCGATTTATCACTTGGTTATGTTGTGATCAATGAGGGCGTACCGCTAATTAGTGATGGATTAGTTCTGGAAATGAACCGTAGATTTCTGGAAAAACCAATTAACTTTCTTGGCGTGACAGGCTATTATCCTTTCACTTATGGTAAAATGCTTGGCGAAAAAACCGGCATTGATACGGTTGGCGAGATTTGGGATAGGTTTTATAGGGAACTTCCTAATATCCCACATGCCTCAGAAGGGCGTTGGATCGGTGTTTCTTATGAGGGCGATGCACCGGATGGTTATTCAAGTTATTTTGTTGGTGCGGAAATCAAAAAAGATGAGAAAAATCATAACTTTACTAATTGGCAACTACCCATACGAGAATATGTGGTCTGCGGATTTGAATCGGAAAACCATGAGCAGATGATAGTTTGTATGGGTAAGGCAATGAAATACACTCGGTTTTGGCTGAAAAAGCATGGCTTAATTGCCGATGGATTCTTTCCTGAAATGTATTATAAAAGCAAGTCTGAAATCGTTTATACAGAGTTATGGATTCCGTTTAAGAAACGAGGATAATATAAAATTTAATGTTGGAGGAAAAGCAAATGAGCAATTACCAAGAAGGATTGAAACTACTCGAAGAAAAATTCGGCAACGGCAAGGACAATATTATTTCACTTGCTACGATTGCACGAGACCCGGGCACTGATGGAAAGCCGCGCCCTGTTGTCCGTAGTGTGGACGCCTATTATGAAGACGGCACCTTTTATGTTGTTACACATAACAAATCAAACAAAATGCAGCAGATAGCACAAAACCAGGAGGTTTCGGTTGCAGGATGCTTAGAGATGTTTACCGCTAATGGAGTAGCTGAAAACCTTGGTTGGGTGCTTGAACCGAAAAATGCCGAAATAAGAACCAAGCTCCGCACAGCTTTTGCACAGTGGTATGATGCAGCAAATAATGAAAAGGATGGGAATTGTTGCTTTTTAGCAATCCATCTCACAAAGGGAACGTTAAATATCAACCATTGGGAAAAATTATACCACATGGATTTTGTAAATAAGATTGAAATGGAAAATGGTGGCATTCTTTAAATAGAGTGACACCATCAAAACGTCTCATCGAATCTTGCAGGAACTGATTTCAAAGGGATATGGCTGCGGCAGAAAAAGAGAAATCTGTCATTGTGATGGCGGTTGCCGTGGCCTTCCCATATCTTTGTATGATTCTGTTTTTGTTATACGAGATGACATTGAAACATGGTCTGATCAAGAATTGTCATGCCTGCAAAAGAAGTAAACATATTATTCATTGCATCTCTCGAGTATAAACACGAAAGGGTTGGTATGAGTAATATAATTGGCGTATTCTTGATATAAAAAATAACGCGGCTTTAATTATAATTGAGTATATTATTGAGCAACGCCCTTACCACAATGCTTATAAAGAAATAACATGGGCTGCCTGCTCGTTAAGAAAGTACCTTAACAGTGAATTTTATGATGGTTTCTCCCAAAATGAAAAATCAAGAATAATTCCAGTATTAAATAAAAATTTTGACAATCAGTGGTATGGATCAAAAGGTGGAGCAGATACGAAAGACAGTATATTTTTGCTAAACCTTGAGGAAGCAGTGTGCCGATATTTTGGTGATAGCAGTTCAAAACTTTATAGCCCAAGGAAAAATCAAAGATACTGGTTTGAAAGAAAGGATGAAAACAATAGTAAGCGAGTAGCAAGACTTGAAGGTAAAGATTGGCCTACCTGGTGGTGGCTCAGATCGCCAGGCCGCGTAAATGTAAAAGCCGTGTACATCCACGGCAACGGCGATATAGGTATTCAAGGCAACAATATATTGAAAGGTAACATCAGCGAGGGCTATTGCGCAGGCGGTGTCCGCCCTGCTTTGTGGCTAAGGTTAGAACTGTAAGTCCTGTTCACATCTCAAGTGGTTTGATTATAATTACACTTAATAAATTGAATAACAAGATAGAATGTTTATTAGATATGCTTTGATTTTTATTTTGATGTGTTCATATCTCGGATGATATATATCATCAGACAAATGTGAGCCGTTTATAAACTTCAATAAAAAAGATATGCCGTTTATAATCAGTTCATATTGTACCAATATATTAATTTATAACTTCTATTAATCAGTTGTGTGCAAAAGCAACTGAAAAAACACCCACAAAAATATGCTTATGTCTCGATAAGCATTTTCCCATTCTGTGATTAATAATTTAATATATAAATTTTAAGAAATCATTATTGACAATTCGGTCTACTTGGAATAGACTTATAACATTAAGTCGATATTGCATAGACCAAGGAGGCTTATCATGAAAAGCTATAAGCTTGCAAAAAGTGAAGAAAAGTTTGCAGAATTAATTTGGCAGAATGAACCTATAGGTTCCGGAGACCTTGTGAAGCTAAGTGAAAAAGAAATGAACTGGAAAAAGTCCACAACGTATACAGTATTGAAAAAGTTATGTGAGAAGGGTATTTTTCAAAATGAAAATGCTGTAGTTTCATCTCTTATTACAGAGGATGAATATTATACTAAACAAAGTATACGTTTTGTTGAGGATGCTTTTGGAGGATCCTTGCCCAAATTCCTAACAGCTTTTATTGGTGGTAAAAAATTAAGTAAAAAGCAAGTTGAAGAGTTGACAAAGCTGATTGATGAACATAAAGAGGTGTAGTAATGAGTGAAATATTTCTTGCTGTTTTAAATATGAGCCTTACAACAAGCTATGTAATCCTTTTTATGATACTTTTCAGACTATTGCTTAAAAGAGCTCCGAAAGTCATCTCCTATGCTTTATGGGGAGTGGTTGCTTTTCGTCTTATATTTCCATTCTCTTTTAAAAGCATGTTTAGTCTTATGCCACGCAATATAAATGCTGAACCAATACCCCATGATATCATCTATCAGCAAAGTCCTCAGATTGATAGTGGGAAAGAAGCAGTTGATTCATTTCTAATTAAATCACTGCCTACTATAGGTGCAAGTGTAGATCCCATTCAGATTTATGTGAAAATAGGGACGTATATCTGGGCTTTAGGCATAATAGTATTGATTGTTTATGGCCTATTATCTATTTTTACCATAAAAAGACTGCTTAAAGGTGCACAATTAATAGAGGATAATATCTTCGAAGCTGATAATTTGAAAACACCATTTGTACTTGGATTAATAAAACCCAAGATATATTTGCCTGTTGGACTTAACGCTACCGAAAGAAGTTATATTTTGCTGCATGAACAAACCCATATACACAGGAAAGATAACATTATTAAGGTGTTAGCTTTCATAATATTCTCCATCCACTGGTTTAATCCTCTTGTGTGGATTGCGTTTAGATTAATGTGTAAGGATATGGAGCTATCCTGTGACGAAAGAGTATTAAAAGAAATGAATGAAGATATTAAAAAACCTTATGCCAGTTCTTTATTATCACTTGCTACTGAAAGACGTATTTTTAATGGAAGCCCTCTCGCTTTTGGCGAGGGAAATGTAAGAGATAGGATTAAAAACGTGTTAAATTATAAAAAGCCAAGGTTTTGGGTAATTGTTTTTTCGATCATTGTTGCATCAGTTGTTGGAATTGGACTATTGACAAATCCTGATAGCTCAAATGCAGTTTCGGTAGTAAAAAGTGATGTAGATTCATCTATACCCAAATTAGTAACAGGATACATTGTAATAGAGGATAATTTGTTATATCTTGATGAAGTTGAAATTATCACAAAGCAAGATATAGTTCGAAGAAAAGAATTAGAACAAGAATTGGAACATAATACTGATATGCCGAATGGTTATCAGATTTATAATGCGGACACAGAAAAGCAAGCTTTTGAAATTACAAATGAAACAACATATACTTTTATTGACTATAATTGCTTATTTATTAAGGATGAAGATGCCAACAAATTATATACTACGACGAAAAAAGAAGAGTTTATTCTGTATTTAGATAAATCCTCTTCTATAACACCAGCACAAAAGATTCCATATTTTGTTGAAGTGAAAGACGGTAGAGTAGTAAGCATTACTTCGATGAATTCAGAAGGTGTAAGGGAATACTATTTTGAGCCGAATATTTCAATAATAGAGGGTACATTAATTACGAGGTTATATTATGGACGTCCCGGATACGGCGAAGACCCTGATAATGATGAAAAAGTCTATCCATTTATTTTGCAGTTGGATTACCCAATAAAAGTTACTGCAGAAAATTCTGATATAATGAATTCCAGTATATCTAATGTTTTTGAAGTTCAACTAGCACTGAGATTCGAAGATGTGGATATGGCAAAACAATACATAAATAAGCATATTAAAGTCCAAGGAACTTTATACTCAGCTTATAATGCACATCATATTACTGATGTATTGCTGAATGTAGATAAATTTTTAGATTAAATCCCTGATGGCAGTCTGCGGATACATATCGAGGGTATATCTTAGGCAAAAGTAGAGAAAAAACTTGGCATAGTCTAGCAGACAGACCTGATAATTTGGTATGAGTGCTGGGGCAGGATGGATGTATATATTTCATTTTGAATAAGGTTGACAGAATTCTTTAGTTATTATAGAATGTTAAAAAATTGAAAAGGGGAATCTGCTATATCATGTGTATCATCGTACTAGCCTAAGTTTTAGAATTAAATATTTTAAACCATATATTGATATGGTTTATTTGTGTTTATATGTAAATGCATTACATTCTAAAATTTAGTTCACTTAGGAGATGAACATGAAAAATAGAGGATTAATAACGACTTTACTCTTAACTCAAGGGATATCTTTAATAGGAAGTCGTATGACCGGAATAGCCATTGGCATATGGCTTTTTCAGGCAACTGAAAAAACAACTTATTTATTGTTGATTCCTTTTTTCAATGAAATACCATCACTTTTAACCGGGCATATCATTGGTGTATTTGTTGATCGATGGCATAAAAAATATTCAATAATATTAGGGGATTTTGGTCAAGCAGTAGGAACACTAATATTACTATTATCACTTAAAACAATTGGCTTTAGCCCATGGATACTTTATAGTGTGGTTGCACTTCAAGGTATGTTTTCAATGATGCAAACCACAGCTGCTGATGTGATGATGACATTGCTAACAGATGAAGCTAGTCGCGATCGTATTAATGGTTTAAAAGAAATGATATTTCCTGTGGCGAGCTTTCTTGGACCAGCACTCACGGCTGTTATTTATCCATTTGTAGGCTTAACAGGGGTTATCACTTTAGATTTAGTAAGTTTTTTAATTGCTGTGATTACCATAAGTACTTTGCGTTTACCAGCTGTATCAAACAAGCCGCAAATTGAAGAAACACGCATTATGAATAAAGCATTGTCTGAAGCATTACATTATTTTAAGAAGCATAAGAGTCTCGTTTGTTTTTTGATTTACTTTGGTTTTACTAATTTCATGTTAAATGGTTCGTTGGAGTTGATTACTCCGTATCTGTTGTCACTTTCTTTAAGTGAAAGTGCTGTAGCAGGTATGATGAGCTTTATGGGGATTGCTACCTTTACAGGTGCCTTTTTAATCACCATTGCGGGCTCATCAAATAAGAGGGTTAAGTCAATATTTATGCTCATGCTACTTTCCAGTAGTATGATGATTTTATTGGGAATTTCGAGGCAACTTTTGCTAATAGGCCTTTCACTGTTTCTGGTGATGCTGCCGTTACCAATGGTTAACGCTAGACTTAAGTCATTACTTCAATCATATGTACCTGTACATTTGCAAGGTAGAGTGTTTTCCATATCATATCAGATTGCATACGGTACAGCCCCGATTTCTTTTATTTTAGTCGGTCCTATTGTTGATAAATGGCTTGAGCCTAATATGATTGCAGGTACATGGCCATTTTTAAGCAGTTGGTTCGGAAACTCAAATGGTTCAGGAATAGGTGTTGTTTTAGCCTTTGCAGGAATTTCAATTTTTATTGTTACATTTGTTGCTGCACTATATGAGCCTTTAAATTCACTTGATGAAGTAAGATCTTGAGATATGATGCATTCTCATTAGATTGGAGTCCACTTCATGTATTCCTATGATAAGATCACACTTTTGAACTTTTTAACAAGGCTGATACAGGAATTATTTATACCTGATGGAAAGCCCTGCGCGCCCTAGGCTGCTTCCGGTTTACCTTTGAAGGCTATGGTGTGAAGACTATAATGATTTGGGAACGCTGATGAAATATGGCCGCAAGCTATAATTGTGAAACAAATGATAATGTATAATAAGATTCTCCAGATTATTTACCGATTCTCATAAGGAATCACTGAGTCTTGTCCCTCAAATATTATAGAAAAAATACTTAGAACATGTTATCATAAGATATTAATTAAGCTTAACGGGGAAAGTCAGGCATGAAGCTTTATTTTGCGCCCATGGAGGGCATAACAGGCTATATTTTCAGGAATGCTCATAGTAAATATTTTGGGTGCATTAATAAGTATTTTACGCCATTTATTTCACCTAACAATAATACTGCCTTAAACAACAAGGAACGGAAGGATGTCTTGCCTGAAAACAACCGGGGTCTTTTTGTGATTCCTCAAATACTTACAAATAGTGTTGAGGATTTCATTAGCACCTCAGCTGAGCTGTGCAGTATGGGTTATAGCGAGGTAAATATCAATCTGGGCTGCCCGTCAGGTACAGTTGTAGCTAAAAATAAGGGCTCCGGCTTCCTTGCCCAAAGAGACAGGTTGGACAGCTTCTTAGACAGCATTTATTCAAGGACCAATATGAAGGTATCTGTTAAAACAAGAATAGGCAAGGACGATCCTGAAGAGTTCCATGAATTGATTAAAATATACAACAAATACCCCATAAGTGAGCTGATAATCCATCCAAGAGTTCAGAAGGATCAGTATAAGAACAAGCCTCATTTTGACATCTTCAAGGTTTCGTTATCACTGAGCACCAATCCTGTTTGTTATAATGGGGACATTTTTACAGCTGCTGATGGTAGGGCATTTAGTGAGAGCTTTCCTACTATAGGGACAGTAATGCTTGGTAGGGGAGCCGCTGCAAACCCTGCACTGGCTGACGAAATCTGTGGTATTAGAAAGCTTTCCGGGGAGCTTCTTAAGAGATTTCATGATGAACTATATGATGGCTATAGAAGAGCTATTCAGGGAGACATAAATGTTTTGTATAGGATGAAAGAGTTTTGGTTTTATGCTATACAAATGTTTTCTGACAATGCTAAGTATGCCAAAGCAATAAGAAAGGCACAGAAGCTGAAGGATTATGAAGCAGCTGTGGCAAACCTTTTCAAAGAGCGGGAGGTAGTGGACGGTAATGGATATCGACCATACTAGAGCGGATCAGAAAGGATCGTGCGTCTGGTAATTATTTGTTAATCTCTTTGGCCTGTAAGAATTTGAATGGGCTATGTAGAACTAAATTACATAAAGCTTTCTAAATGAGTTTCCTTCAGCGAATTCCTATAAATTATAGGGGGTGTATATGAAACTGGATTTTAACTATTTTAGTAAGACCATACCACTGGATATGTTTTCAAGGACCAAATCTCATATATGTAAATACTTGGCCATTTATGAGCCAGAAGAGTATGTCCTGGGAAAGGTATTATGTGTTGATGATTATCATTTCCTGCTGTTCTTTTCAGAGGCTCCTGTAACTAAAATAAATAACTGTGCCTATTTACCTCAGAAAGGGAGCTTATTGGCTATTCAGCCTTGGGAAAAGGTTTACGGCGTACCCAATGACAACAAAAAAAGTTATGATAAATACATACACATAGCTGTAGAGAAAAGTTTTTTTCGAAGGATAGCGAAAGAAGCAGCAGGCGGAGGCGAATATGAATTTAAGCGGATTGAGAATGGATACAGTAAGCAGCTGTTGGATATGATCGGTAATTTTCAACGTGAAATGATGGACCACGGGGAATCCTTTCCCTTGATGCTTGAAGGCATATGCATACAGATTGTTTTTCAACTGCTTCGTGATTTGGGTTCAGACTATACAACAAATAAAAGCAAGCTTAGCAAAGATAATAAGTACATCAACAAGGCCATCCAATTTATGCAGGAATACTATAGCGCTAATATAAGTATTAACGATATCTGTAATCTGATTTACCTAAGTCCCTGTCATTTTAAAAGAGTATTCAAGGATTATACAAGGCAAACACCATACCAGTATCTGATGAGGATACGCCTGGAGAAGGCAAAAGAAATATTAAGGGAAAAAGATTGTTCTATGGAAGAGGTTGCAAAGCTATGTGGTTTTGTTAACTCAGGGCATTTCTCCACCGTTTTTAAGCGAAATATAGGAATGTCACCAAGTGAATATAGGAAACAGCATGCATAGAACACTGTTCGACAAATATATCGAATAGTCTTTTTAAGTATATTGACATATATGTCAGCACTTTTTGAAAATATTATGAGACTTTTAAAAACTTTATTCCGACAGCTGCATGATAGTATATATGAAAAAGGAGTAAAGTGTGATGATAAAAAGAATTGTTACAATGGCACTATGCCTGATAATGTTCATTTCAATTGTGACATACGCAGAATCTGCTACTCTAAAAACCATTGAGGCTCCACAAAACCTAACTGTAGAAGTGAAAAATGAAGAGGATGGACATCCGTATTTTCGGTTGAACATGCAGGTGCCTGCTTCTGTGCAGGCGCTGTATGAAGCAACCCCTGAGACAGGTTCTGACTTGTTCTTTGAAGTTGAATACAAAGTAGGAGATGGCAGCTGGGAAGCGGCCGGCTATGCACACTTCACTACAGGCTCTACTATTGACATGTATCCATTGGACATGGGTTTAGATGGGGATATCGATATAAAGGCAAATGTTTACCATTTCCGCGTCAGATTTGGTAATTACACAATTGCAGGTACTGACGAACATGGAAATAGCATAGCTGCTGAACCCGTTCACTCTGATTATTCAAATACTGCTTCTACAGCCATAGCTGCATATCAGAAGGCATATGAGGGTGCCAGTACATGGGCTGCTACAGAGCTTGACAAGGCTGCAGAGTATGGCTTTATAACCGAGAAGATCGCAGGCAAGATGAATGCGCCAATCACCAGAGAAGAGCTATGTGAAGTAATAATGAAGCTCTATGAGAAAATTATTGGTGAAGCGAAGTATTCAGATGTCAAAGGATTCAGTGATACAAAGAATCCTGAAATATATAAGGCATTTGAGCTTGGCATAGTAAACGGAGTCGGTAATGGCAAGTTTGAGCCTAAGAGTTTGACAAACAGGGAGCAGGTTGCCGCAATGATGTATCGTGCCGTGAAGGCAATTAACCCGGATGCTGATTTCAGCACAAATGGTGCGGAAAAGTTCTCCGATGAAAAACTGATTTCCTCCTGGGCGCTGGAATCGATAAAGTTCATGAACAAAAATGGCCTGATCAAGGGCAACAACGGGTTTGTAGACCCTAAAGGAACAACTACCAGAGAGCAGGCTGTGTTAATAGTGCTTAGAACCTACGAGAAGTTCAATAGGTAAGTAATACTAGTTATAAAAGCCTGTGGCCTAAGTCACAGGCTTTTATGTAAAGCAAAGGAGGTTTCAAGCATGCATAAAAGAATAGTTGTTATCTGTCTTGTTCTTACATTACTTACGACATTAGTTACAACAGCACCGGTTTATGCTTCAAAGCAATCCTTGTCTGCTCCTGCAGGAGTTACTGTAAGCGTTGAAGGGACACAACTCAAAGTTAAATGGAAAAATCCAACTGATGTCATCAAGCTTGCACAATCAGCCTATAATAATTATAATGGCGAGGTGTTATTTATTGTTGATTGGAGAGTGAACAATGGAGCATGGCATTTTGACCAGGAACTACCTGAAGACCAGGATTTTTTTACATACTATTATGATCTTTACAATATTGAGATGAGTTTTAGTTGTTGTGGGCAACTATGTGATGGTTCCGATGATATAGAGGTCCCCCAGACTATAATAGATAAGGTACTGTTGGGCGTTCCCAATAAAACTCCCATCAAAGAGTTGTTAAAGAAAAACAATGTGGAGCTTAGGGGCAGATATTTATACGACTATTATGACCGGGAATTGCACCAAGAGAAGAAGGTCTCATGCAGCGTTCTATTTCCTCTTTTAAAGAGTTGATTTGTATTCCTGTTAACCTCTCAGCAGTTGATGGTATCAACAATATTATAGTAAATTTGAGACTTATTTTGTAGGCCAAAAGTCTAAATAAATTGACTTTATTGATAAATAATTAATTATTAAATTGGATTAACATAACATAAAGATAAAGTGAGACAATAGAGACATATTAGTAATGAAGAAGCATTAAAAAGAGCTGAGGAGTAAATAAGACACTTGATATAACGGCGGCTGGAATGGGAAGTAGGTGTGGTGGATCAAATCAGATAGACCAGAGTCGGATCAAATGGAGAATTTATTAGATACTTGAACAACCTGAGGTGTAAAAGGATGTATTCATTCACCTTATGGACTAAATAAGGTCACAATAATGAGACAATATCTCAAATGAGGGAGGTTTTTTCATGCTTAAGCTCGGGGTTATACCTAAGGTAGTTCCGATACTTGATAAGGATTTTATGCCAATTTCACTTTTAAACAGGGCTTTTATTAATAAAGTAAAAGAGCATCAAAACAGTGTAGCTATAAAAATAGCTATAGAGAGGGAAAAGGGCTTGATATCCACATACAACACTCAGGTTTTTCCAGAAAACGCAGGAATGGATGAAGAAAATCTTTTATATATTGAGCGTATTATAAAAACGCTTTTATGGACACGTGGAGGATGGAAGATTACAATTGGAGGTTCTAAAAGCGTAGGAGAATACATTTATAATGCATATTCTCCAGGTGGAATAAGAGAGTTTGATGCAGAATTCATGAGCCGTGTGTACGAGAAGAGGTTTACAGTAGAAATTACAGATCTGAATGATGTTCCGGAGATAAACGAAGCTACAAAAGCCATAGGTCGTCACTTAGAGGGCTGTAGAATAGGTCTAGATCTGGGAGGAAGCCGTAAAAAGATTTCAGCAGTAATTGATGGTGAGGTTGTATTTACTGAGGATGTTCTATGGCATCCTAAGACAAAAGATAACCCTGATTATCATTTTGAAGAGGTAGTAAATGTTATAAAAACGGCTGCAGCCCATATGACAAGGGTTGACGGACTTGGAATAAGCTCTGCCGGGATATTTGTAAATAACAGGGTTATGGTCACTTCGCTTTTTATCAATGTGCCGGACGAAGTATTTAATTCAAAAGTAAAGGATATATTTAAGAATATTGATGAAGCCTTCGGCGGCATTCCTTTTGAAGTAGCCAATGATGGTGATGTTACTGCACTTGCGGGTGCTATGAGCCTAAATGCTTCAAATGTTCTTGGAATATCAATGGGTACAAGCCAGGCAGGCGGCTATGTTGATAGGAAAGGTAATGTAACTGGCTGGCTTAATGAGCTCGCGTTTGTACCGGTAGATTACAATTCTAAATCGATGGTTGATGAGTGGTCGGGGGATTATGGCTGTGGGATTAAGTATTTATCACAGGAGGCAGTTATCAAGCTGGCCCCATCTGCAGGAATAAATTTTGATCCCGAACTTACACCTTCTGAAAAACTTATGATAGTCCAGAAGCTGCTGCAAAGTGGTGACAGTGGTGCAAGACAGATATTTGAAACAATAGGCTGCTATCTCGGATATGCTATTGCATATTACTCGGACTTCTATGAAATAAATTATGTTTATGTGCTCGGAGGCGTAACAGCGGATGAATGTGGCAGAATTATACTGGATAATGCCTCTAAAGTACTTAGTGAGGAGTTCCCGGAGCTGTTGGATAAAATTAGCTTCAGTGTTCCGGATGAATCTGTCAGAAAGCTTGGACAATCTATCGCAGCCGCAAGTCTGCCGGAAATAAGCTTATAGAAATTGAGAGGATTATATATGGTTTTTAGTAAAGCTGATGCAGAATTATTTGTACCTGATGGAAAGCCTGAAGAACGTGGGCTGAAAAGCTTGCAGAGAAAGAACTCAATATGTATGTTTTAATATCTTAAGTTTTATTATCAATAAGAAATCCAACCTCAAACAAGCGTTTCCATGGGGAACATACATCTTTTACGATATACTTGTACTTGTATTCGGGGATAAAGTCTTGTATAAATTTGATGTATGAAAAGTATTCTGAGAAAGAATAGTGATTTCAGCGGAAGTCCAAAACTGAAAATAAATATGTGATTCATTTAGGAATAGAGGAGTTAGCGGAAATCACTGAACTTTCTCTATTCTACTACTATCAGTTGCTTTTTACACGGTTAGTCAAAAAGCCAGCAAGGGATTACATCAAGCTACGACGGTAAGCCAGAGCTTGCGTTGTGCTTCGCAATAAACAAAACCGTATCCTTGATGCTATGCTAGATTATGGTTTTAGAAGCCATACCTTACAAGGGCACGGTACCTAAATACCATGGTGCGGTACGGTTACGTTACAAAATATAGACTTTGTGAATGAAATAGAAACAACTAAAAGGACACACAGCATTCTAAATAGTATTAATAATAATAGCTGGTGGAGCAAAGCTCTTCTCCAAAAGAGGGATATCAGCAAGAATAATGAAAAGAATAAATAATTTTTGTGCTACAATATCACATCAGAAAGGAGAAAGTAAAATGATAAAGGTAAAGAACAGTTGGAAAAGGCGGACGATCCTTTTTCTCATAAGTCAATGCATTACATTGTTTGGATCAACACTTGTACAGATGGCGATCGTCTGGTATGTTACTCTGGAAACCTCAAGCGGCGCTTGGGTTGCCGCATTTTCTGTATGCTCCTATTTGCCACAGTTTTTGATTTCATTTATTGGCGGTGTATGGGCTGACAGATACAACCGGAAAAAATTGATTATTCTCTCTGATGCAATGATAGCGGCGATTACACTTGTGATGTTTTGCATCATGCCGTTTATTTCTTCTGAGCCGTTGTTGCTTGGCTCATTACTCGCTATGTCTGTTATTCGTTCACTCGGAGCAGGTATCCAGACGCCTTCGGTCAATGCGGTTATTCCGCAGATTGTTCCTGAAGAACATTTGATGCACTACAACGGAATAAATGCAACGATGCAATCTATTGTACAGTTTGCAGCTCCTGCCGCTGCGGGAGCAATTTTAACCATTGGAACGCTCCATTCAACACTTCTTATCGATATACTGACAGCTGCGTTTGGCATAGGTATTTTATCCTGCGTGCTGATACCGAAACAAGAGGCTCAAAAGGAGAAGCTATCCGTTTTTACTGATATGAAAATTGGAATTAACTATGCCTTTTCAGATAAGCTATTAGCTAAGCTTCTGATTATTTACGGTCTGTTTATATTTCTATGTGTCCCTGCCGGCTTTATGGCGGGACTATTGGTGAGCCGTGTTTATGGAGATACTTATTGGTATCTCACAGCCGTAGAACTTGTAGGTTTTGCAGGAATGGCTGTCGGAGGAATGTTAATGGGAACTTGGGGCGGTTTTAAGAGCCGCAAAAAAACCCTTATGGTTGGTCTTTGCGGTTTTGGAGCAATGGCAGTAGGTATGGGGATAGCCCGTAATTTTATCCTCTACCTTGTGATGATGGTATTATACGGTATTGCCCTTACCATGATACAGACGACAACAACCACGTTGATACAGGAAAAGGCAGAAAACTCTATGCAAGGTCGTGTCTTTGGCCTGATGGGTTCAATGTATTCGGGGTTTCTCCCTATCGGAATGATAATTTTCGGGCCGATGGCAGATGTAATTCCGTTACAATGGATTATGATCGGATCCGGTGTCGCTCTTATCCTAATCGCAGTATTTCTGCGAGTGGATAAGACTGCAGATGGTATACCAGACCATTCAAGCAATAGTGTTTGATGGTCTATTGGTGTGTGAATAGATAGTGGAATTATGAAAAGCGTGCTTATCTGCCTGCTGTGTATTAGTCATTTGATTCCTCTCTAAGTAAAACCATTTTTTGTGTTGGATATCCGAATTCTGTTAAAAGCTCCGCCTCGGCGAAGCCAAGCTCCTTAAGAGCCTTTCGATATCCTGTATCTGCTTTGTCGCCCTCTCTGAATGTGGTAATGCTGATTTCCTTATTCTCCAGTAGCTCGGTTAGCGCCACATTCAAGAGAGCTTGAGAAATACCTTGGTTCCTGTAGAGCGGATGCACCGCTAGAAAATCGATGCTGCCGGCTTCGTAGTTGATCATCATACCTCCAATGGAAATGCCCTTTTCGGTCATAAGCAGCACGCCTTTGTTTGCGATATAGCGTTTTAGAGTCGTTAAATGCTCATCCTCTTCCAGATATGGGAACCCGTCAATAACAAGGAGAACTAAATCCATCCATAACGGAATATCCTCTTCTTTGGCAAAGCGGATTTTCCTCACGGAACTTTTCCGCGCATTCTTAAGCAATTTATACTGGTCCCTGAAGTTATATTCGAGATGCAATGGATAAAACACCTCATTTCTTCGAAATCGGTTAGGAGACTGCTTATACATAACCTTGAATACATTACTGAAGGCTTGCTGACTATCGTAGCCGGCTAAAATGGCTATATCAATAATGGGCTTGTCTGAAAAAACCAGCAGTTTCGCAGCTTCAGTCAGCTGCCTGCGCTGCGTATAGTCATGTATAGAAAGCCCTACCGTATCGGTAAAAATGCGGTGGAGGTGGTATTTCGAATAGTGTACTTCCTCGGCAACGGTATCCAGGTCGATCTTTTCGCTTGTCAAATGTGCTTCAATATATTGGATAGCCGCCATCACTATTTCAAGATTTTTCATAGTGTCTCCTTTCTGTTACAAACGTCTTCTGACGATATCAATATGAAAGTTCTAACCTTTATTAATATTGCGTATGTTGGTATATACATTTATTACTCAACAATATAGAATTTGCAAGTTATTTCTATTATGTAATTAAATAAAAATGAAGCGCTTGTGTAACACCTGGCAAGAAGGCATACAACGAGCCTTTAATAGGTTCAAGTGAACTTCATCCATCAAATTCAATTGCTATAAATCACAACATTATTTATAACATTAAATATACAAAAAAAGACCGGGCTAATTATACCAAAATTAAATTTTCATTTTTAATATTTATTGCGACGATTTTTTCTGAAACATGCCGTAACCTGCCTGGTGCTGATTTCACAGTATACTTTATTACCAGGGACTGCAAGCTGTACAGTTACAACCGTTTGCTTGCTTTGCGTGGAGGTATACCATCAGGGATTATAAAAATCTCGGAGTATATCATCATCGCAGCCGGAGATTAATCATATAGATAAGCAAAACGATCATTTTATTTTAGCTGTTGCCGGCGTCAGATGCAAAAGTCGCTGGTTTGCTTTTGTGTCAGAAGCTTTGACCGATTTTGTACAATAAACTGATTCGCTGTTATTCGATCAATTTCATTGACAATTCATTTATAATTCGAGGCATGTGGATACATGTATCTTGCTAAGCTGATAAAGTATGCTATAATAAATTGAAATTAAGATTTGGATGAGTCTTTTTCCCAAAATAGAGTTTCAAAATTGCCAAAGTGATATTGTTTGCGCTTAGAAGTTAACACAAACAGTCGTAATTATTGAAACAATAACAGAAGGAGAACGCAGTGAATATAGTACAAAAAATAAACACTCTGAGTAATCACCCGCTTGTCGAGGTATTAAAGCGTAACAAAGGAAATCCAAGAACTCTTATATTCATTGAGCCACTCTGGGGTATTCCGTATAACCTGATTGCACCCTTTGCTACATTATATATGTATACGCAGGGAATAACAGATATTCAAATAGGATTGATCCTGTCGATTGCTATGGTTGTTCAGGTGCTTTTTTCCTTCTTTGGCGGAATAATCACCGATAAAATGGGACGCAAATATACAACCATGATGGGAGATTTTTTTGGTTGGTGTATTGCTTGTTTAATATGGGCCATTTCGAATAACTTTTGGCTCTTTTTAATTGCAGTTATATTTAATAGCTTTGAACAGATCAATCAAACGGCATGGTTTTGTTTATTAATTGAAGATGCAGAACCTAAGGATTTAGTGGGAATATATACCTGGGCAAACATAGGAGGTCTGGTTGCAATCTTTTTTGCTCCGATTTCGGGATTGTTCATAAACACCTATAACGTAGTTCCTGTTATCCGTGTTTTATATTTAGTCTTTGCTGTGAATATGCTTATTAAAGTGATTATAACCTATAGATATTGTGATGAAACCCGGCAGGGAAAGGTTCGCATGAACGAGACGAAAGGTGCCTCTGCTTTTCAGATGCTATATGAGTATAAAAATCTGATACCGAAAGTGCTAAAGAATAAAGAGATTATGAAGGTGGTTAGTGTATCGGTTATATTATACATAACGAATATTGTCAATACTAACTTCTTCAGCTTGTACGTAACGCAAAGACTGGAAATTCCAGATAGTTATCTTGCATTCTTTCCTATTTTAAATGCGGCCGTTATGTTGATTTTTATGATTGGCATACAACACCGTTTGGAATCTGTAAAATTTAAGATACCAATGTGGATCGGGCTAATATTGTATGCTGCTTGTTCTATTCTTCTGATTTTTGCTCCAATCGGCAGTATACCTATTATTATAGTTTATGTTTTTGTTGCGGCAGTGGCAGGTGCTCTTATAGCACCACGTAAAGATGCACTGCTTCAGCTAAATATAGATCCGAAGGAGCGAGCTAGAATTAATGCCTTAATAATGGCTTCTACAATTGCTTTTGCTTCACCATTTGGTTACTTTGCCGGGTGGTTATCGAGTATTGACCGTCGTTTACCATTTGTGTTTACATTTACTATTTTTATCGTAGCAATCATTATTATTGGTCGAATTCGCGAGCCTGAATTTGTTGATGTGGATAAAGAAATTGATAACCCGGACTGATAATAGATGTATATTTACTATCTGAAGATTATTTAGTTTCCAAACACACAACAACTTATATTATGTAAACATATACCATGATTTCTTACATAGCCTGTTAAACCTTCGAATCGGTGGTTATTCTGGTTTCTTGCTATATGGTCAAAATGTAATTGCTTAGAAAAAATATTTTTATCTTATTGCATTTAGAAAAAGATGGTGCTATAATACACATTGTAGTTAAGTTCGGAAACAAAACTAACCAATATGGAGGTGAATCTATAATGAAGAGTATTGGTCTTGATATAGGGGGAACCAACATATCAGCAGTTGTGTGCGATAAGTTTGGCAACATAACATACTCTTGTACCAGAAAAAGCGATTTCTATGGGGATCGTTATCTAAAAAATATTGAAGAAATCATTTCCATATTGCTTAATGATAATAAAGGTATAACAGGTATAGGTATCGGTGTACCTGGCACAGTGGAGCATGAAACAGGAAAAGTGATTGTTTGTCCGGCCTTCAATTGGAAGGATGTCCGATTGAAGGATCATATTGAGAAAATGTTCCGTATAAGGACAGAAATTGATAATGATGTCAATGCATGGACTCTTGCGGAAAAACACATTGGAGCTGCAAAGGCGTATAATGATTTTGCAATGATTACAATAGGAACCGGTATCGGGTGTGGCTTATTCATAGGAGGCAAGATTTACAGAGGCCACAGCTATGAGGCTGGAGAAGTTGGTTATTTACCTCTGGGGATTGATGCTTACAATGAAATAATTAAAAAGTATGACTTTGGTTATTTTGAAAGTAAAGCATCTGCATTGGCAGCGAGCAATGCTTATAAG
This sequence comes from Bacillota bacterium, assembly GCA_023409735.1. Taxonomy (GTDB): domain Bacteria; phylum Bacillota; class Clostridia; order Acetivibrionales; family DTU013; genus JAEYRB01. Next base: position 95,077 of record JAEYRB010000041.1, on the reverse strand, counting down.
AAGTTAACCGGAACATATTTAGATTGTCGGGAGTTATTTCAATTGGCCACACAAGGAAATAAAGAAGCTCAGCAAGTGGTGGATGGCGTCTATGATTACCTTGGACTTGGCATCAGTTCGATCATTTGCACACTCAATCCGCAAGCCGTCATAATCGGTGGTGGAATGGCCAAAGAGGGTCAGAGTTTCCTAGATGAAGTGAGTAAAAAGGTACAGAGATTAGTTCCACTGAAGGCTAAAGTCAGTTTAACAAAAACTGGTGATTATGGCGGTGCAATTGGAAGTGCTTTAAGTACATTTTATAGCTGTAAAGGTTAGGAATCCGAACAAACCAACTAAAAAAATTGTTTAAAAGCTTACATTTCACGGTAATAATATAGTAGACATAATATGTATACAATAATTAGCACAACAAGCATCACAACAAGCATCACAACAAGCTCACAACAAACATCACAACAAGCTCACAACAAGCTCACAACAAACAGTACAAGATAAAACACAGCACAACAAACAGCACAACAAACAAAGACATCTTCTTATTATTAGGTTACTATCATCGGATTTGCAGGTGTATGACGGTAATTGTAAAGGAAATAATGAAACTGAAAGGAGGATACTACACACATATCATTCCTATTACTCTATCATGAAACCGAATGTATATCTGTTATTCCGAAACTATAAAGATCGAATTATTTATAACAAAAAATAAGGAGGCTATTTATGAAAGGTAAAGTACTATCCCTTGTATTGGCAGGTTGTATGGTATTTACATTATTGCTGTCAGGCTGCGGAGAGAAGAATGAAGCATCTCCACAGAAGACGACGGCAGAAGCTACAACAGCAGCTACAACAGCAGAAGAAACAAAGACCACGGCAGAGCCTGTTACAATTGAGTACTGGCAGTATTTTTATGAATCAAAGATAAACCTTGTCGATGAATTAATTAAAGAATTCCAGACAAACAATTCCAACATCACAGTAGAACACAAGCATTTCCCATACGATTCTTATCAGCAGAAGGTTGCAGCCGCAGTTTCTGCAGGAACAGGCCCGGATATTATCAATCTGTTCTATGGATGGGTACCGAAGTATGTGAAATCCGGAACATTGCAGCAGCTTCCTGAGTCATCCTTCTCAGCTGAAATGATCGAAAGCACTTTTGCACCCATGGTTAAGGTAAACAAGCTGGATGGAAAGTACTACACAATTCCTACAGCTGTACGTACTTTGGGACTTTTCTGGAACAAGGATATCTTTGCAGCAAACGGACTCGACCCTGAAGCACCGCCGAAAACACTTGAAGAGCTCGTAGAATATGCAAAGAAATGCACAAAGACTGTCAATGGACAGCTTGAAATCGAAGGCTTGACATTCCAGCCCTCTGGACAGCTGCATGCATGGTTCCGCCCTGTTCTCCTCAAGCAGTTTGGGCAGGAACCCATCAGTGAAGACAAGAAGACAGTACAATGGAATGCTTCAGAAAATGGTTATAAGGCATTTGAATTCCTTGTAAATTTAGCCAAGGTTGATAAAGTTGGCGAAAAAGATTTCTATACTGACGATTCCACTGCATTCATCAGCGGAAAGGCTGCCATGCATATTGATGGATCTTACCGTCTGGGGTCACTTGCTTCACAGGCACCTGATCTGAATTACGGTGTTACAGCTCTTCCGACCTACAATGGTGTAGCAACATCCTTTGGATCCTTCTGGACAAACGGTATTACAACTAATGCTACAGACAATAAGCTTGATGCATCCGTTAAATTCCTTGAATTCTTAACTTCAACTGAGGTTATGAAAACCTGGACAGACAAGATTGGTGAAATCGGTGCCCGCGTAGAAATCGCAGAAGATCCTGATTTACTTAAGAATGAAAAGCTGGCTCCGTTTATTCAACAGCTGCCTGTTGCTGATTCCTACTTCTATGTTGATGAGGATGCAGACCGTAAAGCGTTGATGGATGCCATCGATGAAGTACTTCTGAACGATGTTGATCCAAGAACGGCTCTTGATACAGCTGCTCAGAAAGTACAAGATTTACTTGACGAGTACTGGGGGAAATAAGGTTGTAATGAAATAAATCACACAGCGTCGCGACAAGCATATTCAAAGGCTTGCCTGTGCCCGGCGCATCCAAAGAGGAGCATCGGGCACGCGCGGCGTATGTTTCAGACAGAAAGCTGGACTGCCTGAGAATTAAAAAGGAGGATTCGGATGAAGCTTTCTATTAAAGGAAAACAATCCATGTGGGCGTACATATTTGTTGCTCTTCCCACATTATTTTTCCTGACCATAAGGATATACCCAACCTTATATGCGTTCAATGTAAGTATGCACAAATGGGATCTCCTTTCGAAAAATAAACCTTTTGTTTTTCTGGATAATTTTAAGGAACTTATGTATGATGACGTCCTAAAAGCAGCATTACTTAATACAGGAAAGTATATACTGTATGCAGTGCCAATTGCATTGGTACTAAGTCTGATGCTGGCTATGCTGCTCAACTCCATCAGCAGAGGCGCATCTGTTTATCGAATGCTGGTTTTCATACCCTATGTAACATCGGTTGTTGCAGTATCCTGGGTATGGAGATGGATGTTTATGAAGCAGGGAGGCGTCGTTAATAATATACTGAGCTTGTTCGGTATTGCAAGACAACCCTTTCTAGATAGTACATCACAGGCCATATTTGTTGTTATTTCAAATGTTATCTGGCAGGCCATGGGTTTTTATACCATCATATTCCTTGCCGGCTTGAAGCAAATTTCCAAATCATATTATGAGGCGGCAATGATTGACGGTGCGACAGCCTGGCAGAAATTCAAGAATATTACTATTCCCCTGTTGAATCCTACTATCGTTTATCTGACTGTTATGGCCACGATACAGACACTGCAGGTATTCACCCAGGTATTCAACATTACCTCAGGTGGACAGGGAATTGCCGGCGGCCCACTAAATTCTACTATCAGTATGGTGCTTTACATTTATCAGCTGGCATTTGTTAATTATAAGATGGGCTACGCCAGTGCGGCAACCGTCGTTTTGTTTGTTATCATATTAGCAATTTCACTTTTCCAGATGAAGGTGCTGGACAAAAAGGTTGATTATTAGCGCAGGCTTTAAATAAGTATATGAGGAGGGGGAAGATGCGTAAAACTAGAGGCAAGCTCTTTGCCTATGCAATATTGACGATAAGCGGATTCATAATGGTATTTCCCTTTTTGTGGATGATCTCCACATCCCTGAAAACTGGTGTTGATATTTATAATCCGTCTATCATACCAAAGACCGTCACGTTTAATAACTATATACGGGTCATTGAAAACTCCAATTTTCTTCTCTGGTTTAAAAACAGCCTAATTGTTGCTGCTATTACAACCTTGTCGGTATTGTGGTTTGACTCGCTGGTGGGATACACATTTTCGAAGCTGCCCTTCAAGGGTAAGAAATTCTTATTTATAATGATTCTTTCGACAATGATGATACCTACCGAAATGTTGATAATACCATGGTACATGATGAGCAACAATAATGGGTGGCTCAACACCTACTGGTCACTGTTGTTCCCGGGGCTTTCCTCTGCTTTTGGTATCTTCATGATGAGGCAGTTCTTCACCGGTGTTCCCAATGACCTTTTGGAGGCAGGAAGAATAGACGGACTTTCGGAATTCGGAATATTTATCAAAACGGCTCTACCACTGGTCAAGCCGGCATTATCAGCTCTCGGAATTTTTACTTTCCTTGGGAACTGGAACGCGTTCCTGTGGCCGGTTATCGCTGTGGACAAAACCGATATTTACACATTGCCGGTCGGACTGGCTTTGTTCTCCGGTGAATCCTACAACCAGTGGGATTTGGTTATGGCCGCTGCTAGCCTGGCGACGATTCCCGTTTTGATCGTGTTCTTTATTTTCCAGAAGCAAATTATTGAAGGAATTCACATGACTGGGTTGAAAGCGTAAGGAAGTGAAAAAAGTGAACTATTTATTGATAGACTCACATGTCCATTTTGATGTAAAAGGCTATGATATTGCAGGAATTGAGAAGAACTATATAGATATCCATGGAAGGGAAAAATGGCAGAAGCTTCAGGAGTTGAACCGTTACCAGAAGGAAAAATGGACACAGGCATGGGGTTTCCCCCAGCGGGAACCGGCAGACGAGGATCTGGTGCGGGCATCAGAACGGTGGCTGTCAGAAATGAAGTTAAACCATATAGAACGGCTGGTGTTTGTGACCGGTGGTGGAAATGAGGTTCTAAGCACTATTGTGCAGGCACATCCTGATCATTTTATCGGTTATGCCCACCATGATCCATTTGAACCATGTGCTGCGCAAACGCTGGAAACAGCCGTTACATCCCTTGGACTGAAAGGCTACAAGATCATTGCTCCGGCTTTAAAGGGAAGGATCAATGATCCTGAGCTTAATCAGGTGTGGAAGATAGCCGAGAAATACCGCATACCGGTGTTGATCCACTTTGGAATTTTAGGTGCAGCAGGCGGCTTGGCAGATCATATCAATATCAATCCGATGAGCTTGCATGATGTGGCCAGAGCTTACCCGGATATTCCATTTATCATACCCCATTTCGGATGCGGGTACCCGCAGGAGCTGCTACAGCTTGCATGGGTCTGCCCGAATATCTATGTGGACACATCTGGAAGCAATCAGTGGGTCCGGTGGATGCCGTATCCGCTTACATTAAAGGACCTGTTCAGAAAATTCTACGAGACCGTCGGACCTGAACGTATTTTGTTCGGTACCGACTCTGAATGGTTCCCCAGGGGATTTGTCAGATCCTATTATGATGAACAGCGAAGGATATGTATCGATTTAGGTATGAAGCAGGAAGAGGTTCAAATGATTTTCAGGAACAATATTTCAAAGCTGCTGCATCTGGAGGAGTACTGATGGATGAGAGAATATGCGGGATTCTTGAAAAAGAGTTTAAAATGACTATGGGATGTACAGATCCCGGTGCTGTAGCATATGCGGCGTCCAAAGCGGCATCTCTGCTGGATGGGGAACTAATCAGCATTGATGTGGTCCTGAGTAAAAATATATACAAAAATGCTGTATATGTTGGAATCCCTGTAATCAAAAAAGCAGGGATCGAATATGCGGCGCTTTTGGGTACAATGGTGCGAAGACCTGAGCTTAAGCTGGCGGTGCTAAGTGAAGTAACCGGTGATATGGTAGAAGGCTTGGATGAATATGCCGAGCGGATTCCTGTGACTGTGAAGTGCTCGGATATTGATGAGCCGCTGTACATTTCAGTAACATGCAAAAGTGAGCTTTCCATTGTGACCGTCGCCATTAAAGGTGATTATGATTGGATCTGCAGTATAGAGAAGAATGGAAAGCTCCTTCATTTGAAAGAATGCTCGGGCAAGGAAGCTGCAAATTTTTTTGGGGACCTGGGTTTTAAAGATCTGTACAGCTTAGCTGTTAATGAAGAAAATGATGATAGCTGTCTGTTGGAGTTTGAAAAAATTAATCGTGAAGCAGCTTTTAAGGTAATATCGATAGAACTGCAGCAGTATCTGGATAGATTGGAAAATGGGGATAAATTTACAATCAATGGTATCGCCGGAATGGCCCGTATGTATGTACTAAGCGCAAGCAGGCTCAGAATGTCGGGAGAAAGGGTACCCGTTGTCAGTTTGGCAGGAAGCGGCAATCATGGAATTCTTACGCTCCTGGCTGTATCGGCTGTAAGTGACGCACTTGGAGTTGAGCGTACGGAGCGGATGAGGGCATTGTATTTGTCTGCGTTGACTGCTATCTATATTAAAAGCCACATGAATCGTCTTACTGTAATGTGTGGTACAGCGGTAGCTGGTGCGGCAGGTGCTGCTGCAGCTACTTCATTTTTACTGGGTGGAGGCTGTTCGGAGGCGGAACATGCTGTTAATACCGTTCTGGGTACCATAGGAGGTATACTGTGTGACGGAGCTAAGGAAAGCTGTGCCTTCAAGGTGGGAACGGCTGCAGAATGTGCAGTTACCAGTGGATATATGGCAGTGAAACATATAGGTATAAAGCCAGGCAGTGGTATTATAACAGACAATATTGATAATAACATACAGAACATGGGGTATATAAACAATCAAGGTATGAAAGAAGCGGACAATATTATGCTGGAAATTCTCGGGAGCCAAAAAAGAAATGGAAATAAAATAAAAAATAGAAGATAAAATAAACGAAATAAAGTATAATGGTCACAAATACACAACCCTCAATAAGGAGTGTAAAGGATGATTAAGGGTACACCGGAATATATTAAACTAATGAATAGGAGTACGGTTCTTTCACTGATTGTCAATGAAAAGGCCATATCCAGAGCTGAGATATCCAACATAACAAAACTTAGCAAATCGACGGTATCATTAATTGTGGATGAATTACTCAATGAAAATATTATTCGGGAAATGGGTGAAGGAAATTCAACGAGCCTCGGAGGAAGAAAACCGATAGAATTGGTATTTAACCCCTTGGCTGGTTACATTGCCGGAATTGATATAGGTGCGTATAAAACGGTTTGTGTTTTGACTGACCTTTCAGGAAAGATAATGTCCAAAGAGCTGATTCAAACTGATAATGCAAAAGATAAAAATTATATCGAACGCATTATTGAAACCATGAAAAATATGATTCAAAAGCAGGATCTGCATAACAAGCTGATTGGAATGGGTATTGGGATTCCAGGTACTACGGATATACATAACGGCATCGCTAAAACGGTTCCAAAGCTTGGGTGGGTAGACTTTCCTGTGAAGGATCTTTTTTCCTTGGAATTCAATCTAGATGTTTTTATCGATAATGACGTCAACATGGCTGTGTTCGGTGAAAAATGGCTCGGCGTTGGAAAAGATTACAGCAATCTTGTATTTATATCCATCGGTGACGGTATCGGCAGTGGAATCATGATTGATAACAAAATATATAGAGGCAGTAATTACAACAGTGGTGAAATTGGTTATCTGATTTTATCAAAGGATGCCTTGAAAAAGGCTAAGTATTCATCCGATGAATATGGTTTTTTTGAAAGTGTTGCTTCAGGCAGTGCCATTGGAAAAAAGATGAATATGAGCTGCAAGAAGGTTTTTGAAAAGGCAGCACAGAATGATAAGGAAGCCATTGCCGCCGTTGTGGAGATGTCGGAATACCTGAGTATGGGCATTTCAAATATTGTGAGCGTTCTAAGCCCTGAGGTCATAATATTGGGCGGAGGCGTCTCCAAAGCCGGCTTAGGCCTATTGTTGTCTATCCGGCAGGAAGTATCAAGACTTACTCCTGTTAAAGCAGATATCGTGCTCTCTGAGTTGGAGGATGATGCAGGCGTTATGGGCTGCATAGGCACGGTATTGACAAACAAATTCGGTATAAGCTTTTATTAATGGGATTATCATGGAGGTATCCTATGTATACGAGAGATTATGTAGAGCAAATGGACGGTACGCATTTTCCGGGGAAAACTTTTCAGGACTGTGTACTTGCTCCTATTTTTGATGTTCAAAAGAAATATTATGCAAAGCCATTTGTGGAAATCAGCAAGGCTCATACAGTTATGCTTTACGAACAGAAGATTATCACGTCTGAAGAGGCAAAGGCTATTCTGGGAGGCCTTCTAAAGATAGAGACGATGAACATGGACGACAGGGAATACGACCCGGCGTACGAAGACATGTTTTTCATGATTGAAAAGGAACTGGAAAATCTGGTGGGGAGCGATGTAGCCGGAAGACTGCATATTGCGCGCAGCCGCAATGATATTGATATCTGTGAATTCCGTATGGTCTTGAGGGAGCAGCTGCTGGAGGTTATGAAAGCACTTAATACCTTCCGGCAGGTTCTGATCACACTTGCGGGAGAAAATAGGGAGACCGTAATGCCGGCTTATACACATACGCAACCGGCACAGCCCAGTACACTGGCACACTACCTGCTTGCTTTCCAGGATTCTCTCCAGCGCGATGCCAATCGACTTGCCAGACTGTTGGATACGGTAAACCACAGTCCGCTGGGGGCAGCTGCCATTACAACAACCGGATTTCCCATCAGTCGCGAAAGGACAGGCGAGCTTTTAGGCTTTGACGAATTGGTGGAAAATTCTTATGACAGTATTGCAGGATGTGATTATCTGACAGAAAGTGCATCTGTTTTGATGATTATGAATACAAGTCTATCAAGATTCTTGAAGGATACACTGGATTTTTGTACGAAGGAGTTTAATGTATTCTATCTGACAGATCCATATGTACAGGTCAGCAGTATCATGCCCCAGAAACGCAATCCATCTTCACTGGAACAGACCAGACCGGCTATAAGCAAAGCAATAGCCGAGGCGAAGTGTGTGTTTGATATACTTCATAATACACCCTTTGGTGATATTGTTGACACGGAGGAGCAGTTGCAGCCTCATCTTTATGATTCCATAAAGTATTCAATACGTGCTCTCAAAATGCTCAGTTCTGTCTTTATTACTCTGAATGTAAACAAGGATGTGCTGTTCCAGAGGGCTCACGAGGGGTTTATTACAGCCACGGAGCTTGCGGATGTGCTTGTGAGGGAGAAGGGATTGTCTTTCCGTCATAGCCACAAAATTACAAGTGCAATTGTCAAGCATATGCATAGGAATAATTTAAAGGCCAAGGATATCTCTCCGGAGATTATAGCGACTATTTCGAATGAGATTATGGGATATCCGATTGATATGGAAGCTTCGGAGATTGAAAAAGCACTAGATCCTGTCAATTTTGTGCAGGTGCGCACCGTTACAGGCGGACCTGCACCGGCCGAGACGGAAAGAATGCTGAATAATCGAATTGGGGAGTTTGAAAAGGATATTTCCTTCCAGGAGGATTATGCCGGTAAATTGGAAGAGGCAAGGCAAGCTTTGAACAAGCAGGTAGAGCGAATACTGCAGGCATAGCCTGGTCAAGCCTGCAAAAGCCTGCGGGAGTTTGCGTGGATGGTGCTCACAAAAGCCATGGAGGCAGTTAGTGTTCTCACAAAGGAATAAGAGGCACCAGACCGTGTAAATACAGACTATTTCAGTCAACATTTATACATATCAATCCAGTATTTTGAAGCAATTAAAAGAGATGAACCGATACTCCAGACCAGTATCGGTTCTCTCTTTTCTTTTGAGTTGCCATGGGGACGGGGGTTTGACAATCCGTGGGTGGAGCATGACTGTATATATGCAAATGCAGAAAAACTGCTGTAAGATTTTTATTCATATCCGCAATATTTTTTATGATCTGAGCAATTTAGTCGTTCTGTATATGCAATAGATTAGTTTTATATACTGGAGTTAGGACAGACAATCAAGCTACAGGTGGGGTATTATGTAAAACATAATAGAGTACTATTTATGACAGAGTTCAATATAGGAACCCTTGATATTGCCCTGGCAATACCATATAATAAATTAGATAAGCATCAAACTGGATACTGCTGTTCGGTGAACTGCTTAGTAATAAGGAGAACATTATGCCTAATAAAGTCTACTGTGAATTAGACCCTGTGTTTGAAACAATGGGGCTGCTTTATGTCAGTTATAACCTGGACGAAGTAAAACATGAAACTAAGAAACAGCTATCAGACCTTGGATTTGATGGAGAACAGTTTTATTTGCAGCATCTAAAAGCATTTGATAAATATGTACAAGCATTTCTGAAAAACAGAGTAAAGAGCGGAGAAGATGAACTGTTCTTTAGTGAAAAGGATTCAAACTATTTTATCATCCTTCTATCGCTGATCATTGACAACAAAGGCTGGCTCACATCGGTGGAGAGCCTGACAGATGATCTGATCAATTCTCAGATTATTCATATATGTAAAGCTATTTTTGATATTGACATCAACACAGAGACTACGGACAATTTAGATGGTATCATTCGATTTTTAGAAAACAGCGGACTTGAAACAAATGCAAAATGGAAAATGCTGTGTATCATGCGGCAGCCCGCTAAATATATAACACAACTGGTTAAAATAGTAAACTCCAATACAGAAGCCTATCGTAAAGCCGCAGAGGATGTACGCAAACCACTGGAAAAACTTCTTGTTCAGTATAATGCTACGGTAAATAACTGTGGCGATAAGGAGTTTAGAGAATTAGTGAATGAATTCTCACAGTCTTCTGAAGTTTATCCTACATTGGTATTCCCTGTATCACAGATACTGTCTGAAAATATCTGTTATTATGGATTACTTAGTAATAAGATAAAAAGCAGGAAAACTCGGCTGAATTCTAATGAATCGCTGCTGCTTAAGCTAAAGGCGTTGAGTGACAGCAGCAAGTTGGAAATTATATCTTCACTCAAGGTCTGCCCGAAATATAACCTGGAAATCGCACAGCAGTTAGGGTTGACAGCTGCAACAATGTCTCATCATATGAATTCTCTGCTGAATTGTGGCTTTGTAGGCATTGAGAAAAAGGATGGAAAGGTATACTACCATTTGAAGAAGGAAAATCTTAAGGACCTGATCAAAGAGCTGGAAGAAACTCTTTTATAGCCTCTCAACAAAGATAAAAACACAAGCACTATTCCCGGCATGGGACCGGGATTTTTTTATGAATTATATTAGATATTAATCTAATATAATTGACACATATATAATAAAATGATATTATTTGCGTAAAATAAATTAGATGGAAATCTAATATTAAACATAAGGGGGTCTAGTTATGAAAGAATGCCTTAAAAAAAACAAGCTGATACTAATTATTACAGTTCTGCTGAATATCATGTGCTCAGTAGCGGCTGTGTTTCTTGCAAAGCTTCTTCAAAAGGTCATCGATACTGCTATAAGTGGAAATATGTCTTCCTTCCGGATAATACTGATAATTTCTGTAATCTATATCACCGCATTGGGTGTCATCGGTTACTTGTATTCCTTATGTAGTAAAAGGCTCATCCGGAATCTTACCAGAATGCTACGGCAAAGAGCTTTTAATGGCATTTTCAAAAGAAGTGTTCAGGATTTTACAGGCGTCAATACAGCAGACTACATATCTGCTTTTACTAATGATATAAACCTGATTGAAGAAAACTACATCATTCCATCTTTGATGACACTGCAATATATTATTATGTTCATTGTAACCCTTGTTTTACTATTTATGATCAGCCCGTTAATTGCATTGTGTCTGATTGGATGTCTGATTGTTATGCTTATTCTTCCCAGTCTTACGGGAAAATCCCTGCAGACAAGGCAGGAAGCAATTTCAAAACAATTGTCAGTCTTCACTTCAAGGCTGAAGGATTTTTTTTCTGGCTACGAGGTTATCAAGTCCTTTCAGATAGGCAATCATATTAAAAGGGAATTTGCAAATGAAAACGATAAGACAGCTAACATCAAATACCAAGCTGATAAGCTGTTTGCACTAAACGAAGGCGTTTCTGAGATCCTGGCATATCTTACTCAGTTTTCCGGCCTTTTTATTGGAGCGTATCTGATCATTAAAGGAAGTATAACCGCAGGTACTCTGGTTGCGTTGATACAACTCTCAGGAACATTTGTTAGCCCCGTTATGATGATTCTGCAGAATGTTCCGAAAATTAAAAGCATCAAACCTGTTATCAAGCGAGTTGAAGAATTAGCAGATTATACGGACACATCGTTTTCGGGAACATCAGATCCAACTTTTATGGATAGTATTGCAATACAGGACGTGTCCTTTGCCTATGGTGCGGATCAGCCGATCCTTATGAAGATAAACTTGACGCTGCATAAAGGCAAAAAATACGCGCTCGTCGGAAAGAATGGATGCGGAAAAACAACACTGATAAAGCTACTAACAGGAAACTATTCTTCATATGACGGAACGATTGCATATGATGATAAAAGCTTGCGGGATCTGGATATAGAAAAGATACAGAGCATGGCTTCTGTAATCCATCAGAACATCTATATGTTTGACGATAGTATCAGGGAGAATATTTGCTTATACGATACTTTTACAGATAAGGACTTAAACAATGCGCTTGCAGCAAGCGGAGTAGAACAGTTCCTTGAGCGCATGCCGGATGGACTTTTATCGAAGGTCGGAGAAAACGGTTCCAATCTTTCCGGTGGCCAGCGCCAGCGTGTAGCGGTCGCAAGGGCTTTAATCCGACATAAGCAGATTCTCATACTTGATGAAGGTACATCTGCCGTAGACATGCAGACAGCGTATGATATTGAAAGCAGACTGCTTGCAATTAATGATCTGACGCTGATCACGATTACTCACAATCTTAGCTCGGATTTACTGGAACAGTATGATCAGATTATTTATATGGAAGATGGCATTGTCGCAGAGATGGGTAATTTAACTGAGCTTTTATCAAGAAAAGCCGGATTTTATCATTTAGTAAACCTCCCTATTCAAAATAATGGGAAGCTTATAACAGCTTGATAAAAAATCAACAAATTAATATATTTGCCGGAATTATTTTATTGAAAATGCTCATAGATTTTACGAATCCTTAGGCTTCAAAAAACACGGCTACAGCTATTTGTTAGAATTTATAGAATGAGATTAACCGGTTAACCTTTATTGTGAAAGACTTAAATATTCATTATACTTTTATGACTTTGACAATCACCTTTATGAACTGTATACAGGTACTCTATCAAAAGGTTAACTCAATATGAACAGGAGAAAGATTAGTTTGGAGAGATAGAGCTGCGTTATATGGGACTGGAATGGTACACTATTCGATGATATGGATGTTTGTATAAATGTGATGAACAGAAACTGTGTAATCGCAATCTGCTATTATTGATTACTAAAAGGTATAAATAAATACTTGGAGCAGCAGGTAAGGCATTTCAATGGAAGTAAACAGTGTTTGATGGGATAAACGGCTAAGAGAAAGGTGCATGTACCGATTTAGCCATGCAGCCTTATCACCTTTTAAGCCCATAGAGCAGTATCCTAAAGTGTTCCAAAACCTGCTCCTTCAGGTTGAAATCCGGATACCTGATACACCATTCATAGGTAATCCCCCGAATAGCCAAAATTAAGTGCCTTGCCAAAGAATCAACCGAGATGTCTTCCCTTAGCTCGCCCTGTCGGACACCTTTTTCCAATACTTCGGTGAACAATTTATATATTTCCCGCCTATAGCTCATTGCAGGTATCGTATTATTCGTATCTGTTAAGTGTGCTCTATAAAGAACCCTCATATTTTCATATCCGATATCATCAGCTAGAAAATCGGAGATTTTTTCTGCTAACAGAACAAGGACATCAAAGACGGATATCTGATCGGTAACTGTTGTTAAAAAGGTTTTATAATCGATGTCTGCCAAGTTTGTGTAATAATTTACCAATGCAGCTCCCAAGGCGTCCTTAGATTTAAAATGAACATAAAATGCACCTTTGGATACTTCCGCAGTTTCTACAATGGAATCCACGCTTACATTCTCGAATCCATGTACACTGATTAATTGCCGGGCAGCCTCAAATATCTTTTTTTTTGTCTCAGCTGCCTGTAGCTTTTTTTTGCTTATATTGGCTTTATTCATTATAATCCCCCATAAAATGGATTATGTATATAAATACTGTATAATGACTAAAGTATGCCACTTCGGTCATCGAATTACTATAATATATTTGTTTTATATATATTATTCTTTTTACGATCAGGTTTCAATAGCCGGACTTCAGTGTGTGCCGTTGTTTTTTATTCAAAATTATAAGATAGCCATACAATTTTTTACATATAAATCTGTCTTAGGTTATCGTGTTAAAACACCACAAAAATTTGTAGTATTTTGAAAAAATGATTAGTTCTTAACATATTTACTTTATTTATAATATTAATCGTAGAGGTTGATATCTTATTTGATCGATATTCTTGTTACAATTTTATATTTCTAATTAACTTTCTGAAAGGGTGGAGAATTTGACAAATATAAGCGAATTTGAAAACGGAAAGAAAGTATTTAAAGTATCTAACTGTGAAATGGTTGATACTCAAGTCAGTGACATGCTTTGCAGTAACTTCATTGAGGTAGGCTTTGGCTATCAAGTCGAGGGAATGTGGTCAGAAATGCTTTTTAACCGAAGCTTTGAAAAAATCGAACAACTGACCCCTGCGACCTACGACTGGTTTGGCGGCAAAGATGTCATAGGTGACGACTGGACAAAACAGGAGTGGTACCATACAGGCTACGAGCACAACCGTTGGTATGCCTGTCCATCGCAGGACCGCACACTTTCTATGGCACCAGACTGCTCCTTCATAATATCCAGGGCTCCGGCCTACAGTATTCAAATCCATCAAATAGAGGGTGGAGTTTATGGCAAGCATTGTCTGACCGCATACAATTTTGAGCCTGTGCGTATGTGCGGTATCGCTCAAAATGGAAAATACTTAAGAAGCGGTGAAGCTTATAATTTTAGGGGATATTTTAAAAATATCGGAGAGGGCGCTGCCGATGCTGAGCTACGGTTTTATGAAACTTGTGAAAGTATTGATTGGGAAGCCCCTCTTTTTTCTGTCACACTGGACGGAATAACTACCGAAGGCGGAACAATAGAAAAGAGTTTCAAAAACATAAACTTTACCGGATTTGCAACCTTTGCTCTGTTTCTGGCTCCGGGTACAAAGCTGATGCTAGACGCTTTTTCGCTGATGCCCGACAAAACGGTTGCAGGTTGGCGTGAGGATGTTGTAGACAGCCTACGCAGGGTGAATCCCAAGCTTATTCGTTTCCCTGGCGGCTGCTTCGCATCCTTTCATGACTGGCGCGATGCAATAGGTCCGTTTGATTCCCGTAAACCGGAGCCATCGTACTTCTGGGGTGATATAAATTACAATGATGTTGGAACTGATGAGTTTTTACAGCTATGTAAAGTTATCGGCTGTGAATCGATGCTGGTTGTCAATTTCTTCCACCCTGATAAGCGTTTTCTGTTCGCCAGCGATGTTAATATCGACCCACCGGGCTTTGCTCAACATACTCCTCACGGGTATGACCTCTCTGGTATCACAGACATAGAAGCCGGGGTGCAATGTGCCGCCGAATGGGTAGAATATTGCAATGGTGCGGTAACCACAAAAATGGGTGCCTTGCGTGCAAAAAATGGCCACCCTGAACCATACAATGTTCGTTACTGGGAAATGGATAATGAAACCTTCCGTTGGTTTACAGTTGAGGAATATGCAAAAACTGTCATTAAGTACTCTAAGGCAATGAAGGCCGTTGATCCCAATATCAAAATCGGACTTTGCTCTTATCACTATTATAAGTTTTTTATTGATGAATTACTTGATTTGTGCGGCGAGTATGTTGACTTCCTGGCTGACCGTGTATGTGAACCCGATAATCTGGCAAAAAAGATCGCCGCAGTACGCAGGTTCAATGCCACTCATGAGCATCAAATCTTTTATGCAGACACGGAAGCCCTGCAAAATCGCGACCCCTCTCCGGCACCGTTTGTTGGAGATTTTTATAAAAAGAACGGCATAACTATTCGAGAGGCACGCAGGACCTGGATATATGCATTATCACTTGTTTCCAATCTAATGATGGATCATCGTTTGGGCGGTATTGTTAAGTTCATGTGCTTCAATAATCTTGCAAATACCACGGGACAATCCTGTATCGAGACACCAAAGGAAGATGTTGTGCTTTCAGCCTGCGGTCTTATCTATGAGCAGATGTCGCGTACGAGGGCAGCATGGCCTCTTAAAATTGATGACTACTCTCCGTCTAACCGCAAGGAAGCTGAGATCCAGGCAGCTTGGGACAAGGATCGCAACGCTCTTGTAATTTACCTTCTCAACCGCTGCGATGAGGGCACCCATGTATCACTTGATTTTTCTTCTCTTGGAAAGCCGTTTATAAAAGCGGCAATGAGACGTATGTCAGCTTCAGGCGGTCGCGTACAGGAAACAGCCGCCTCACATGGCAACATAAAATATGAATACTCATATTTTTCAGTCTCATCAATCAATCCAAATACATTTGAAATGCCGAGCTTTTCGTTTACTGAATTAGTAGTTGAAGCAGAAGGAGTGGTCTAATGGAAGTTATTGTAAGAGCGGCGAATAAAAAAAGTGTGCCCACCAGGTTAAGAGACTTTTTTCGGAAAAACTGGGGACTTTACCTTTTGGCTGCACCTACCCTCATTTATGTTGCAATATTCCTTTACGGCCCCATGTTCGGCATTATTATAGCTTTTGAGGATTTTTCGCCCATAAAAGGTTTTTTTGGCAGCCCATTTGTAGGACTTAAGCATTTTAAAGCTTTTTTCAACACCTACAATTTCTGGGAAATATTTTTTAACACTCTTACGCTTAGCCTATATAACCTTGCTGCAAACTTCCCTGTGCCGATAATTTTCGCTCTGCTTCTTAACCAGGTAGTCTCGAAACGCTTTAAGAAGCTTGTACAGACCGTATCATATGCTCCTTATTTTATTTCGACCGTCGTTCTGGTCGGAATGCTTTCAGTATTTTTATCACCGCAAACCGGAATTGTAAATGTATTTATCAAGCTCGCAGGTGGGCAGCCGGTTTACTTCATGGGTAAACCTGAGCTTTTCCAGCATATCTATGTGTGGTCGGGTGTATGGCAGAGTACAGGCCAGGCAGCCATAATATATATCGCAGCACTGACGAACATCAGTCGGGAGCTTCATGAAGCTGCGATGGTGGATGGCGCAACCAAGCTGAAGCGAGTTATGCATATTGATATCCCGGGTATAATGCCGACGGTCATTACAATGCTGTTGCTCAATATGGGACGTATTATGTCTATCGGATTTGAAAAAGCTTATTTGATGCAGAACACGCTCAACAGATCGGCTTCCGAAATCATTTCGACTTATGTTTACACTATAGGCCTTCAAAATTCAGAATTTAGTTATGCCACTGCCATAGGTCTGTTTAACGCAATAATAAATTTTACTCTTGTAATCCTTGTTAATTCTATGTCACGCAAATTGACCGACACTAGCCTGTGGTAAGGAGGTAATGTATGATAGAAACAATCAAAAAAACAAGGCGTATCAGAAGATCAGCATCCGACATTGTTTTCGACGGGTTTGTATATATTGTTATGCTTTTGATCCTGGTTGCCTGCGCATATCCGCTGTATTTTATACTTATAGCCTCAGTGAGTAACCCTATGCTCATATCTGTGGGCAAGGTGACTATTTTCCCGAGAGAATTCAATCTCGACGGTTATGCGAGAATTTTCTCATATACAATGATTTGGAGTGGCTACGCAAATACAATTATATATACTCTTCTCGGTACGGCAATCAATCTTGTTTGTACTATAACCGGAGGCTATGCACTTTCACGAAAGGAAATGGGAGGCCGGAGAGTACTGCTGGCGATAATTGCTTTTACCATGTTTTTCAGCGGAGGAATGATTCCGAGCTATATGCTCGTCAGAGGTCTCAATATGGTAGATACTATATGGGCTATGGTTATTCCAAATGCAGTACAGGTGTGGAACCTTATGATAACCCGCTCTTTCTTCGAATCCACAATTCCTGACGACCTCCTTGATGCTGCCTCAATAGATGGCTGTGGTACGCTGAGGTTTTTCGGAAGGATAGTTCTTCCATTGTCACCGGCAATAATATCTGTCATGGTACTTTTCTATGCAATTAGTCACTGGAATTCTTTTTTCAACGCAATGCTCTATTTAACGAAGCCTAATCTTATGCCATTGCAGCTTGTCCTGCGGGACATATTGCTTTCAAACCAGGCTACTGCAATGATGGATGATATCGAGACGCTGCTGGAGAGGCAAAAGGTAGCTGAGACTCTAAAATATGGAGTCATCGTTGTTGCAAGCATTCCTGTACTTGTGCTGTATCCGTTTGTACAGAAGTATTTCGTGACCGGCATAATGGTCGGTGCGATAAAAGGTTGATTTCATGCAGGTTCAACTGCTTGAATAAATAAACTTTAAAGGGAGGATAATAATGAAACACAAAACTCTAGTTAAAGCTTTGGCACTTGTATTCATTTTCGTCATGTTGTTTAGTGGATGCGGTAAGGCTGCACCGGAAAATGCGTCCGTATCTGCCGCATCTAAAGATTCAACGGCTGCCTCTTCAACAGTTCAGGAAACTGGCAAGGTCAATAACTTCAACCCCACAGGCTACCCTATCTGCCCGGACGAAAAGGTGACACTAAGAGTCCTCACGCAGACTCGTGCTGAGATGCCATCCGACCTAAACACAATGCCTCTTATCCAGAATGATGAAAAAGTAATGAATGTCCACATTGAATGGATTCAGGCAATGGGTTCCACATTCAACGAGAAGAAAAACCTGATGCTCGCAACAGGTGATTTGCCGGACATCATCGAGACTATGATACCGTCATCTGACCTTACGAAATACGGGCCTGAGGGCACGTTTATCCCTTTGAACAAGCTTATTGATGATTATGCTGTTAACTTCAAAAACCTCTATAAGGAAATGCCCGATATTGAGAAGTACATAACAGCACCTGATGGCAACATCTACAGTCTTGCTCGTGTAAATTCAGGACCGTGGATGCCGACTAACGGTGTAGGCATTATAAATAAGATGTGGCTTGATAATTTAGGCCTCAGTATGCCTACTACTATTGAAGAATTCGAAAATGTATTGAGAGCTTTTAAAACAGGCGACCCTAATAAAAGCGGTACAGCTGACGAGATACCAATGGTATTCTCAATAACAAATGGTGCTTCACCAATTTCTGAAAACAACGGCTTAAGCTACCTGTTCTCTTCATTCGGTTTTGCTGTAGGAAACTCTCCGACCGAGGCATATGCTGATGTTGTTAATGGCAAGGTTATATGCCAGGCCACATTGCCTGAGTTCAAGGAAGCCATATCCTGGATCTCCAAGCTCTACAGAGAAGGTCTGATAGATGTGGAAAGCTTCACACTTAAAAATGCTGATTTTGCTGCAAAAATCAACATGGAGCCCGGAATAATCGGCTACTCACAGCTTTGGGATAAAAATGACACTGTGTCTAATCCGACGAACAACGCTGCTTTCCAATACATGCCGCTGTTAAAGGGACCTGGTGGACGTACACCTGTATTTTTCAAAGCGGTACTTCCCGGTACTGTCCGTGGATGGGGTATGATCACAAAGGCCTGCAAAACTCCTGAGGTTGCAATTCGCTGGCTCGATTATTTCTACGACGAAACAAACGCTATTGAGCATATTGAAGGCCCTATCGGAGTACGCGTTCTTGAAAATCCGGATGGTACGCTTTATGTCCGCAAGCCACCTGAGGGCATGAGTGTCGCAGAAGACCGTTTCGCAAACTGTAATGCCGGTATTCTTGCAATGCCTCCAAGTGCTTACACCAACAGACTAAAGCTCCCATCAACAGATGAAAAGGTTAACTTCATTAATACATTCATGGAAGAACTGAAAGATAAGGATCCCTTCCCTCCGGTATTCTATACTGCTGAAGAAGCCAGTGAGATGAATAAGCTTCAGAATGATATATTCAATCTGATCGAAGGTCAAGCCAGCAGATGGATCATAGACGGTACGATTGACGCCGAATGGGATGGCTTCCTAAAGGAATTAGATAAGGCCGGTCTTGAAAAATGGCTTTCAATTAAGCAAGCAGCTTATGAAAGGTTTATCAAGTAAGGATAATATTTAGTTATTTATTACAAGAGGGACTGAGTTCGGTGCTTTAGGCGGGCTCAGTCCTAATCAAATACAAAGGGAGATATAATCCTATGAATACCAAGATTGACATCAATGTTAAGGACGGCAAATATAAGATAGACAGAAATATATACGGACATTTTGCTGAACATCTGGGACGTTGCATATATGATGGTTTTTGGGTTGGAGAGGATTCGCCGATTCCTAATACACGCGGACTCAGAAATGATATTATTAGAGCAATGAAGGATATAAAGATACCTGTACTACGTTGGCCGGGCGGTTGTTTCGCAGACGAATACCATTGGATGGACGGAATCGGTCCAAAAGAAAAAAGGGCGAAAATAGTAAACACGCATTGGGGTGGGGTAGTAGAAAATAACCATTTTGGTACTCATGAGTTCTTTGACCTGTGCGACATGCTCGAAACAGAACCTTATATATGCGGCAATCTGGGAAGCGGTACGGTTCAGGAGATGCAGCAGTGGGTAGAGTACATGACATATGACAACGAATCACCGATGGCCAATCTTAGAAGGGCTAATGGGAGAGAAAAAGCATGGAGCCTCAAGTATTTCGGAGTAGGTAATGAAAACTGGGGCTGCGGTGGCAGGATGCGTGCCGAATACTACGCTGATGAGTATAAGAGATATGCCCTGTATGTAAGAGATTTCGGACGCAACTCCATATACAAAGTGGCCTGCGGACCAAGGGGAGACAATTATCACTGGACTGAAGTGATGATGAGGGAAGCCGGCCATTTTATGAACGGACTCGCTCTTCATTATTATACAAGAGTAAGAGATCATAGTATTGTTCTTGAAAATCCGGATGGAAACAAGATATATTTAAGGAAGCCTGATGCTGTAAGAGGTTCATCTACTGATTTTGATGAAAGCGAATGGTTTGCTATAATGAAGGCAGCATATTTTACTGAGGAGCTTGTGAATAAGCATTCTGCTATCATGGATAAGTATGACCCTGAGAAAAATGTAGCGCTTATAGTGGATGAATGGGGAACGTGGTTTGACGTGGAGCCGGGAACTAACCCGGGTTTCCTGTACCAGCAGAATACTTTGAGGGATGCGGTATCCGCAGGAATCAGCCTTAACATATTTAACAACCACTGTGACCGCGTACGTATGGCTAACATAGCTCAGACCATAAACGTGCTTCAGGCGGTTATTTTGACAGACGGCGCTAAGATAGTGCTCACACCTACATATCATGTATTTGAAATGTACAAGGTGCATCATGATGCAACATGCCTGCCGATCGAGATAAAGACAAATGAATACGGATACCTGGATGAAAAGGTACCGCAGGTAAGTGGGTCGGCATCGATTGATCAGAATGGAGTAATTCATGTGAGCCTTTGTAATGTTAGCACTAATGATTCTGCTGAAGTCTGCTGCAATATTGACGGGTTTAAAGCAAGCAGGATATCCGGCAGAGTGATTGCGTCTCATGTAATGAATATACATAACACATTTGAAAACCCGGAAGAGTTGAAGCCGATGGAATTTAAAAATTGCTCGCTGAACGGGAAAGGCTTCAATGCAACACTGCCACCTATGTCTGTAGCTGTACTGACAATAGAGTAAAGACTAAATGGAAAATTATCACTAAAACTGTGTAAATGTATAAACTTAAATGATATAATGTAAGGAGACATAAACGATTTCCGTCAGTTTACCTGTAAGTATATTATATCATTAAGCATACAATGGATCTCAAAGGAAGTTAACTTAATATGACGATAGAAACTGGTGCTGTATGCAAAAAGATAATGACCAGATTGAGGCTCAGGCCGATAAAGCCGCATGCCATAACGTTTCTGACGGACCTTCTTAGAAGGACAAGGATACAGAATAGGCTTGCAGTATCTTTTGCTATGCTGACACTGGTTCCTCTTATGATCACCGGCCTCTACGCTTTTTATAAATCAAGCGAAGCAATTAAGAATAAGATAAGTACATACTCTATACAGATTACTAATCAGGTCAGCGAAAATGTAAAAAATGAATTAATGAAGCTTGAAAACGACAGTGTGGACATTGCCTTTTCGGATCTCGTACAATACACCCTTGCAAATTACGAATATATGAATGAGTGGGAGAAAAACGATGCCGAGGCCAGAATTCAGGAGATTCTGGCCAAAAGGTTTTCGTTTTTTCACAGTGTTTCTGATGTTCTTGTATATACCGAAAAAGGTGACAAGATCATAGCATATGGCGACACTTATTTTAAATTCAGACTCAAGGAGGAATATCTAAAAGGACTCTTTGAAGATATTAAGCCTAAAAACGGAGTTCCGCTATGGACTATTGAGGATGCCAGTGATGAGGAAAAGACGGACAGTACAGGGTATAGAGCAAATAACTACGGAAAAGCCGGCATAATGATTGCGAGAAGCTTTAAATCATTGGATCAGAGCTTTAATAAAGCATATATTATTATTAGAATAGACGAGAAATATATAGCAAATATCATTAAGGATATTAATATTGGAAGCGGATCAAGTATTTTAATACTGGACAGCAGCGGTACTGTCATATCAGGGATGGGTACGGAAATATATGCTGCGAAGCCCTATGAAAATACTTCACTCATTGAGGAACTGTTAATAAACAGGAAAAAGGAAATCTATTCATTCAACTCTATAGTTGATGACAGCCTAAGCTTAATTGCATATACCTATATCCCGCACTCAGACTGGTATGTCGTAAGTACTATACCCTATTCATACCTTGAGGCCGAATCCAAGAAAATAGGTATCAATATAGCATACCTTGGAATTATATGCTTCCTATTGGCACTTCTTGTGTCCTTTCTGGTTTCAAAAAGCATCTCGAAACCTTTAACAAAACTGGCTGCTTCTATGAACAATGTCAAGAAGGGAAATTTTGTGGTTCACATAATAGATGACTCCAAGGATGAACTCGGTGAAATGACAGTAAATTTCAACAATATGGTAAGGGAACTTAAGTACTTGATTGAAGAAGTGAAGAACAAGGAGGACCTAAAAAGAGTTGCTGAATTGAAGGCACTGCAGGCGCAAATAAACCCGCACTTTCTTTCTAATACGTTAAATACGGTTAGATGGCTAGCGAACATTCAAAAGGCTCAAAACATTTCAAGTATCACAACATCCTTGATTCAATTACTGCAAGGTTGTATGGGCAAGGGCGGAGAGATGATAACCATCAGGGAGGAAGTGCAGTATGTGAAGGATTACCTCAATATTATGGACTACCGATATTATGATAAGTTTAAGGTGCATTTTGAGATAGAAGAAAACATAATGGAGTTTAAAATACTGAGGTTCATACTTCAGCCGATAGTGGAGAATTCCATTATTCACGGGCTCGAACCTATGAGCGGGCAGGGTATAATCATACTGAAAGGATACAGGATCGGAAACGAGCTTCATATTACAATTACTGACAATGGAATAGGAATCTCTCCGGAAAGTCTAAACAGTCTGATGGAGAGAAAATCCAGACTTAGCGGGATTGGTATTAAGAATGTGGATGAAAGGATAAAGCTTTATTTCGGTGAAGAATTCGGGGTTGCCGTACAAAGTGTTCCAAACCTGTTCACAACTGTAGAAATAACCATCCCGGCCGTTGAGAAAGGAGAATCAAGCTATAATGCTGAAAGTATTGATAGTAGATGATAATGCTTTTTCAAGGACAGATCTCAAGACAATGATAGATTGGGAGAAGACAGGCTACTTCATATCGGGAGAAGCAAGCAGTGCTCCGGGAGCAATACAGCTCATTGAGAATGATATACCGGATATAGTAATTACCGATATGCATATGCCTAGTATGAACGGCGTTGAATTAATAGACCGTATAAATGAGAACTGGCCGCAGATAAAGGTTATTGCTATAAGTGCCTATGATGATTTTGACTATGTAAAGCAGAGTATGAAAAAAGGCGCTGTAGACTATGTGCTCAAGCACCATTTAAATTCGGATACTCTCCTTGATATACTGCAATCGGCCAAGGATGCAGTTATGAAATACAGAATCGAATGCAACCAAAGGAATATGTTAACAGAACAGATTTTAAATAGAAAATCAACATTATGCAAGGAATTCATTCAAGCTCTGATGACTGGAGAGCAGACTGACAGTAATGAAATTGCAAGCTCCATTGCCTCGCTGGGTATAAATATTGATAATAAGAACCTTGTCGTTTCTATTGCAGAAATAGATGACTTTGCTTTTATTGAGGAGAGGTTTTCGTCGAAGGAGATTGATGCGCTTATTAAAACCTTCCTTGAAATGGCAAGGGGGATACTGGGTGATTGGGAAAAATCATTCATTGAGCATTTTTCGAAAGGAAGGTTTGTGATTATTTTTTCCTTGGGGGATGCTTACAGCATGCTGTTTATTTATAACAAGCTTTACACAATGATTGACAGGTTAAGGTCCGGCGTTAGGAAATATCTGAATGTAACTGCTTGTTTCAGTGCAAGTAAGGTTTACAGCGACATATCAAGAATATCGCAAGCATACCATGAAGCTGACATAATGCTTAAAGATAAGTTCTATAAAGGAAAGGACAGTATTTTAATCGAAAATACTGAAAGAAAGGCAGAAGACGGATTCCTTTGCCTTGATATAAGAGATGAAAGGGACTTGATCGCTACCTTGAGGGAATTAGACAGTGAAAGGGTAAAACAGCATATCGACACAATTTTTGACAGGATACTGAATAATCGCTTGGGCAGCAAGTCGACACAGATGATTTGCGCCGAGCTTATAAATATAGTAAACAAGGTTGCAAAAGAAACCGGACTTGAGATTTCACAAATATACACCAATGAAGAAATACCCTACAATATGATGCAAAAATATGAAACCATTGTGGATATAAAGCAATGGATAACGGGCCTGTATGACAAGCTTATCGCAATTTTGAGGAATCTTAAGGTTGGAAATAAACACAGTGAAATTACCAGAAGGGCAATCGAATATGTAAACAAGAACTACAAAAAAGACATATCATTAAGTGAGATTGCAGAATTCACAGGCGTTAGCAATTCATATATCAGTAGAGTCTTCAAGGAAGATTGCGGGATGGGTTTTGTAGAGTTCCTTAATCGTATCAGAGTTGAAAATGCAAAGAATCTTATTGAGAATGGCAAGCTCAAACTTAAGGAAATCGTTGTAAAAGTCGGCTTCAATAACTACAACTACTTTTTCAGAGTGTTTAAGGATATTGAGGGGATGACTCCTTTGGAATACGAACAGAATTGTGGGAAATAGACCATGTAAATATCGAAGGGAGAAGAAACAAATGAAAAAAAGCCTTAACGTTCTTCTTATATTTACATTCATTTTTAGTATGGTCACATTAGGGTTTAGCAGCGGCTGCAGCAAACAACCGGAACAGGGAATCAAATCGGCAGACGGAAAAGGTGTCGTGACAAAATTAAGCCTATGGACATTCCAGGATATTCACAAGCCCTTCTACATTAAGACCGCTGATATGTGGAATAAGGCTAATCCTGACTTGCCAATCGAACTGTCTGTGGATGTATATCCCAATGCTGAAATGCATAACAAGCTTCTGATTGCCATACAGTCAGGGGTAGGTGCGCCGGATATCGCAGATATCAACATTAATTTCTTTTCCAACTTTTTGAAGGGCGATATTCAGTTGGTTGAGCTTAACAAGATAATTGACCTGGAAAAAGACAAATTTGTACAGTCAAGGTTCGATATTTACAGTAAAAATGGTAAGTATTATGGAATATGTTTTCATGTAGGGGCCACAGTGGTTTATTACAACAAGGAAATCACTGACAGAGCCGGAGTTAATGTAGATATGATTCAAACCTGGGCAGATTATGAAAAGGCGGGAAAGAAGGTAGTCGCCGTTACCGGCAAACCTATGACTGCCTTTGAGGTAACAGATCAAAGACCGTTTTGGCCTATGATAATTCAGAGGGGATCAGATTACCTGGATAAGAACGGAAATGTTATCCTCGACAACGATATAAACATAAAGACATTACAAGCAATGCAGGATATGATATACAAGGATCAAATCGCTATTCCGATGCCGGGTGGTACAACAGGTTCTGAGGAGTTTTTCGCATTTATGAATAATGGTGGAATGGCGTCTCTTATTATGCCAATGTGGTATATGAGCAGATTTTTGGCATACATGCCTGATTTGGAAGGGAAGGTAATGGTCCGCCCAATGCCTGTATGGGAAGAAGGAAATACGAGATCTGCTGGTATTGGAGGTTCAGGAACTGCCGTAATGAAACAAAGTAAATATCAGGATGAAGCAGTAAGTTTTCTTGGCTATGTGAAGCTCTCAAAGGAAAGTAATATAAGGATCTGGCAGGAGCTCAAATTTGACCCGATCAGATGGGAAGTCTGGGACTCTCCGGAACTTCAGCAGCCGGATCCGTATTTTAATAACGAGAAGGTTTTTAGTATACTCCTGGGAATGAAGGATGAGATTCCTTCCCCGAACATGGGCGATTTGAACTCCGCAGCCCAGGTTCTAGTGAAATCAAATGTCATGTTCAAGGTTCTGAAGGAACGGACCCAGACTCCGGAAGAGGCGCTGAAGGAAGCTGCTGACAAGCTTCGGAGTCAGCAGAAGAAATAATAAATTTCTAATAACAATAATAATATGGGATACCATAGAGTCGACTATAATTATTGGAAAAACGAATTTGATTGGTGATATTTTTCTTCAATAAATACTTGATTTGGTACTAACACTTAGGGTAATAATAGTCATATGAGATTTTGATTCTCCATTAAGATATTTATTGGGAATCCAAAGTTGAAGCATTTGATTTTTCATTGGATGCTTCTTATTTTCAGATCATTGCTAATTAAATGATTGGTCTGCTCTGATGTAAACACAGAAATGACAAATCTAATTATGGGAGGAAAAAGTATGTTGAATTTTGATTTTTATGCTCCTGCGCGCATCTTGTTTGGACGGGGTGAAGAAAAAAGGGTTGGTGAGTTACTGCGTCCCTATGCAAAAAAGGTTCTTATTCACTATGGCGGAGGAAGCATTAAGGGAAGCGGTCTGTATGACACTGTGACGTCCTCTCTGAAAGATAGTGGTATCGATTATGTTGAGCTTGGCGGAGTGAAGCCGAATCCTCGCTTATCATTAGTTCATGAGGGTATTGAACTGTGCAGGCGTGAAAAGGTGGAGCTGATTTTGGCTGTGGGAGGCGGAAGTACTATTGATTCTTCAAAGGCAATTGCCATGGGTGTGTACTACGATGGGGATATCTGGGAAGTGTATGAGCAGAATAAAGCTATCGAAAAGGCTTTGCCTGTTGCAACTATTCTTACAATTCCCGCGGCTGGCAGTGAGTCCAGTGGCGATACAGTAATAACTAATGAGGAGAAGCAGCTTAAGTATGGCTATGGAAGTCCTGCCCTAAGGCCGCTTCTGAGCATCATGGATCCGGAATTATTCTTCACACTGCCTAAGAATCAGCTTGCCAATGGCGTTGCTGATATGATGAGCCATGTGTTTGAACGGTATTTTACGAACACCACTCATACCGATCTGACGGATGGCTTGTGTGAAACTGTATTAAGAACCCTTATGAAAAATGCAATGTTGGTCAATGCCAATATGCACAATTACGATGCATGGGCGGAGCTTGGCTTCAGCGGAACGGTAGCCCACAATGGTCTGGTGGGTATGGGCAGGGAGCAGGACTGGGCTTGTCACGGAATGGAGCATGAACTTTCTGCCATCTATGACGTTCCTCACGGTGCTGGTCTGGCAGTGTTGACGCCTGGCTGGATGCAGTATGTATATAAGGAAAATGTGCCAATGTTCGTGCAGTTTGCCGTAAACGTGATGGGTGTACAGAGCAGCTATCGCGATCCGGATGCCATCGTCATGGAAGGTATTGCCAGATTGCGTGACTTTTTCGCAAAGCTGGGGCTGCCGTCTACATTGTCTCAGTTAGGCATAAGAGAAGATAGATTTGAAGAAATGGCAAAGAAAGCCACAAAAGCAGCCTTTGGTAATGAGCGTCCTATTGGCGGTTTGAAAAAGCTTTACTGGCAGGATGTACTATCCATTTATCAGTTGGTTAAATAGGAGGTGTTACAAAGTTATGAGAACGATTGAATTAGGTAAGTCCGGACTGCAGGTGCCAACAATTGCTGTGGGATGCATGCGGATTAACAGGCTGAGCATAGATGAGGCGGAAAAGTTTGTAAAAACAGCACTCGATGAAGGTGCGGTGTTCTTTGATCACGCTGATATCTATGGCAGCGGAGCTAGCGAAGAGATTTTCACCAAAGCCATTCATATGGACAACAACGTTCGTGAAAAAGTTATTCTGCAATCCAAATGTGGCATTCGACCCGGTATAGCATACGATTTTTCGAAGGAACATATCCTTTCATCAGTAGAAGGCAGTCTCAAACGATTAAACACGGATTATCTGGATGTGTTGCTTCTGCATCGGCCGGATGCGCTTTGTGAGCCGGAGGAGGTTGCTGCGGCTTTTGACATTCTGCATGATAGCGGAAAGGTACGTTTCTTCGGTGTGTCAAATCAGAATCCGATGCAGATGCAGCTTTTGCAAAAGCACGTTCGGCAGCCGCTGGTAGCAAATCAGCTACAGATGAGTATTACGAATGCAAACATGATATCTCAGGGATTACATGTTAATATGTCGGATGATTTTGCAGTCAACCGTGATGGAAGTGTTCTTGATTACTGTCGTCTCAACGATATCACAATTCAGCCATGGTCTCCCTTCCAGTATGGCTTTTTTGAAGGGGTTTTCATTGGCAGTGAAAAATATCCCGAGCTGAATGCAAAGCTGGATGAACTGGCCGAAAAATATGGTGTGAGTAGTACGACCATTGCTATGGCGTGGTTGCTGCGTCATCCTGCAAAGCTGCAGCCGGTTACCGGTACAATGAATATACAGCGTTTGAAGGATTGCATAAGGGCAACAGAAATCCGGCTTACGCGTGAGGAATGGTATGCAGTATATCTTGCGGCAGGAAATCGTCTACCATAAAATTATGGCATATTTTTTACGGGATTTATTATGAAATTCAGAGAGCGATATAGTTAATAATTAAAGGCTGTAGCTGAACGTATGTTCACTTATGGCCTTTTCTTATGCTCAAAGGAGAAGTGAGCTTTATATATTTTCAATGCATTACCAGCACTGTTGATTGTATAAATTGTGGACAAGGAGCAGCAAAAGAAAATCTGTTCTAAGCGAAAATGCATACGGAAGCAAAAAGAATGAGTTCAAAAAGCTGATAACATTAAGTTTTCAAATGTGCTGTGGACATTTTAGTCAATTTAAGGTATGTTTGGCATGCTACCTTTTATTATTGTCTTCTGAAAAAGGCTACCACTTCCTAGTAATTTATAATAAAATTGTCTTGAGATATATTTATTAACTTAAGGTTATTTTTGCGTAATGACTTGTTGTGCGACGATATAACTGTTAGTTACCATTAATGTTTTACAGAAAGAACTTCTGGAATAGTCTTTTTGCGCACTTAAGTAAACATCCTGTTAACCTATTGACATACTAGGATGATAGGTATAACATTGCACCATTAGATTTAAGCAGCAGTTTTTCAGAAATAGTTAAATGCAATGACTATTAGTAATATCACTATAAATAGCAGCATCATGTGTCGTTGTCGAATGCTTTACTCCCGGGCATATTATATAGCCAGGTTGTTATCGAAAACAAGGAAAAGAGATGTAAAACATAATTTTTTGATACATATTGAGATAGGGGAAGGATACTATGACGATACAGCAATTAAGATATGCAATTGCAATCGCAGATTGTGGATCTATGAATGAGGCATCGCGAGAACTATTTATTTCTCAGCCAAGTTTATCAGAGACAATGAAAGAACTGGAACAGGAAATCGGAATTCAAATTTTTGTACGCTCTAACCGTGGTATTGAAATTACTCCTGCAGGAGAAGAATTTCTGGGATATGCAAGACAGATTAGAGATCAATTTGCACTGATACAAGCCAAATACATAGATACGACTAGGAAGGAAATATTTTCCGTATCTATGCAGCACTATAGCTTTGCTGTAAAAGCTTTTGTAGAAACTGTGAAAAAAGTTGGAATTGATAATTTCGATTTTTCTGTGCAGGAGACAACTACATATGACGTTATAAAGAATGTTAAAAGCTTTCGAAGTGAGCTTGGTGTTATTTATTTAAATGATTTTAATGAGAAGGTATTAAATCATATACTCACAGAGAATGGATTGGAGTTTATTGATCTGTTTACTTGTGATACATATGTTTATTTGTGGAGCGGACATCCGTTGGCAAAGCAAAAAGTGATCTCAATGGAAGAGTTAGAGGCATATCCATGCCTTTCCTTTGATCAGGGGCGTAATCGTTCTCTGTTTTTGGCAGAGGAAATGAAAAGTGATATAGAACATGCGAGAGTAATTCGTGCAAATGACAGAGCGACAATGTTGAATCTGATGATAGGTTTAAATGGATATACTTTGTGTTCGGGAATCATATGTGAAGAACTAAACGGTGATGAATATCTGGCAATTCCACTAAAAGAGACAGAAAAGATGCGTATTGGATATATAAAGCACAAGGGCATAAAACTCAGCAAGATTGGTCAAATATACATAGAGGATCTAAAGACTTTTGAACAGAAAGTAATATGTTCTGATATAGAAGGATAAAAACTCTAAAAAGCTATTGCAGTAAAACTACTGTAATAGCTTTTTCTCATATTAATGGCGTTGCCTGAAGGCTACAGCAAAAGTCTAGAGGGCTCGATGTCCCCGAGACTTTTATTTGGATATAGGTAAATGCTATAACTGGCTCAATCTTTTTCATATTAGCGAGAAAAAAATGTCAATGGTAAGATGAAAGTAGCTTAAAATTATATACTTAAGAAATGGCAGGGATATGAAAATGGGAAAATATAAAACATCTTTTGATAAAATAATTAATCGAAGAAATACGGGTTGTTTGAAATTTGACCATGGTATAAGTCGAAAGGGCAGAGACGATTTGATTCCACTTTGGGTTGCCGATATGGATTTTCAACTGCCGGAAATCGTATTAGATAAGATAAAAGAAAGAGTGGATCATGGAATTTTCGGATATACAGAACCGGATACCGAGTACTATGAAGCTTTAAAAAAATGGTACCAAAAAAGACATGGATGGGCGATTGAAGAAAAGTGGACAACAGTCACACCCGGTGTGGTATATGCTATTGCTACTGCAATTAAAGCTTTTACAAAAGAAGGTGATGCAGTACTTCTGCAGAGCCCTGTCTACTATCCATTCTATAAATGTATAGAATCGAATCAGCGTGTATTGATAGATAATCCATTGGTATATAAGGATGGGCATTATCAAATAGATTTTGAGGATTATGAAAAGAAAATTGTGGATAATGGTGTAAAGTTATTTCTTCTTTGTAATCCCCATAACCCGGTAGGAAGAGTCTGGAGAAGAGAAGAATTGCTGAGGATAGGGGAAATCTGCAGAAAACATAATGTAATTGTTTTTGCTGATGAAATCCACGGCGATTTTACATATAGCAAGTATCAGTACATTCCTTTTGCTTCCTTAGGTAAAGAGATAAGTGAATTGTCAGTTGTTGGAACCTCTGGGAGCAAAACATTCAATTTAGCCGGGCTTCAGACAGCTAATATATTTATACCAAATCAGGTGCTTAAAAAAAAATTCCGTCTGGCAAATAGTGCTGCTGGTTACAGTCAGGCAAATACATTGGGCTTAACTGCAAATTGGGCGGCATATACCTATGGAGAAGAGTGGCATGATGATCTTGTCTCATATTTGGAGGAAAACCTAACATTCGTTCGTGACTTTTTAGAAAAGGAATTGCCTCAGATTAAGCTGGTGGAACCGGAAGGTACCTATCTGATCTGGCTGGATTGCAGCGGACTGACAGATGATTATAGAAAATTGCGTGAAATATTTGAAGAGAAAGCGCATCTTTGGACTGATGATGGTGTTATTTTCGGAAGAGATTCTGCACTATTTGAAAGAATTAATATTGCGACACAGAGAAGTGTTCTGGAACGAGCTTTCAATCAACTAAAAGAAGCGATTACATAGGAGAAGAAAGGAAGTGTAGATTGTGGCCGATCGAATCGAAACACAGTGTATTCATCTATATAGAGAAGAGGAAAGAAGAGAACAAGAGAGGACATATGGTGCTATCTCTATACCAATTTTTCAGACAGCGACATTTGCTCATCCGGATTTAGGAAAAACAACAGGCTATGATTATACGAGACAGACAAATCCAACAAGAAATTATCTGGAAAAACTGGTGGCTCAGTTGGAGCAGGGGTCAGATTGTGCAGCTTTTACTTCTGGTATGGCTGCTATCAGTGCACTTATGGAAATTTTTTCACCCGGAGATCACTTAATTGTGGAAGAGGATCTATATGGAGGAAGCATCCGGCTATTTGAGCGTATCAGTCAGAAAAATGGAATAGAATTCACCCGACTAAATATTGCGGAAGATAATATCGAGCCACATATAACAGATCATACCAAAGCTGTGTTTATAGAAACTCCTACCAATCCAATGATGCATGTGACGGATATTGAAGCTTTAGCAAAAACTTGTAAAAAGCATGAATTACTATTAATCGTTGACAACACCTTTTTATCGCCATACCTGCAAAATCCGATCTCTCTTGGTGCCGATATTGTGGTACATAGTGGAACAAAGTATATGGGTGGTCACAATGATACATTGTCCGGATTTTTGGTTGCAGCAACACCAGAGCTGGGAGAAAAAATTCATTTTATGGCAAAATGTCTTGGCGCCGCTTTAGACCCTTTTGATAGCTGGATGATCATTCGCGGGATCAAAACACTAGCTGTTCGAATGGAGCGGGCATGCGAAAATGCAATGAAGATTGCTGAATGGTTAAAACGACAGGAAAAAGTTACAGATGTATTTTATCCAGGCCTGATCGACCACCCGGGATATGCAATAGTTAAAAAACAGGCACGAGGATTTGGGGCAATGATCAGTTTTAATATGCGGACAAAGGAGCAGGCAGTAAATCTGCTAAAAGAAGTTCAATTAATACAATTTGCAGAAAGCCTAGGCGGAACTGAATCCTTGCTTACCTACCCAATTACTCAAACGCATTCGGAGGTTCCGGAAGAGTTAAGTCTGAAAAATGGTTTGACAGACCGCTTACTTCGGTTGTCAGTAGGAATTGAGAATGCAGATGATCTGATTCATGATCTGGATTGTGCAATGAAAAAAGTATAACTCTGGAATAAAAAGTTTGAAATTAGGAGGAGGGAATATATGAGCTATGGGAATGTTGCAACCAGTGAAGTTGCGCATGAAATTGCACCTAATGGGGCATTTGTGAGACAAGATAATTATTTTAAAACACCCTTTGGGGATGAAGATGGAAAGCTTCCTGTAGAAGCCGGCAGATATCGACTTATATGGACACCGCACAGCTCTATGCAAACAATGCTTTTTATAGGGCTTTTCTATTTTATTTTAGGAAAAGAGTTTGAAAAGGCTAATATTAATCATTCTGGAAATATTAAAGCTGGAATGCAAATAGTTGGATGGATAGTATATATATGATAAAATATGAGTAACCTAAGCAGCATTTTCAGAATAAGTGAAGATTGGTTAAATTCTATTGGCTTAATGTAAGAAAAAATGAGGTGGAATAGGAAAAATGATAATTGTTTATGAATCCAAAACAGGCTTTACTAAAAGGTATGCAGATATGCTTGGCGGTAAAGCTAAGCTTAAGGTTTTTTCGGTTAAGGAGTTATCAAAGATAAATAAGGACGAAGAGATCATTTTCCTGGGCTGGATGTACGGCGGTAAGGTGAAGGGCCTTAATAAGGTGAGAAAGTACAATGTCAAGGCTGTTTGTGGATCAGGCACAGGGAGGACTGCTGAACCGGATGTGGAAACAGTTACAGCAAGGAATAAGCTGGAAGGTATACCGTTCTTTTATTTGAGAGGTGGATGCTTGCCTCTGAAAGAGATAAAAGGTATGGACAGAATTATGCTGTCTATGTTTTTAAAGATGCTTAAAAGCCGCAAGGACAAGGATGAGAGGATCCAAGAATCCATTGTTATAATTGAAAACGGTTTTAATGGTGTAAAGGAAGAAAATCTTTCACCGGTTATAGAATGGCTGAAATTACAGGGCTAATGATAAAGATTATATATGATGGTCGGAACTAGCGGAGAATTTATCTGATTGGTGCCGACTAATTGACTAAATAAGTCAATAGTGGAGAATTATCTGATTGGACTGACTAAATAAGTCAAATGTTTCAGAAATGACAGTACTAGATAGAATAGAGGGAATGACATAATGATTAATTTAAAAAGCAAACCAACATTACCGGGAAATAAAGTGATACTCCGACCATTTACTGCTGAAGATACTGCATGTATAGCAGAATGCCTGGACGACCCGGAAGTACTCAAGCTATATAAAGGACAGGAATAAAGCTATTATTAAAGTAAATTTAGAATTTTAGCAAATAATATTTCCGGTAATGTTTGTGAACTAAGAAAAGGAGTGTCACATATGAGATATGAGGAAATTAACAGTAGGCCATGGGATTCAAATCAGATAACCAGAGAGTACTTTGATTCATTATTGATTGAAATGAGACATATTGATGCTGTTTTGCCTTCAACAAAATTTGAACTATTTGGAGAGACATTTAATACTCCTGTTATGATGGCAGCTTTATCACATCTAAACAATGTGTATGAAGATGGAATGGTTGAAATGGCAAAGGGTGCACTGGCGGCAAATGCTGTTAATTGGGCAGGTATGGGCGATCAGGATGAAATTGCAGCTATTACAGCTACAGGTGCGCGTACAATTAATATTATAAAACCATATGCAGATAATGACTATATATTAAAGAGAATTGAGCATGCGGAGCGCTGTGGGGTCATGGCTCTGGGCATGGATGTAGACCACTCCTTCGGAGGAAATGGCAGATACGATATTGTTTTAGGTGAACATATGAAACCTAAAACTCTTACAGAAATAAAAGAATTCATAAAATCTACGAAATTACCCTTTATCATAAAGGGAGTTCTCAGTGAACAAGATGCATATAAAGCTTTAGAGGCCGGAGCTAAAGGTATTGTAGTTTCACATCACCACGGAATTATGAACTATGCAGTTCCTCCGTTATTAGTATTACCTAGGATTGCTAAAGTAATCAATGGTCAAATCCCCATCTTTGTTGACTGTGGTGTTATGAGTGGAAGCGATGTATTTAAGGCGCTTGCATTGGGTGCGAATGCAGTATCTGCAGGCAGGGCGATTATGGAACCTTTAAAAAAGAATGGCGCAGAGGGAGTAAAAAATCAGATAGTGAAGATGACTGAAGAGTTAGCCGGAATAATGGCAAGAACCTGCTCGCCGGATATATACCATATTGATTCATCAGTTATCTGGCATAAAAGTAAATTTTAAATGTTTAGCTTATAAGACCGGAAATTATTTTATGAAAACCCTGGCTTACACAATGCCATTGAAACATTGGAAACGAACTAATTCAATTTCCTTAAAAAATTGCAGTTGTATTTTAGCTGTAAATTACAAGTTTAATTGTGAGTACAGAAGGCCATGGATGGTAAGCCAAGGGTTTTCTCAAAATAGCTGATCGCTTAGTTATTGTTTATCAGATTATCAATTTCACTCAAGTGCAGCTTGAAGTGATTCAGATAATCAGTAATCATTTCTTTTAGCGAGATAGTGTTTTTTAGTGCGCTGATCCATACATTGTCTAGCTTTTCAGTGTCAACGTTATTTATAACATGGACAATATGATAATTGGCATACTTCCACAGCTGTATAAGATCCTCCCACTTTTCATCCTGATAATTCTGTATTGCGATCCATCTGTCATTATTGCCAAGGTTTGCGTAATCGGGAAAAATCAATGGACTTGGCTGATATTGCAAATGGATTATCCTATGGGTATTGTTGGAAGCTGAATCGACCATATGACCCACGATCTGCTTGATTGTCCTGTTTTGGATGTTTCTCCTTTTTGTTATTACATCTACTGAAAGCTGAGATAGCTTTGGCTCCCATTCACTAATCAATCTAATTAGTTCCTGATTATTTTTCGAAAATTCGCTCATAGTAAAGTACCCTTTCAAATAATAAAATATTCCCAAATACTAGACATTATGGTATCATACAGTAAATGCTTAGTAAAATTGATAAATTCTATACAATTTATCGATAAAAGCAATAAGTAGGTGAACTTAATGGAATTAAGACAATTAAAGGCTTTTGTAACGATTGCAAATCTTCAAAGCTTTTCAAAAGCAGCGATAGAGCTAGGCTATGCTCAATCGTCTATTACCTCGCAAATTCAATTACTTGAGCATGAACTAAAGGTGAGATTGTTTGAACGTCTAGGTCATAACATCACAGTAACGTATGAAGGAAAAAAGCTGCTGCCGTTGGCTGAGCAGATGCTAAAGCTGTCGAATGACGTTAAGAATATTGCAGGTAACTCGGATATGCCAAGTGGACCTTTAATCATAGGTGCAGTTGAATCCTTATGTGTAACCAAGCTGCCTAAGGTTTTAAAAGAATACCGCTTAAGATACCCTGATGTCGAAATTTCTATCAAATTTGGGAATAGAGCTGAGTTTCTGCAATCATTAAAAGATAATACAATTGACATAGCATTTTTTGTTGACCAAAAGATAGTAAATACTGATTTTATCACTGTATTTCAAGCCCCTGAACTAATGGCTCTTTTTTGCTCGCCTGAACATACCTTTGCTTCAAGAGAAAGTGTCTATCCTGAAGACTTATCGGGTGAACCCCTGATTTTAACTGAATCCTGCTGCGGTTATAGATCACTTTTTGATACTATAATGTCACAATGTAATGTAAAGCCTCGTTCAGTAATAGAAACCGGCAATGTTCATGCAATAAAGCAATTAACCTTGAGTGGAATGGGCATCACATTTCTGCCTCAGACCGCCGTGGAAGAAGAACTTCAGCAAAAACGTCTTGTGAGATTGAATTGGGTAGGGCCGGAATTTCTTATATTTACTCAAGTGCTTTGCCACAAAACAAAATGGATGTCAGCAGCACTTAAGGCTTTCATCAAATTGGCAAATGAAATGATGATATAATAATAGTATTTTTCATGAGTAGAAAAGAATGTGTGAAGGTTAGGTAACTTATGAAATAATTTAAGAGGGGCAGGTGTGTAATGGAAGGAGGATCAGTGAAGCCAATGTTGGAAAAATGCGGGAATGTAACTTACCAGCAGGCAACAGTGCAGGAAACTCATAGAATATATGAGATAGTACAGTGCACAATTAAAGCAATATATCCAAGGTACTACCCGTCAGAAGTTGTGGACTTTTTTCGCAATCATCATAGCTTGTGTGTCATAGCAAAGGATGTGCAGGCTGGAAATGTCAGCGTGCTTAAGGTAGATGAGGAAATTGTTGGGACCGGAAGCTTCTTGGATAACCATATCACAAGAGTTTATGTGCTGCCTGAGCATCAGAAGAAAGGGTATGGCACATATATTATGAATGAAATTGAAGCGGTGATTGGTAAAAGCTACGATAAAGCATGTCTGGATGCATCGTTACCTGCAGCAGGACTTTATGAGAAAATTGGCTATAAGACCATAAAGCATGAAAGGCATCCCGTTAAAAATGATGTGATATTGGCATATGAGATTATGGAGAAGGAATTACATCATGTGAGTACAAAAAGAATTAGTGAACTTTAAATACTTTTGGTATGTATCTTGACAAAACAAAGCATGCCAATTATAGTATATCTATACATATGGAAAGAATGTTACAGCTTGGAGGTTGACTTGTGGCACGGAACAAATATCCCGAGGTTACTGTAGAAAAGATATTAGAAGTAGCACAAAGGCTCTTTTTAGAAAAGGGATATGATAAAACGACCATTCAAGACATTGTTGGTGAATTGGGTGGGTTGACAAAAGGGGCAGTATACCATCATTTCAAGTCGAAGGAAGAAATTATGGATGCGGTTGTCAACCGGATGTTTATAGAAAATAATCCATTTGACGCTGTGCGTGATCGTTCTGATTTAAACGGACTTGAAAAGCTTCGTGAAGTTATACAACTAAATCAAGCTGATGTTGTACGTACAGATATGACTGTTCAATCGTTGCCTATCCTAAAGAATCCAAGAGTGTTAGCTGGGACTATTGTGTCAAATCGTGAAATCTTAAGCCCGCTTTTCTATGAATTGATTGAGGAGGGAAACCGTGATGGTTCTATTCACACGGAGTATTCTAGAGAACTGTCGGAGTTGCTTCCATTTCTGACAAGCATATGGTTAACTCCATCAATGTTCCCTGCAACTACGAATGAGCTGCAAGACAAATTTAAATTTCTTGCTGATATGCTTGATAAAATGGGATTGCCTTTGATAGACGATAAGATAATGGAGCTTATCAACGACTTCTTTGAAAAGTTTGAATTGTCCGTCCCAAAATAAGATTGCCAGCCAGGCAATTATATTTTGGAAACATACATTCATTCAGTTGGTATTATAAATGGCAGAGCCATATTTTTAATTATTAAATACATACCGTCGAAAGGTATGAAAAGGAGATATTATGAGCACAGATCTTGCAGTATCAACACATTGCTTAACAAAAGCCTTTGCCGGGATAGAGGTTATTCACAATTGCCAGATATCGGTTGAAAGAGGAAAAATATATGGCTTTCTTGGTAGAAATGGTGCAGGAAAAACAACGGTTTTTAAGCTGCTGCTGGGTTTATTAAAACCGTCCTCAGGAACAGCAACCGTGTTGGGAATGGATAGTGTTAAAAATAACTCCGAAATTCTCAGACAAACAGGATGCTTGATTGAGAGTCCTGTTTTTTACGAACACTTATCTGCTGTAGATAATTTACAGCTTCATTTAGCTTACATGGGCACAGAGAGTATAGATGTTGAAGAAACGCTTAAAAGAGTAGGTCTGCCCGGTACAGGATCACAGCCGGTATCAACATTCTCATTAGGTATGCGTCAGAGACTTGCTATTGCTCGTGCAATCATACATAAGCCTAAATTGCTTATTTTGGATGAGCCTACTAATGGCCTTGATCCTATAGGAATTATTGATATGCGGAGGTTATTCCATCAGCTTGTGAAAGAAGACAGAATGACAATTCTTCTTTCCAGTCATATTCTGTCTGAAATTGAGCATATGGCAGATCGCATTGGAATAATCGTAAACGGGACAGTCGTACAAGAAGTCAGTACGCAAGAAATCAAGACTAAATTCCCAAATGGCATAGAAGATTACTTTATTACAATCACAAGAGGAGGAGTATCAAATGAATAAACTAATTTCACTAGAATTGAAAAGAAATAGTTTACGTCCATATCATATTGCTGTTATGATCAGTGCAGCTGCGATGTTGATGCTTTTATATTTATTAGCAGCAATACCTAAAATAGACCCAACAGAAACTGATATTGAGATAGTCACAGCTTACAGTTCGTTATTCGAAATAATAAACATTGTCAGTATGACTGTTTTTTCAATAATATCGGCAGTTATGTCATCGAAGCTAATTGTGGAAGAATACTCTGGAAAACGGGCTTTGCTTTTGTTCTTATATCCGCTTCCTCGCAAAAAAATATTCGGTGCAAAAATTGTGTTGGTTTTTCTTTACACTACAGTCGCTATGTTCCTCTGCAGCATATTAATACAGCTTATCTTTTTGTTGACAGAAAATATTTTTCATATATGCTCTGATCATCTAACGATTTCTACTATGCTAACGGCAATCCTCTCACTAGCCTGCCATTCTATTTTTGCCGGTATGTTAGGAGTTCTTTCTGTATGGTTTGGGTTTATCAAGAAGTCAATATCCGTTACCATTGTATCGGCAGTGATTTTGGCAGCATTTAGTTGTCAACTGATGGTAGCTTTAATCTCATTTAGTCAAATAATTTTTGTACTTATTATGATTACGGGTTTGATTACGATTATGGCAACAAGTAGTTTATTTAGTAAAGTGGAAAATGCGGAGGCTTAGTATACCGTGAAGAAAAAACTATTTAACCCAAATTTTTCATTTTTAGTATTAGGGCAGATGTTTTCCCTGATTGGAAATTTTACATTGAAGTTTGCTCTGTCTATGTATGTATTGGAGCAAACAGGATCTGCTGTTGTATTTGCGGGAATGCTTACTATGGCTATGCTGCCGACAATACTGTTATCTCCGTTTGGCGGAATACTTGCTGATCGGTGGAATCGCAGAAATATCATGGTTTGTTTAGATACAATCTCTTGTGTGATTGTATTTGCTTCCGGCAAACTGCTTACTGTTTACAATGATATAGTAGTCATTTCGGCACTATTAATTGTCCTATCAGTGCTAGGAGCGTTTGAGTCTCCCACAGTGCAAGCTTGTGTTCCTCAAATGCAAACAAATGATAATATATTAAAGGGAAATGCTGTCGTGAATCAAGTAACGGCTATTGCTTCATTTATAACTCCATTTTTAGGCAGCATATTCTATACCGCATTTGGTTTAAAGCCTGTGCTATATGCTACAGTGGGATGTTTTTTCATAACAGCTGTTTTTGAATGCTTTATAAAACTTGATTACGAAAAACCTTCTGAAAAAAAAAGGATGTTGGCTATTGTCAAATATGATTTTTCTGTAAGCATTCGGTTTTTATTTAAAGAACAGCGTAATATATTGAAACTGTTATTATTGGCTGCTCTGGTCAGCTTTTTTTTATCAGGCAATGTTATTGTTGGCTTCCCATATCTGGTACGTACAGTGTTAGGCCTATCTGCAGAGCATTACGGGGCAGCTGAGAGTGCAATGGGCATAGCTGCCATTCTGGGTGGTTTATCTGTCAGTTTGCTGGCAAATAAATTGAAGCTTGATAATCTATATATTCCGCTGCTAATTTTGGGATTATGCTTAATTCCAATTGGTGGTGTATTCTTGCTTTCGAACAATACATTTTTAAAGTATCTGATTTTGACGGCAATGTTCTGCATATGTCAGATTGCTTGTAGCATTTTTTCAATTTATGCTCTTTCAATTATTCTAGCGAAGACGCCGCAGTACTTAACAGGAAAGGTCATGGCTTTTGTAACTACGATTTCTATGTGCGCACAGCCTTTAGGGCAAATATTGTATGGATTTTTATTTGATGCTGTTTCAATAAATGTATATATGGTATTGATCCCCAGCGGTGCTGTGGTATGCGTCATTGCACTATTATCTGTCAGCTTTTTCAGGAAAATGAACGATGCAGAAATTGAAAAAAATATGAGTAATGTGGAGATGTAAATTTTCTTAAGTATATGAGTAATAAGTCCGGATCATACAGATTCCCTGATTTATGGAAGCTTGCATGAACCTTCCAAAACCTCAGAAATCGTCCTACCTCTATAAAACGATGTGTTATAATAAGATTAGTAAATATGTAAACAATTAATTTTTAACTATTATGACACAGCCCAAGAGAAAGGATAGCTTCATGACAGAAGATAATTTATTGGAGCATGTTTTGCATTTGGCCGGGCAGGAAGGCTATGAAGCGGCTTATCAATACCTTTGGCAGGCACAAAAGCAGCTCCCTGATGGTGGAAGCCCGCAGGCAAAAGGCGGGCTTGCCGGCAACGCTGCTTTGGCAGGAGGGAAACGCACACAGCTTTCCCGATAAAGACGCTGATAAGCGTCTCTCTGTTTGAACAAGTGTCTGTGTGACCCTGCTATTTCAGTTGATGCTAACAAATCAAGCTTATGGATGCCATGCAGTGTTCTGACAGCCGTATGTAAGATTTATGAGACTCATGTGTCTTTCTGTTTTTATGAGTTAGTGGGCGATAATAAGAAGATTTTAATAGATTTTGGTTGACAAAATAGTTGTCTTTGAAAAAATAGAGGCACATATTAATTTGGAAGGAAAGTGAAAAGACTATGATTTCTTTTGAAAGTGATTACAATACGGGAGCACATCCACAAATTTTGAATAGGCTGGCAGAGACGAATCTTGAACCGCTCTCCGGTTATGGAACAGATATGTATTGTGAAAGTGCCAGGAAAAAAATTCGTATAGCATGTGATTGCCCGGAGGCTGAAGTTGAATTTTTGGTCGGCGGTACTCAGACAAATTCCGTAATAATATCAACCATGTTAAAGGATTATGAGGGAGTCATTGCTGCAAGCACCGGACATGTAAGCGGTCATGAGGCCGGAGCAATAGAATTTACCGGACATAAGGTGTTGGAGGTATCACATAAGGATGGAAAAATAGAGCCGCAAACTCTAAAAAAGTATATCTCGGATTTCTATGAGAATGAAAGTCATGAGCACATGGTATTCCCCGGTATGGTATATGTTTCTCATCCTACTGAATATGGTACACTCTATACCAAAAAAGAACTGGAGCAAATTGCGGCAATATGCCATTCTTACAGTATCCCGCTATTCTTGGATGGAGCTCGCCTTGGCTATGGCTTAATGAGTAGACAGTCGGATATGTCATTAAAAGATATTGCAAAGCTTTGTCATGTATTTTATATCGGCGGAACCAAGGTCGGAGCATTGTGTGGAGAGGCAGTTGTTTTTACTAAACATAATAAACCAAAGCATTTTATGACTTCAGTCAAGAGAAGAGGGGGCTTACTTGCAAAGGGAAGACTGCTCGGTGTACAGTTTGATACACTTTTTACCAATGATTTGTATTTTGAGATCGGTCGTTACGCTATTAATATGGCAGAAGAGCTTAAGAAGGTTTTTATGAGTAAAAATATAAAATTCTTTATCGATTCACCCACTAATCAGCAGTTTGTAATTTTGGAAAATGAGCGGATGGAAAAGTTGAAAAAGGAAATTATGTTTAGCCATTGGGAAAAGTATGATGATACGCATTCGGTAGCTCGTTTTGTAACTAGCTGGTCAACAACTAATGAAGATATAGAATTATTGCGAAATTTGTTATGATATTTTTATTAATAGTGTTGACTGAAGGTCTAAAGAAAGCGGGGAGGGCTATATGCCCTCGGACGTTTATTTTCTTATTACAACCCTGGTCCCGACAAACATATAGCCATAGAAATCCTCTGTATCGGTATTTGTCAGGCCGACGCAGCCCCAAGTCCAGTTGGTGCCGAGAGCCTTAGTAGAGCCGCCGTGAATTCCTATACCCCCGCCGAGTGCTGTGTTCTGAGGCGGAGTTTTGCCATTGATGATGGCATTATAGATGGAGTTGTAGGTGGACTGATCGATCAGTTTATTGGAAAGGCCACGCCATGCGTCTTCAATATTTGGATAGCTTATTCGCATCCAACGAGAGCCAAGAAATTCATCTGAAGGATTTAAAACGAGCTTTTGAGTGATATAAAATGTTCCTTCAGGTGTTTTATGGTCGCCTGCGATTTGCTTATCACCTGTCCCATTATTACCAAACTCTACATGATATGCCTTCATTGGTGTGTCTTTCTGATAAATAGTTAAAAGCTTATCAGACTTATCAACGATAATATTCAGGCGAAGCTGTCCCTCGGTCAAACCCTTGGCGCTGATTATCTTAGATAATGGCCTTCCGGCTGCTGTTGGTATTGTCAGAGTTTGTCCGGCCCTTATCATATCAGTGTTCAAACTGTTGGCGGATTTTATTGTGCTTATCGAGGCACCGTATACTTTGGATATTTTATAAAGCGAATCGCCCCACTGAACTACATATCTGATATAGGGCTGAACACTGCCGGTTGCATAAGCATCTACGGTGCCAAATGACATCATGCCTGCGATTGCTGATAAAATAACCAAGGTTATAAGCACGAGAGAGCGTAAAAGTCTGTTTTTTATGTTAATGTTAGAAAAACGTTTTATGGGTCTAATATTTATTCCCTCCTTCTCCAAGCTATGCTTTCGTGATTTTCTCGATAAAATAGAAAAATCGCGGTATATTCTGGAAACTATAAATAA
Organism: Bacillota bacterium; assembly: GCA_023409735.1. Taxonomy (GTDB): domain Bacteria; phylum Bacillota; class Clostridia; order Acetivibrionales; family DTU013; genus JAEYRB01. The sequence goes on along the minus strand of JAEYRB010000041.1, from coordinate 51,345 downwards.
CTCACAAGTTGTAAATAACATTCAAGCACATATTCTTGCACTACTGTATTTTTCACAAATCTATATTTTTTAAGCGATGAAATGAATGGAAGAGCAGCACAATACTTTATAAGTAAAATATGGTTTAAAACCTGTTTTTGGTTGAAGCATGTAGATATGAGGTAAGGTAAGCATGTAAAAAAGCCTTCTATGATTTTATCATAGAAAGCTTTTTATGATCTTTTTAAAGGCTTAAGTTTAGTGGTGGCAATTAATAGTTATTAGTTGAGCTTGAATTTTGAAATAGAAGTCTTTAATTCATTGGCTGATGCTTCAAGCTCGCCTGCGAAGCGTGCCAGGTCTTCGATCGAAGCCTGCTGCTCCTGTGCTGAGGCGGTTACCTCTTCTGTTGATGCCGCTGTCTGCTGGGATACTGCGGATATATTCTGTATTGAGGTGATGGCAGACTCCTTATTCTCTTCCATTTCTTCAATTCTGGACATAATATGTCCAACCTGCTCTGAAAGCTTGTTCATTGATTCTGTGATCTGTTTAAATATGTTAATAGTGTTAATAACCGCTTCATTCTGCGATTTGATTATTGCTTCTGTGGATGCTGCTTTTTCCACGGCTTTTTCTGTTTGCTCCTGTGTATTCTTAATGATAGACGAGATCTCGTGCGTTGCGCTCATTGACTGCTCAGCAAGCTTTCTTACCTCATCTGCTACTACAGCAAAGCCCTTACCCATTTCACCAGCTCTTGCTGCTTCGATAGCAGCATTAAGAGCAAGGAGGTTTGTCTGATCAGCAATTCCTCTTATTACCTTTATTATCTTACCTATAGATTTAGAGTGATCATCAAGTTGATGAATGTTGTCTGTTATTTCTCTGGATATAACAGTGGTTTCATTTGCTTTACGGTCAAGGTCCACAATTGATGTAAGCCCGCTTTGCGTCATAGTCAATGTATCCTTTGTAAGATCGTTTATGTATCTGGCGTTTTCTGACACACTATTTATCTTATCAGCAAGCAGGCTTATCTTTTCAACGCCATGCTCTGCATCGGCAGCCTGTGAGGATGCACCTGCAGCTATTTCCTGTATGGCTCTGGAAATTTCCTGTGATACATAGGATACCTGCTGAGATGTATTTGCCACTGTTATAACTGATTCTGTAACCTTGTTCGAAACCCCGAAGGCTTGCTCGATAAGGCCACGCATACTGCCGATCATTGAGTTTATTCGTTTTGTTAAGGCACCTAATTCATCTTGCCTTTTAGTCTCAATATTTATGGTAAGGTCCCCTGATGCAGCTTTACCGGAAGCGCCTATTATTATATCAATTGTACGCTTCATTCTGGTTGAGATTGATATCCCGATAATAAGTGCAATTAAAACTGCTGCTATTATTATCACAATGGTTTTTGATAGGCCAGCTCTGGCAGGCGCCGTAAGCTCATCTTCGGGTACAAGCCGAATGAAAACATAGTCCGTTTTTAATGATTTGTAATAGGTCATTAAGTAGCTGGAGCCTTTGTATTCTATAGGAGCTGATGAGGATTCTTCTTTACTTGCAAGTATATCCGAGAAAAAAGGTTCATCTACTATTTCCCTGGTCTTACTTTTGTTATCCGAAATAACAATTTTATCAGGACTTACAAAGAAAACAAGCTGGTCCTCACTTGTCTTAATATTCTTTATTACATCTGTTACTACATTGGGTTTTAGGTCAATTATTAATAGACCAATATTTCTCATTGTACTGGTGCTTTTAATAATTCGTAAGAATGATAGGGAGTATGAGTCGGAATTACTGACACCTATTTCATCATAGTTACCATACCATGCATATGGCACAGTCATCGAATTAAGACCCGTGTACAAGGATGTTTTTTCTATATCGCTGAAGGTTATATTTGATGTGACTGAAGATGAGAATGTTTGCAGTTCTTCTTTAGTAGGAACTATTGTTATATTTAATACATCTTCACTGAAGGATGAAACTCCTAAAAGATTGGTCTTAACCTTGTTAAGTAACTGCATCTTTTCAAGTATATTGCTATATAAATAATTGTTATCGTTCAAATAATCCTGAGTATCCGTATCTACAAACAGTTGACCTGCAAGATCCTCAGATGTACGCAGTACAACATCAAGGTATTCACCCGCGCTTTTTATGGCGACCTCAGATGCATCACGAGTAAGTTTTGTAGTAGTTGAGGAGACATCTGTTAACAATATGATTCCTTGTACGATTATTAATAGTATAGGTACTAGAAATGCAAGTACTAGCTCGGTTCTTATACTCTTTGAGCGGTGCATCGTGGAAGATGCCGGCTTTAGTATTTTTGCAGCTTTTTCACTGCAAGCTGAAGCGAAGTCGGACAATTTGTTTAGTATCATATAGTATCCTCTTTCAAAAATTGTAATTAGTATATATTTTGACAAAATATTATAAATATCCTTCTTTTTTAGCATAAAATATTAAATAATTACAATAAAGTTATACTATTTTTGCAGATTTTGACTCAGAGGTTGGAATATTCGGATGTTCAGGAGAATTAGGCTAGTAAAAAACAAGTCAGATATTTGTAGAAAACTATGCATACAACATTGATTTTATAACAAGCAAAGGCAGGTAAATTATCTAAAGTTTTCATAGCGCCTGCCTTGCATTTTGTCATACCTCAAAGCCTTCGACCTCAGTTATTTGGAGCAGGAGCCTTCACAACGATCAATTCCAGTGTTTCATCAAACAGGTTTTTAACATTCATTTTTGTTTGAAACGGAATTTTTAGAAGTGTACCGGCTTCGTATTCATGAGCTGCCTGATCGCTAAGACAGATGGTGAGTCTTCCGCGAACTACAGTCATGTAGACATTTGAATTTGTAAAATGCTCAGGCAGACCCTCATCTTTGTTTAAAACCATATGCAGATAGTGTACATTTTCATCGAATAAGACTTTTTCTATAACCTTTTCATTATCTCTTGATAAACTAAATATCTGTTCGATCATATCGGTGTACCTCCTGATACTTTTCATAATTATTTGTGTGCTGCACTTTTTCTATTATATAATAAAGAATATAATAGAGTACGTCGAAATTTCAACACAGGATGATTTATAAAACAGCAGGAATATGATAATGAGTGAAATGAAGATAAAATTTAGAAGTGCCAATTTGAATGATTTAGATGAGATATGCAGCCTTGTCAGTAATGTAGTAAATACGATGCTTAGCATGGGTATTTCACAATGGGATGAGCTTTATCCTACCAGAGAGGATTTTAAAGAGGATATTGTCAAAAAGCAGCTATATATGGGCTTGATAGATGGTCATATTGCGGTTATATACGCATTAAACCAGGAGTTTGATAAAGAATATGATAATGGGGACTGGAGATATAAGGATGAGCCATTCTGTGTAATACATAGGCTTTGTGTAAACCCCAAATTTCAGAACAAGGGTCTTGCTAAAAGTACATTGGCGCATATTGAGGAAGAGCTGAAAGCGTTAGGTATTCATGTCATTCGGCTAGATGTATTCAGTAAAAATCCTTTTGCACAGCGATTATATAGTAATCATGGCTTTTCAAAGGTAGGCTGTGTTCAATGGCGTAAGGGTACATTTTATTTAATGGAAAAGTATATTTAGTTATTCTATAAACCTGTGTAAATAAATACCGCCCGATTATCAAAACTGCTGTAGTTAGTTAGCTGGTTCCTTTAATCGGGCAGATATGCTTTGCAATTATTCTATTAAGTATTAAACAGCAGCTTTGTTTTTTCCATGCCTTCGACGATCTTTACGCCGAAGGGACAGCGGGTTTCGCAACCACCGCAGCCTATACAGTCGGAAGCGTTTGCTTCCAGCTCTCTATAATGTCCGAGTACTGATGCGGGTACCGTATCCTGCATTACGGCTAGATCATAAAGCTTGTTGACCATCGCAATGTCTATATTCACCGGACAAGGCTTGCAGTGGCCGCAGTATGTACACTGCCCGGAATATGCATGGCGTGGTGCTCCTGCCAGGACACTGGCGTAATCCTTTTCTTCCTCCGAGGCAGTCTCATAGGAAACAGCTTGTACAATATGCTCCGGTGTGTCGACTCCACACAAAACTGATGCCACGGCTGGGCGGGTAAGAGCATAATGGATACATTGCACAGGAGTCAGTTCAACACCGAATGGTGATGCAGATGCTTTAAGGAGCCTTCCGCCGGCATATCCCTTCATTACAGTAATGCCAACATCGTGCTGCTCGCAAAGCTTATATAGCTGGGCACGTTCGGGGGCGATACCGCTTAAGGAAGCATCGTATTCGTCAACAAAATAGTTCATCAGGTTATCTGTTGCAGGAAGCATGTCAAATGCAGGATTGATGCTGAACATTATCATTTCTACTATTCCGCTGAGTGCCGCCATTCTTGCTATATTTGGATTATGTGTGCTAATACCTATGTGACGTATTTTACCTGCTGCCTTCAGCTCGTGTACATATTCTATAAAATCACTGCCAAAAGTTTTTTCGTAATCTTCAGTGCTATCCATAAAATGAATCATGCCAAGATCGATATAGTCCGTTTGAAGACGTGTTAGCAGGTCCTCAAATGCAGCCTTGACCTTTTGCAGCTCACGTGTTTTTACATATTGACCGTTCTGCCAGGTGGAACCTATATGCCCCTGTATATACCAATGCTCACGCTTTCCTTTTATGGCATTGCCTATGTTGGAGCGTACATTGGGCTCTGACATCCAACAGTCCAGAATATTAATGCCATACTCCTCACACTTTTCAATAATGGCTTTACATTCTTCCGTATTGTGTCGTTCCAGCCATTCTCCACCTAATCCGATCTCGCTGACCAGCAGTCCTGTTTTTCCAAGCCTTCTGTAATTCATATTTTGAACCTCTCTTCTATATGTTAATATATTTGGTAAGGTGACATTGTTATACCAGGTGCAAAATCTTAGATTCTAAAAATCCATTATATGTATTATAAACAAGTCTGTCTTAAACTTATTATATCCTATAAATGTCAGTGATTCCACCTAAATGTGTGATGCTTAAAGATCAGCAAATATATCAAATGTTCTTCATAAGGCATTACTTCTTGATTTTTGTGTGAAAGGCTAAGCCCTTTTTATGTCTCAAAATATGGGTAATTACAGATATTACTGGCTTATTTACAATTGGGGAAAAAATGCTATGATGTTCTCTGGCTTATATCAATTATACTAAAGAGCCCTTATTTACTATACTAATAGCTCCTTGATAAAATACAAGGGCACAGATAATGGTTAAAGAGGTTATCTACGTTGATGTTTATTCGCTAAAACCTATGGGCAAAGATGAATTTACTTGGCGGATAGTCGCTTATGTTATGAACAGGTAGTTTATACTATAAAAAGAGCAGGAGAGATATTTTGTATACCTCTCCTGTTTCTTTCTAAAAGCATTTCTGAGTTAAAGCTTTTTAGTTTTTCCATTAGACAAAGCAAATTTAATACTACTTAAATAAGTCAGGTAAAATGTTATATAAGTATTGATTTATAAAGTTCCATGCATGAGTTCCGCCTTCAGCCACCATAAAATAGCAGTTGCCTTGGGAAATATCCTTATCAAATATAAAGGTTTCAGTTAATTTCTTCATTTCATCCATTTGAGGCTTCATATTTGGATATGCAATATCTCCGCTGCCTGTAGCACATAATAACTCGAAGTCATTAATGCCCACCTTCTTATCTTTAACTACGTCGGCAAGGAACTCAGCTTTATCCTCAGCAGTACCGGACACTGCCCAGCATTCTCCGCTTAGCGGTACATAATATTTTATATAATCAAGACAATTTGCAAATACATACCATGTACAAGCAGAGCCCATTGAGAATCCACCGAATGCTCTGTGCTCACGTGTAGCCTTTATATCATCGAGAGTAATTGCACCTGTTGTTGTACAATATGTATTATATTTGTTTTCCACTACAGGAATAATGTCGCTAATTAATTCATTATGGAAAGTAGCAATATCATTTCCACCATTGTAGAAGCTTGGCGTAACAACAATCATTGGTTCAATGACACCTTTGGCGATCATATTATCAAGAATTCTCTTCAATTCAAGATTCTGTCCCGGTCCTCCAAAAAGTGTATTCTCGTTCTCTCCGCCGCCATGCATCAAATAGAACACATTATATTTTTTTGTTGTATCATCTTGATTATATCCATATGGCAAATATACATTATAATTTTTTGTATCAAATTCCTCTGAACCAGCTTTTATAGCCTGATATGACAAGGTTACAATAGCTCCGCCGGAGGTGGAAAGTGCTTTATATTCAGAAGGCATTACTGTAAAACGCTTTACCTTGGCAGCCTCTTCTGTATATTCAAGCTTACTTATTGCCTGCTGTATTAAAACATACTGTACGTCTATTGCTTCTTGTGTAGCTGTCTTATCAGCGATAACTGATTTAGCGTTCGCAATGGCTTCCTCCACAATATTAAAGTTTTTATACTCTGTCTTATCATATTTTGAAGTGCTCTGGATGAAGCTTAGTAATTTGTATGGGTTTACTCCTGTCTTAGAATCAGCTGTCCTTCCTTTGAGGATCAGATTGCCGAATAGCGCGGTATTTTGCCATGCATTGTTTGTCCCGTCAAATACATTGATAGTACCGGCGCGAGTGGCTCCCTTTCCATCATTGATCTGCAACTCCAGGCCAACGACATCATCGTTTTCTACTGTTAGACTATCCCATTCAATTCTTGCTTCAATGACATAACCACCATCAACGACCTTTGTCTGTGAATATAAGCGTAATATATCGCCTTTATCAGCAGTTGAATCATTTGCATAATTTATACGGAACTGAAGGTCATCTACACCAAATTCTTTTGTCTTATCATTATTCTGATCCAGGAAAATTTCTACTGAATCCTGCTCATATGGGTTTACAGATTCTTTTGTTACATTCTCATCCTTTACCTGAGTCAAAATGTACAAAGCCTTATCATCCCACATGGCCTTGAATTTTGCTGAAGTGTTTTCAGGTGTACCAGAGTATTTTGGTACAATAGTCCTGGCTTCGCTCCATATTGCATCCACAGCTCCGTCAATAACCGGAGAACCAAATTGTGCAGATGCCTCGCCTTTTTCAGTTAAGCCGTAATCATCTGTCCAGTATGGCTGGAATAGGTCAGGCAGAATATTGTACAAATAGCGGTTTACGCAGGTCCAGTTATGTGCTCCGCCCGGCAAGGTCATGTAGTAGAAGTTGCCCTTCCTTAGATCAGCCGAATAAACGAACATGTCAGTAAGCTTCTTCATTTCAGCAATCTGAGTATTCATTCCGCCGTATGCCAGGTCAGCTGTACCTGTGGCTGCGAAGATTCGAATATCATTTTTAGTGTAGCCAGATTTGTTATAGGTTTTTGAGTCTTTAGGGATAGCTGCTAAATATTTAGCCTTAATCTCATCATCTGTTCCGGTTAAATCGACGTAGCCTTCACTCTTGATCGTAGCAACATCCTGCCAGCACCATAAGCTGATGGGAACATAATATTTAAAGTAGTCGACACTATAGATGTAGTTGTACCAGGTGCAAGCTGAACCCATTGAAAATCCGCCAACAGCTCTGTGATCTCTTGCTGCTACCAGGTCTTCCGGACTGGTAGACTTGGCATATACGTTATACATTCCTTCAATTGTAGGTATAATATCCTTCGTCAGTTCGTTATGGAAATTCTTGATGCGGAACAGTCCGTCTTCATTCTGTCTATCAGGGCTATACGGACTTGTATTATACCAGGTAGGAGTAACTATGATCATTGGTTCAATTTTACCGTCAGCAATCAGGTTGTCAACTACTCTCATAAGCTCAGTGTTTTGACCAACGCCACCAAAAGCAGTGTGCTGACTCTCGGACATACCATGGATCAGGTATAATACATTATATTTCTTAGTTGTATCCTTTTCATCATATCCATGAGGAAGATATGCAAGCAAATACTTATCTAAGGCTTTTGCTTCTTCATCATAAGAGTTAGTTTTGTAATCGACCCTTACGATAGAACCTCTAATGTTCTCCGGATCTGAAGTCTTGTAGGCCTTTGGTATATCTCTGCATTCTTTCTCGTCGAAGGATTGATTATTGTGCATCAAGCTATCAACAGCAACCTGTAATTTAATAAGCAGCTCGTCAAATTTTGCCTGTGTTGATGTATTGTCAGCAATCGCAGCTTCTGACTCTTTAATTAGTTTGTCAACTGCATCACCGTTAACATAGCGTTCCAGTTCAATACCCTTAGCATTGGCGACCAGTGATTTCAAATCATAAAAGTTTGGTTTTGATACAGAATCAGCGCGCTTACCTGTTAAAAGCATTTCACCGAACTTGCTTGTATCCTGAAAAGCATTTCCCGTAGAATCAAATATATTTAGGGTAGCAATTCTTGTGCTTCCTGTCGCATCATTGATCTGGCCCTCCATACCCATTACCTTGTCATTGGCAGGACTCTGAGATAATGCAATACGGCCTTCAATCACATATCCGCCTTCTACCACCTTTGCAGCTGTATATAAATTTGTCAGATCACCATGGTCACAGGATTGCTCATTCTTAAAATTGATTCTGAATTGACTATCATCGCCTTCATATGTTCCGGCTCTTTTATTGTCCTCATCCAGGAAGAATTCAACACTGTCCTTCTCATAGACATTAGCAGATCCGTCTGAAACATTGGCATCCTTTACCTCAGCCAGGAAATACACTGCATTATCATCCCATAGAACCTTCATGGTTGCTTTTGTGGTTGTACTGCCTATGCCAAGCTTTGTAAACTTTACCGGTTCAGCCAGCTTCCAGACATCTTCAATCTCTCCGTCAATATTATCTGGTGAACCGAAGTAGGCAACGACTCTTTTGTTGGCATCTAGGCCGTTGTCATCTACCGGAACCCTTGATGGATCTACAGGGGTAACTGGATTATACTGGTTTAAAAATTCGGCATTTTTCCTTCTCTCCTCATCTTCCTTTTCCTGCTTTTCTTTGTTCTCAATATCTTCCCTTATTTTCTTCACCCTTTCATCAAGACCGCACATCTGTGCAAGAGTCTGTTTTCCGCCTGCAATTGGTACATCCAGAACTCCCACAATTGTAGCAGCTGCTTCGCCTAGGGTCATTGAACGTGCTTTATCAATGCTAGCCAAACCAACCTTAAGGCCTCTTGCTTCTGCAAACTTCATTACATCTGCATACTTAAAGTCTTTTCCCTGTTCAAAGCCCATAACCGTGAGCAATACCTTGTAGAGCTGCTGTGGCAGCATTTTGTCTTTAACACCAAAATTGCCGTTTTCGTATCCTGCAAATCCATACTGCGGATTAGCCTTGAGATATGCTAGAAGATTTACTGTGTCTCCCTTTAGCAGATTGGCATCTTTAAAATTCTCTGTACCTTTAAACGCCTGGGCTTCGCCCTCTTTACCCAACAATCTAAGCAGCATTATTGCCGCCTGAATTCTTTGGATATCTGATTTTAGGTACTCGGGGGCACTTTCATCGCTTTTGATTAGTCCTAGACCTTTCGCTATTTCTGTGTCAGTATTGTTAGTAGTATTTGCTGCCGAAATATCGGTTGCAAATACAGGCAGTGAAAAAGTTGTAAGTATGCATGTTATGAGCACTGCCACAAGTAACCTTTTGAGATTTTTCATACTCCCAGATCCTCCTGTCTCATTAAACATTGTGTTTACTTTTTATAGCTATGCTTTTCAAAGCTATATAATAACCTTAAAGCGGTTTCTCAAGAGCTCTAGAGCAACTGCCTCAAAGATCATTATCAGGTATTGTAGAATATTCCTCCGATCTGTAAATTTGCTTAACATTTTTATAGCATCTGCAAAACTGGGTCAACGGCCTTAACTTGTTTCATTTGCTTCCTGACAGCTTCAACTTTCTTGGATATTCTTTTAATAAATAAGACCAAGCCTGTACCCTCTGGTATAGCCCAGTCCTCATTACAATATTCTTTGTTAATGGAAATAAGAATAAATGGTACAAAATAATTATAGTACTGGTAATTTCTTCAATCAATATTTCCAGATATTTACAATATTGCCACGGTTGTCACCGACGCATGTTGGGGACGGGGGTCTGACAAAGTGCTATACAGCGGGAATAATGCTGTTGGACCTGGAAAACCCATCAAAAATAATTGGTATGCCAAAGGAACTCTTGATAGTACCTGAAGCAGAATATGAAAGAGATAGTTTCAGAAATGATGTTATTTTCCCTGGTGGTACGATACTTGGAGATAACGGTGAAGTGAAAATATATTATGGAGCGAATGATACTGCAGAGTGTCTGGCTGTAGCTCATGTGTATAACTTAATAAAGCTTTGCACAGGAAAGAAGTAGCGTAAGTATTAGTTGTACTATAACTATATAAAATTGTGAAATGAACATCTGGTTTCAATGATTGGGTATAAGCTGCAATACTTGAATTCAGATTATCATGTCTGTTAAGGTGTTAGACAAAAACACTATCATTGTAATGATCATGTTATTATTGACAGCCCTATTTACATCTCTATACATTATTGTAAACATAACATTTATATGATATTATCATAACAAAACATACATTAAAATGACATAATGTAATAGCTATAGTAATGTATGCATAACAAATTAATGAAGGGAGTATCATAAAATGTTATATCCATTAAAGTTCAGATCTGTTTACAAGGATTATGTTTGGGGAGGCAGAAATCTGGAGAGGCTTGGGAAAGAACTTCCAGGGGGTATTATTGCTGAAAGCTGGGAAGTCTCATGCCATGTGAATGGGCCAAGTATTGTTGCAAATGGGGAATATGAGGGCATTTTACTTCCTGAGCTGGTCGACAAGCTCGGGAAAAATCTAACAGGCAGCTCAATCGAACAGAGACAAGCAAATGAATTTCCTTTGATGGTCAAGCTTATTGATGCTGATAAGAACCTATCGGTTCAAGTACACCCCGATGATAATTTTGCACGTAAAAATGAAGGCTACAAATATGGCAAGGACGAAATGTGGTACATATTATCTGCAGAACCAGGTGCAAGTCTGGTATATGGTCTGATACCAGGAACAACGCAGAAAGCATTTTCCGAAGCTGTAAAAAACGGCAGTTTGGTAAATTATCTTAATACAATTGAGGTATCTGCAGGGGATACTATTTTTATCCCATCCGGAACTGTACATGCAATAGGCAGGGGTATAATGCTTGCTGAGGTACAGCAAAATTCAGACCTTACATACAGGATATATGATTATGGACGGACTAATCGGCAGCTTCATATAGAAAAAGCACTCCAGGTAACTGATGTCAACAGTGATTTTGGCAATGTCTCACGTAAAGGTCTCGATATTAAGCTCGCAGGAGCTTCTACCAAAAAAGTAATTTCAGCATGCAGAAATTTTGCTGCAGAGGTTTATGATATCAAGGGTATGGTAAATGAAGAGGCAGATGGCAGCAGGTTCTGTATTTACACCTTCTTCGAAGGAAGCGGTGTAATAAACTATCCTACCAGTAGGATAATGGTAAGAAGCGGTGAATCAGTATTTATACCCGCTGCAATGGGCGAATACAGCATTACTGGGGAGCTCAAATGTCTTAAGAGCTATGTGCCTGATATTTATTTTGATATTATAGAACCACTAATAAATTATGGCTATGAATTTAGAGAAATTGAGAATAATATTTCCGGATTAGTTTTACGAGCATTTGCTAACGCAAGCTAAAGTTAATTTGACGGTATAAAGTTGGTGTAGTAAAATTATGCCGTAATGTATGGTTTAGCTGTTATAAAGTTATTCTGGCATTACATTTCAGTCTGAAGGGATGGTAAATAAATGCTGGACAGGAATATGTCAGTTCCACTTTATATACAGTTTAAGAAAGAGATTACAGATAAAATACTGCGCGGCGAATACAGGTCTGGAAACCCGCTGCCTACGGAAAAGGACCTGTGTAATGAATATGGTATCAGCAGGTTCCCTGTCAGACAGGCAATGGACGAACTTGTTGCAGAGGGCTACCTGGTTAGGACCAGGGGGAGAGGGACCTTCGTATCCCAGAAGCTGACTGGAGCACAACAGGCTGTACATAGTAAGATAATTGGGCTTGTTGCTGGAAAATTAACAGGCGGCTTTTACGGACAGGTACTCAATGGCTTCGAAAAGCAGACAAGAGAAAGAGGCTACCTGGCGACGATATGTAATAGTGAAGCAAAGGTGCAGGGCGAGCTCGACTGTATAGACAGACTTGTTGATTTTGGAGTGTCGGGCATTTTGATTTTTCCATGTGATGGCAGCAGGATTGGTGAAAGAATTGATACACTTGCTGCAAAGCGAATATATCTTGGAATTCTTGACAGAAATCCAGGCTTGATTAATATCGACTATGTTGGCTCTGACAATATAGGCGGTGCATATACTGCAGTGCAGCACCTGAGCTTCCAGGGATATAAGAATGTAGTATTTATATCAGATATGTCAAATGTTTCTTCAGTCAATGAAAGATTAGAGGGTTATCTTAAAGCTGTTGGCGATTTAGGACTGAATTCTCTGACTAGGATAAATATAAACGAGGACCTTGGCAGGTATCCGCATTATGCGCACAGGCTTTTCCTCGGACAGCTCAAGGAAGAACTGGTGGAATTGAAAAAGCATTTACCGCTGGGCATTTTCGCCAGCAATGACCCTGTTGCGATACAATGTATGAAAATACTTGCAGCAGAGGGTATCGGCATCGGAAGGGAAGTTGGAATAGTAGGCTTCGACAACACTGTAGAATGTGATTATACACCTGTGCCGCTGACTTCAGTTGCTCAGAGCGGGATACTCATAGGCCAGTCGGCAGCTGACATAGCCATTGACAAGATTGAAGGAAAATCTTCGATGGTTTTCAGATCTATTGTTCCAACGCAGTTGGTAATTAGAAATTCCTGCGGTGAAAAGAGCTGATCAGCCTTTTTGAAACACAAAGGGATGGTATGTGAACAAGCTATAGATAGCTTTGAGCATAATTATGAAGAAGAGATATAATTTCATTGTTAAATGGATAGGTTATGCTAATGGAGGTGCCTTATGGAGCTGAAGGAGATAATGGAGAAACGTAATTTTGTTGTTGTGGGTGATACGCTTAATCCTGAAAAGTATGCCTGCAAAATAAAAAATGAGCTTATTGAACACGGCTATAATGTTCAGGCTGTGGGCAAGGAGCTGACCTCTATTAACGATGCTGATGGAGACATTGATATTATTGACCTGTGCATTCATCCGGTAAAGGGTCTTAAGCTAATCAAGGAGTGCAAAAAGCACTTCGAATGTATTGTGATCCAGCCAGGGGCAGAAAGCATAGAGCTTCTTGATTACCTTAATGAGTGCGGGCTTCCATACATTGAAGGTTGCCTTCTGGTAGGTTTAAGTCTATATGCAAGATAACAGGTCTTCCTGATAGAATGTGGCTTGCTTTACAATACTGATAGGAAACACGATGAGAATACCGGCTGTATATTATTGGCAGTAAGCACGATTAGAATACTAGCTGTGTATTATTGGCAGTGAGCTCGATGAGAATACTAGCTGCACAATATTATCAGAAGGCAGGATGAGGTAGACTAAATGAAGAATTTTAGGATGCAGATACAGTATGATGGCGGGCGCTACAAGGGCTGGCAGCGTCTTGGCTCAGGCTCGGATACAATACAGGGTAAAATTGAAGGTGTCTTATCTCAACTGGCAGGTGAAAATATCGAGATCATCGGAAGCAGCAGGACAGATGCCGGGGTACATGCCTTTTCACAGATAGCAAATTTTGTTATGTATAAGGAACTGCCCGCAGAAGAAATCATGACTTATGTAAACAAATATTTGCCGCAGGATATAAGTATAATTGAGGTTGCTGAGGTCCCTTCAGATTTTCATGCCCGCTATTATGTTAAGCAAAAAACATATTTATATAAAATATGGAATAAGGAATACCCGAATCCATTTATGCGAAAATACAGTATGCATGTGGGAAGAAGACTCGACATAGATAAAATGAGGAAATCCTCCGGATACTTTATAGGCAGCCATGATTTCACAGCTTTTTCCAATGCAAAGTCAAAGAAAAAGTCAATGGTAAGGGAAATATACTCCATAAATATGGAAGAGAAAGAAGGAATGCTGGAGATTAGGTTCTGTGGAAACGGCTTCCTTTACAATATGGTCAGAAAGCTTGTTGGAACATTAATAGCAGTTGGACTTGGCGAAATTGATGGGGAGAGTATACCTGATATCATTGCCTCAAAGGATAGAAGCAATGTCCCTTATATTGCCGATGCCTGCGGCCTTTATCTTGAAAGTGTTGAGTTTTGATCAGGCGGACCAAATCACATGCTTGTGAGGGCGGGGCGAAATGCCGTTGACACTATTGTAAAACCCCCGTCCCCGCGACACGCCTGACTGATTTTAAGTATCATCATACAAATTAAAAATATTCCGTGGCTTTTGATGGGCGAAAAACAGAGCATGTAACTTGTTTACTTAAGGAATAATGGGAGAATGTTATGGGGACGTGGGGATAGCATACCCCTGACACATCGTTTTTTTAGCAAAATAAGTCGAGAGCCTTCTTTTTTAATTCACTATAATAGTCTTGTAAGGTGGTGAAAGGATGAAGGAACAGATATTAGCAGTTCAGCGAATGCAAGACTATATCGAAGAGCATTACAGTTCAGAAATTACCCTAGCTGATTTGTCAAAGGTGTCTTTGTTTTCTCCGTGGTATTCATATCGCTTATTTAAGCAGTATGTTGAATTAACGCCGGCAGAATATATTCGTAAGGTAAGATTGTCTAAATCAGCTAGGAAACTGAAAAACGAGGAATGCAGGGTTATTGATGTTGCCTTTGATATGGGCTTTGACAGCGTTGACGGATATCAGAGGGCATTTTATCGGGAGTTTGGGTGTAACCCCGGTGAGTATGCCTCACACCCGGTTCCTATAAAGCTTTTCATTCCTTATAGTGTAAAATTCAGGCATTTGCGAAAGGAGCGATTGAATATGGAGAATGTCCAGAATGTTTTTGTACAGGTGATTCATAAACCGGTACGTAAAGCGATTATAAAAAGAGGAATTAAGGCGAATGAGTATTTCTCATATTGTGAAGAGGTAGGCTGTGATGTTTGGGGCCTTCTAGCCAGTATGGATTCTCTTTGCGGTGAACCTGTTTGTTTATGGCTTCCTGAAAAGTACAGGGCTGCAAATACTTCAGAATACGTTCAAGGTGTAGAGATACCAACTGATTACAGTGGAAAAATACCGGAAGGTTTTGATGTGATAGATTTACCGGAGGCAGACTATTTAATGTTTCAGGGTGAACCCTTCCCGGAAGAGAACTATGAAGAAGCAATTACTGCGGTACAGCAGTCAATGAAAAAGTATGACCCATCAGTAATAGGATATCTTTGGTATGATGAGAATCCAAGAATTCAGCTTGAACCGCGAGGAGAACGTGGGTATATTGAATTGAAGGCTGTAAAAGAAAAATAATCATGTTCAATGTAAATAATTGAACTTTGCCTCTAGCAAAGAAAGAACAGGCTCCCCATTACTATAGCTGTAGTGAGGAGCTTTTAATATTATACCATTCAATTGATGTCGAACCCGTCTCATCCGTCCAAAGTTTATATGGATTGCTGTTGCAGCCGATAAGAAGTATTGCTATTAGCAGAAAGGTCATTGTAAAAGGATATATGAGTTCTGATTTCAAAATTAGTTTGCCGCATTTGTGATGCTTCATTTGTTTTCGCCTCCAAATAGATTGTTGCACAAACATACACAAACAGATGGACGCACTAAGCTGTGGAAAAGTTCCATTTGCTGGATACGATCACAATTGGGCACTGTTGACATGCTGTCTACTATCCTTGATAATGGAAATATACTAAGAGGTTTATTTGTGTATTTGCATTAATTGAATGACTTATTTATTCATAATGTACTGCTAAATGATAGTACATTAATGGAATGTGCTGCAGGAAAGTATTTTGATGCTTAGTTGGCTCAAATTAGTGAGTAGGTTATTGTATTTATGCTACAACGGCAGAAGAGGGGGCGGGCTATGTTAAAAATAGGAGAATTCTCGGCTCTTACCGGAATTAGTGTACATATGCTCCGAAATTACGACAAGATTGGGCTTCTCAAGCCGGAAAAAATAGATTGTTTAAATGGCTATCGGTTTTATGATGAGAAGCAGATTGTCCGCGCAAATTATATTCAGGTGTTAAAAAGGCTTGGTTTTGGCCTTAATGAAATATCCGAGATACTGATGGATAACACATTTGATGTAAGCATCAAGACATTTCTGGAATGTAAGATAAAAGAGAGGGAAGAATGCTTATCTATCACGGAAATACAGATAGCTCAGCTGCAGCAGGCACTTAATGAGCTTAACACGCAAAATAAATGTACATTATCAGTCGTCGTTAAGAAATTTGCCCCACGAAGCTTTGTAAGCCTGCGTGATGTTGTACGGGAATTCAACGAAGAGGGTCTGCTGTGGGAAAGGCTTGACAGGGCATGCAGGGTAAACAGAGTCAGAGTTTCAGATGTAAAATATTGCATGGAAGTGACTCACAGCATGGATTTTGATAATAGAAGGATCGACACTGAGGTGTTCAGAGTCGTGGATCAGGCCGGACCTGACATTGAAGGGCTCAGATTTTCACAAATGCCTGAAACTGAAGCGGCCGTGGTTGCATTTCAGGGTAAATATAGCCGAATCAGTGACATTAATAGCTACATTTACCATTGGATTGTAGAGAATGGTTACAGGATAGCAGGAAAGGTTTTTAACATCTACTACATATCACCGGAAAATGAACTAAACCCGGAGAATTATGTAACAGAAATATGCTACCCAATAAAAAAGTGCCTATGAATCCTGTATTGAAACTTTTTTGTTTGCATGAATTTTGACTCTTACATGATATGAGTTTTTATATTAGCAATTGTTCGCTTCTCATCATTCTATCAAAAACTGATAGATTTTGGCCCTTAAGTAATGAGTTTTCGTCAAATTACCTTCCACATCATTCTAAAAAGTGCTCTTGACTCTCGCATGATGCTAGGGTTTATACTCCTGTTGTAAGAAATTAAATAAACGACAGGGAGGATTGCTTTATGAGCAGAAAATTAATTAAATTAAAGCACCATGTGGACGACTATGAATGCATGTGGAACGGCATAGAGGATTTATATATCCAAAATACAGGAGAAACACTTCCACCGAATTTCTTTTTCGTTCTCTCCGGATTAGGATCGTTTTGCTATATGAAAACGCCAAAATCTGAACTGAAACGGATGATTGCACTTGGAGACGGACGTACAAAGCGGATGTATGAATTTCTTTCGCCAATTGATGGGTTTGAATATAAGCATTATGAGTATAACACATTTGAGCAGGCGATCAAAAAGGCGAGGGCAGAAATTGATGCCGGGCATCCAACTGTTTTAGGCCCTTTGGATATGTACCATTTGCCGTACTATTTAAAACTGTATCATGTAGGGCATATTCCCTTTCACTATGTCTTGATGGTTGGCTATGATGATGATGAACAGTGTATTTATCTGCTTGACTGCGGACGTGAAGAGGTGCAAATACTGTCCTACAATGAACTTAGGCAGGCATGGGATTGCAGCTATCCCGGCCTGTCAAAGCCTAATACAGTCTGTACAGTCAGGATGAATGCCGCGAAGAATAAGTGCCAGATTACAAAGGAAGCGCTGGCAAAAAAAGCTGAGATGTTTTTGAATCCACCGGTTAGCTTTGTTGGAAAAAAAGGATTTCAGAAATTTATAGATGAGCTGCCGAAATTAAAAACCGAACTCATGAAAGAGGATTATGATAAGCTATTTACCAACATGGTGACGTTTTTGGGAACGGTGCCAACTGTCCCTAACGCTTTAAAGGGAATTGATGAGCCTGACGAAGTGGAATACAAAGGAGGCTTTGATAAAATGAGCCGTGTGCTGGCAGATATGGGAAGTGAATACGGCGAAAAGGTGTGGCTTGAGGCATCCGGTCATTTTGAAGAAGGTGCCAAAATAATACCTGAAATCACCAATGTAATTGTAAACTATCTCACTGAGAAAAGTAACAGGATGGATGAATTGCCTGGATTATTTACCAGTGTTATGAACATCATGTCAGATTGTTTTGTCCTTTTAAGAAGATGATATTTTTGCTAATATTTCTATTATAATAGAATCAACCAGGAGGGGAATTATGGCTTTCGATTTTAGAAAAGAGTATAAAGAATTCTATATGCCTAAATGCAAACCGGAGATAGTAGATGTTCCGGTCGCAAATTATATTGCTGTTAGGGGGAAAGGAAACCCGAATCAAGAGGATGGTACATATCAAAAAGCAGTAGGCATCCTTTATGCCATTGCATGGACAATCAAAATGAGTTATAAGGGATCACATAAGATTAATGGCTTCGTTGAATATGTGGTGCCACCGTTGGAAGGCTTTTGGTGGCAGGATGGTGTTGATGGTGTTGACTACGGTAACAAGGATTTGTTTAACTGGATTTCGCTTATCAGACTTCCTGACTTTGTGGCAAAGAGTGATTTCGATTGGGCAGCAGCAGAAGCAACTAAAAAGAAAAAGCTGGATTGTACTTCGGCAGAGTTCCTGACGGTTAATGAAGGCCTGTGTGTTCAGATAATGCACAAGGGTCTATTTGATGATGAACTGGCCTCTGTTGCAATTATGAACAAATACTTGAGTGAGAATGGATATGTAAATGATATATCAGACACCCGTCTGCACCATGAAATATACCTTACGGATGCACGAAAAACATCACCATTAAAATGGAAAACGGTCATACGTCATCCCATTAGAAAGGCTTAATTTGACTAAATTGTGAGCGTCCAAAACCTTGTGACGACGCGCTGTTGTCAATCCTCCGTCCCCATGACACCTTGTTATACCTGAACTACACATCCCGAGGATGACTTACACTATCTTCTTCCGAAAATCTATTTGGTTTCGAGTCCCACAAGCCGATGTTTTCGTATCCAAGTTTGGTTGCCCAGCCCTCGAACCAAATAGAATCATATGGAGGATTACTCAGATTGAATGCGGTTCGAAGCCTTCGATACCAATACCGTGCCGCTGACGGCATGCTAACAATAAACGGCATAAGAATGCCGAACCATGCATTTTGGATACTGTGACCGAATTCATGATTTTTGACGTGCTCACTGTCACTTTCATCTGTCAGAAAAAACAGGCCGAGCTCCAGACCGCCCCAGCTTTTACCTATGTTAAAATAAAGGCAGCCGCCGTGATGTTTGGGTCTCTTTCCGGCAATGATGAGCATAAGCGCAATAATGACACCAAACAATGTCAGCGGAAGTCCCCATGTCAAATTTAGAAAATAATATAGTTTCTTATTTTTCATTTTCGTGTTTCCCAATAATAAACTGTCAATTGCTCTCGACTGGCAATTATCTATTTTCAGTATATCATTCTTTCCTTGATTTTCAACATCGGTTCCCAAAATCGTATGTACGGGTAGTGATGGCATTCTCCCTGGGCTGTTTAGTGATTATAAAGTAAAAGTGCTTTGTGAGCACTTAAAATATATTTCTTATTTTCAAAAAATTGAATTCTCCTTTGTTGTGAGTGAGGCTCTTCTCTAAAAAATGTTACACCGTCCGGTGTTGTCAAACCCCCGTCCTTGTGACACACATCCTCAGGTTAAGTAATGAAAATTCCATAGAAAGATTTACATAACGTAAAAAATAAGTCAGTTAATTGAAAACAAGTTGAATATGCTGTAGAATAACCATAAAATAATGAACTTAATTAGAACTATACTTTTAGAAATAGATGAGGAAACATAAATTATGGATAACCGTAATGTAAAAGTTAAATATAGAATGAACCCCTGGATGACAGGTGTATCATTATTTGGTATAACCTTATTTATAACGCTATTCTGTTTTTATATTCAGCAAGGACCAATTATAGAGACTTTAAAAAACTATATTCAACAGCCATTACTGATTCCTCTTAATTGGTTTCCGGTTGCTATCATAACTCTTGTATTATATTTTGCCTTAAAAAACGTATTTTTTGCAGGTGCTGTCAGCGGATTCATCTTTTCGATCTTGTCATATGTTAATCTTTTGAAGATCGAAGGCAGGGAGGACACACTGGTACCATCTGATATTGTGCTGATCAGGGAGGCACTAAATGCAACACAGGAGTATAAGCTGGAAATGCACTGGGGAATGGTTTCATTTATTATTGTATTGGTTGTGCTTGCTGTATTAGCAGGTGTTTTCATAAAAAGTGCGGCACCCAAGCCTAGAACACGAGTTTGTGGAATCGTTGCAAGTATTTTAATATTTTGCATCTCTTTAAATACCGTTTACTCTAATAAGACTCTATATAACAATTTTAAGGTTTTCACTCATTTTAATCTACCTTTAGTTTATAACACATTGGGGTTTAACTATTGCTTTTTGTATAACTTAGGGATGAATACTGTCAACAAACCTGAAAACTACTCAAAGGAAGAGGTAGAGCAGTGGATCTCAGATAGTAGTATTAAAAAGAGTGAGTCTGAGGTATCTCCCAATATTATTTTTGTAATGTGTGAAGCCTTCACTGATTTATCTGCGGAAGATGTGTTCAGCTATTCAGAGGAAGATAATCCATTGTATAATTACTATAAGGTAGCAAATAGCGATCGTGCTATCAATGGTCATATCGTTGTTACAAATTATGGAGCAGGTACAGCTAATACCGAGTTTGATATTATGACCGGGATGCAGACAAGTATGATTGGCGATAGCATAACATATGCATTTGGAACTATTAGAAGGAAAACGGATTCAATCGCCAGTGTTCTTAAGGAAAACGGATACAACACATTCTTTATGCATCCAGGACAGAGTTGGTTCTATAATAGAACAAATGTTTATAACTACCTTGGCATATCAGATCAGGTGTTTGAGGATGCGTTCAATCTAAGCGATTATAAGGGGCCGATGGTATCTGATGCAGCCTTTTTAGGAAAATTGAAAGACAATCTGCAAAGCAGAATGATTGAATCAGAAGCACCATTATTTACTTACACTGTAACAATACAGAACCACCAGGCCTATACCTATAAAAAATACTATAATAAGCCTGCTCCTGTGCAGATCTCAAAAGCAGTTTCTGATAGTGCAATGGAGCAATTGTCGGTTTATTTTGAAGGTGTACGTGACTCGTCTGCTATGCTTCTGGAGTTGACAGAGTTCCTAGACACTGTTAATGAACCAACAATGCTAGTATTCTTTGGTGATCATCGTCCTAATCTGGGGAGCACATGTGAAGAGCTTGGCCTTGATTATAATAAGAGCAATACACCGGAGGGTATAGTTGATACTTTTTCAACCCCGTATGTTATTTGGGCAAATCAGGCATATGCAGATTCAGTAGACTTGAAGGATGCATATGATAAATTGGAGCTTCCGGAAAACGGATATATAAGCGACAATTATCTTGGTGCTATTGCCTTGCAGCTTTCAGGGCACGGTGGTGACAATGCTTTCTTTAATTTTCTCAATGAGCTTCGGCTGGAGCTGCCTGTATTACGGAAAAGGGTAAATGTTTACTGCTTAAATGATGGGACCTTTACTACGACGCTTACACCTGAACAGGACAAATTAGTAGATAAGTTTTCTAAATGGTCGTATTATTTGTTAAAATAATAAAATGATTCAATGGCCAGGAAGCTTGTTTAGTAGCAGATGTTTTCACTAAAATGCACCTCAAATGTTGTGAATGAATTTCGGAGTAATACACTGTATTTTTACGTATTGTATTGGTAGAACGTGTAGATTTATTTATAATGGGAATTATATCCTATAAATGGAAAGTAGAAATAGCGAGGTATAAAGCATTTAAAGCGATGTTATCTCGGAACAATGGCTATTATGGAGAGTAAGTCGTGAGTGTTTACTTGAATTATATGAATTTTTTTGAAAGTTGATGCTTATGAAAAAAGAGAATGAATTTAAGAAATATAGAGAGGCATTATCTGATACTGAGGCAAACATCCTGCAGGATTTTTTTGACTCAGTTGATAGCCACATAGCTCTTTCTAGAGATGAAAAAGCACTAATGTTAAGAGACTTTGAAAATGCACTTCTTTATTATGTGTCACAGGGTGTTTCTCTTGATGATGCATTGGAGCGATTAAGCATAGTAAATCTTGGAGGCTTTTATGCTAGGCCGCCTATACTCTGGTATCCGCTTGATGATTCTGCAAAAATATATCCACTTTCCACGAAACATGGTCAGATGGCTATATTCAGGCTTTCAGTATACTTAAAAGAAAACATAATTCCTGAGCTGCTGCAGATGGCGCTCACCTTCACGATCAAACGCTTCCCAAGTTTTGCGACAACTATAAAAAAGGGCTTTTTCTGGCACTATTTAGATGCTGCAAAACGAAGATACTTGGTTGAGCAGGAAACCGAAATGCCATGTAAGCCGCTGCCAATATCTAAAAGTGGTTCTCAGTCTTTTCGTGTGATTTACTGCAATAATCGCATAAGTGTGGATTATTTTCACGTTCTGACAGATGGTACAGGCGGTGTGACATTCCTAAAAACACTTACCGCAGAATACCTACGCTTACTTGGTATTAAGGCAGAACAAACTAAAAGTATACTGAATATCAATGATGCACCTAAATCAAGCGAGATTGCAAATGAGTTCCCGCGAGCAGAAAAGACAAAAAAGGTATCGGGCTTTATTGATAAACCTGCAATACAGTACAGTGGGAAGCTTGCTAAGAGAAGACCCTGCTGTGTTCTTCACTTCAAGATGGATGCGGAAAAGCTAAAATCAACTGCAAAAGCTTATAATACAACGGTTACAGCATATGTTCTGGCATTGATGTTTATAGCAAGCAAATATGCAGTAGACGAGACCGAGGGAGATATAAGCATACAAGTGCCGGTCAATATGAGGAAATTTTATCCGTCTGAAACGCTTCGTAACTTTTCCATGTATTGCGGGATAAGGTTTCCGTTGTGTGACATTAACGATATTCCATCTATGCTGGAGAAGATCACGCAGCAGCTTTCACAAAAGGCTTCAAAAGAAGCAATGAGTGAAATGATGAATGCCGCAGAAAAAATGGTAAATGCTTTGCGGTATATTCCGCTTGCTGTGAAAACTCCTGTTGTAAGGATCGTTTATGGGTTTCTGGGTGATAGAATATTCAGCAATATTCTAACAAATCTCGGCGTTGTAAAAATGCCGGAGGAATTGTCAAAGCACATTTTAAGCATGGATTTTGTATTAGGAGCAGCAATTATGAACCGAGCGAGCTGCGCTATGGTGACGTATGAAAACACCACGACATTGTCCATAACAAAGATGACTGTTGACCCTTCATTTGAAGAGAGGCTGTATGACCTTCTCAATGAAGCGGGAATACCTGTGGCAGTAGAAGGAAGTGCGTTATATGAAAACTGAGATGATTTATCCGTTGCGTAATAAGCGAAAAATTCAAAGGTGCGATGTTATTGCAGCTGCTAAATGGCCGTTCCTCCTTGCAGCATACATCTGTCCAATAGTAAATATTGCTGTTGGCGGTCTGGCGTGGAGTATCATTGTCCTTTGGTCTTTATGGATCGCATGGTCGCTGATAGTCTCTCCGGCAATGATTGAGTATAACCGCATTAGTCAGGTAATAAAGCTTGTTACCTATGCCTGCATTTTGCTGATTTTGATAGATGTTCTGTTATCGCCTGGATGGGCTGTCCTCGTTGTTCCCATTGTTTGCTTTAGCGGCTTAGTTCTTAGCGCTGTATTGTTTTTTACCGATTTTGACAGGCAAAAGCAGAATATTATGCCCATGCTGTTATTAGTTATTCTATCCATTATCTCAGCAGTTGTGGGACTGATCCTTTGGAATGATGAAAAAAGCTGGCCGTTTGTGGTGATGGGGGCATTAGCTTTTGCCATATTAGCAGTCTGTTTTATGACACTTCGCAGCGACTTTATACGAATATTAAAAAAGAGATTTCATACAAAATAAGGTTTTTTTAATGTAGCTTCTTAACATAAATTAATAATTTGTTTAGAATATAACAAACAAAAAAATATTACCAACGCATTAAGCTGACGATAATATTATGATGTAAACGGAGTTCGTGAAGCTGACTCAAAAGGTCGCAATACCGCCGCTTACCCCCAATTGATTATGTTTAACATCAATGTTATGATTATTGATACACAGGAATACGTGAGTTTGTAATGTGAGATATTAGTAAGGTCTTTGGTAATGTATTTGACGATTTGCAAGGATATCTTGGACAGTATAAATTATATGACTGCTACCACCGGATAGAGCCAGGTTATGCGGCCAGAGCGGCAATTGCCGATAGTAGGATTTTGATGGAGCGCTTGGAGGATTAATATGAAAAAACGAGAAGTGAGATTTTCAGAAAACAAGACGGATTATATGAATCAAAAGCAACAAAAACAAAATGATACTGCAAAACTAAATAGTCAGGGTAAAAATGTGGATTATAGATATACAGCTTGCGATGAAAGCTTTAACTGCAAGAGCTGTGGAGCATTAGTAGTGCCTGAGGGCGCCGGCAGTCAGCATCGCAACCACTGTCCCAAATGCCTGTCCAGCGTCCACGTTGACAACGAGCCTGGTGACAGAGCATCACTATGTAATGGAATTATGGACCCAATCAGCGTATGGGTACGCAAAAACGGTGAATGGGCAATTATCCATCGCTGCCGTTCTTGTGGTGTACTCAGCTCAAATCGTATAGCTGCCGATGACAATCCTGCCCTGCTGATGTCTATTGCAGTAAAGCCTTTGGCGACGCCTCCCTTCCCGTTAGGACAACTGGAACAGTACTTCAATAATTTTTTGAAGCAGCCATGAGTATGCATAGGCTTAATGCTGCTAAGGACAATTTTAAATAATTATGTTTTTTATAACCCGTATACTGATTTTGCAATGGCTGGGCAGTAAGTATAGAATAGTTTTCAGGTAAAAAATCTGATTTATAGCGGTTAATTATTAAACGTCTTTAATATTGTACGATTATAATGGAAAAGGCATCGCCCTAATTGCGGACCATTATTAAATTAACCTTGGAGGTGCTGTCATGCCACTGGAAATAATCCGAAATGACATAACAAAGGTTCATGCTGATGCTATTGTCAATGCTGCAAACTCGTCTTTGCTTGGCGGAGGAGGGGTCGATGGCGCGATCCATAGAGCCGCGGGATCGGAACTGCTCGCTGAATGCCGTACTCTTGGAGGCTGTAATGTAGGCCAAGCTAAGATCACAAAAGGATACAGGCTTCCTGCAAGGTATGTGATACATACTGTTGGACCGGTTTGGCATGGCGGTAAAGGTGATGAGGAAAAGCTGCTGTCAGATTGCTATAAGAACTCTCTTGAATTAGCGAGAAGCTATAAACTGGAGAGTATTGCCTTTCCGCTGATATCATCGGGTACCTACGGCTATCCTAAGGATAAGGCAATAAAGACAGCAATTTCGGTTATAGGAGACTTTCTTTTGAATAATGAAATGACTGTTTATTTGGTCTTTTATGACAAGGCAGCCTTTGCGCTTTCAGAGAAGCTGTTTTCATCTATTACACAATATATTGACGACAAATACATAGAACAATGTCCTATGATTAGCAGCAATAGACTTGCTGAAGAATTTATTCAGACAGATTACAGCATGAGGTCAATTATGTCGCCACTGGAGGCTCCTTTACATAAAAGAAGCCTGAACGATGTGGTAAAGCATATAGATGAGACTTTTTCACAGATGCTGCTTCGCTTGATCGATGAAAAAGGACTGACTGATACAGAAACCTACAAAAAGGCAAATATAGATAGGAAGCTTTTTTCAAAAATACGTAATGATATAAATTACAGACCAAGCAAGCCGACTGCGATTGCTTTTGCTATTGCACTGGAACTAAATTTGGATGAAACTAAGGATCTCCTTTTGAAAGCCGGTTATGCTCTTTCTCACAGCAGCAAGTTTGATATTATAATCGAGTATTTTATTGAGGAGGGCAACTACAATATTTTTGAGATAAACGAGGCTTTATTCACATTTGATCAGAGTATGCTGGGAGTGTAAGAGTTTTTTGTTTACCTTTCAGTAAATTACTTAAAAATTTTAGGTGGTTTACATAAGCAGAAGCCTAAGGTTATTAATGGTGTCCGGTCGATAAAAACCATTAAGGACATCTGGGACATCCAAACTGTGAAAGTAAAGGAAATAGAAATTTGTCGCTTCACATGCGACCCGGCAGTATACACTAAATGTTATCCTATAATCACAATAAGTGATAGGGAGGATAACAATATGAAAAAGTGTCTGACAGAGTTAGTTTTTATTCTTGATAGAAGCGGCTCAATGAGTGGCCTTGAAAGTGATACCATAGGCGGATATAACGCCATGCTGGAGAAGCAGAAAAAAGAAGTGGGTACAGCAATAATTACAACAGTGTTGTTTGACGATACATACGAACTTCTGCATGACCGTATTAACCTTCAGGGTGTACAACCGATAACAGAAAAAGAGTATTATGTAAGGGGCAGTACTGCACTATTGGATGCAGTGGGTAAGACTATAAACAAAATTGGAAATGCACAGAAGCACACAGCTGAAGATGAGCAAGCTGAGCATGTTATGTTCGTTATAACAACAGACGGCATGGAAAACGCCAGCAGGGAGTTCAGCTATGAAAAGGTGCGCCGGATGATTGAGCATCAAAAGAGTAAATATGGCTGGGAGTTCATTTTCCTCGGCGCAAATATTGATGCTGTTGCAGCTGCCGAGCGTTTCGGAATCAGTAATGACAGAGCGGCGAATTATAATGCAGATAGTGAAGGCACACTACTTAATTATGAGGTGATAAGCGAAACAGTAAGCTGTCTTAGAGCCAGTCGTCCTATATCAGAAAACTGGAAAGGCCGTATAGACGAGGATTTCAAAAAACGTGGGAGTAGAAGCTGATCACTATTAGCGATGTTGTTTAACATATGGTTGACTCAGCTTACAAATAGAATAAAAAGCATCAGCTGTTTCTTCTGGGGATAACAGTTGATGCTTTTTATTAAAGTGATTAATTAGTCTAAGTAGACATAATGATCAAATCTGAATCGCTTCATTTATAATTCTGTCTAAGCGAAATGTTCCTTGTTGTATTTATCAATTTCGTCATTTATTATTCTGTCAGCTTCAGGGTAAAGTGTGCCCGGTGCACCATAAGTAATACAAGGAATAAAATGACCGTTTGGGCAATACGACTCAAGAACCTTGCGGGTCTCAGTGCGTATCTCTTCCTCTGTGGAATCCGCTCTGTCAACAATGGCAGCGTCGATACCGCCCATCAGTGCCATTCGCCCGTTCAACTTTTTCTGAATGGCTGTAATATTGTTTTGGGGAAGAATACCTTGCCAAACGTCGATATTCAGTTCGACCATGTCTTCTACGATTTGCTCCATATAGGAATCTGCATGATGCATAACGATGATGCCCTTTTCATGAAGATATTGGTAGGCCTTTTTATATTGCGGCTTTATAAATTCCCGCCATATTTCGGGGCGTAGAAACAGATTGTTTTTGCTTCCCCAGTCGTCATGAGAAATGATGATATCAGGTTTAGCGTAATCTGCTATTAGCTTCAGACCCTCATAACGGTATTGTCCTATAGCATCGCACAAGTCCTTCATAGCCTCAGGCTCTGTCATGATATTAATAAAGGTATCTTCAAAGCCCATCAGAAAATGAAGACGTTCAAAAACCCCAGTTGGTGCAAAAGCCATCACAAGTGTATTCTCACGGTCTACTTTGGAGATGCGCTCTAGGTATGGTTCCCATATGCTCTCCTGTGAACAGTTGGCGATCAGGTCAGGAACCTTGACAAAGTCGCGCCAGCTTGTGATGTCAGGTATTGCCTTATTCCCATCTGTTATATATGGCATTGCAGCGATATCGCCCTCCGGCCAGACAATGGTTGTACCCCACAAGTCCTTCATTGGCGCCATACCGGGATGCCGTACACCTCGTACATATTTACTTACAGGGTCTCCGGGAAGAAAGGCTGTTGCTTCATATTGTTTCACAATCCTGTCAGGTTTCCCGTCAGGTTTGATGGTTTCAAGAAAATTCTGTTTCGGATTTAACATATTACTTGACCTCCTAATGTGAAAAACAACTGTTATAAGCGTATCATTGTAGCTGCCATGTGTCAAATTTTACTGGACGAGTCGGTTTCTTAATTTAGTATGCACTAAAAACCTATTACTATGCTTTTGGCATTTGCTGGATTATTTTAATGTCAATAAATTCCAGATTCATACAATGGAATTATCCCGGCATCAATAATTTACCTGAATTTGATAATAATCTCTATTTTGGAGTGCCATAACACAGTATAAAATTTACATTATCAAATAAATGCATGGAGGAATAATTATGGCAAAAAAGTTAATCGTGTTAGTGTTGGCCCTGGTAATGCTGGTTAGCATTGTCGCAGGCTGTAGCCCGACAAAATCTGCATCAGGTTCAAGCAAGCTCGTTGGTGTTACAATGCCAACAAGATCTCTCCAGAGATGGAATGATGATGGCGACAATGTTAAGGCTGCCCTTGAGGCAAAGGGCTATAAAGTTGATGTTCAATATGCCGACAACAAACAGGATACTCAGAATAGCCAGATTGAGAACCAGATAACTATGGGATGCGATGTTCTCGTTATTGCATCTATTGATGGCGGTGCATTAGGCGGAGTTCTTAAGCAGGCAAAGGCCGCTAATATTCCCGTAATAGCATATGACAGACTGCTGACAGACACAGACAAGTGCGACTACTATGCCACATTTGATAACTATGGCGTAGGCAAGATGCAGGGTGAATTCATTGTCAGTGCTCTTAAGCTTGACAAGGACGAAAAAGGTCCCTTCTCTATTGAGTGCTTCGGCGGCGACCCGGGCGACAATAACGCAACGCTATTTAATCAGGGCGCTATGGATGTTCTGCAGCCATACATAGACAGCGGTGTGCTCGTAGTCAAATCCGGTCAGACAAAATTCCCGGATCAGATCGCAATCACCAACTGGGAGTCAAAAGCAGCTCAGGACAGAATGGATAACCTTTTGACCGCTTATTATGCTGATTCGAATATCGATGTTGTCCTTTCACCAAATGACAGCATTGCACAGGGTGTCGTTGCTTCCTTGAAGTCAGCCGGATACGGCTCATCCTCCAAACCATTCCCGATACTTACCGGCCAGGACTGCGATAAGATTAACGTAGGCCAGATTATTCGCGGTGAACAGTCGATGTCTATCTTCAAGGATACAAGGGCCCTTGCAGATCTAGTTATAAAGATGACAGGAGAAATTCTTGCAGGAAGTAAGGTAACTACAAATGCCACTTATAACAACGGAGTCATCGATGTACCTTCATATAACTGTGAGATCAAGTTTGCAAACAAGGACAACTGGAAGGAACTGCTTGTTGACAGTAATTATTATAAGTTAGCTGATATACCGGACGCAAAATAAATTTTGTTTTATGGAAATGGCGGCAGCTTGGCTGCCGCCATTTTTAATAATGGAGCATAGCAAAGTCTTACTCCAGAATCGAGAGAGGCTCGATGCCCCCAAGATTTTGAATTACCGGGGACAGAAAAAGCATTACAAATAAGCATTGGCTATCTAGCTGAAACGATTTTCTTAACAATGCCTCTAGCATAAGCCAATACGTAGAAAAGGAGCAGATAATATTGGAATATATCCTTGAAATGGAGAATATTACAAAAGAGTTCCCTGGCGTCATCGCACTTAGCAACGTTACCTTTAAGGTAAAAAAAGGCGAGATACATGCTTTGGTTGGAGAAAATGGGGCTGGAAAATCTACGCTGATGAATGTTCTGAGTGGTATATATCCATACGGTTCATATACAGGTGACATAATTTATAAGGGGACAGAATGCAGGTTTAAAAATATACGTGACAGCGAATCAGCAGGAGTTGCAATAATCCATCAGGAGCTGGCACTCAGCCCTTTTATGACTATTGCAGAGAACATTTTTTTAGGAAATGAAAGAGCAAAGAAGGGTGTAATAAATTGGGATGAAACCAATAAAGAAGCTCTTAAGTTAATGAGTAAAGTTGGCCTCAAAGAAAAATATACAACCCAGATAAAGAATATAGGTGTTGGTAAGCAGCAGCTTGTTGAGATAGCAAAGGCACTTTCAAAAAACTGTGAACTGCTTATATTGGATGAGCCAACAGCAGCTCTCAATGATGATGATTCAGACCACCTTCTCGAGCTTTTACAGATGCTTAATAAAGAGCATGGAATGACGTGCATAATGATTTCGCATAAGATACACGAAGTCATAAAAATTGCGAATAGTATAACCGTTCTTAGGGATGGAAAAACGATAGAAACTCTGGACAACACTGAGCATGTAAGTGAAGGCCGTATAATAAAGGGTATGGTAGGCCGCGAGCTTACAGATCGTTTCCCGAAGCATTCGGCAAGCATAGGTGAGACAGGTTTTGAAATCAAGAATTGGGTCGTGCATGACCCTCTTAATGAAGAAAGAGTTGTCATAAACAATGTTAATATGTATTTCAGAAAAGGCGAAATAGTTGGACTTGCCGGCCTAATGGGTGCAGGAAGAACAGAGCTTGCAATGAGTATATTCGGAAAAGCTTATGGTAAGAAGATAAGCGGAACGATCATTAAGGATGGCAAGGAGATAACATTGAACAGCATCAGTCAGGCAATAGCCAATGGGGTAGCTTATGTAACGGAAGACAGAAAAGCGGCTGGGTTGGTGCATATACAGGATATTAAAAAGAATATTACACTGGCAAATTTAAAGGCAATTACGAGGGGTATTGTTGTAAACGAAGATGAGGAAATTATTGCAGGAAAGGATTACAGGGAAAGATTCAATATAAAATCCTCAAGTGTGTTTCAAAAGGCAGGCAATCTTTCGGGAGGAAACCAGCAGAAGGTGGTGCTCAGCAAATGGATATTTGCGGCCCCTGATGTGCTGATACTCGATGAGCCTACGAGAGGAATCGATGTTGGTGCAAAGTATGAAATATATAAGATAATCCTTGAACTGGCGGATAACGGGAAATGTGTAATCATGATATCCTCAGAGCTTCCGGAGATATTAGGAATTACTGATCGCTTGTATATAATCAACGAGGGGCGTGTCGTAGGAGAAATGAAGACGAATGAAGCGAACCAGGTGGATATCATGTCTACAATAATAAGAAGTTCAGCAGAGCGATAGGGGGAATATATATGAACAGCGAAAAGGTAATAGTAAAACATAATACACGTGGGAAATACATAACCGGAATAAAAGAGTTTGCAAATCATAACATACGACAATATGGAATGATTTTTGCTCTGGTTGTTATTATGGTATTTTTTGGGGTTATGACAGAAGGCAAGATTATTTGGCCTAGAAACGTGTCGATGCTGCTGCGCCAGAATGCATATGTGCTGATACTTGCTATAGGAATGATGTTTTGTATATTGACCGGTGGTAATGTCGACCTTTCAGTTGGTTCGTTGGTAGCTCTTGTAAGTGCTATGTCGGGACTTATGGCCACAACTATTGGTCTGCCAGCATGGTTGTCAATAATTATCAGTATTATTACAGGACTTTTGGCTGGTGTTTGGCAGGGCTTTTGGATAGCGTATGTCAAGGTGCCGCCATTTATTACAACACTGGCAGGTATGCTTGTTTTCCGAGGACTTGATAACATAATACTGAACGGTAAGACCTTACCGCTCTCCGGACTGTATATTACTATAGGAACGGGTTCGGTTCCGGATATCGCTCCTAACACTGTCCCGGATTTTTTGCACATAGGGGATCTTCTGCAGCTGCAAAATAAACCTGAGTTTCTAAATGTAACAATGCTTGCAGCCGGACTTGCATTATCTATCATTTATGTGTTGATTACGATCTTCAACAGAAAAAGTAAAAAAATTCGCGGATATGAGGTTGCTACCCTAAAGTCAGTCATAACAAAGGTTATTTTATTCTTCGTTATAATTAATGTTTTCTCTTACTGGCTGGCAATGGATGAGGGTATGCCAATAATGCTGATATTACTGGCTGCATTATATGCGATTTACACATTTATTGCAACAAAGACTATACTTGGGAGACATATTTATGCAATGGGAGGAAATGTAAAGGCGGCGGAGCTTTCAGGAATCAATACTAAAAAAATGATGTTCCTCGTATACTCAAACATGGGACTGTTAGCAGGTATTGCGGCAGTAGTAACTGCAGGAAGAATGATGGCTGCATCGCCTAATGTCGGCGCGAACTTTGAGCTTGACGCAATAGGCGCATGCTTCATAGGTGGCGCTTCTGCATACGGCGGCATTGGAACAATATGGGGAGCTGTTATAGGTGCTTTCATTATGGGTGTTATGAACAACGGCATGTCTATTATGGGTTTGAATGTATTCCTGCAGTCTGTTGCAAAAGGATTGGTTGTGCTGCTCGCAGTAGCATTTGATATGTACTCTAAATCAAAATCCAGATTAAGTTAGTTAGTGTTTTGTAACACGAAGTGTTACAAATACACAACCTTGATTGTTGTGGTCTGCATACACAGAAGCAAAGTGCTGTAGGCCGCTAAGCTGAAACTGTATAGAAAATGCACTGGGCATAGGCCTAGTGCATTGTGGCGTTGGCCGAAGTGCTACAGTATTTTAATATTTTATTTATTTTGCTCCAAATAATGCTATAATGTAAATAAATTACAAATTAATGTTTAAAGTACCAGCCTGGGGGGGAATCCTAATGAAATTGTTTTACAAAATATCATTAACCCTTCTGATTGCTACAGTAGTTACATCAGCGGCAATGGCCGCATATTATTTCAAAAAGGTTAATGAAGTTTATGAAAAGAACGCAATAAATATATTTAGTGAGAATCCTAAATATCATTTTTCATTAATAATAAATTCCGGAGATGATGAATATTGGCAGAGCTTCAATGAAGGCGTTTTCGAAGCCGGAAAGGTACACAACGCTGCAATAGAGTACAATCCTATAACAGGTCCTGATAGTATTGATAAAACTGTAGAGTATATAAACATTGCAAACAAATCCAGGGTTGACGGCATCATTGTAAACGGTGAAAATTCGAGTGAGTATTCAGATGCAATCAACAGTGCAGCCAAATCCGGCATACACATTGTAGTTGGATTGGTAGAATCTATAGATAGTAACAGGCTTTCGTATGTTGGCAACAATTTCTATGATTTGGGAGTAAAGGCGGCAAAGCTTATTTCCCAAGCATCTGAAAAAGATCCTCCAATCATGCTGGCGGTAATCTTGTCTAATGCGAGCCGAAATGAGACCGATAAGAATGAAATGTCACAAAGTGATATTATGATGAGCGGCATAACAAGTGTGATTGAAAGTGAAAAAGCGATAAAGCTGCTTTGTACAATGTACAGAAGCAGTGATCTCCTTGGAGCAGAGGACCTAACGAGAAGTATATTGTCACAGAACCCTGATGTTGATGTTATATTTTGCACAAATGCCAAGGATACAGCTGCGGCTGCACGTGTAATTGTAGAACGTAACCTGGTAGGAGATGTTGTCGTTGTAGGTACAGGCATTACTGATGAGATCAGGTATTACATCAAAAAAGGAATTATATTTGGTGTACTGGATAGGAATGGATACAATGCCGGATATAAGAGCGTAGAAATATTGTGCGGAAGCGTTGGAGATTCATTTCAATCAAGTTATATAAACATTGCTACAGATATATATACAGCTATAAATATTGATCAAAAGTAATCGGAGAGAAGCTCGCTTAACGCTTATGTTATTTTCATTTTTTACTTCAGACGAAAAATTTAGCAAAGTGTTATATTTTATCGGGGTAACATGTTATGAAAATAATTTGGAAGAAGATGTTCAACAGCATAAAGTCAAAGATTATTGCAGTTTTTATTATGACTATGATTCTTGCTAGTGCTACGAGCATATTTATTCTTGGGTTATCCAGCAATATAATAGAAAAAATGGATGAAATGTTTGCCGCCAATGTGGAGATTGAGAAGTTTCTAAGCGATATGTATAACGTAAATACCAATCTTTCTAATTACCTTGTTACATCCGATTCAGATAGTCTACTCAATTATTACAGATACATGGATATTATCAGAGAAAAAGCGCAGAGCATGTTTTACGGGCTGCATGGGATATACAGTCAAAATGATTTAATTTATAAAGACATTGCATACATGGTTGACTCCTATTTCAATGAAACGGAGGCTGCCGTAAAGGCAAAAAGAACGGGTAATGCAGATGAGTATATTGCCAGATATGCAGAGGCGAACAAAATAACCGGATATATCAGGACATATACTGATCGCCTGAACCTGAATATCTTAAATTTCAATACATCTCAATATCTGAACATGTCGGAGAATCTTAATAAGCTTCGAACTACGAATCTGATTCTAATGGTATCTGTATTATTGCTTAATGTGCTTGTGATCTCCTATCTGACATTTAATATGACAAAGCCGATAATAAAGCTTGCACATTCAGCTGAGGAAATGTCCAAAGGTAACTTCGATGCGGATGATGTTGAAGTCTATTCACAGTATGAGCTTAATATAATGGCAAAAGCATTTAATACGATGAAGCACAGTATAAGAAATTACATTAGTGAGCTGCACAACAAGGCTGATACAGAATCGCAGCTTTTAGAACAGCAGATAGAAAATTTGAGAATACAGTCATTGCTTGTTGATGCTGAAATGAAGGCACTGCAAATGCAGATAAATCCTCATTTCCTCTTTAATACACTTAATGCCGGTGTCCAGCTTGCAATGATTGAGGGAGCAGACAGGACATCTACCTTTCTTGATAATATGTCAAAAATATTCAGATATAATGTGAAGAGTTTGGACAGAAAGGTCAAACTCAAAGATGAGATAGATACTATAAATGCATACGAAGAGCTTTTTTTGGTACGTTTTGGAGATATTATGCGATTTGAATATGATATTGACAAAAGTCTTCTTGATATTGATGTTCCACCTCTGATTATCCAGCCCTTGGTCGAAAATGCCACGATCCATGGAATAGGGAACATGGAAAGGGGAGGTGTGATAAATATCTCGATTGATAGAAGTGATGCCATAATAAGAATAAGTGTTCAGGATAATGGAGCGGGAATGAGCGAGGAAACGCGACAAAGGATATTGAAATGTCAAAGGAATGAAAGTGAGATATCCGCAAACATGACGGGAATAGGAATATACAATGTGGCACAAAGACTTAAGCTGTTTTTCAACAGAGAGGATATATTAGATGTTATTAGTGCTCCGGGTAAGGGCGCAAAGGTTATTCTAAAGTTACCTTACGATTCATTGATGCAACAGGTAAATTAGTTTTTATGCACAAAGGCAGCTCAAAGGTGAGCTGTACTTGGTCAAATGGTCTAAAACCGGTTAGTTACTAATATACAGATAGAAGAAGGTGGTGATTGCTGTGTATAGCCTTTTGGTGTGTGATGATGAACAGATTATGATTGAATCTGTAAAGCATATTGTGGAAAAGGAATTCGGCAATATAAGGATTGCCGAGACTGCAAGATCCGGAAGAGAAGCGATAGAAAAAACGCTGGCTACTAAGCCTGACATAATATTGACGGATATAAAAATGCCCGGCATAAATGGTCTTGATGCGGTTAAAGAGATAAAGAAGGTACATAGCGATGTCAAAATTGTAATTGTATCTGCCTACGAGTTTTTTGAATACGCAAAGCAGGCTGTTGAGCTGGGGGTCAGTGAATATTTGATAAAGCCTGTAAAAAAGGAAAGGCTTGTTGACACTTTGCGAAGAATTATTACCCAGCTTGATGATGAAAGGCGTAAATACAGCTGGGAGCTTGAAGCGAAGGAAAGAATAGAAAAAATGTTGTCAGCAGTGGAACACAACTTTATCTATTCCTTGCTTTTTAGTCAGGTCAGTAAAAATGACATAACAATGTATAAAAAAGAATTTTTTGATATGGATAACGAAACTGGTTTTATATCTGTAATGATGTTCAATAAAAAAGGCAAAAGCGGTGATTATAAGACGCAATTGAAGGATAGCCTTGACATTCAGGAGATATATGCATTTTTCAAGGACAATCTAAAGTACAGGTGGAAGTGCATAGTTGGTCCTGTAATGCTGGACAGGGTGGTGGTTTACGTTGCCCAAGGCATTGATGATCTCTATCAGCAGAGAGTGCAGTCAATAACCTGCATAGAAGACATAATGCGTCTTTTGGAGGAAAAGTATGATATTGAATTTAAGGTTGGAATAGGAAGAATACACAATGACCAGGACATAATGATATCTTATCAGGAAGCGTTAAGAGCTCTCAATTGCAATGAATGCGGCAGAGTAGTGCATATAGATGATATCGCTCCCAATATATACGACGCAGGGTATGAAATCGTGGCGCAAGAAAATAAACTTTTAATAGGCTTAGAAAACGGTGATGTACAAAAATGTCTTACGATTTTGTCAGATATCTTTCGTAAATATCCAAATTTTTTTGAACAAGAAAATATCCATTACAGAGTTATAGAAATGATGACAGCAGTCCGAAGAATTGCGATGGAAAATGGAATCAATGATAATATTGAGCCGGGATACTACATTAAGAGAATTTTATGTTGCAAATCCAGTCAGGAATTTGAACAGGTTTGTACAGAAGAGATACGGCATGTTGCCTGTGAAATAGGTGCTAGGAAGAGATGCAATATTGGAGAAATCGTTGAAAAGACAAATATTCTGATAAGTGAAAGATTTTTTGAAGATTTGAACCTGGATGACATATCAAAAGAGTTGCATATTAGTCCGCAGTACTTAAGCCGGCTGTATAAAAATGAAACAGGTGAGAATTTCATTGAAAGGTTAACATCGGTTCGAATTGAAAATGCTAAGAAACTTTTAAAGGAGAGCAAATACTCTATTAAAGAGATATGTTATATGTCAGGATATTGTGATCCTAACTATTTCAGCAAATTGTTTAAAAAGCATGTGGGAATATCACCCACAGATTACCGTTAAAGAATACTAAGAGGAAGCTTAGCGCCAAAGGCGCGAAATTACCGTAAAACATCTTAAGCATCCAAAATGAGGGGGAACATTATGAAGAAGATAACTGTATTAACTTTGGTTGCGCTTTTAATGTTTTTATATGGTTGCGGATCGGATAAGATTCCTGACAATGAAGATAATGTACTTAAAATAGGATTTGTCTATGAAACGATGACGGTGGAAAGATGGCTGCGGGATAGGGATATTTTTGTAGCAAAAGCTGAGAACCTGGGCGCAGAGGTCATTGTGAAGGATGCATATGAAGATAGCGATCGTCAAAGAGACATTGGTATAGAAATGATCGATCAGGGAGTAGACGTTCTCGTGCTTGTTGCTTTTGACAAGGACAGCCTTAAAGACCTTGTTAAGTACGCACACAGTCATAATGCTGATGTGATAGCATATGACCGTATGATAAGGGATGTAGACATTGATTTTTACATATCCTTTGATAGTACAGAGGTAGGCCGAATGATGGGTAGATCCGCCACAGAAAAAGTACCTGAGGGTAATTATCTGATTATTAACGGTTCGCATAGAGATAATAATTCATATATGCTAAACGATGGATATTTCAGCGTGCTTCAACCGTTAGTTGATAAGGGCGATATAAACATCGTAGGCGAAACCTGGATAGATGCATGGCGCGACGAGGGTTCTTATGATTATGTAAGTAAGATTCTAAACAGTGGACAAAAGATAGATGCTATCATTGCTGCGAACGACCAGCTTGCGCAGGGCGCGGTAACAGCCTTGAGTGAAAATCGTCTTGCAGGGATGGTGTTTGTTACAGGGCAGGACGCAGAGCTTGGTGCATGCCGGAGAATAGTCGAGGGAACACAGGGTTCTACGGTTTATAAACCTATCAATATACTTGCGGAGGGAGCAGCCGAGATTGCTGTAAAAATGGCGAAGAATGAAGATGTCAGTTCCTACGATGAAATGTTGAATGGTGAATATAGTGTCCGCTGCAAGATCTATCAACCGCAGCTGGTTACAAGTGACAATATTGATGCAACAGTAATAAAGGATGGTTTTTTCACAGCTGAACAGGTATATGTGCATTTGCCCTAGAAACGTTGATAAATTATGTGGATGTTTGAGTACTCCATTGATGCATTACCCATTTATATAAAAGACAACATATACATCAGCCATTTCATGTTAAGGTTCAAGTTTGAACATTCAGACCTAAGAAAGGTTTCTCGAATCAAATAGTCAAATAATTGTTAAATATTTAATATATGTTGACATTCAAATTCTGACTGTATAAAATATATGTAAGATGTAATACATGTTACAATAATACATATTACAAAAATACTTAGGAACCTTATTATCCTGTATTATGGAACGTTAACCTGAGAATAATGTTAAACAATGAAAAGGTAGTCTGCTATTAAAGAATATATAAAGGAGTGTAAAACAATGAATAAAATCGGTTTTATCGGATTGGGTATTATGGGTAAACCAATGTCTAAAAACCTTTTGAAGGCAGGTTACGACTTAATCGTCTTTGACAAGGTTGATGCTGCGGTGGAAGAAGTAGTCGATGCCGGAGCAAAAAAAGGCCTCAGTGCTAAGGATGTAGCAGCTAAGTCTGATATCTTAATTACAATGCTTCCGAATTCACCCCATGTAAAAGAGGTAATTCTTGGAGAAAACGGGGTTCTTGAAGGAATGAAGCAGGGAATGATTTTAATAGATATGAGCTCTATTGCGCCGTTGGCTTCAAAGGAGATATGTGAAGCGATAGAAGCGAAGGGCGGAGAAATGATCGATGCCCCGGTCAGTGGTGGTGAACCTATGGCAATCAGCGGCAAGCTTTCCATTATGGTAGGTGGAAAAAAAGAAGTTTTCGAGTCAGTTAAAGAGATCCTTTTAAGTATGGGTGCAAACGCTGTACATTGCGGAGCTATAGGAGCAGGAAATACCACGAAGCTGGCCAACCAGATAATTGTTGCTGCAAATATTGCTGCTTTAGGTGAGGCTCTAGTATTCGGCAAGAAGGCAGGTGTTGAGCCTGAAGCGATCTTCCAGGCAATTCGCGGAGGCCTTGCCGGCAGTACTGTTATGAACGCTAAAGCACCAATGATGATTGAAGGGAATTTTAAGCCGGGGTTCCGAGTTGGACTTCATATAAAAGATCTGAATAATGTACTTGAGACAGGAAATTTTGTTGGTGCAAGTCTTCCGTTTACAAGCAAGGCTATGGAGATATTCCAGTGGCTTAAGGCTAATGATATGCAGGACTGCGATCATAGTGCAATGGTACAGTATTTTGAACTGCTTGCGGGCGAAAGGGGATTATTGCAGGGAGGGGGAGAAAAATAATGGTTTCAAGCGAACAGAAGATATTGATTCAGGAAAAGGCAAAGAACTTCCGTCATGCAATTGTTGATATGATTGGCGGAGAATCTGGTAAAGTAGGGCATTTGGGAGGTTCCTGCTCAAGTGCTGATATCGTTGCTGCACTTTATTTTTATAAGATGAGGCATGATCCCAAAAAACCAAAGGACCCCAAGCGTGACCGATTCTTACTGAGTAAGGGGCATGCTGGACTGGTACAGTATGCCGCACTTGCAGAAGCAGGATATTTTGATCGAGAGGAGCTCAAACGTGTCAAGAACCTGGGTGCAATGCTGCAGGGCCATCCGGACATGACAAAGACGCCGGGTGTCGAAGCAAACACAGGCTCACTGGGACAAGGTTTGTCAATTGGGTTGGGTATGGCTCTTGGACTTAAGTTGGAGCGGAGTGACAGCCATGTTTTCGTAATAATGGGAGACGGTGAGATGGCTGAAGGCCAGATTTGGGAGGCTGCTATGGCCGCTGCAAATTTTGGGACGGATAACCTTATCGGAATCTTAGACCGTAACCTTGTGCAAGCAACGGGCCCTGTTACAGAACGCATGAACACCGGTGACCTTAAGGCTAAATGGGAAGCCTTCGGTTGGTATGTGATCGAATTGGATGGTCATAATGTGGAAGAGATCTGTAATGCTCTTGATAATGCATACACTATAAAGGACAAGCCCATCCTGCTGCTGGCAAACACTATTAAGGGCAAGGGTGTGTTATTTGCAGAAGGCAAGGCGGAGTTTCATAACGGTGCGTTAAGTCCTGAACAGTATGTTCAGGCTCATAAAGATATTGATGCAATGTAATGGGAGGGGAAAGAAGATGATTGTAACAGAAAACCAGCGTATTGCCTATGGTGAAACGCTTGTTGAGTTGGGTAGAGAAAATAAAAACATTGTTGTACTGGAAGCGGACCTGGGTAAGTCCACTATGGGTATAAAATACCAGGCAGCATACCCCGAACGGTTCTTTGAAATGGGTATTGCAGAAGCAAATATGGCAGGTACAGCTGCGGGCTTGTCACTGACCGGTAAAGTTCCATTTATGGCATCCTTTGCAGTTTTCAGCACAGGTCGATGCTACGACCAGATCAGAACAGCTATATGTATACCCAAATTAAACGTTAAGATTTGCGGTTCCAGCGCAGGTTTGTCAGATTATGGAGACGGCTCCACTCATCAGAGTGTCGAGGATGTTGCAATAATGAGGGTATTGCCGAATCTTCAGGTATTCATACCTGCAGATGCAGTACAGACTGCACAAATCGTCCGGTATATGGCAAGTCATGAGGGGCCCATGTACATAAGAATAAACAGAAACGATCTGCCTGTCTTCACAAGTGAAACTACAGAATTTGTCCCCGGCAGGATTTATACAGTTCGTGAGGGAACGGATGCGGTAGTGTTTGCATATGGAGTTATGATATCAAGTGCTGTGGAAGCAGCTGAAGAGTTGGAAAAAGAGGGTATTTCAGTACGCGTAGTAAACGTACCCAGTATCAAACCTATATGTAGGGAGAGTGTCCTGGAAGTTTGTTCAAGTGCCAAAGGTATTGTTACTGCAGAGGAGGGCTCTGTTATAGGAGGCTTGGGATCCGTAATTGCAGAGACAATTATGGGAGAAATGGAAAAGCGTATACAGAGAGTAGGAATATATGATGAATTTGGAACTTCAGCTGCTAATTACAAGGAATTGCTTCGGTATTATGGATTGACTTCAGAGGCAATTGCTGCAGCAGTCAGAAAGTCCTTAAATTTATAGTGCCCGTTAAGAATTGCACAAGGAGTGATTGCATGTCTAATGTCGGTAATTATTTAGAGAGTATTTTTTCTTTGGAAAATAAAGTTATTGTTGTCACAGGCGGTGCGGGCGGAATCGGCGAAGCCATGTGCCATGCGCTTGCTAATGCCGGTGGAACCGTGCTTATATGCGACATTAGCTTAACAGCCGCCGAAAAGCTTGCTGAAAAAATCGCGGGGCAGGGAGGCAAGGCTCAGGCCTTTGAACTGGATGTCTTGAAAAAGGATTCAATACAAAACTGTGTGGACCAGGTAATAAAGAAGTATGACCGGATCGATGTTTTGATCAACGTTGCCGGAATAAATAAGCGCGAAGGTATCCTGGATGTGAAAGAAGAAACATATGACCGAATCATGGGCATAAACCTGAAGGGGCTGTTTATGATGAGTCAGGAAGTTGGCAGGCATATGTTTGAACAGAAGAAGGGCAACATTATTAATATAGGCTCACATAATGATGAGGGTATGCTTGGCGGTTGTTCAGTATACGGGGCCGCAAAAAGCGGTGTAGTTGCACTTACACGTTCAATGGCAGTAGAATGGGCAAAATTCGGAATTCGGGCAAATGCCATAAGTCCCGGGCATATCCTGACACCCTTGACTCAGGTTACATGGGATCATCCTACGCGTTCAGTATGGCTTCGCGACAGGATCGCCATGCGAAGGCCGGGTACTCCTGAAGAGTTGGTGGGCATGGTGCTGATGCTGGCGTCTGATGCTTCAGTTTATATGACAGGGCAGGCATATCATATAGATGGCGGCTGTTTATGTGGTGGGGATCCATGGGATTACGACACAGAATATAAATAGCAGGAAAATATATTTTGCTGCCGACGACCTGAATTACTTCTGAGCAAAAGGTAATGGGGATAGGAACACCGCAAAATATATAAAACAGAGAATCGAAGATATATTTCTGCGAAGCTAATGCTCAAAGGACATTGTTAAGTTTTTGGTAATATTTCATACGCATTTTGAACTGAATTTTACTTTGAACAGCGCATTTTGCAGCTTGTGCAGAAATATAACTTCGGGTATTATATATCCTATAGAAGTTTCTCTGAATGAATGTTTAAGTTTAACAGTGGAGATATAAGATGAGTATTAAGCCTATTTCTAAAAAAAGCATTAGTGACGAGGTGCTTGAGCAGATAAAATCGCAGATCCTTTTAGGTGTATGGGCACCAGGTACAAAAATTCCCGGGGAGCTGGAGCTTACAGGTATGTTTGGTGTAAGTCGAGTATCAGTAAGAGAAGCCATACACAGATTGGTTGGAATGGGCGTACTTTTTGTAAAGCAGGGTGAAGGTACATTTGTTACAGAGATGCTGCCGCAGGATTATTTCAGCAGTCTGCTGCCAATACTTATGATACAGGGAAATGATCTCCTTGATGTGCTGGAATTCAGATCGATCATTGAAGTACAAAGCGCAGGGCTGGCTTCCGAACGAGCTCAGGAAGCTGATATAGAAGCAATGGAATTAATACTGAAGCGGATGGAAAAGGAATGCGATAATTTCGAAGCATTTGCAAAGGAAGACCTGAGCTTTCATGCTGCTTTATCACTTGCCACACATAATAGTGTTATAGTTAAGGTTAATGCTATTATACATGATATACTGCAGGTGGCTATGGAAAAAATAGTGAAAGAAGCAGGTGTTGAAGGCGGTCTGCGCTATCACCGAAAAATTCTTGAAGCTATAAAGGAAAAAGATAAAAAGGCAGCAATGGAAATTATGCAAGAACATATTGATAGTACAATAAAAAGAATTAAAGAAATAGAAGAGACGAAATGAAAAATGCGAAATGAATTAAAGTAGTTGCGCAAGATGATACTCCTGTTGCTTATTTATGAATAGGAGCAATTTTGCTT
Source organism: Bacillota bacterium (assembly GCA_023409735.1). Classification (GTDB taxonomy): domain Bacteria; phylum Bacillota; class Clostridia; order Acetivibrionales; family DTU013; genus JAEYRB01. The sequence continues at coordinate 8,035 of JAEYRB010000041.1, read as the reverse complement.
TAAGAGGCATCAACGTTTGTATCAATTGTACCTGCTCTGCTTATTTATGTTTGTTTCTCAAAGCAAATAATCAAGGGTATGATGACAGGCGCGATAAAAGGTTGACTTATCTTTAGATTGGGCAGAATATATAATATAGTTTATAAGAAAGGTGCAATGTTATGAAAATTAGGCAAGAGTGTTCATTGGCAAGGATGCACACAAAACCGGGACGTGTTATTAATGCAAATTCTCCGGAATTAAGATTTATGAACGCAGTTTGCAGTGGCCGAATAGATGAAGCTGCCGGATATTTCTGTGAAAAAAAGCTGTTTGGAAATGCTCCATGTGTTGTAGACACACCATATGGGCGTTTTGAAGGAATCGCAGATATAAGGGGATTTGCTGAAGGCTGGCTTCGTACCTTTAATGCAGAAAGCGCAAGCGTACAACCTGTTGTTCAGACAAGGGCCAATGGCCGTTCGATCACAGAGGCGGTTATTAACTTTGTTGTAGATGGTGAGATCAATGAGGTACCAATGTTCATAGTCGGGGAGCTGCGTACTGCAGATAAGCTGGATGAAGTCCGCCTGTATTGCCATTTTACTTATGTGCCGGGACTTACAGCATACCGTAGGCCTATGTTTACACCGGCTCATCTTGAAATGGGTGATCCGGCACTTCTTTCAGGTGCTATGCGTGAGTATTATGAGGCGCTTCATCATGTACCCGGTACTGATGTGGACAGAATGATGGGCGTTGTGGCAGATGGCTGCATATTCGGCGGATATGAACCGATTAAGGATGTTTGCTACAAAAAGTGCAGCCGCGAGGAGCTTCGTGATATATTCCAACATATGAGTTCATATATTCCACGGTGTGTTGGCATGCGCTATGAGACAATAACAGATGATAATGTAACCGCTATAATAGAATGGGTACACATTGTTTCAGAAGATGGTCAGAAGGAGCTTTCACGTGTAGCACTTTCAGGCATATCTGCATACGAGCGCGGAGAGAATGGCCGTTTATGTGCCATCCGCATAAGCGATTATGCAGGCTATGAGAAGACTATTGACTGGACAAAAACTCCTGTATCTAAGGAAGAGGCCATGAGTATAAACCTTGTTAAGGAATTCCCTGCAGGTGTAGGCCGCAACCCTCAGACTTGATCAAGCATTAAAAAACTTTACAGAGGCTAAGCTGTATGAACGCAGCTTAGCTTTTTTCTTTATATGAGCTCCAAGCATAGGCTAAACATGTCCCCATGTCAGTTTGGGCTAAGCATGTACCGCGACTATTTTTATATTCCTTACAAAGGTATAAATTGCTTTTATTACATATAAGCATATGGTAATATAAATAAAAGATTCCTCTATGATAGGATTACAAATTATGAGTAATGAAAATGAGATAACAAAAAGAGTTGCTTTAGCATTCTTTTCAGGAACAGGCTGTACTAAAGAGGTATGTGACTTATTTGAAAAGCAGCTTACCTTGCGAGGCTTTACTTGTACTAAGGTCAATATGGCAGTATGTGAGCCTGAAACGATGAAGGATTGTAATTTGATCATGATTTTTGCTCCTGTCTATGCATTTCGCCTGGCCTCATTTGCGGAGAAATGGGTAAGTAAGCTGCCGGAAGTTGAAGAAACATCAGCAGTGATCATATCCGTATCAGGCGGAGGAGAGGTCTCGCCAAACACGGCATGCCGTATAAAAAGCAAGCGGCTGTTAGCTAAAAAGGGCTACAGCGTAATTTATGAGGATATGATTATGATGCCCTCAAACTTTGCGACTCAGGCTGAGCAAACGATAAATTACGGATTACTGAATATATTACCTGAAAAGGTAAGCCACATAATCGCAAATATTATTTCAGGACAGAAAAGAATCACTAAGCCTATATTAAAGGATAGGTTCTTTTCATCCATTGGAAGGGCTGAGCATATCGGCGCAAGATTTTTTGGCGCTTCGATTCATGCAAATTCCAGCTGCACTAAATGTAACTTGTGTATTAATAATTGCCCGAATAAGAATATCAAAATGGTAAAAGGTGCTCCGAGGTTTGGGTTTAATTGTACCTGGTGCCTGAAATGTATATATTCATGTCCATGCAATTCTTTATCACCGGGGATTTTGAAATTTGCAATTTTGAAGGATGGTTTTGATATAAAAAAGATGAAAGAAGCTGCAGCTCAGTATACAGATCAAGTAGAAATCAGCAAGAAGCAGAGCACCCTGTGGAAGGGCGTCGCAGATTATTTAAACAGTTAAAGACATAATGCTTAAGGCTTACTGTAGATAAGAGCTCATAGCAAATTAGAAGTTAGCCACTAAGTTTTTAAAGCAGTGTTGGTGTCATCGAGAGACAGCAACGCTGCTTTTTTGTGCGCGCCCGGCGGGTGCAGAATCTAACGGTTATAAGCACCTAATCCCCTGTAGTGTAAGTATACAGCAGAAGGTAAGTGTATCTGTTGTCCATAAGCTATGTTGACGCTATGCTTTAATCAAAAAACCATTACATTTGGACATTAAGAAATAGAATATAGACAATGTAATACATGAATAAAAGCAATACAATATAAATGAAAAGTTGATAAAAATCTAATATACACAGTACTGTCAATATGAATATGAGGAGAATTGCGATGAAAAACGCGGCACATACCGGTGAACGGTTTGTAATTAGGGGCCAAACAAGGCGGCACCTGTTTCGTAAGCAATGGACCTTGCAAGTGTTCGTACTATTAGGAATTGTGTTTCTGGCAATATTTTCTTATGCTCCGATGTTCGGGTTATTAATGGCTTTTAAGGACTACAAAATTACAGATGGTATTATCGGAATATTTACTTCCAAGTTCGTTGGCTTTAAATATTTCAGTGAATTTTTTCACGAGTATAATTTTAAGACCATTGTGACCAATACTGTAGGCATCAGTGTTCTAAAGCTGATTTTTTCCTTTCCTGCACCTATTATTCTAGCTATTATGCTAAACGAAGTGCGGTCAGTTCCTTTTAAACGAACTGTTCAGACGATCAGCTATCTTCCTAATTTTATCTCATGGGTTATTGTTTCGGGATTTGCACTCATCTTCCTTTCGGCTGATAACAATGGAATAATCAATGTGCTTCTCGTAAAAACAGGCATTGCTTCAAAGCCACTCCCATTCCTCACTAGTCCGAGCTATTTTTGGGGGCTTGCGGTCCTTACATCTATTTGGAAGGAGACGGGCTGGTGGGCAATTATCTTCTTGGCAGCCATTTCAGGAATCGATCCGCAGATGTATGAGGCAGCAGAAGTAGATGGCGCATCAAGGCTAAAGAGAATATGGTATATTACTTTACCCAGCATCAAAAGTACAGTAACAGTTGTTCTGATATTGGCGCTTGGTAACTTGCTTGGGGGCGGGCTCGGAGGGTCGAGCTTTGAACAAAGCTTCCTGCTGGGAAACCCGGCCAACATTTCACGCTCAGAGATCATTCAGACCTATGTATTTAGAGTAGGGCTCTCGGAGGGCAGGTATGCATATGCCACAGCCGTTGGTCTGATTCAGTCCTTTATTTCACTAATATTGGTACTTACCAGTAATTATGCTTCCAAAAAAGTCTCCGGAAATTCTTTGTTCTGAAATGGAGGGAATAAAAAATGTCAGCAATTATTAAGAAGAAGAAAATTTGGCGAAGAAACCGTACGCTTGAAGATATCATACTCGATGCAATAAATTATACCCTGCTTTTCTTGGCACTAGTAGTCACATTCTATCCTTTTTACTTTATACTTATTATGTCATTTAACGAAGGGCTGGACGCACAGCGCGGGGGAATTTACTTCCTTCCGAGGGCTTTTACACTGGAAAACTATGCAACATTTCTGAAAGACCCACAATGGTTAAGTGCGATAATGGTTACTGCTGTCCGTACCATCATTGGGACAGTATTGACCATATTGCTGACGTGTATTGTTGCATATGGACTTTCGTTCAAGGAGCTCCTCCACCGTAAGTTTTACATGCTATTGATCATTATCAGTATGTATTTTCCTGCCGGACTAATACCTTATTATGTAGTACTGAAGCAAATTGGTCTTATTAATAATTTTTGGGTTTATATATTCCCGGGAATGTTGAATCTTTTCTTTGTGCTGGTAGCTATATCATTCTTCCAGGATATACCTAAGGAGCTTAGAGAATCCTGCTTATTAGACGGTGCGAACGAAATCAGGATATTCATCAGTATGGTCATTCCGGTTTCAATGCCGCTTCTTGCTACAATGGCTTTATTTGTAGGGGTTGGTCATTGGAATTCATGGTTTGACTCGGCGTTCTTTGTTCCAACTAAAAAGAATCTTCGGACTCTCGGCTATGTTCTGGTATCAGTAATTAATAAGAGCCAGACCAGCGGTAGCGTCACAGGAATGGCCGCCAGTCAGAAGGCAACTACTACCACATCGCTGTCAATACAGATGACTGCAATGATTATCGCAGTTGCGCCAATTATGTGCGTATACCCATTCCTGCAGCGTTATTTCGTCAAAGGAATCATGATCGGAGCAGTTAAGGGATAATAGTAAGGAATTTATACAAAAATATGTATGTTAGAGGCTTGAAAAATTCAATCAAGCTTTCAAACATAAATATCGAAAGCGTGGAGCTTTCGGAAAATTAATAATATGAGGAGGAAGAATATGAAGAATTCAAAAATCACTAAGGTACTTAGTATTATGGTGGTAAGCCTCTTAGTTGTTGCTATGCTAACTTCATGTACATCAAAGCAGCCTTCACAACAACCAAGCACAACAGCAGAAGGCACGGCGTCAACTACGACTGCAGAACCGGCTAAGACTGAACCAACAGAGCTATCATTGTTCATTAACTTGACTTGGTATTGGACGGATCAATGGACGGGTATTATTCCTGAGGCCCTGGAAGAAAAAACAGGTGTAAGGTTCAATGTTACTCGTGCTACTGATAATAAGCAGCTCGGCTTAATGATTGCTTCAGACGATCTTCCAGACGTGGTTTATACCGATGTAGATCTTAACAGATTATCGGATGCGAAATACTGCTATGATTATGATGATCTGATAGCTAAGTATACACCGGACTGGAAGCCCGGCGAGACTCAGGTCATGATAGCAAGAACTAAATCTAGTGACGGTAAATTCTATTATATTCCAAACGAAGTAGCAAGTGCAGAAGAATGGCGCAACGCCAAGGCGGGTGCACCTACATTCGCGAGCTTATGTCTCAGACAGGATATAATGGAAGCTTTAGGTAATCCTGCTCTTAATAATATGGACGATTTGATGAATATCTACGGACAGGTAAAGGCCAAGTACCCGGATATGGTTCCTGTAGTGCTTGATCCGGATTGGAAATCAACTTTCTTTGAGAATCAGTTAGGAGTACCGATGTATTACCCCACCGGATTACCTCTTTATAAGACAGATGCCGGTGAGCTTAAATATATAACGGAGCATCCTAAATATGAGTCATACCTTCAGTATATGAATAAATTATATCAAAATGGTTACGTCACAGCTGAAAACTTTGCTTTCAAAAATTCATCAGAGAGCGAGGCGTTCGTAACATCTGGTAAGGCCTTCAGCTATGCTCACTGCGGTAATAATAGTGTCAAATTGACTAACATGGGACAGGCAGCTGATCCTAATACTAAATGGGCAGCTGTAAACCCGAAGCTTGGTGGAGATAACGTACGACTTATTTCTTCCGGTACAGGCTGGTGCGGTACATTCATCACCAGAAAGAACAAGAACCCTGAAGCTATGATGAAGATGCTTCAATTCCTGTATACCTTGGAAGGACAACGCCTAAGCCAGTGGGGTCGTGAAGGAATCGAGTGGACTATGGGCGATGACGGACTGCCAAAATTCAATGATGACTGGGTATCCGCTTCACTGGATCAGGATGTCTTCTATAGCAAATATAACCCTGCATTCTTCTTTGGTATAACACCTACAGTTGAAGCTGAAGGACGTGCTCTGCATGATACTGAAGAGGTCAAGGCTTATAATGCAAAGGTCAGAGAGCTTGTTGAGATCCAGCCTGAGCTGAACCTATCATTACCGGCGGCTGATACAGATGCAAATACGATACTTACAAAGCTGGAAAACATGAGGCAGACTGAGGAAGTTAAATGTATCCTGTCCGCAAGTGATGGAGAGTTCAAAACTAACTTTGATAACCTGATCAAGCAGACTAAGACCATCGGTGTAGATACTATTAACAGCGAATTAAACGCTAATATGGCAAAGCTTAAATAGTAATACAAAACTTTAAGCTGTAATATTCAGACAAGCATATGGGCTTATGACAGACATCATTTACTGCTTCCTATGCAGCTTGGATGTTCTTCGAAAACCGAGAAAAAAATATAAGGATAGGCCTTAGTTTGACGCAAAGCTTACTAAACAATCGGCTTGTCGAATGGTTATAGCGAAATATTGAGAATATATAAGTGTGTGCTAACCAATAGTGCATACAGTATTAAGAGTAGACGGCGGACAAATTATTTTTCCGCCGCCTGCTCTATCATAGCAATATTTCGTATGAGTGTTCATTTAAAATTATTCAGCAGCAGATAATGTAGTAAAAAATATATGTACTAAACAAGGTGCAGTTGATAGTCAGATATTTTGCTTAGAGTTAAGCTGCTTAGATTTGATGGCGACCGGCGACAAGAGCTTTCCCGGACTTAAGCAGGAACTAAAAACTTGCAGACTCTATATTAATTGTGAATAACAGAAGATTTATAAGGATGAGAATGGGAGGATTATAAATGGCATCATATCATAAGGTTGATTATCGTGAAATAATATCAAAATCGGACCTGCATTACAAGGGACCAACAGAACGCCGTGAGTCAGGGTTGCCGTTGGGAAATGGACGGATGGGAAGCTTGCTCTGGAGCACAAACACCTCCATCAGATTCCAGATCAATCGTGATGATGTGCACGCAAATGGGTGTGCAACGAACAGCTTCCCTGAAATAGATACAGATTATGCAACAGGCTGTGGGTTTGTTGACATAGACCTTGCGGATTTTGGAGAGGATGTATTTACTGAGAGTGAAACAAAACAGCATTTGAATATATATGATGGCTTCGCCAGTTTACATGGTAAGGAGATGGATATCCGAGCGTTTATCAGCAGTGACAGAGATGTACTGGCAGTTGAGGTGACAGATAACCGTAAATGCCCTGAGCCTGTCCGTGTGACGCTTAGAGTACTACGCTTTGCTTCACAATACGACAAGGGTAAAAGACCCTATCAATATCCGGGTAGCCTGAGTGATGATGCTATTTCTATAGTACGGACACTGGAACACAAGGCAGTTTCCAAACTGTCTGTGCGGGAGGATTGCACTTTATTGACACAGGAATTTATGGAAAGAAATTTCTATTGTAAATCTGCTGTCGCAGTTTCGGTTGCAGGGCGCAGGAGCAAGATCAAACGCGCTAACGAGATGGAATATACCATTACTGCAGAGCCCGGAAATGGCACCTTCGTGATATTGATCTCAAGTGCAGCAAGCTTTGATAAAAACAATAATATTGAAAAGGATACCTGTGACACTATAAGAAATGCCGCATTAGATGGCTTTGACCATATGCTGGAGCGCAACAGGAATTGGTGGAACGGATTCTGGAACAACGGTTCCTACGTCAGAATGCACAGTGAAGATGGTGACGCAGATTATATCTCTGAGAATTGCAATTACTTCATGTATGTAATGGCGTGTGTATCTCGCGGAGAGTATATGCCAAGGTATGGGGGACTTCTGTGGTATTCGGGCGGAGACTTCCACACATGGGGAGCCATGCAGTGGTACCACAATATCGGCTGTTACTATAATGCACTTCCGTCCACAGGACATTTTGAACTGATGGAGCCAATGTTTACCCAGCTTTCGAACAACTATGAATCATATGCGCGTGCTGCTGAGCAGCAGTGGGGAAGCAAGGGAATATTTATTCCTGAGACAGGCTGGTTTGATGGAATGGAGGAACTGCCTGAGTACATTGCCGAAGAAA
>JAEYRB010000024.1 GCA_023409735.1 Bacillota bacterium | reverse complement strand
GTGACGGCTTCCGTCGGCAATAATGACCGAGATAACTATCATGGGAAAAATATCAGATGGTTAGGGCTTCTTATACATGTCGGGTTCCCAAGGAGCCGTTGGGTCATAATCATCCGCTGGGTAGTGCTGTGGTGCAGAGATATACCACCATACGCCAAACCTGTCCTTGAGGGTTGCGGCGCAGGGACACCATGGCAGCGGCCCGATGGGCGTCTCAATTTCGCCACCCTCGCTCAGCAATGCATATGCCTTGCGTACATCCGCTTCACTGTCAAGGATAACACCAACTTGAACAGTGCTGTCATCATGCCTCTCGACAGGTGACTCGATTACATCGAGAATCTCCTTCCCGTCGCGATTTAGCTCTGAGTGAAAATAGCTGCCATCCGGATTCAGCACATGATAACCAAGCTCCAGGCCGAAGGCCTCCTTATAAAGCTCTACAGCCTCTGCACTGTTCTTAACGTAGATCCCGACTCCTATCTTCATTGTACATATCCTCCACCTTTTAAAATCTAGTTCTCCCGATGTATCTAAATGTTTGTTTCATGTACTCGACATAGCTGCTTCCAAACAATGTTGGCAAAAATGCTTCTTCCTGCAGTATCTGCAGATGTAGGGTGATTACTGTCAGAACAGTAAAGCACAATAAAGGAATATTGAAAAATGATATTAAAACTCCGGTATACATTAAATCAAACCCGAGAAAAGCCGGATTGCGGCTGTATTGATATATGCCAACCGTTATCAATTGTGTTTTCTCATTCTTGTTTATTCCGGCACGCCAGCTGTCCTTCATAGTAATCATAGCAATGATAAAAGTAATAACCCCAAGTGAAGAGATAATCAGTCCTATAACTACCATTGGTTTAGATACTATAATACGCCAATCAAATATAATACTTACTAATTCTATTATAACAATAGAACGTGTTGCAAAGCTCATGACCCTCTCAACACGTTGTGTCTTTGGTGGCTTGAACCCCTTGTTTATCTGATCTGTTTGAATCCCCTTCTGTTTTTGAAGATACATTTTTGTAAAATAAGCCGAATAAAATATTGCCAGGATAAAAAGTGCCAGTATTTGATAAGCTTTAATATTAATCACCGCCTTATGAAAGAAAATATTTATGATCCATTCTCTATTTATGGGGTTTTGTGCGTATTCAGGCTATTGTGCCATTGGTTTGATAATGAGGGCATAGCCCGCAATTTAGACCACACGCTGAAAATAAAGGGTATTCTCGATGCTTGTATTTCATATTAATTCCCCTTTTGTTTGTAACACACGTTCAAATTAGTACTTTGTTTATAATCAACACTATTTTACTCTTGTGCCGGTAGCTTGTACAGAACAAAGACCATAAGGATGACTTTGCATAATTTGTCAGGTTATGTGCAGCATTGAGAAATTCTGCTGATAATGCTGATGTTAACGATTAAAATTGTGTGGGATAAAATAACAGTATAAGTAATCAGAGGCTATTGTATATTGTCATATAACCTATCCGATCTACTGAGGCATCATATCTGCACTATCAAAGTCATTTAAAAGCTTCTTCTCTTTTAGATTACTAAATATTGATGTAACTATTTTAAAAAATTGCTGATTTATGTCAAAATGAACTGTATAATTAATGTATAAAATCGTAAATGGAGTTGAATATGGAAATATCACAATTTGAGAGATTTGACATGATAAAAAAGCCTGTAAGACAGAGAAACTATTTGAGGCCAGTTACATGGCTGCTGAGTTATCCTGCAGTTTTTTCTCATCGAGTTAGAATAACTAAAATAGGAATGCAGGGGATTAAGCCGCCATATTTGCTGTTGTGCAATCATAATTCCTTTATAGATTTCAAAGTAACGACTGCAGCAATATTTCCTCATCGCGCAAATTATTTGGTAGCTATAGATGGCTTTATCGGCCGTGAATGGCTTTTAAGAAACGTGGGCTGTATATGCAAGCGCAAGTTTACAAATGATACGGTAATGATCAGGCATATGAAAAGAGTAGCAGATAATGGCGATGTAATTGTGCTTTATCCCGAAGCCAAGTATTCTCTTTGTGGTACGAATGCAGTCCTTCCGGAATCACTTGGAAAATTGGCTAAGCTGCTGAAGATTCCTGTTGTAACATTAATTATGCATGGGCACCATGTTAATTCACCTTTTTGGAATTTGAAGAATAGAAAGGTTAAGCATACAGAGGCGATATTGACTCAATTGGTAACAAGTGATGAAATCAATACACTTAATTATAATGAGATAAACAAAAGGATCAATACTGTTTTTGAATATGACGACTTTACATGGCAAAAGGAACACAATATCCGTATAAGCTATCCTGACAGAGCAAAGGGTTTACATAAGGTACTTTACCAATGTCCCAGCTGCAAGGCACAGTATTACATGATGTCCGAGGGAAGCAGGCTTTGGTGTAATAGCTGTAAAAAAGAATGGGAAATGTCCGAGTATGGCGAACTGGCCGCTTTGGATGGAAAAAATGAGTTTACCCATATCCCGGATTGGTATGAGTGGGAGAGAGAACAGGTCCGAAGAGAAGTTGAGAGCGGGGCTTACAGATTTGAATCTGAGGTTGTGGTGGATTCTCTGCCCAATGCCAAAGGGTTTGTACATCTGGGAAAGGGTAAGCTCATCCATGATATGAACGGCTTTTTACTGGAGGGTGAATATGAAGGAAGCCCTTATTCTGTAGCAATCAATGCAAAGTCGCTTTATTCCTGCCATATCGAATACAACTATCTTGGGAAGCTCGGTGATTGTGTGGACCTTAATACTCTAACCGACACCTACTATATATATCCGAAATGTGATTATTTTTCAGTAACTAAAATTGCCCTTGCTACTGAAGAATTGTATAAGGCGTGGCGGATCGGGCTTATAGCGGCAGTAGATCATACTGCAGAGGTCCCGGCACTTTGAGATAGAGATGTGGCAATAATATAGTATTTTGGGTGGTGTGTAATGAAAAGTAAAAGAAAGAAAATCATTATTTCTATAAGCTGTTTTGCCTTAATCCTGGTATTTTTGGTTTTACCCTTTGTTATTTCAATAGCAATATATAATAGTAATTTTGGCAACAGATATGATACTATTTCGTGGATGGCACGCAGTATTGAGGAATTTGACGGTCTAAAAGCAGAACAGAATATGTTTGGATCCAATAAAAATCAATTACTTGCAGGTTATACATATTACAAGGAAGGTATTGACCCAAAGGGAGTAATAATTATTGCTCATGGACTTGGCGGCGGCGGACAAAATCATTATATGGATGTTGCAGATTATTTTACAACTAATGGATATCTCGTATTTGCATACGATGCAACAGGAAATGATAAAAGTGAGGGAGATTGTGTTGAAGGAATTCCGCAAGGTGAAATTGACCTTGATCATGCAATCCGATTTATTAAAGAATGTAAGAAATTTGAGGGCATGCCGATTATGCTGTTTGGTCACAGTTGGGGAGCCTATTCAGTAGGAAGTGTCCTAAATCTTCACCCGGATATCAAATCGATCGTTATGATTGCCGGCTTTAACAAATCTATTGATATAATTGAGGAAGAGGGTAAGCGAATAGCAGGTGATGGAATAAGCTTGCTTTTGCCATACATTTCAGCAATAGAAAAAATAAAGTTCGGTTCCTATGCAGGCTATAACTGTATTGAAGGAATAAACAAATCCGGTGCAGGAGCAATGATCATTCATAGCGAGGATGATAAGATGGTCTCTTTTGAGAATCAGTATCTAAGCTTTTATAAAGAATTCAAGGATAATTCAAAGGTCAGGTTTGTGAAGTATGAAGATAGAGGACATGATTATGTTTACTATACTGATGCTTCAAGACAATATAAGAATAAGCTAAATAAAGAGTTTAAAGCTTATGTCGATTCGCTCGATACAGAATTAACACCGGAGATAAAGACTGAGTATATGAATAAACATCTGGATAAGAAGCAGTTATTTGAGTTGGATAATGAGTTGATGTCTCAAATTGTTTCTTTTTATGATAGTTATTCAAAATGATTAATAAATAGAAAAACACAGTTTTTGAAGATAACTAATTATCAGAATCATATTTTCATGGAGACGGTCGCCTGACTACACATGAGTCAGGCTTGACCGCAAGTATCCATATGAATGAAGTAAGTTTATTAATTTACTATTCCAGCCTTTGGAATAGTATTGATATCTCAGGCAAGGAGTATCCGGCGGAGATATATTGTGTTTTCCATTCAGGTGTAAGATTCAGCCATGCCAATATTTTTTCAGATGAGAAGGGCAGGAATGGCAATAGTAAAATTGCCAGATTAGCTATCAGCTGTACACAGTTAAATAGTGTTTCACTGCACTTTACCGTATCGGCTGTACGTGTTTTCCACGGCTGCTGCGCATCATAGAATCTATTCCCGAACCGAACAAGCTCAAATGCCTCGTCAAGCGCATCCTTAAGCTGTCCATTCTCAATTTTCCGACCAATGGAAGTATATGCTGTGCTGATTGATTTCTCAATCTCATAGTCAAGAGCACCTTCAGGAATGATTCCATCGAGGTACTTAACTATAAAAGCAAGTGTACGGTTGATGAAGTTTCCGTATGCTCCAAGCAGCTCGGAATTGTTCCGTTCTATAAACTCGCGCCATGAAAAATCTGTATCACGTTTCTCAGGGCCATTAGCTATGAGGAAATATCGAAGCGCATCGGGGTTATATTTGTCTACAATATCCTTTGCCCAGATCGCATGATTTTTGCTTGTTGATATTTTACTGCCATCGAGTGTCATGTGCTCACTGGAAATGATATCATCCGGCAGCCGTAATCCGCCTCCATGTGCAAGTAAAAGTGACGGCAGGATTATCGTGTGGAACGGGATATTATCCTTCCCGTGCACGTAATAATGCCTGGCGGTTTCACCCCAAAGCTCTGCAAAATCAACATTGCGTTCGTCAGCGACAGTCTTGCTTGCCGAAAGATATCCAAGGACATTCTCTGCCCAGATGTAAATCTTTTTGCCGTCATAGCCCTCCTTCGGAACATCAATGCCCCAGTCAAGGTCTCTGGTAATGGCACGGTCACGTAAACCCTCATCAATATATCGTTTTGTGAAAGCAATGGCGTTTTTGCGCCATTGCGGGTGTGAAGCAAGATATGTTGATAGTTCTTTTTCCAGCTTTGAGAGCTCAATATATAGCTGAGTTGTTGTATGAAACGTCAGAGGATTGCCACATTCTGCACATTTCGGATCCTTGATGCTCTCAGCTTCAAGGACTTCACTGCAGGCATCACATTGGTCTCCACGCGTTTTTGCCCCGCAAAATGGGCAGATTCCTACTACAAGCCTATCGGTCAGTGTCTTGTTACAGTTTGAACAAAAGGCCTGCGGAACCGTTTTTTCACAAACATATTCGCTTTTGTAAAGCTTGCGGTGAAAATCCTGCACAAATCGTATATGTCCCTCTTCGGAGGTTTTACCATAATAATCGTAGCTAAAACCAAGCTTGCGAAATACCTCACAAAATTCCGTGTGATAGCTGTCACTGACCTCGCGAGGCGTTTTGCCCTCCTGCTTTGCACGGATGGTAACGGGTGTGCCGTGGCAATCGCTGCCCGAAACATAAAATACGGGATTGCCGCATGCACGATAATACCGTGCAATTACATCACCTGGAAGGAGCGCTGCTATGTGTCCGATATGGAGTGAGCCGTTTGCGTATGGCCAGGCTCCGCCGATCAAAATGTTTTTCATAATATTTATTCTCCTTTCACTTCTGAAGTTTATGTGAAGTATAAACTCGTGAGCGAGCAAAATTCATTTTAATAAGCAAATATTAATGACTCGCTCTTTTCATTTCTTAACTAGCTTAGATAGCACTCAAAACAAAATCTGCTCTCACCCCCAAAATTCCGGCAATGCCGTTATTTCAGGGACGAGAGCAGACTTATTGATCAAGCTTCGCGTTACCACCCTAATTCGCTTACTTCTCACGATAGCAAGCCTTGTCGAGTTCAGACAGGAAATGGTCTGTCGAAACTCTATAGCTGTTACGGGCTACCCCGTCGCAGCCTAACCATAAAATAAAATGGCTCGGTGCGCGGCTCGGAGACCATGTTCAACAATTTTCATTTTCCCGTTCGCAGCTACCCGGGTTCTCTGTAAAAATTATAATTGCCTACTCTTTCTCGTCATTGCCTTTATATCTATTATATTCAATCTATTTGCATTCACTCTGTGCTGTGTATAAATACTCTTTACGTTTTCAAAAGGATATACTTCATATCTTCAAAGGTCTTATCAAGGTGTTTTGCATAATACTCACTGCTTTTCACAAATTGAAACCCGCATTTTTCAATAACCCGGCGTGACTGGTTATTTGCCTGAAAATGACCTATTGTCAACGCTTCCAAACCTAATGCTTCAAAGCAAAATTGTATTAATTTTTTTACTGCCTCCGGCATCAGGCCTTTGCCCCAATACGCCTTTGACAAAACATATCCGATTTCTTTTTGAGCTAGAGCTTTATATGCGGGGTCATCATTCGCCCATGATGGATGGAGACCTAGAGAGCCAATTACCTTACTATTTTCTTTTAGTACGACAGCAAAAACATTCTTATTTTCAATGAAAGAATCAAGTATTTGTTTTGAAGCTTCTATTGATTCATGATGCTTCCAGCCCGCCATTTCACCGACTCCAGGGACAGAGGCATATTCGTAGAAATCTCCAAGGTCACTTTCTTCCCACGGACGCAAAATAAGCCGTTCCGTTTCTAGAATTTTTCCTGATATATCGATTTGTATGTCCAATGTTGATCCATCTCCTTTATTACAAGTTCCATTCATCCTTTAAAATTGAATACATACATGCATCCACGATTCCCTTATTGCTAAAATCAGCTTGCTTCATTGTTCCTTCATATTTCATTCCACATTTTTGCATTACTTTGCCTGAGTTAAGATTATGTGGGTCATGCTGTGATTCAATGCGATTAACACCTAGCTTTACAAAGAAAAATTCTATCAAAGCAGCAAGGGCTTCACTGGTATAGCCATTATGCCACCACCTTTTACCTATTGCATATCCGATATGGACCATTTTTATATCGTCATTTCTTTCTACCACACCAATGCATCCTATAGGCTTACCAAGATCCTTCGGCACAATAGCCCATTGGTAAAAGTCATCGTATTGATAGCTTTTAACCCAGTCCTCAAGCACAGCTTGTGAAATGCTTATGTCTGTATGCGCCGGCCATCTTAAAAATTCTGTGACATCAGGGTCACTTGCCCAGTTATCAAACATTGCTTGTGCATCATTTAGGCAAAACCGCCGCAATACAAGTCTTTCTGTTGTTAATTCATGTGTTCCTATGTGCTTCATGACCGTTCCTCCTTTTCAAAGCCACTCTTTTAATTTGCCACTCCTGTTATTTGTATAGATGTTTACTGACAATTTAACTCCTATGGCGGCAATGCTATTATTTTTATTAACAAAGCGGCAATGCTGTTATTCTTATCAACAAATTTGCGCGTGTTTGTCTCTCAACCATTCCATAAAACCTACTGTAAATGGCAGGTGATCAAATTTCTTCGTGCCGGTATGCACAAAACCGTTTGCAGTGTACCAATCTTTGAGCTTTGTATTCTCTTCAATTATACCTATCATTATCTTTTGTCCGCCGAGATTTTGTACAATTTCTTTAGAATGATCAAGCAGCATCCTGCCATAGCCTTTATGACGATATTCAGGCAGAACAGCGAGATTATGCAGCTCGTATGCTCCGTCGTCCTTATGTGATAATGACATATATCCGATTATTTTCTCTGCATCATACAGCCCGAACAATAGCCAACCCCATTGTAGCTGGTTCTGCAGGTATTCAATCGGGATAAAGCTTGTATGCTTAGGGCAATTCTCACGTGTCAGACCAAAGTCGACTGCTACGGTGGCAAAGCTCCTATGGATCACCTCGAGGCATTCAGTCAATGCCTTGGCTGTGACGGCTCGGATTTGGGGTTCAGCAGCGGATTTCTTTGTTAGTTTTGTTATAACCATATATTTCTCACCTCTTTCTGGGGGCATTTGCGATGCTCCATTTTTGAAGCTCCGCTACACGATATATTGTGGATGAGCATTCAGCAAGTCATGATATATCGTGTACCTAAATTATTTTAAGGTTACATCGCAATTGCCTTTCCTGAAAATATCAAGCATATGGTGTGTTGCACCGATCATATAGGGACGCTCACAGATAGAGAAATGGTAGCGCAGATAATGATCAAATGTCCCATAGCTGATCCTTTCTGACAAAATAAAAACGGTGCAAGCACTGTTTTCTGAGCTTACACCGTTATAATCAGTTCAAAAAATATTGCTATTCCTTAAATTGAGTACAGAGGTCTAAACTCGTCACTGTAGCAGTACATGGCTTCGGTTCCGCGCATTGGGGCCGTATTCATATTGGACATATGCTTAAAAGTAACCACTTTGAAGACCTCCTAAGTTAAATTTTAACAAGCGTATCATATGATCATGTGAGTGTCAAGATATTATTGGTCATTGCATTGCTTTACGTTATTATCCCTTAATTGTAAAACTAAACTCCACCCACATTTTCAATGATGTGGTCTTTACCTTTACAAATATTAACACGTTTTTGTATCAGTTATCAGGGTAGGATCAGCAGCGCCATTTATTCCGATTATGTTTCCAAGCACCTTCTGTAGTACTCTAACATAGCGAATTTAATATCCAACTGAGAAGTCCTTTCTAACAGGCATTGCAGGTGCTTCTATCCAACTGCGTTGTCCGACAGTATACAAATGGAGCAGGAAACATTAATGGATTTCTGCTTTGCAGAAATACTACACTATTGTAACATTTTGTTTAAGCAAAATATATTTCTCCACAAACGGCACTGCCGTTCCTTGCTCATACTGAAATACTCTTATGAAGCCGTATAAAAAGTTTTTTATGCCGGTTTACTATGAGTGGGACCAGTATGATAGCCTATCAGGCAAGTCAGACTATCATGTCCCTCAGCCCAACTTCATGGCCAGACTGTCCGAAAAGCCAAAACGAAATTATTTTATGCATTTTTATGTGTGACAACCTACAATTAATGTTGGTATATAATATATTCAACTAATTAAACAAAATTTTTCAAGTTGTGAAAATAAAAACTGCCTGAAAAATAGTTCTCAGACAGTTTGCGGCATACCTGCGGGGACACGATGGGCTAGCCTCAGCTGGAATATATTCATATATACCCAACATGCTTTTCACTGTATTCTAGTATTGCGATGTCTTTCTGTTATATAAAAGAGGATGTCGAAACATATGACTTTATCATAAAGAAGGACATTGCTATCTTATGAGGAAAGGTAAATCATTTAAAGAAATTGGATGAAGTCTTAGCAAAGATTGTACAACAATCTCAAAGGAAACTCGAGATCATTTAATTGAACAAAAAAGCGGTGCTTGGGGACAAGACTACAATGCTTGCTATGCAATAATTTTTGTGATAGTAAAACTAGCTTTTTGCTTCCAGTAAACTTTTATAAAAAATCCATCTATCTTGAAAAAATCGTTTTATTTTCGTAGAGGGGGTGGATTTTAATCTTACAAAGTGAATTTTACTTTTTCAATCAACCAACGAATTTAAGATATTACCCGTAATCGTAGGATTTTACTAATACTATACTGCAGCGGCTTGCTATAATTAACATAAATCAATAAACGAAGGTGATACAAAAATGATGAAAAGCGCTTTTTTTGAGAAAATGTATAAATATAGAACACTGTTGCTTATGTTACTTCCTGCAGTCATGTTTTTTCTGGTTTTTTGCTACATCCCGATGTTTGGTGCAATAATAGCATTTAAGAGCTTGGACTATAACTCGGGAATATTAGGAAGTCCATGGGTGGGTCTGCAAAATTTCAAATTCATGTTTTTATCAGGGAACCTGCTGTCGGTAACAAGGAACACTGTGTTATATAATTTGGTATTCATAATTATTAATAATACCTTTGAGATTACTCTGGCAATAATGTTGGCTGAACTGTCTGGAAAGTATTTCAAAAAAATCACGCAGTCGCTGACTTTTCTCCCATATTTTTTGTCATGGGTCGTGGTAGGGGCAATCGTATATAATTTGTTTAACTATGAAACAGGTTTGACAAACGGTATATTAAAGACACTAAATATGCAAACAGTTAATATGAATAGTTATCCTGTTGCGTGGATATTCATAATCATCTTCTTCTGCCTATGGAAAAATATTGGGTATGGTTCAGTTGTTTATTTGGCGGCAGTTACGGGTATAGATGCTCAGATGTACGAGGCTGCAGAAATTGACGGGGCCAATATATTTAACAGAATACGCCATATTACAATTCCTTCGTTAACGCCGACAATTATTATTCTCGTCCTTTTGTCAATCGGACAAATTTTTAGAGGGGACTTCAGTATGTTTTATCAGATCGTAGGAGGAAATTCCCTGGTTTACAATACAACAGATGTTATCGACACATTTGTCACCAGGTCGCTACTTGAGACAAGAGAGTTTGGAATGTCATCGGCGGCAGGGCTTTTTCAGTCGGTATTATGTTTTCTGATAGTTAATGTTGTTAACTATGTAGTACGAAAGGTCGACAAGGATTATGCCCTATTCTGATGGATATATTTGTTATAAAATGAGGAGCGGAAATAGATGAATATTAAATCATATGACAAGACTCTTTTTTCAGTAATATCTATTATATTTATCCTTATTGTGACCGTACTGTGTATTTTACCATTGATTTTAGTAGTATCAGGTTCTTTGTCAAGCCAGAATTCTATAGTAAAATACGGCTATAGCTTTTTGCCAAGGGAATTTTCACTTGATGCTTATAAAGTGGCTTTTTATCATCCTGAGGCAATTTTACGGGCCTATGGAGTTACGATATTTGTGACTATTATAGGTTCGGGAGTCGGGTTGTTTATTACGGCGATGACCGGATATGTTCTTACCCGTAAGGATTTTGAATGGAGGAACAAGTTTTCGTTTTTTTTCTACTTTACAACCCTATTCAGCGGAGGGATTGTTCCATGGTATATATTATGTGTCAAATACCTTAAATTCAACGATAATATTCTTGGTCTATTAGTACCCTTTTTGTTGAATGTTTTCTATATCATAGTCATGAAAAGCTTTATGAGCAGTATACCAGAGGCTATTACCGAATCTGCCAAAATTGACGGTGCTGGAGATTTCTTGATATTCAGAGAATTGATTTTACCGTTGGCAAAGCCTGCTTTAGCCACAATAGGGTTGTTTATAGCTCTCAATTATTGGAATGATTGGTTCCTTGCTTTTATGTTCATACAGGATCCTCGGAAGTTTTCTCTTCAATATTATCTATATAAAATTATCTCAGGAGCTCAAGCATTATCTAATTTAAGTAATTCACCTGCAAGCGATAAAGTTGCAACTCCGACTGAACCACTTAAGCTTGCGATGACTGTTATTGCAACAGGACCGATAGTATTTGTTTATCCTGTCGTACAGAGATATTTCGTAAAAGGCTTGACTATTGGCAGTGTAAAAGGATAATACCGCATAGCGGTTTATCAATAAAAATTCAAGGAGGATGTTTTCATGAAGAGAGTTTTAGCGACAATTTGCCTTCTGCTGGCTTTGATGACTGTTCTGTCTGCCTGCGGCAGTGCTCAGCAGGCAAGCACATCAACAGCACAGTCATCGGCGGCAACGGCAGCGACAGAAACGGTAGCTGTAGCATCAGCAACGACGGATCCGAGTGCAATTGATACTTCGACACCGGTAGAGCTTGTAATGTATTTGGTTGGTGACCAATACCCTGGTTGCCAGGCGGTTTACGATGAAGTGAACAAAATGCTGAAGAAGGATATAAACGCAACCGTTACAGTAAAATTCACCTCATGGCAGACGGATCAGAAAATACCGTTGATATTGGCTTCCGGCGAGGATTTTGACTGTATATACACTGCATCCTGGGCAGAATATGTATCTTCGGCAACAAGAAAAGGCTTCCTTGAAATAACGCCTGATTTGCTTCAGAAATATATGCCTGATTTTTACAAGGACATACCTCAGGGCTTACTGGACAACACAAAGATAAACGGTAAAGCATACATGATACCCTATGCAATGATACAGGTATATAATTATTCAAGTGCAATCATTAGGAGCGATTTGAGAGAGAAATACAATATTCCCGAATTAAAAACGCTTGATGATCTTGACAACTATATGCTGACGGTGGCTAAAAATGAAAAAGGAATCATACCTTTTGATGGAAACATGGCTAATTTCTATTGGGATTTTCCTTGCCTTTACTATGCACAACCACAGAACTTGTATCTGGGTATAGAAAGGTCATTGGAACTGTTTTCGGTCAAATTGGACGATCCCAGCGGTAAAATCAATTATATACTTGATGATCCCAAGTACCTGGATTTCATCATGAGAATGAAAAAGCTATCCGACGGTGGAGCATGGTCAAAAAATATTATTTCTTCACAGGATACATCGGATCAGGCCATCAAGGCAGGAAAATCATGTGTGGACGTCCATCATCTGGGAAGTATGGAGGGACGTACGCTTGACATCCAAGGTATTTCCGGCGCTTCAAGCGAAGTATATGATTTTTCAACGGATTCACTAAAACCTGCAACATCGGGAACCCAGTCCGGCATGGCTATCCACGCATCATCGAAGAATGTCGAAAGAACATTGATGATGCTGAATCTTTTTGGTACAAGGCAGGATTATTATGATTTGCTTGATTGCGGAATAAAGGGAACGGATTATGATCTGGTGGAAGATAAGGTCAAAGAACTACCAGGGGCAGACAAAAACTACCCCTTTGGCGCTGCTTGCCCATGGGGATGGCAGAACGCGAAGCTGCAGAGAACTGCTTACGGAGTCCCTCCTATAGAAAAGGATTGGACTACAAAGTGGGAATCTGAAGGGAAGGTCTATACAGGACCATATATAGCTTTCATCTTTGATGATTCGAATGTTAAAAATGAAATGGCAGCATGCCTGAATATAGTTAAAAGTAATGGGTATTCATTAGTTACAGGAATGATGTCTGATCCCGCAGCTGAACTGGAAAAATATAAAGCCAGACTTAAAAGTGTAGGTATTGATAAAATCCAGTCGGAACTTCAGCAACAACTTACTGATTATCTTAACTCCAGCAAATAAAAACTGAACGCCTTATAGATAATGTTGAAAAACCTCAACGAGGAATGATGTGTTGAAAATATTCATGATTCCTCGTTGAGGAGTGATTATATAAGTTAAGGTAGGTACTTCGAATTAATCTAATGAGGGAGATTAAGTGAATTAATTATGAAGAAGTTTAATATTATTAAAATCCACTTCCTACTAATAATATTTCTTTTGTTTAGTCTTAATGTCTTTAATCCTGCAATAGTATCTGCAGCCGGAACTACAGCCGGAACTACATATTATATAAGTCCCAGCGGCAATGATAACAACAGCGGTACAAGCTCAAGCTCGCCATGGCAGACAATTGGCAAGGTCAACGGTGTCAATTTTGCACCTGGGGATACAATCCTGTTCCAAGGAGGGCAGGTTTTCAACGGCAACCTGCAATTCAACAGCAGTGACGGAGGCAATAGCACTACGAGAGTGACAGTTGATTCATATGGCGGAGGCAGGGCTACCATCAATGGCGGAACCGGGTCGGCCATCACATTGAGCAACAGTACAGGTATCAATATTCAAAACATCAATGTTATCGGTAACGGAAGAAAAACGGGGAATTCAGGCGGCAAAGGTGTAGACTTCATATCCTGTCATTATTGCAATGTTACAAACATGGATGCCAGCGGATTTCAGTATGCCGGCGTAAGGATGATAACATCGGATCACTTGAATATATCTTATGTAAATGCCCATGATAACGGAAGAGCTGGAATTCTAGCGGATCAGAGCACATGGAGCGCAATGTGCAGTAATATATACGTAGGTAACTGTGTAGCCAATAACAATCCCGGAGACCCTGCTTATCCTTCAAATGAGTCGGGTGACGGAATAGAATTGCTGTATACCGAAGATAGTACGATAGAATACAGTTCGGCTTCATACAACGGTTGGGATCAGCCAGCCGGGCATGGCAACGGACCAGTAGGAATATTCTACTGGTCGGCAAACAATTCTACAATACAGAATTGCTTATCCTTTAAAAACACATCCAGCAACGGGGTAGATGGTGATGGATTTGATACTGACGGTAACAACTGCACTATACAATATTGCTATTCATACCTCAATTACGGAACGGCTTTGATGGCATTCTCATCATCTGATAACGGACCAGGAAATAATATATACCGGTATAATATAAGCGAACATGACAGTAACGGATATCATTATCCGCCAATATTTATTGCAGCAGGTTCGGCTCTTACGGGTAATAAATTCTATTATGAAGTATATAACAATACAATCTATTCAACGAAGGATGTCGCTTACGTAGGTGATTGGAACGATGCTGGAGTGGACTTGTCGGGAGTGCACTTCCATAACAATATATTCTATACGACAGGCACACAGATATTAAACGGCGCTTCCGCTGCCAAATTTACAGGAAATGACTGGTGGCAGACAAACGGAAGCTTCAATGCAAATGGTTATACAAGCCTTTCGGCATGGGCAAATGCTACCGGACAGGAAAAAGTCAGCGGCAATATTGTAGGTATGAACTCAAATCCAATGCTAGTCAATCCGGGTAACGGTGAAAAAATCATAAATCACAATTATCTTCCCGCCGTTACGGCATATAAACTGAGAGCCGGTTCCCCATGCCTCTCAGCTGGACTTAACCTTACATCATTGGAGAGCCTGAACATCGGTTCCCGTGATTATTACGGAAATTCATTGGGAAGTAATCACAACATGGGTGCTTACGAAGGATCAGGAATTGATTCGTCAACGCTTTCAAGCGTTGAGGACACAGTAACCGGCACAGGCAACAACCAGTTCCAGTATTCAGGGAGTTGGACAGCAGGATCAGGGGGAGATCAGTACTCTTCGAATACAAACGATTATTTCCTGATTAACTTCAACGGTACAGGAATCAAATGGGTAGGTATTGCTGACACTAATGGAGGTCAGGCTGCCGTTTCAATCGACAATGGAACCGAGAAAATAGTAGACACTTATCTAAGCTCTCGTAATACCGGTGTTACGTTTTACGACAGCGGTGTTCTGCCTAGTGGACAGCATACGCTGAAGGTACGTGTAATGGGAACAAAATTCGTTGCAAGCTCAAATTATTTTGTATCAGTAGATAGGGTTGATATAACTGGTACAAGCAGCAGCGGAGGCGGCACAAATCTGGTAGCTAACCCCGGCTTTGAGACGGATGCGGCAACACAAACACCGACAAGTTGGTCTGAATGGAGCAGTACCGGAACGACCAGTGCAAGCTATACCGAAAGTTATGGAGGGGCTTATAGCGGTACGTATCACCTTACGCACTACAACGGTCAGACAGGAAGCTGGAATGTATACACATATATGACTTTTACAGGACTGACCAACGGCACATATACCCTGAGCGCCTGGGCAAGACGAAGTGGAAGCGGATTTACTACCTGCCAGTTGGAGGCTAAAGATTTTGGCGGAAGCACCTTGTCGACAGCGATTCCCAACTCGTCAAGCTATCAGCAGGTGAACGTATCGAATATAAATGTAAGCAACGGACAATGCACCATCGGCTTTTGGACACAGGTAGACAATGGCAGCAACGACCCATACGTTTATATGGACGATGTTTCATTCATAAAGAACTAAGGTAAGACAAAAATTCAGACAAACAGGTAGAAAGCCTGTTTGTCTGAATTTAAATATTTACAGGCGGTGACTGAAAATGGCTGGTAATATATCGATATATATTTCAAAGCTCAAAGCACTTTATGTAGTAATTATTGCGGCGGTTTTGATTATAGGCGGAATTTCCGCGTGCTTCATATTGCGGCAGTCGGGTCCGAAGGATACTGAAATTGCAGCGTTTGTCAATAATGAAGCCATTTCGGTTATGGAGCTGAAAGATACCATGACCAGACTGAAGGCTAGTGTTTTTATGGAGTTCTCAAAAAAATACGATGCTATTGACAATTATGATTTCTGGCATAGCAGCATCGATGGGGAAAATCCTCTTGCAGTTTTAAGGGAAAATGCCTTGAAGGAAATAGTACAAAGAAAAATAAAGCTTTTCCTTGACAAAAAATATGGTTTGATTTCCGATACGGATTATCCGGCGATTCTAAAAGATCTCGATAAAGAAAACGCAGACAGGAAATCTAAGATCGAAAAAAATGAAACAATCTATGGCCCTAAGAAAATTGATTTGAATTTTTATTATACCATTTTGGACAGTAAGAATGATGAAGAGTTGATTAAACAATTGGAAAAAGAAAATATAATTAAAAACAGTGATGAAAACCTTAAGCAATTTTATGAAGAAATTAAAGATAAATACTATAAACATCCTGATAGAGTAACAGTTTTGAGAATCGAACTTCAGTTTGCAAACGGAAATACGGATCTAAATGAAGAGGAAGCTAAAAACAGAATTGAACAAGCGGAAAAAAGACTGAAGAATGGGGAGAGCTTTGAAACGGTGGCGAAAGTATTTAATAAGGACGGTTCACTAGGTCAATATACATTCGACCCGGATAAATTTCCGAAACGTGATCGGAAGCTGCTGAAAATTTTTGAAGTAGCACAGGGTTTGAAGACCGGCGAGACAAGTGAAGCATTTCAAACGGACAGTACATTTGAAATAATCAAATGTGTCGGTAGAGAAGATACGGGTTATAGTAAGTTTAGCGATATAAAAGGTAATGTAGAAAAGCAGTTTGAGAAGGCAAAATTTGATCAATACATCAGTGAATTGACTGATAATGCGGTAATAAAGAAGAATGCGGCTATATTTGACAAGGTATCATTTTAAACAAGGTGATGAAAGGAAACTCATATGACAACAATACATGATTTGAAAAAAAATTATATTCCCGTGAAGGTTCCGAAACTGAATAATGAGGATATGCAGTGGTTTCGTGAGGCAAAGTTTGGCATGTTTATTCATTGGGGTCTTTATTCCCTTCTTGGAAGAGGGGAATGGGTTATGTTCAATGAACGCCTGAACGTTGATGAGTATAGTGAACTCAAGGAGAATTTCGATGCTTCCGGATATGACCCTAAAGAATGGGCCAGAGTTGCCAAAGAGGCCGGAATGAGATATATGGTACTTACCACAAAGCACCATGACGGGTTCAGTCTCTTTGACAGTAAGGCTAATCCATTCAACAGTATTAATTCGGCGGCAAGGCGTGACATTGTGGCTGAGTATGTCGAGGCATGCAGAAGTGAGGGCTTAAAGGTCGGTTTTTACTATTCTCCCATGGATTGGCGTTTTCCTGGATACTTCTTTCCCGAGATGTATTTAAAGAGTGCCCTCGATATGAAGGAGCAGTGCTGGGCGCAAATCAGAGAATTAATGACGAATTACGGAAAAATAGATATGTTGTGGTATGATGGCGAATGGTTGGCACATGGCGGCATCAAATGGGAAAACGATGCGCATGGAAAATTCGGCTGGTATACCGATACTGACTGGGCGAAAGATGAGATTTACTTCAAAGTAAATTACTTTTGGGAATCGGAAAAGCTTAATGCAATGGTTCGTGAACTCCAGCCTGGGATTATGATCAATAACCGCTCCGGATGGGATGGGGACTTCCATGTTCGGGAGAGGAGAATAGGAGATATAAGGACGGATAAGCCGTGGGATTCAAATGATTGTCTCACGGAAAGCTGGGGTTGGATACCGGGCAAGCGCATGCTTTCTTTGCGCGAATGTGTCAAAAATCTGGTCAGTATTGTCGTAAGAGACGGTAATTATTTGCTGAACCTGGGACCTATGGGTAACGGTGCTTTTGAAATGCGTCAAGTTCAAAGGATCTCTATGGTCGGAGAATGGCTAAAACAATATGGCGAAGCAATATATGCAACGAGGGGGGGACCTATAGCTCCGGGCAAATGGGGTGGTGCGACATACAAAGATAATGTTGTATTCCTGCATATTACAGAATGGATTGACGATACGATTGTTCTTCCGGGTATCAAGAACAAGATCGTCTCATATGAATGCATGACCTTTGGGCACGCTTCGGTGACCCAATACGACGATTCTATTCTTGTTACTGTACCGATTCAAGACAGGCATCCACTAGATACCATCATCAAGTTGGTTCTTGACACTCCTGTAGAATGGGAGGGCGTTAAAGAAATTGAACAGGACATATACGGCCTGGCAGATGGATTGTATAAGGAAGAGACTGAATAGAGAGCGAATTGTTTCAAGAACATGGATGATGCATTATAAAATTTGTGTAACTAAGCATACACATATAAAAAGAAAGGGATAAGTACTCCGCATACAACTTATAATATGAAAATATCAATATAGTAACCTAAATCCCGAAGATGCTCAAGGAGGATACAAAAGTGGAAAAGAAAATTAACTTGGATAAAATTACGCTTGGAGTCTGCTATTATCCGGAACATTGGCCTGCAAGCCTTTGGAAGGACGACCTTGAAAAAATGCGCGGGTATGGGATCGAAGTCGTCCGTGTCCCGAGTTCGCATGGAATAAATTCGAACCTAAGGAAGCGAATTTTACATATGAATTCTTCGATGAATTTTTAGACCTTGCTCAGGCAAATGAAATGAAAGTGATTTTTTGTACACCGACCGCAACGCCGCCAGCCTGGCTCACACATAAATACCTCGAAGTGCTGAATGCAAGAATTGACGGAGCTTTATACCGGCATGGCATGCGCAGGCACTATAATTACAATTCACCGGTTTACAGGGAGCTTGCTGCACGGGTGGTGGACAGTATCGCCGCCCATTATTGTGCCCATCCTGCCGTTATCGGATGGCAGATCGATAACGATCTGAACTGTGAGACTGATGTGTTTTATTCCGAATCGGATCATGCCGCTTTCAGAGCATATCTAAAAGAAAAGTTCAAGACCCTGGAAGCCCTAAATGAGGCAATGGGAACCGTTTTTTGGAACCAAACCTATACGTCCTGGGATGAAATTTATTTGACCCGTCTGAATGCACAGAATACCGGCAATCCCCATTTAGCCCTCGAAGAGAAAAGATTTATTTCATACAGTACGATATCGTTTGCAAAGCTTCAGGCTGAAATAATTAAAAAGTACATTTTATCTCATCAATTTATCACGACAAACGGTATTTTCGGCCATCTGGACAGTCATGAAATGACAGATGCCGCGCTGTATTTCATAACCTATGACAGTTACCCGTGGTTTTGAATGCTCCGCTTTAGGCTTCGATAGTTTTCACAAACAAAATGCCCATCGATGATAAATAACATCATCGATGGGCATTTTCTGATAGTGTGGCGTATCCAGCAAAGTTGGACCGTGCTAATAAATGAAAGTCAGGACTTCTAAGGAGATGGACAAAGGAGGCTAGTACATTTATGTGTTATTAGAACTTTTTATTGCAGGAATTGTGATTTCAACAATAGTTCTATGGCCTTCCTTACTTGTATATGTTAGTCCATAACCTGTTCCATAATACAGTTTTATCCGCTGGTCAATATTCCTGACACCGAATCCGTTGCTTTGTGAATTTTTCGGAGTTTCATCCAGAAGACTTTTCAGTTTTTCCGCAGACATACCTACGCCATCATCTTCAACATATAAGTGGATTTCATCCTCAACAAGATCACCCCTGATATAAATATTTCCACTTTTACTTTCTTTGAATAATATGCCGTGAAGGATCGAGTTTTCCACGATAGGCTGCAATGTGATTTTCAAGATACTATACTGCATGAGAAACTCATCTACAGATATTTCTAAGTTAAGAGCATTCTTAAACCGCATATTCTGAATTTGAAAATAGTAAGACACATGAGCCAGTTCATCTATAATTGATACAACTTCCTTGCCCTTGCTAAGGCTTATCTTATAGAATTTTGCAAGGGAATCAACTATGGATATAATTTCCGGGCCGGAATTTTCCCAGGCATACCAATTGATCATATCAAGTGTATTGTACAAAAAATGAGGGTTTATCTGAGCCTGTAAAGCTCTCAGTTCGGCATTTTTTATTTCCTGGCCGGCTTTGAACTTATCATTAATCAAATCTGTTATTTTTTCTACCATGAAATTGTATTCATGCACAAGTTGATCAATCTCGTCAGAATCAGAAGTGGCTTCTATAGTGATCAGTTTCCCCTCGTGTATGTCATTCATCTTTTGGCTTAAAACAGAAA
>JAEYRB010000030.1 GCA_023409735.1 Bacillota bacterium | reverse complement strand
TATATTAATATATAATTTTTTCTGTTTTTAAAATAAAAATAGGAGAAATGACAATGGAGACAATACTTAATTTAGGCGCATTTATTTTAGCTGTAATTGCAGTTATCATTAATGGTGTCCCACAGCTACTTTATGCTCAGGCTCGTGGCTTTGCAATTAAGCCGGCTGGTTTTGCATATTTAATTGGTGCCTTCGGCAATATGCTTACCGGATCTGTTACACCAATTTCAAGCCAGGCAGAAACAATTACAGTAGCAAGTGTAAAAAAAGATTTACGTAATAATATTAGTTCAATTCTTTTTGCAGCATTATTTATGGTTGTATTAGGATTATTTGGTGGCATTACGAAGATCGCAGATTTTGCGGGTCCAGCGGTTGTTTCGGGCATGATGAGTGGTGTGGGTCTGATGTTAGCTAGTGTTACATTAGATATGCTTGGTCAGGAAAAACGTACTACAATTGTATCAACAGTTGCAGCAATAGTTGCATACGTTTTATTTTTAAATGATGGAAACAAAGTTGTTTTGACAATTTTTATTTCTGTTGCAGTATCAACACTTGATTTCTTATTCATTCAGAAGCGCCGTGTAGATATGTCTACATTAGTTGAAGATGGAAGAACAGCTATAGAAATGAGTACAGAATGGAGATTTTGGAAAAAAGGATATTGGGCTGACTTTAAGCTTATTAAGCCAACAATTAATTTATCAGTTATCCTTGGTGCATTAAGTATAATGATGTTAAATATCGGTGCTAATATTTCTTTTGGTGGAATTACAGCAAGCATTGCCGGAACAAACCAGAACTTTGATCATTTATCTATCATCAATTCTTTTGCAGATGTTCCTAGTGCATTATTTGGTGGTCCACCAATCGAAGCAATTATCTCTGGTACGGCTGGAGCTCCATGGCCGGTAGCTTGCGGTGTTGTATTCATGCTTGTAATGGGCGTTTTGATTTTAACAGGTGTTATCAGTCGTTTAGGTAAATACCTTCCATCACAGAGCATTGCAGGATTCCTTTTTGTAATCGGTTTAATAATGACGTTTGCACCTAACCTTGCTACTGCATCTCAATCAGAAAATGCAATGAGTGGATATGTTGCTCTTGGCGTAACTGCGTGGGCTAAAAATCCTTTCCTGGGAATGGTAGCCGGTATTATTGTTCGTTACTTAGGAATGTATATAGGTTTAGTATAATCGGAGGATCTTTATGGGTGATACAAATAAATATACAATTCATCTTTCAGAGGATTACGCAGTAGAGCTTCCACTCTTGGATATTGGCGAGGGCTTCTGCATTTATTCCTTTGATATGACGGGAGAATGTGAATGGAACCGTGTGGCTGCGGAGGAGCTATTAAAAAAATTAGCTCCATATGAGTTTGATGGGTTTGTTACAGTTCAGACTAAATCCTGTGGATTAACTCAGGCAATCAGCAAAGACTACCCTAAATACTTAGAACTTAGAAAAAGTAAAAAAGGATTTATGGTTGAACCACAAGGCGTAACAGTTCAGTCTATTACAACACAGGGGAAACAGGAGCTTTGGATTGGCAAAGAAAAATATGAATATTTTTCAGGTAAAAAAATGTGCTTTTTAGATGATGTTGTATCAACAGGTGGTACAATTGATGCTGTTTTAGAGCTTGCTAAGAAAATTGGAATCGAAATTACTGTGATTGCATGTGTACTTACAGAAAGTACTAAACGCACAGAATATAGTGGAATTCCATTAGTAAGTCTTGATCATATTCCATTGCCGGGAAAGATTCATGTAGAGGAATAATAAATATAGAAGAATAATAAATATAGAAGAAGTATTGGTTCATCATAATCCGGCTGTGAACTAATACTTCTTTTATGTTGTGTGTATTCACCTTCTTTTGTTTTTTCGCGATCGCATTAGCCTGTAAAAAAGAACATGAGTGAGCTGGCTTCATATCAAGAGAGCTATTTCACAGTGACTGTCCCTATCATTGGTGAGAATCATCGAATTATAGGATTAATTTGCTTGAATTTTTACATGGATATTCATTTAAGTCCTTATGAAGTTAAAACAATACTAAAAACTACTAGAGAGTATGCATTTTTGCATATTAACTTACAAATAAATGTAAATAATTAAAAATACACTTGACTTGGAGTTAACTGTAAGGTACATAATTTATATATAGACCAGTAAGGTGTAACGAATCGAACTGGAGGTGGAAAGCAGAATGACAATAAAAGAGGTTAGCAAAAAGTACGACATAACTGCAGAAACACTGCGCTATTATGAACGAGTTGGTGTTATCCCACCTGTCAATCGTACCACAGGCGGCATTCGGGATTTTACTGAGGAAGACATATCCTGGGTGGAACATGCCAAATATATGCGTTCGGCTGGATTACCCATTGAAGCGCTGATTGAATATCTCCGACTATTCCGAGAAGGTGATGGAACCTTTCAGGCTCGTTTGGATTTGCTCAGTGAACAACGCGAATTGCTTTTGACACAGCAACAGAAGATTAATGAAACACTTACTAGGTTGAACTATAAGATTTCATGTTATCAGGAAGCAATCACCACCAAAAAATTGGTTTGGAGTACAACAAATAAAGCGAATAAAGGAGAAAAAACATGAGAAATTTTGAGTATCAAACGCCAACCAGACTTATTTTTGGAGAAGGCGTTGTAGAAAAGCTGCCGGAGGTTATGGCTCAGTATGGTAAAAAGGTACTATTGACCTATGGTGGAGGCAGTATTAAAAAAATTGGCCTTTATGATAAAGTTAAAGAACTTCTGAAGGATTTTGAGGTGTTTGAGCTGTCAGGTATTGAGCCAAATCCCAAGTATAGCACTAGTGTTGTAAGTGGTGTGAAAATTTGCAAAGAGAATGGTATTGAGGTGATACTTGCTGTTGGTGGCGGCAGTGTGCTTGATTGTTCAAAGGCGATCTCAGTTGGAGCAAAGTATAATGGAGAGACATGGGATTTAATTTCCTATAAAGTATCTGCAAAGGCCTCAATTCCGGTTGTTGATATTCTAACGCTTGCTGCAACAGGCAGTGAGTATGACTGTGGCAGTGTTATTTCAAGAACTGAGACCAATGATAAGATTGGGTATGTAGATTCCCATCTATATCCTGTCTGTTCTTTCCTTGACCCGCGATATACCTTCTCCGTATCCAAAAGGCAAACGGCAGCAGGATGTGCTGACGCGATGAACCATGTCATGGAACAGTACTTTGTAGAAGACACAACTCTCCTGAATGATGGCTTCTGTGAAGCAGAATTTAAGAGCCTTATGCATAACACAAAAATTGTACTGGAAAATCCTGAAGATTATAATGCCAGAGCCGAACTGATGATGGATTGTGCTTTTGCCTGCAATGACATTCTTTCTTTGGGAAACAGCTTTTCCGGTTGGCCGTGCCATGGCATTGAGCACGCACTCAGCGGTTACTTCGACATTACCCACGGCGAAGGACTCGCCATTATCACGCCAAGATGGATGAAGTACATCCTAAGTGACAGAACTATTGAGCGTTTTGTGAAATATGGCGTTAATGTATTCGGAATTGATGCAAGGCTGGATAAACAAGAGATTGCAAATAAGGCAATCGAGGAAACCTATAAGTTCTTTGAGTCCATCGGTATTCCTATGCATTTAAAGGATGTTGGCATTGATGAAGCTAAAATCGGTGAAATGGCGCATCATATTGCGGTTAACGAAGGATTGGAAAATGCGTATGTTCCATTGACCGAAGAAGATATTGCAGCCATTTTGAGAGCCTCTTATTAAGTAAACGTGGGAAACAATGGTTCTATTAAAAAAATATAAAAAGATAAATCTATTGTATTTTGCAAAGGGAGTCTCGCCAGTCAAGGACTGCAGCACTGTGCGAACTCCCTTTATCCAACAGACTGTGTTCCTGTCACATTTATTTCTTATCTACTGTCACCTTCAAATTCTATAATTAAAAAATAATAGCCCTTTCTATTTTTAAAACTGCAAACTCATTAAATAAGGCATAACAAATCTTTGTGTTGTACTTCAAGTAAGCTACGGCTGCTGACAAGGTCGATCAAAAGGCTCACTGTGGTCGCTGCATGATGCATTGCTGATAGCATGAAAGTGATCTTGATGTTAAATTGCTTTAAGGTAACATCGTAAGTCCTTCTACAAAAGAATACTTGACAAAACCTATATAAGTGATAGTATATCAGCATGATATATATCAAACTGATATAGGAGGGTATCCAATGCCAAAGTTAAATAAAACGAGATACGCTATTCTGGGAGTACTAAGTATGAAGCCCGGGTCAGGATATGACATAAAAAAATTCTGTGACAAAGGGATTTCTTATTTCTGGAATGAGAATTTCGGTCATATTTATCCGGTGCTAAAACAGATGGTAGATGATGAGGTAATAGCAAAAACCATTGACCAAAATGAAGGTAAGCCTACGAAAAACGTGTATTCTATAACGCCGAAAGGATGGGAGGAACTTACCGAATGGTTGATGAAGCCCACAGAAAACACTCCTGCGCGTCTTGAATTGCTTCTAAAGCTGACCTTTGCCAGAAATATTCCGGCAGACAAGGTTATTGAAGAAATGGAGCAGATAAAGCAAAAGCATATAAAACAGCTTAAACAATATGAACAGATTGAGAAGGAATTCAACTCTGACGAAAAGATACGGATGGATCGAGGCTATCCATACTGGCTGGCTACAATCCGTTATGCAATTCACGATGCAAGGTTCAGAATTCAATGGTGTGAAGAGACGATTCAGAATATCAGAGAACATGAAAAATTACTTAATAATTAACATGCGTGGAGATAGAGATTATGAAGAAAAAGATTATTATCATAGGAGCAGGAATTGCCGGATTATCAGCAGGCTGCTATGGACAAATGAATGGGTACGAGACTCAAATATTTGAAATGCATACAATCCCGGGAGGACTTTGTACTTCATGGGACAGGAAAGGCTATCGGATAGATGGCTGCATTCACTGGCTCATGGGTGTTAATCATGAGAGCATGTTTTATAATACATGGAACGAGCTGGGGGCCTTCAAGGAAAAGGAACTTCTGTACCATGATTATATTATGCAGATTGAAAATAGCGAGGGTAAAAAGCTAATCATGTACTCCGACATGGATAAGCTTGATGCCCACCTGCTGGAGCTGTCCCCCGAGGATGCTGAAGTTATCCGTGAGCTGACGGCTGCTGTCAGAAGGTTTAAGGATATTCGTTCGGCTTCCAGGGATGAAAGTCAGGTAAAATACTTTAAGATCAATATGGTTGATTTTGTGCAGCGATTTAAGGATCCATTCCTTAGAGAGGCGTTCATTGCTTTTTCATCAAAGGAATGTCCGGTGTTTTCATTGATTTTTCAATTGGCAATATACAATAATAAGGATGCTTGCTGGCCGGTAGGAGGATCTCTGGAATTTGCCAGAGGGATTGAGCAACGGTATTTGGAATTGGGCGGCAGGATATCTTACAGATCCAAGGTTGAGGAAATTCTTGCTTCAAATAACAGGGTGACGGGTGTAAAGCTCGCGGATGGATCTATTCATACTGCTGATTTCGTAATTTCAGCCGCGGATGGATACTCAACCATTTTCCGGATGCTCAAAGGGCAATATATTGATGATGAGATAAAAGCTCTATATGCTAGTAAAAAAGTATCCGCTACATCAATTCAGGTATCACTTGGGGTGAATTGTGACCTGTCCTGTTATCCATACTGTACCAATGTAATACTGGAAAACCCTGTCCAAATAGGCGGGATGGATAATACGCAAATTTTGATTAAGCATTACTGCTATGACAGGACTCTATGTGCGCCCGGTAAATCTGTTGTCACATCGTTGATCCAAACGGATTACCCATATTGGGAAGAGCTATATAAAAACCCCGAAAATTATGAAGCTGAAAAAGAAAAAGTCGCTGATTGGTTTATACATATTTTTGAAAGCAAATTCCCTGAAGCAAAAGGAAAAATCGAGATGCTGGATGTAGCTACACCAATGACATATTACAGATATACGCAGGTTTGGCTAGGGGCATACAGCGGATGGAAGTCACCCTTGCATAAGATCCCCAATGTGCTGCCGGGACTTTCGGGCTTTTATATGGCAGGACAATGGACGCAGACAACAGGTGGCCTTCCCACAGCAGCAATCACTGGAAAAGGCAGTATCATGCGTGTGTGTAAGGAAGACGGAAAAGAGTTTAAGGTGTGTTGAAAAAGCGAACCCAATAACATATTGAATGTATTTATTTGTCAATTTCAATAATGACTTCGATAAGAAAGTATAGATAAAAATCTTAGGAGATGAGGTCTTCAGCTTCTTCTCTTGTTATAAATGTTAGATATTATGGCGATTCAAGAACGGTCAACCTACTACCGTTGTTTTGTAGTAGGTTGGCCTTTATATTGGATTTGCTAACTCAAACTCTGCAAGCCATCTGTGGTAATCGCCGTTTTCCAGTATTAAATCATAGAAGAAGGTTGGAATGCATTTTACAATCCTTACTCTTGTACCAACCTCAACCGGCGGAGGATTATCATGCCCAACTGTGTTTAACACAGTTGCTAAGCTGCCCGGAGCTAAGAAAGAATTTTCAGGTCTTAATTCAAACCAGGCAAACCAACGATGAATCATACCATCTGGGAATTGGACGGCACATAGATTGCCAAACCAAGGTTTAACTATTTTTACTGGAGTTCCTGGGTGAATTTCGAGTGGATGGCTTACAATTGATATTGCATTTGCTCCGGGAAGAAACTGAGGAGAAGGCATATAAGTATTTATCAAATTCCCAAACTCCTTTGGTTTATGTTTACTATTCAATATATGAAAAATAGCTTGGTTAAGTGATACTATACTTATTATGTTTTTGTTAGAGAATATCAATATATTCACCGTTCAGCGCTTTGTTCATGCTTCTTACAGCACAAAATTTCCCACACATGGAACAGGTGTCATCGTGCTCAGGACTTCTGTTTGCCCTTATTGCCTTTGCGGTTTCGGGGTCAATTGCACATTCCCATTGGGCCTCCCAGTCAAGATTACGCCGAGCGTCGGCCATCCTGTCGTCAATATCCCTTGCACCGGGGATATGCTTCGCAATATCTGCCGCGTGAGCCGCAATTTTACTTGCAATTATGCCTTGCTTTACATCGTCAACATTCGGTAAAGCAAGATGCTCCGCAGGAGTAACATAGCAAAGGAAAGCTGCACCTGCAGCAGCAGCTGCTGCGCCGCCAATAGCAGAGGTTATATGGTCATATCCCGGAGCTATATCTGTTACAAGTGGACCGAGGACATAGAACGGAGCGCCCATGCAAATTGTCTGCTGAAGCTTCATATTCGCTTCTATCTGGTCAAGCGGAACATGTCCGGGACCTTCGACAATAACCTGAACATCCTTTGCCCAGGCACGCTTTGTCAATTCTCCAAGCCTTACAAGCTCTTCAATCTGACACACATCGCCTGCATCAGAAAGGCAGCCCGGTCTACAAGCGTCACCGAGCGATACAGTAACATCGTACTCTCTGCAAATATCTAATATTTCATCGTAATACTCATAGAAGGGATTCTCATTTCCTGTCATACACATCCACGCGAAAACAAGTGAGCCTCCTCTTGAGACTATATTCATTCTCCTTTTGTGAGTTTTTATCTGTTCAATGGTTTTGCGGGTTATGCCGCAGTGAAGCGTTACAAAGTCAACGCCATCCTGTGCATGAAGCTTTACAACGTCGATGAAATCCTTTGCTGTCAATTCTGCAAGGTCACGCTGATAGTGAATTACTGAATCATAAACTGGAACTGTACCTATCATTGCAGGACATTCTGTTATTAACCTACGTCTAAAAGCCGTTGTATCGCCATGAGATGACAAATCCATAATTGCCTCTGCGCCCATGTTGACAGCTTCCATAACCTTTTGCATTTCAATATCATAGTCCTTGCAGTCCCTCGAAACACCGAGGTTAACGTTGATTTTGGTCTTAAGCATAGAACCGATGCCGTTTGCATCAAGGCGTTTGTGATTCTTATTTGCGCATATTACAACCTTTCCCTCGGCGACAAGTGTTCTTATTTCCTCGGGTGTACGATTCTCTTTCTTTGCGACTGTTTCCATTTCCTTTGTAATGATGCTTTCCCTCGCTGCACCCATTTGGGTTGTGTAATTCTTCATTGTTACTC
This sequence comes from Bacillota bacterium, assembly GCA_023409735.1. GTDB lineage: Bacteria > Bacillota > Clostridia > Acetivibrionales > DTU013 > JAEYRB01. The sequence continues at coordinate 3,031 of JAEYRB010000030.1, read as the reverse complement.
CTCCTAAATTATTATTATTAATCTGAAAGTAAAGCTGAGCCCTTTAGGTAACACTATTAATGAAAAAGCGGGAGACACCCGAAAGGTGTTCCCGCTAAAAAGCAATTGCTACTTCCTACGTTGGCATTACCCAAATCAGGTTTTAGGGTCGAAGTTGATTACTTCCTCTCAGCCTGCTCACAAGCTCCCCTGAAATTTATTAATTTAATAATACGTTCTGCCAGACAATGCTGTTGTTCTTGTACATTCAATAATGGTGTATTAATAAACAGTTTGCACTATACATAAATTGGCGATCACCACTTTGATAAATAGGTATTTACTTAGCTAATAACCAAAGCAAAGCTTCTTTAACTTGAAATATGTTAGTTACTTTACTTATTTCTATTCCAATAATTCTTTCACAAATTAGTTTTACAAATTCTATGCCAAATTCATGCATTAGTATTCCATAGAAACATTTTTCCACAAATTGCTCAATATTTTGTTCACCAATAAATTCAGTAATCATAAGTTTATCAAAATCTAATAAATCGAACAGAATTGGTGGAAATTCATATTCTTTTGGAGCTATTCTACCGTCTGCAAAGTCTATAATATAGAGCATTCCGTTTTGGGAAATCATTACATTGTCACCTGTAATATCTCCATGAACATATACCTTATTTTGCGTATCATAACTCTTTATCAACTCTTGAATTTGAGTAACAATCGTATTAGAAAGTACATTCCAACGAGTATTGTTCAATGCTCTTTCTTTCACATCGATTGTAGGAAATTTGTCTTCGACTACCGTATTCATTTTATTAATATTCTCTTTTAGTTGCTGGACAAAAGCTATTTTTTCAGCAGCTGAATAGTGCTTCAAAATGTTTTTAGCATCAGCCCCATCTATATAGTCCATAATAATATACCGAAATAAATATTTATCTTCTATAAAAGAAGAAGCTATCACCTTAGGTATATTAATACCCAGGCTTATTGCTCGTTTCATACCAATTAGTTCACAGTTATAATCAATTTCAGTATTAAAACCAGATTCAATCGGTGCAAAAATTTTCACTACAAAGTCGTCTACTCTGAAAACTGCATTTGAACCAGCAGTCAAGTGTGAAATCTCTTTACAAAGAAGACCTTCGTTTTTAAATATTCTTATTATTAGTTTTTCAAAGGACGGAATAGACTGAAATATTTTTCCCCAAGAATTCCAATCTGTAATTTCCTCAAAAAATACATTTTCCATCTTTATTTCTCCATATATATCCTCAATAATTATTAATGACATTTTATCACATAAATGATGTACATCATTATTCTAATAATATATTGCCAATGAACTTGTGTCAAATTTATGCAAAAATAGGTTCTCGACCCCTATACTGTTTGACTTTAATACCACTCCTGTCAAATATAAAAGTAAAATTATACCACCAATCGAACATATGTTTAAATACCAACAATTATGTTTAACAGAGCTTAAAAACAAAATATCACAAAATCTGAGTTTGTCAATTATTCGAGTCCAAAATACAGTGCTGGTAAACCTACTGTGCTTAGTTTTATACACCATCGTGCTTGTAAAACCCATGAGCCAGATGGACTATATCAGGTTTTTGAAAAACAATGTGTCAAAAGCAGTCGAAGGTGGTAAAAAATATATGAAATAAAGACCTCTTTTGTTTTGCGATCAGTATTTTTGCACATACTAGGTCGTGGAATAGAGGTGGTAAAAATGAAAACCGAAAAACAATATGCAGAGCTTACAAAGGAAGAAACGCAGGAGCTTGTTAAGTTGGAGAATGATTTTAAGGAGAAATTTAATAAACGTGTTATTCTCATAGCTTACGAGGATTAATGAACCGAACATGCTGCTGCACTGTGTATGCTGTAAGGTTATTTGTGCTACCGCACTAAATATACTAATTAACTAAATTTTTAGGAGGCTAATATTTATGGCAAAGACTGCAATTATTACTGGAGGTTCAAGGGGATTAGGTGCTGCAATGTCAGAAAAGCTCGGTGAGATGGGCTATAATGTAGTTATAAACTACCGTAGTGACAGTTCCAAGAAGCTGACCGAAGAATTATGTTCAAATCTGAAAGAAAAATATGGCGTTGATTCTCTAGTGGTCAAAGCTGATGTCAGCAAGTATGAGAATTGTCAAACACTCGTAAATGCTGCTGTAAACAAATTTGGAGACAAGATTGATGTACTTGTAAACAATGCAGGCATTACAAACAACTGTAATTTTATTGATATTACACCTGAACAGTACACCAATGTCATCAACACAAACCTTATGAGTCTGCTGCACATGTGTCATCTGGCCCTTCCATACATGGTGGACCATGATTCCTGTATCATCAACAACTCTTCTATTGGCGGATTAATCGGTGTTGTAAACCAAGCAGATTACTGTGCGGCAAAGGCAGGTGTCATCGGCCTAACAAGAGCTCTTGCCATGGAGTTTGCATCCCGCAAGGTTCGTGTAAATGCCATTGCACCGGGCATGATTATGACTGATATGCTGCGCGGAGTTAACCAGGACGAGCTGAAGGCTCTTGCCTCAACGATTCCGCAGGGTTACATCGGAGAACCAAGTGATATTGCAGGGGCTATGCAATATATTATCACTGCTCCGTACCTGACTGGACAGACAATCTCACCAAACGGTGGAATTGTAATGCCGTAAGGCGTTTTGTATATATGAGGCTCCTTATGGAATAGCCTAGTAACCTGTGTACATGGCATTTATCCTTGCCAAGATGATTTGCTTTATTTATTCATGTATGGTATAATTAATGTGTAATTTTGTTTTTCGTACTTGGCTCCGATATATGTGATTTTGAAATTACTGAGCGGGAAACTCAACTTTATGAGTTTCCCGCTCTTTTTATGTATGGTGTTGCCCAAAGGGCTACAGCAAAAAGGCGAGTGGGGCTCAATGCCCCCGAGACTTTTATTAATTGCGTTGCCCAAAGGGCTACAGCAAAAAGGCGAGTGGGGCTCAATGCCCCCGAGACTTTTATT
>JAEYRB010000043.1 GCA_023409735.1 Bacillota bacterium | reverse complement strand
TTTTATGATATTGATTAATCTCGAAAAAAAGGTTACAATATATGTATATAAACGAAAGGGTAAGGTATTTCAAATGAGGATTGGCTAATTCAGCAAATGATGGTTTTTGAGCAATATGACTGCGGGGTAGATTTATTAATGACGAACTACCTTTTGCAGTAATTGTTGCTGTTATGGACTGTGCTGGATCGGCTTGTAATCTGCTTACGCAGCTTAAATGGTATTAGCTGCGAGCTGCCTCATGTGAGGTGCCTTTATTTAACGGCGTTGACCGAAGGTCTACAGCAAAAAGGCGAGAAGGGCTCGATGCCCTCGAGACTTTTGTTAATGACTAATTACCGCGAAATTGCAGTTGGAATGAAAAACAGAAAATAGGTTTACATTCGCTGCAATAAACTCATTCGCTGGGTTGTGGGTGGTAGCCCACTTAGGTTACAAGTCTTTCCTGCACATTACGAGGATGTACTTTTATCGGCAGATCGCATAGATCGTCGGATGGATACATCCAATACCGGATATGATGTACTTTTACCGGAGGATAATATAGTTCGCCGGACGAGTACCTCCACTACCGGAAATGTGGAAGGGGAGATTTTTTATGCTGCTTATGGAAGCGAGAAACATTAAGAAATATTATTCGGATAGACTTGTTTTAGAACTTGAGGAGGTATCGCTATATACAGGTGACAAAATTGGTATTGTTGGTTTGAATGGCTCGGGGAAAACTACTTTACTCGATATCCTTGCCGGACGAGTAGAACCTGATAAAGGCTTCGTTAAGCGCTTTTGTGATATAAGCTATATTCGGCAGTTTTCCGAACAAGATGGAGACAGCGAGAAAAAGTATGTCAAGGGTTATTCTGAACCAACGGATTCACTAAATCTGGAACCCGGTAAAACCATTATTCCGGTTTCCGAGCAAGATGAAGATAGTGAGAAAAAGCATATCAAGGGTTATGCTAAACCAACGGATTCTCTAAACATTGAACTCGATGAAGCAGCAATACCACTATCAGCTGTTGATGCCGACAGAGACTATCCCTATGGAGAGAACCCGGAACAACTGCAAAGACTCCTCGCGGAGTTTGAACTTGGCGAAAAGGTAAAAAGAGACAATCTAAGCGGAGGAGAAAAGACTAGGCTTAAAATAGCTGATGCATTTAGCACCGGTCATATGCTGATGTTTGCAGATGAGCCCACATCCAATTTGGATTTTAAAGGAATAGAGCTATTGAAAGATAAGCTGCAAAGGCAGCAATCTTTCGTTCTCGTCAGTCATGACAGAAATCTCCTTGACGGACTCTGCAATAAGATTCTGGAGATCCGGGATGGCAAGATTAGGATTTTTAATGGTAATTACACATTTTACATGCAGCAGTGCGAGAAAGAACAAAAGCGTGAAATGATAGAATATGAAAAATACACCAATACCAAAGACAACTTGGAAGCGGCTATTATTGGCAGACAGCAACGAGCCGGGAAGATGCGCAAGGCACCGGCAAGAATGGGAAATTCAGAAGCAAGGCTGCATAAGAGAAGTATCGGGGAACGGCAAAAAAAGCTTAATAATGCAGCCAATAGTCTTAAAATGAGATTAGATAAACTCGAGGTTAGGGAAAAACCCAGAGAAGCGGCTGAGATCAAGCTGGATTTTTATCTCACCGACCCGCCGCAAAACAAAGTGATTATTTCTGCTGAAAAGCTTAATTTCAGCTATGGAAGTGTAAGAGTATTCCAAAATGCATCCTTTACTATATATAATGGCTTAAAAACAGCACTTTGGGGAGAAAACGGAACAGGCAAAACGACACTGCTGAATTTGATCTATACGGGGGGAAGCAGCAATATTCGTGTAGTACCAAAAGCAAGGCTTGCATATTTCAGACAAGGCTTTGAACACTTGGATGAGAATAAAAGTGTTCTAGAAAATGTCATGCTGGGCAGTGTACAGACCCAGACTACTGCTCGAACAATTTTGGCAAGGCTGCTTATTCAAGGGGAGGATGTATACAAAAGGGTCGGAGTACTAAGCGGAGGAGAGAAAATAAAAACCGCCTTTGCTAAAATGTTTGTATCAGGTGCTAATATTTTGCTCCTGGATGAGCCTACAAACTACCTGGATATGCAATCGGTTGAAGCACTTGAGGAAGTACTGAGCGAGTATGAAGGAACTGTTATATTTGTTTCTCATGATAAGACATTTGTCAATGCGGTAGCAGACAGACTGCTGGTTTTGGGAAACCATTCGATAAATTACTTTGAAGGCAAGCTTAGCGAGTATGAAAGAAAGATAGATAATGATGGTAATAGCCAGCGATTTGCGGGCGCTGGGAACATTTCAGGCCCGGGGCACATTTCAGCAGAGCTGGAACGCTCTATGCTGCAAATGCGTATTACAGAGATTATTGCAAAGCTTTCTGCGGGGCAGGGTGATAGGGATAAGCTGGAAGAGGAATACAGGAGGCTGCTAAATTTACTTTAGCGGCTCCCCATTCCGCATTTTGTTTATAAGCGTACGAAGGGTATCAATATCGGTGAGTCCGGGAATATATGCATATACCGATCCGTCCTTGTTAACAAGAAGTGTCGTTGGAAAACCATCAACTCCATATGTGTCGACTACGGTGCCGTTCTCATCCAATAAAACCTTTATGTCGAAATCGTTTGAGTCAAGGTATTTCTGCACAGTTTCCTTTGATTCCTGTACGTTTACTGCAAGCACGATGCCGTCACCTTCATCATTAAGCTCTTTATTCAGCTTATCAAGATCAGGCATTTCCTTTATGCAGTATTTACACCATACTGCCCAAAAATTAAGTACAACGATTTTGTCCTTATAATCTGATAGCTTGATGGAGTTACCATCCATATCCATAAGTGTAAAATCCGGAGCCATAACCTTTTCTGCCTCAGTCTTACTGCTATCCGGAGCCGCTTGTGTTTCAGATGGGCCTTCGTCCACTTTATTATTTACTGTCTTCTGCTGATCTGTTGTGCTTTGCGGCGGCGTAATAAGGTTGCCGGCTTTATTGTTCGAATAAAATACATAGGCAACTACGAGTAATGCTGCAAATACAAGAATCCATATTAATAAACTAAGCTTTTTTTTGTTCATTATATCTTAAGCCCCTTTCCATAATTAGTATCTTAGTCTTGTATCAAAATCAGCCGTTTCAGATAAATTTTAGCTGATTACTATATCAAATATTTCATTCGTTTCAGATGAATTATTAGCTGCTCACTATATCAAATACTTCATCAGATCGGCGAAAACAAGAATTCCTGAGATTATAAGCAGTATGCCGGATACAATGCGTATGACACTTCCATACCTTTTCAAGAGGTCGAAGGCTTGCTTTGCCTTATCGAATACAATTGCTGAAAGAATAAAGGGTACTCCAAGACCAATTGAATACACCAATAATAGAAGTATACCTCCCGTAATGGTTTCTGAGCTACCTGCAAGCAGCAGTGCAGGACCTAAAAATGAGCTGAGACAAGGAGTCCAGCTGAAGGAAAATATAAATCCAAAAAGGATGGAGGTAAAGAATTTCATTTGGTTAAATTTAAAGGGTAGTCGTTTTTCAGCATTTAAAAAGCCTATTTTTATAAGACCGATATAGTTAAGCCCGAATATAACAATAATAATGCCGCTTATTTTCTGAAGGATCGCTCTGTTGCTTTCGAGGAATTGGCCAAGTGCTGTAGCTGTTGCACCCAGCAATATAAATACGATAGTAAAGCCGATAACGAATCCCAGTGCATTAGTTAGAAGGCGTGTTTTACCACTCTTTGGTGCTATTGCAGCATCATTTTCATTTCCCGCTCCTGCCAAATAGATTAAATAGACCGGTATCATGGGCAATATGCAGGGCGATACAAATGTTAATATTCCTTCTGCAAACATCATTAAATAAGAACCCAATTGGTCACCCTCTTTCCGCAAAGATAAATTCACATACTATATACCCGCCTAAAGTTTAATCAATCAAAATAAATCCTATGCAAAAATAGGGAACGTATAGAAGCAGATATGTAATTGCATAGGTAAGTCATATCTATTATATAAATATAGCGCCGTATTCCTTTTGGATTGTTGTTCCATTATCAGGAATTGCGTTTGGATTGTTAACATGGCGTTCTCGCTCAATTGGTACAAGTATGGCTGCTCATGGTGTCTTTAGCGGATTGGAAAGTTTTTTGATGTATTGGCAATTTGATATAAACCAAAATGTTACCGCCCTTGACTCTGATCGTGGGGCTGAAATATGAGCGGAACCTTCAAACAGTTGGTGCTGATGGAGGAGGTATGGGGTGTTCTGGAATTCTTGAAAATTATTAAATAGTTAGTTATACGCTTTATTATGTTTTATATTGATATAGCATATAAAAAATGTTATAATGACAAAAAATAAATAAGACAGTTCGAAACCATCCTGTCTGTAAACAAAACTATGGACATATCTTGCCGGATTTTCGGCATGATAGTTAGAGTTGATTTATAGAGGGCAGAGATGCTCTCTTTTATTTTTGGCGTTGGCCGAAGGTCTGCAGCAAAAGTCGGAGAGAGTTGGAGGTTTTCCTTTATCAGATCCATTTTAACGAGGAGAGACATATTGCGCCTCGTTATATGAAGTATGAGCTACCATGCATAAGGCCGGCATAGCTGAAAGCACACATGGTTATTCTATTATGAAGGCTAGCGTTTAAATCTGAGCTTCGGGAAGGAATCGGACTATGAAGGGGAGACAGAAATGAATAAGTTAAAGAATACAAGATTTTTAATTGAGGCTGCAATCATTGCTGCTATATATGCAGCGCTCACAATATTGATTCCGGGCGGATCAGGACAGGTTCAGATAAGAATTTCCGAAGCGCTGACCGTGCTACCGCTTTTTACACCGGCTGCAATACCGGGCCTTTTTGTGGGTTGTTTGATAGCAAATCTTGTTGTAGGGGCAGGTATATATGATATAATCTTTGGCAGTCTTGCTACGCTGATTGCTGCGATTATTACAAGCAAAATAAAGTCAAAGTACCTGGCACCACTGGCGCCGGTCATAGCTAATGCTGTTACTGTCGCATTGATTTGGAAGCTTATTGCCAACCTGCCTATGTTAGTAACAATGGGCTTTGTGGCCTTGGGAGAAGTGGTCGCATGTTATGGACTGGGCTTACCACTTATACTCTTTCTGGAAAAACGCGGTGACAGGATTTTTGGAAAAGTATAGGAGATACAGCTTCTGTAAATGATTTCATAACAAGAAGACGCAAGAAAAAAGCCAAAACAAGAGCCAATGGCAAATAGTAATTAAAAATGTAGCAAGCAGCTGCAACGAAATGTCATTATGAGATATAATAAGAAGGGAAAAACAATAAGCTGTAGCAAAAAGCCATAACAAAGTCATAATCAAAGACTTAATAAAAGCCTGTCTTAATAAAGAAAACAAATAAGTGAAAAATTGCAAAAACCTTGACAAAACGCTATAAGCTTAAGTATTGGAAGAATTGTGGGGTATAGGAATGAGTATGAAATAAATATGAATTAGATTGACATAGTTAGAATAGTGTATTAGTATAAACCTAAATAAAATAAAATCTGGGGAGCTGAATAAATTCGGCTGAGAGGAAGCTATATCGCTTCGACCCATTTAACCTGAAACGGATAATGCCGGCGGAGGGAGCATATAATCAATTTGCTATATAAACCCTTATTCTGTTTCAGAGTAAGGGTTTTATTTATGGGTGCACCCGTTGCCAGAGGGGCTACAGCAAAAAGACGAGAGGGGCTCGATGTCCCTGGAGAATTTTATTTGATAATAATTGATAGGAGAATGGTTATGAAAAAGTATAATACGTGGATGCTAGCAGAAGCAAGCATGATGATAGGACTTTCAGTTATACTTGGTGAATTTATAAAGGTTTTTAAAATGCCCATGGGAGGCTCTGTAACAGCAGGCTCGATGGTGCCTCTTTTTATATTCGCATTTAGATGGGGCGGCAAAAAGGGAATGCTTGCAGGTGCTGTGTACGGTATTCTGGACTTAATTATCGGGGGCATATTTTCAATACACCCGTTTTCTCTTATTTTTGACTACCCGGTTGCATTTGCAATGTTGGGAATTGCCGGCTTTTTTAGGAAGAATACATTAGGAATCTTAGGAGGCGTTTTTACAGGAATCGCGGGACGCTTTATCTGCCATGTGCTGTCAGGTGTTGTTGCTTATGCAAGCTATGCACCGGAAGGACAGTCTCCCTGGGTGTACTCAATATTATATAATGGAACCTTTTTGTTACCTGAGTTTATTATTACAATAGTTTTGACGTTGTTAATATTAAAGTTCATTAAACTGCCTGAACCAAAGTTAGATAACATCAAAAGAGCGTAATAAAATGGAAAGGTAAATGACTATAAACACCAAAGTTTATTTATAGCAAAAACGAACAATAAAGCGACGAAAACAAATGACAAATAGTATATAGAGCATCAAAGCAAGGTGTAAAAGTAAGGCTTAAAAGCAAGATGACAAAAAATTTGACTATAAATACGTCAGCTTTTTTGATCCTCAAGATTTCTACTGCTATGTAACAGGTTCTGTTCCTTAGCAATTTTTCTGAAGTATAGTAATCGAATCAACAGACCACCCAGCCAGCCTATAGGAGCGGCAATCCAGATTCCGGTATATCTCAGACTCGTCCTTGAAAGTAGGATTGCTAATGGAACCTGCAGCATACACAGGGTAAGGATTGACCCCAGCATGGGACCAAAGGATTTTCCATAGCCAAGCAGCGAGCCATTTAAAATTTGCATAGAGCCGAAAATTACATAGAAGGCTGATACTATACGCAGATAGCTATTACCAATCTGAATGACGCCGGGATCCTGATTGAAAATAGAGATAAAAGCTTTGGAAAACAGGCATATTACAATGGAGATCAATACAGAGATTCCAATACCCATTATCAATGCGGATTTTCCACCTTTGACGATACGTTCTTTCTTTTTGGCCCCATAATTCTGTGCTGTAAAGTTTGTCATAGCCTGCCCTAGATTTAACGCAGGCATTTCTGCAAAGGAATCCACCTTAGAAGCGGCGGTATAAGCGGCCATACAATCAGTGCCAAAGCCGTTGATTAAGAATTGAATGGTCATAAATCCTATACATATAAAAACCTGTTGCAGCATAGCAGGCATTCCTATTACAAGACTCTCTTTCAATTCATGCCGATCAAGCCGCAAATTTCCAAAGCGAATGAACAGCTCAGGGTAGCGGCGTTTTATATAAATCATACAGGTGATAAAGCAAAATACCTGTGAAATTACAGTGGCGATTGCTGCTCCTGCAACTCCTAACTTGATAACAGCTACAAAAAATATGTCCAGAACAGTGTTTATCATAGTTGCCGCGATAAGCACATAAGTAGAGGTTTTGGAATCCCCTACACCACGAAGAATATTTGTCAGCGCATTGTATGCAAAGGTCGGAATTACACCGATGAATATTATTTTCAGGTAGGTATCAGCCATGACAAGCAGATTTTCCGGCACACGAAACAGCACCAGAAGCTTATAAGAAGAAAATATTCCGGCCAATGATATAAAAACAGACAAAACAACAGAGAAAAGGAAGCCTGTGTCAACCGCCTTTTTTACAGCGTTCATCCTCCTTGCCCCGAAATAACGGGATATCAATACACCCGAACCAAGTGAGATGCCGGTAGAAACAGCAATCAGTAAGGCGTTGATTTGATAACTGAACCCAACTGCCGCAAGGCTTTCTTTCCCTAAAAAGTTGCCAACGATCACACTGTCAGTCACATTATAAAGCTGTTGAAACAAGTTTCCTACTAAAATAGGCAGTGAAAAATAGAGTATAGCTTTTGCTTCATTACCTTGAGTTAAATCCTTCATTTCATTTCTCCCGTACGATTTAGACCATAGCTTTTGTGCTTTCAGTACTTCTTTAGATGTATAACTATATAGCCTTTTGTTATATTATTTTTGCTTTTCTTCCTTTGCTTTTTGCGATATAATACATACAATAATATATTAGCTCTGAGATTGTATGTATTCAACAAGATAATTGTAGTCAAGACAATAATCCAGGAGGTGCACAATGCCTATAAATTCATTTGATGATTATCCGCTGACATGGAAACCTGATAAATCCCTGTTGACCTCCCCGCTTTATATATCCTTGGCAGAGCTATTGGAGAGGGATATTTTAAGCGGCAGACTGACTCCCAATACAAAATTGCCGCCACAGAGAGAACTGGCAGATTTTCTGGATATAAACCTGAGTACTATTACCAGAACCTTTAAGCTTTGTGAAACTAAAGGCCTGATCTATGCGACTGTTGGTCGGGGCACCTTTGTTTCACCTAACGCCGCATTGCCCGGTACAGATAATACAAAATCAGAAAAATACATACAGCTTGGTCTGATATATCCCTATTATCAATGCAACTTTTTTGTAGCTGATGCTGCAAAAGCAATTTTGCAGGGATCGAAATCGGAAAGGCTGTTTGAATTTGATTTCACTTTAGGTACTGCCCATCATAAACAAATTGCACAAAGGTGGCTTTCCGGTTTTCAAGTCATGGCGGAACCCGAAGATATTATGCTGACTTCCGGTACGCAAAATGGGCTTGTGATCACACTTATGTCATTGTTTAGGGCCGGAGACAAAATTGCGGCGGACACTTACACCTATTCCAACTTTATAAGTCTTGCAAAACAGCTGAATATTCAGTTGATTCCCATAGAGACAGACCATGATGGTATGGTGCCGGAAGCACTGGAAAGGCAAGGCAGGTTATCCGATATTAAGGGCATCTATCTTATGCCTTCCTGCGCAAACCCTACAGGGATCACCATGCCTCTGGAGCGCCGCCAGGCAATCGGTAATATTGTCAGCACAAAGAATATGCTTTTGATTGAAGATGATACCTATGGCTTTACCATCGATCATAAAATACCTCCGATGGCTGCATTGATTCCGGATCATACTATTTACCTGCATGGAATGTCGAAGTCACTAGCGGCTGGGCTCCGCATTGCATATTTGGTTTTCCCTGATAATCTGCGGAAGAATTTTATCAGCACGGCAAATAATATCAACTTAAAAATTCCGATGCTTAATGCCGAGATTGCATGTGAGCTAATCGACAGCGGAAAGGCTGTGGCAATTATCGAGAAAAAATGTATGCTTTCAAAAGAGAGAAACCAGCTGTTTGAAAAGTATTTTCCCGAGCATACATCGAACAATCCATACGCATTTTTTCAGTGGCTGCCGCTTCCGATAGGGTGCAACGGATACAATTTTGAAGTACAGGCCCAAAATCACGGAGTAAGAATCTTGTGTTCAGACCGCTTTGCTGTTGGATGTACGCCAGAGCCCTCATATGTCCGCATCGCGACATGTTCTCCATCGACAGCTCAAGAACTAGAAAAGGGATTACAGATCGTTCAAAGACTACTAGATGAAAATAATATAGTATTTCAAAGAGAAGATTTTATTGTTTAAGTAATATTTCGTGTAGCTAATTATTTTAAGGTTACATAGCAATTGCTTTGCTAAAGTAGTAATTTACTTGCCATAATATTGATGTTAAAATTAAAGTGAGCAAGTAAGTAAAGCTGATAATGTGATGACAGCGCCAACTAGCCTATATAAATTGGAGGACGACTTTATGAAATGTGCAGTTTGTGGCTATAGATATAATGAACATGTAGAGGATAACCTTGTCAGTGATGGCAAGGAACCATTTATAAAGCTGATTAACACATTCCACAGGAAGGACGAAGAGGGCAACCTGGACGAGGCATATTTATTTGCTTGTCCAAAATGCAAAACTGTTAGGATGGAAATCTGGTAAGTAAGATGATATTTTGCACTGCGGAGCTTTAAATATGATGCATCGTATTTCTCAG
>JAEYRB010000031.1 GCA_023409735.1 Bacillota bacterium | reverse complement strand
CTTTCTGACAACTAGTACATAAAAGCTAAATTTAACAAGACTCACGAACCATCAACTTGTATGGTTTATAGTAGGCGCTTGGAAACATAATCAGAATAAATTGCGCTGGCGGTTCTACCCTGATAATCCCTCTTATAACCTCCTATTCACTTCCATGCAAAAGAACGGCAGTGCTGTTTGTGGAGAAATATATTTTGCTTCAGCAAAATGTCACACTATTGTAGAATTTCTGCAAAGCAGAAATTCATATAGGTTTCCATCTTCAACGGCATACTGCATAGCACATAGCTATGTTTGAGCACCTGCAATGCCAGGGTGCATGGGCGAGCAGCTAGTATGTTGAGTGCGATAGCACAAATTACATCTACAACATACAATAAACGAAGTTTGCGACCAGCCTATGAGAAGGGACTTCTCAGCCGGACACTAAATACACTATAGAGAAGCACTGTGGTATGTGCTTGGAAACATAATCGGAATAAATGGCGCTGACGTTCCTACCCTGACACTGATGCAAAAAACGCTAATATTTGTAAAGATAAAATCCATTATGCCTTTTGCCTAAATCTATGAAGGTAAGTCTATATCTTCAAAAGTAGAGACGGATTTTTGTCTTATAAAAAAGTCAGCTTTCCACTTCCCCGAATTTTCCAGAATATTACTCTTTACATCACACGTTGTCCGGGATTATAATAATATTATCGAACATGTGTTCGATTTTGATACCTTAAGAACTATTTGCTTTTGGTACATGCGGCTATATGTCTGAGCTTGAATGTGCTTACCCGACACTGCAAAACTATAAGGTGTCATTAAGCTTACGGAGATGAGTTTATTTATGGAAAGAGTAATATTGCATAGTGATCTAAATAACTTTTACGCGAGCGTGGAGTGCCTCTATAATCCTGAGATACGAAACAGCCCTGTAGCTGTATGCGGCTCACAGTCGACCAGGCATGGCATCGTTCTTGCCAAGAATCGCATAGCCAAAGAGTTTGGTGTAGCGGCAGGAGACGCCATATGGGAGGCCAAGGCAAAGTGTCCCGGGCTGGTGGTAGTTCGCCCTAATTACATGCAGTACCTCAAATTTTCAATATTAGCAAGAAGAATCTACGAGAAATACACCAATCTTATTGAAGCCTTCGGCATAGACGAAAACTGGCTGGATGTCACAGCAAGCACTAAGCTTTTCGGCTCCGGTGAAAAAATAGCGAACGAGATACGTGACAGGATAAGAACTGAGCTAGGCGTTACAGCCTCTGTAGGAGTAAGCTTCAACAAGGTTTTTGCAAAGCTTGGCTCTGACATGAAGAAGCCAGACGCTACCACTGTTATAAATGAGAGCAATTTCAAGGAAAAGGTATGGGGACTTCCCGCCTCCGACATGATATATGTCGGGCCTTCTACACGAAAAAAGCTCACCAGCATCGGTATCTGTACAATAGGCGATCTGGCGTGCGCACCGCTGAAGTTTCTCGAAAATCACTTTGGTCAATGGGGCAGGACTCTTTGGATCTTCGCAAATGGTTATGATGAAACTCCTGTGACCAAGCTTGATTTCCAGCCCGCCGTAAAGGGTGTCGGCAACTCGCTGACTACTCCCCACGACCTTTGCACCAACAATGATGTAAAAATACTGACCTACGTACTGGCAGACAGCGTGGCAGAACGGCTCAGAAGGCATCAGCTCAAGGGCAGGACAGTTCAGATATACATCCGCTCCTCTGACCTCTCCTATATAGAGCGTCAGGGCAAGCTCCCGCATTACACATGTACTTCCTCTGATATTGCTGAAAAAGCAATGGAAATATTTTTGAAGTCATGGGATTGGTCAAGCACCATAAGAACGTTTGGAGTTCGGGTTACAGATGTGATAACGGCAGATCAGTGCGGCCAGTGTTCATTTTTTGATGATGAAAAAATTATACGCCGGGAGCTTTTGGAAAGCAGTATCGACAACATACGCTCACGCTTCGGGCACTATTCAGTACAGCGTGCCATGCTTCTTAAAAGCAATGGACTTAACGCAAACCCGGTAGAGGAAAACGTGATACACCCTATATCCTTTTTCCGATAACTGGACAGCATTGCGTCTGGGTGAGTTGTTAGGAGGCATATCCTCAGCGATATGCAATGCTTCCCGGTGATAACTGACGCCATTGCATATATAAGTACTTCGGAGGCATATTATCAGCAGTAATGCAATATTTTTCAAAAGGTGGCTATAACATTGAGCAAGGTATTTGTTGAAGTAATAGCAAAATTCACAAAGGATGGCGGCAAGATACCCCTTACCGTTGTTTGGGAGGACGGCAGGCGCTTCGATGTTGATCGTGTAACAGATATAAGGCGCGCAGCATCACTTAAGGCAGGCGGCCAAGGTATAAGATACAGATGCCGGATCAAGGGAAAGGAAACCTACCTATGGCTTGAGGATGATACCTGGTTCGTTGAAGGCAAAACATAGCTGCCAGCCACGTACCATCCCATATCCTTCAGGCGCAGATCGTCTGTTGGCTTAGGCTTGCTGAACAAATTATCCCTGTACAAAATCGCAATTTTACCTTTGAAAGTTAAACTGCTCCAAGCCCGGTAGCCTTCTTCGGCTACCGTCAGCTTTATGCTATAGGGTTAGTTTTAGTTAAGGTAACATTACGCCACTCTAATGATCAAAACAGGCAATATGTGAAATGCTTGTCTACCTATCGCTAACATTATATCTTGTACTATATACACATTTCAATATATTATTGTCCCGTTTACAATAACAGTAACTGAAAATATTATGGTAGTTGTTTTTTGTATTGCTCATTTGAAACCTTATCCATATCATCAACTATTCCCTGATTGTCTATCTCATTCGTATAAAACTCCTCGTAATCGTTATATCCTCCCAGATCCTGCGGGGTGTCGGAGGAACCGTATTTCATTAAATCATTCAGCTGATCAAGGCCCTCATTTTCGTCATCTTCTCGCGGACTCAGATATTTTCGTCCAAATGGTGGAGCCATAACCTTTTCTTCGTTTGGCCTAACGCTATATTTCTTCTCCGGCCTATTTTCAGCAGTATCCTCGCAATTAACGCATAACTGAGCATATGGCATTGCATCCAGCCTCTCCGAGGGTATTTCCGCACCACAATGTGTACAAATACCATATGTTCCATTATCTATCCTTTTTAATGCATCCTCCATTTTATGCTCAATAGTTTCAGCATGAATCTTCAGTGCTGAACTCATCTCCTGCTGGAATAACTCTGTTGCCATTTCTGCCGGGTGATTATCATAATTTGAAAGCTCTGTGGGTGAATTTCTATCTTGACCGTTATTATCGCTTTTTTTCATACTCTCTATTGTATTTTTAGTTTCTTCCAGCTGCTTCTGAATTAGTTTTTTATATCTTTCCTTACTGTTATTGTCCATATTTTACCTTCCTTACTTTTTTAGATTTTCATTGACTATTGTTATTATATCGCTTATAAAATCACCTATAAGTGGAATATTGAGTTCTACTATAAACCTAAGCAGGTACAGTATAAAAGCGCCCAGTATTGTGAAGCCAACAGCACTTCCAAAGCCCCTTGCGATTCCACCGAGAAAGTTAGGCAGGAGCATTTTTCTGGGGTGTTCCAAATAATAGACATAATCTAAAAGCTTGGATTTTTCCATATTAACAGAAATCTGATCAAGCTTTTTGTTTATTACCTTAAATTCCATGCTACTGCCAAGCTTAAATTTCATGCATGCATCCCCATATGTTAGTTTTTATCTGTGTTGTTATTTTACCTTCATAGTATTAGGATTAACTCAAATTTTATTATTTTTTGATATAGTTGAATTTTGCCATAATAGGCGATGATTCATTTAAGTGAATTTTTTATAAGAATTAGGTACAGGTAATGGTATTTTGGGGACGACTTACAATTTAGCACTATTTACTTTTGCTCTAGCGCGATTCATAGTGGACATATCCGGCAAAACCTGTGCATACAGAAAGAGCTATCACTACATATCTTCCGGCATATTCTTTTCTCCCCACTCGTACATCATCCCGAAAATCGGCAATAGCGTCGCGCCCACCTCCGAGAGTGAATATTCGACCTTTGGCGGAACTTGCGGGTACTCTTTACGGACTATGATGCCGTGGTTTTCCAAATCTTTAAGCTGGGACGAGAGCATCTTATGTGTAATACCGGAAATGTTTCGTTTTAGTTCACCGTAGCGCATGAGCTTTGTTGCCATCAGATAGTAAATGATAAGGAGCTTCCATTTCCCACCCACTACTTCCATCGTATATTCAATAGGGCATGAACCCTGTACATGGTCAAGCAGTTCCATATAAAGCTCTCCTTTTGTATAGTATTGCACTTATTAGTGCGTACTTTTCTTTTTAATCACACTGATTATAATACATAGTAAAAGATAAATCAAAAATCAAAGAAGGTATGGACATGAAAATAACCCTATACTATTTTACCGGCACAGGTAACTGCCTGCAAGTAGCAAAGGAGTTATCTGCAAATCTAGGAGACTGCTGCATTCAGCGTATATTTGCAGATACACTGCCAGAAACTGAGGCGGACGCCATTGGTTTCATTTTTCCAGTATATCTATGGGGTATGCCACTCATAGTTGAGCGGTTTTTGGAACAACTCCCCGTTGCAATGGAGAACAAGTACCTTTTTGCTGTTGCTACCTACATGTGCCAGCCTGGAGCTGTTATGAGACATGTAGTAAGAACATTAAAACGCACCTATAATAAACTTTCCGCCGGATTCGTGGTAGAAATGCCTGGAAACAACATCATCTACTACGAGGTTGAACCAGAGGCCGAGCAAAGTAGAAAAACGCAAGCCTGCCGAAAACGGGCGGAGGAGATTGCCGCTATTGTCAACCAGAAAGAAACTTATATCTCACATAATTCACCTATTCAGACGCTATTGTTTACGGGCTTTCTACATGGTATGTTGTCCAGCCAATTCGAGAAAAGTGACAGAAATTTTAGAGCAAACGATAACTGCACCCACTGTAGTATATGTGAAAAGATTTGCCCAATGGGTAACATCATTCTGGTTAATGGGTATCCAAACTGGCAACATCACTGTCAGCAGTGCACTGCCTGTCTTAATGCCTGTCCCAGTGCTGCAATCCAATATGGCAAAACAACTGTCGGAAAACGACGTTATATCAACAAAACCTGTGGCATCAGCAGCCTACTAGAAACACACAGATCAGAATAATGGTATGCCGCCAGTTAAATGTTTGACTGGCGGCGCTTTCCTAAAAAGGTAAGAGAATTAATAAAATATATCCTAAGGGATTATTGCAACCCCACGCCTAGTTGTTTATAAGCTCCTCAAGCACTTCTTTGATCATGCTCTCATTGTCAATTGCACATTGAATTACTTCTCCTATACCCTTTGGCAAGATGAAATTAAGCCTTCCGTCTTTAACCTTTTTATCAGAATACATCATTGCTAATATCTCATCAGAATTCATATTACTGACTTTCACAGGAAGTCCTGATTTTTTCAGCGTTTCCTCAACCTTAGCTGCCGTTTTCTCATCTACTGCACCCAGCTTCACAGCCAGCTTGTAAGCTCCGATCATACCTATAGCAACACACTCGCCATGCAGCATCGTAAAATTTGACACACTTTCTACGGCATGTCCTATTGTATGTCCAAAATTCAGAATCGCCCGGAGGTCTCCTTCTCTTTCATCCTTTTCAACAATTTTGCCTTTAATTCTGCAGTTTGTCTTTGCGATGTATTGTAGCACATCCTCGTCAAACGTAAGTATTTTATCAAGATTGCTATCTATATAATCATAAAATTCACTGTCAAGTATCAAGCCGTGTTTTATTACTTCAGCCAAGCCTGACTTAACCTCCCTTTCAGGAAGCGTCTTCAGTGTGTTTACGTTGATATAAACAAAGCTTGGCTGATGGAAAGCTCCGATCATGTTTTTGCTGCCTTCAAAGTCAACACCGGTCTTGCCTCCAACACTGCTGTCCGCTTGCGAAAGTATTGTTGTAGGAATTTGCACAAAAGGTATCCCTCTCATAAAGGTTGCTGCTGCAAAGCCTGCAATGTCGCCTACAACACCGCCTCCAAGAGCTACAACTGCTGATCTTCTGTCAAGTCTGCAAGCTATCATTTCTCTGTAAATATCGCTGACTGTGCTGAGAACCTTGCTTTTTTCCCCTGCAGGTATTGTATAACAGAACATCTCTGCTGCTGTGTCAGAAATAGCTTTTATGCATTCTTCGCTATATATCCTTCCTACATTGCTGTCGGTTATTACTATGATCTTGCTGAACTGCTTCAAAGCTGAAAATGCTTTTCCAAGCCCCTGAAAATCAGTAGTAATATAAATGGGATATGTTCTTTCTTTCAAATTAACATTCAATTTAATCAAGCCGCAGCATCTCCTTAGCTAATAAAAGTCCCGGGGGCATCGAGCCCGCCTCTCCTTCTTGCTGTAGCCCTTCGGGCAACGCAGTTATTAAACTAACACGCAATACAGCAAAGGTCCACTGCAGGCTTATTTCAGAAGCTGCTTCCAATATAACGAGGCAGAAAGACGTCTCCCTACCTCGTTGAAATACAGCTTAGGTTGGTCGAGTGTTATAATCACCTGCAGCAGGCCCCACTTATACATTCTATATTTTCTTTACTGTGAAGCTTACCATCTGTCCGTTTATGCTCCATTCCTTCGAGTAGCCGTCACCCTTACCTGGCAAAAGCTCCTCTGCGAGAACCTCGTCGCAGATAAGCGAATTGTTCTTTTCAAATATGGAGCTGATCATTTCATTTTCTCCATAATTTACAGTGATGTGATCCTGCACCTCAAAGCCGGCTTCCTTCCTCATAGTCTGAAGCTTGCTGATTATCTCGCGGACAAAGCCCTCTTCAAGCAATTCAGGTGTAAGGTTTGTATCGAGTACTACCGTTGTACCCCTGTCACTTTCTGAAACAAAGCCTTCCTTCTGTGCTGTCTCATAAAGTACATCTGAAAGCTCCAGTTCAATATTCGTGCCCTCCAGCTCGAATTCTACCTTACCATCCTTATTGAATTTACTCATGAGCTCGTTGCCGTCAGCCTGAGCAAGATATTGCCCTATCTTCGGAACAAGCTTTCCATACCTTGGTCCGAGAGTTCGAAGCTGTGGCTTGAATTTGTAGGTTGTAAAGCCTGTAGCGTCATCAGTAAATTGTATCTCTTTAATATTAAGCTCATCGGCAATAAGGTCCTGGTACATCTTTGGAAGCTCACCGTCGTCTTTTATATACATTCTGCCTATTGGCTGACGATTCTTTATATTAGCAGTATTTCTGCATGCACGCCCTAAAACAACAATTTCAAGGACCTTATCCATATTAGCTTCCAGTTCAGCGTCTATAAATTCCTTCTTAACACTTGGGAAGTCGCACAGATGTACGCTGTCAGGAGCACTTGGATCCACTCCCTTAACTAGATTCAGATATATTTCTTCGCTTATGAACGGAACAAACGGTGCCGAAATTTTTGCGAGCTCAACAAGTACAGTATACAGCGTCATATATGCATTGATCTTGTCCTGATTCATTTCCTTCTGCCAGTAACGCTCTCTGCACCTTCTGACATACCAGTTGCTCAGGTCGTCAACAAATGCCTGTATATCTCTTGCTGCCTCAGTTATGCGGTAATTCTCAAGGTTTTTATCGACACGTCCTGTAAGTGTGTACAGCCTTGATAATACCCATTTATCCATAACAGAAAGCTTTTCAATATCAAGCTTATACTCAAGTGGATTAAATTTATCCAAATTAGCATAAAGCACATAGAAAGCATAGGTATTCCAAAGAGTGCCCATGAACTTTCTCTGATTTTCACTTACTGCTTCCTCATAGAATCTGCTTGGCAGCCATGGTGCGCTTCCCGTGTAGAAATACCATCGTACGGCATCTGCACCCTGTTTATCCAGTACTGTCCACGGATCCACAACATTGCCCTTGTGCTTGCTCATTTTCTGGCCATCCTTGTCGTTCACGTGACCAAGCACAATTACATTCTTAAATGACGGCTGGTCAAACAACAAGGTTGAAATAGCAAGCAGAGTATAGAACCAGCCTCTCGTCTGGTCAATAGCCTCGCTTATAAAGTCAGCCGGGTAGTTGGCTTCAAACTTCTCTTTGTTCTCAAATGGATAGTGCCACTGTGCAAATGGCATAGCTCCCGAATCAAACCAGCAGTCAATGACCTCTGAAACCCTCTTCATGCTTCCACCGCACTTCGGACATTTCAGATGGATCGCATCTACAAATGGTTTATGAAGCTCAATATCGTCCGGAACATTTTCTATGGCCATTTCCTGGAGTTCTGCAATCGAACCCACCATGTGACGATGTCCGCACTTACATTCCCATATAGGAAGCGGAGTGCCCCAGTATCTTGAACGGCTAAGTCCCCAATCTACAACGTTTTCAAGGAAGTTGCCCATGCGCCCTTCTCTTATATTGTCAGGCATCCAATTTATACTGTTGCAGTTCTTTATCAGCTTATCCTTGATAGCTGTCATTTTTATGAACCATGTATCGCGAGCGTAATAAAGCAGCGGTGTATCACATCTCCAACAGAACGGGTATGAATGTTCATAATCAAGCAGTTTGTAAGCAAGCCCTCTTGATGTCAGTTCTTTAATGATATCCTTATCTGCATCCTTTACAAACACACCTTTCCAAGGCGTGACTTCTTCCAGGAATCTTCCCTGCTCATTAACAAGCTGTACGAATGGCAGGTCGTTTTCCCTGCCGACCTTGGCGTCATCCTCACCAAAGGCAGGCGCTGTATGAACAATTCCTGTGCCGTCTGTCAGAGTTACAAAGCTGTCACACACAACATAGTAAGCCTTCTTTTCGGGCTTAACAAAGCTGTAAAGAGGCTCATATTCCATGCCGTACAGTTCACGTCCTAAACAGCTTGAAACTACAGTATACTCATCCCTGAGCACGGTCGGAGCAAGTGCTTCAGCAAGAATGTATGTCTCATCACCGCATTTTGCCCTGATGTATTTCTCATCAGGATTAACAGTAAGAGCAACGTTTGAAGGTAGGGTCCATGGTGTAGTTGTCCACGCCATAAGATAGACTCCGTTCTCTCCCTTTACCTCGAACTTTACAAATATTGACGTCTCCTTGACATCCTTATAGCCCTGAGCAACCTCGTGGCTTGACAGGGATGTTCCACAGCGCGGGCAATATGGAACGATCTTGTGTCCTTTATACAAGAGCTCCTTTTCCCATATCTGCTTAAGTGCCCACCACTCAGACTCTATATATGTGTTATGATAAGTTACATAAGGGTTCTCCATGTCTGCCCAGTAGCCTACACGATCACTCATTTGTTCCCATTCATGCTCGTACTTCCAAACGCTTTCCTTACATTTCTGAATAAACGGTTCAACGCCATATGTCTCTATCTGTGGTTTTCCGTTTATGCCTAGCAGCTTTTCTACTTCAAGCTCAACAGGCAGTCCATGAGTATCCCATCCTGCTTTTCTCAGTACATTATAACCCTTCATTGTCTTATACCTTGGAATGATATCCTTCATGGAACGCGTAAGTATGTGACCTATATGCGGCTTACCGTTCGCTGTTGGAGGTCCATCATAGAATGTGAAATGGTCACACCCTTCTCTGAGGTCAATGCTCTTCTCAAATATTTTGTTATCCTTCCAATACTTTAAAACTTCTTGTTCTCTTTCAACAAACTTTAAGTCTGTAGATACTTTTTTGTACATAACAGCCTCCTTTTATGTCTACTTGCTTATATTCCAGCTAAAATTCAACTATTCAAAGAAAATGTTTCGTTTATAGAAATATTTTCTTACAACTACCATGTTTCAACAAAGGCGGTGGACTACTATTGTCTCGATATGTTTCATAACAAAGTTATTAATAATAGTCTGGGGCATCGAGCCCCTCTCGCCTTTTTATCATAGCCCTTACGGCAGCACCATAAATAAAAAACCCCTCGTTCCCATATATAAGGGACGAGAGGATATCATATCACGCGGTACCACCCAAATTACCATCCGGAATGAACCGAAATGGTCACTTTTTAACATATAACGGTGTACACCGGCTGCTCCTACTTGCATATTCAGCTTTCTGGCAGCTGCTCCCGGAAGATTTTCAAGAGCTTATCCTTACAGGCTCGCACCACCCGCCTGCTCTCTGAAAGGCATTTTCTCTCTACTCGTTCCTATCATCACAAATAAATATTAATGAAGATTATACATCACAGTCAATTTGCTGTCAACGCCTTCCGGCTTTTATATTATAAAGCTATTCTGGGCCTTCAATTCTTGTTCCGGTCATTTGCTCATTGATACTCAGCTTGCGAGCTTACTAGTCATTGTCTTCAAATATCTGCTTAAGCAGTTCAAGCTGCGACATTAAAAGCATTTCGCATTTTGACTTGAATATGTGCAGCTTTTTTTTTGAGTCCTCATATTCGAATTTTATTTTAACGACTTCCTGATTTGCGTCATTAATAAGCTTCTGAGCCTTAATTTCTGCATCACGTATGACATTATCGGCCTTTTCATACGCATTCTTTTTTATGTCCTCTCCTGTTTGCTGAGCAACCAGCAAGGTATTCTGTAAGGATTCCTCTATTGTCTTGTAGTGCTGCAGGCCTTCATTCAGAAGTGCCAGCTTATCCTTTAGCTCAACATTCTCTCTTATATATGCTGAGTAATCCTCGATGATTTTATCTAGAACATCGTTGACCATATCCTCACTGTAGCCCGTAAAGCTTTTCTTAAATGTAAGATTCTGCAGATCATTTGGTGTATAATTCATTATGCAGCCACCTCTTTATATGTATTTCTTTATTTGAACGACGATTCTGTCCTTCTTAGTCCTGTCTCCTACTTTATCCAATACAGCCTTTCCCTTACCCCTTATACTTATATTATCTCCCTCTCGTACTGCTTTATCTGAGTTCTGAACTGTCTCCCAATTAAGATTGACCCGGCCTGCCTTAATCAGCTCCGCAGCCTTGCTCCTTGATATACTGAAAGACTGTGCACACACTGTGTCAAGTCTAAGCGCCGCAACAGTAGCTTTTATTTCCTTTACTCTTGCTTCCGGCCCGACTAGAGCTGAGATGCCCTTAATCTCCAAGGTCACTCCTGTATTTCCAACTTTAAAAAGATTGCCTGCAATGAACTCTGCGATCTCGCTTAGTACAATGATGCTACACTTGTTATCTGTTACGATAATATCGCCTACAACTTCCCTTTTGATTCCCAATCCCATCAAAGCGCCAAGATAATCTCTATGTGAAAGTCCTAAAGCCTTTGGAACTATTTCTATAACCTTAAGCAGGCTTCTGATATGCTTGTCCTGCTCTATATCATCAACGAATTCCGGAACAAATAAAGCCAGCACTCTTTCAGCCTCTGAATAACCACCATTAAAGCTGAAACCACAAACACCCGCATTGGCTAGCATTTTTTTTGCTACAGCCATTTGATGCGGGTCTAAAAAATCAGTATTTATAATTTTATTAGTTTTCTCAGCCAGCTCAGCTTTATCAAGCAGCTTTGCCATCAAAAGCCTATCTTCCGTACTACTTATGGTCTTGAGAATATCTCTGTTATTCATATACACCTAAAATAACAAATTGAAAACAATCGTCCTGACGATTCTGATCAGCAAAAATGCAATGATTGGAGATATATCGATCATTATACCGCTAAAGAATGACGATCTTTGGACAATTGACCTTATTGGCGTTAAAACAGGCTCAGTTATCTGATACAGCAAATAAATCAGCTTGCTATCTCTTGAAATAGGTAGCCATGACAAAATTGCCCTGACAATTATGGCAATTTCAATAATGCTGAAAACTATTCCTAAAGCTCTATATATAATCAAGCTCATTCATTTCCTCCGATATTTCAAGTGTTAAGAATAAAATGCCTTACGCCGCGAATCTATTTTACCCATGGAAAAGCAGCTTTGCCTTTGCTTTCATCTCTGAATTCATTCATGATATCAACATTATTTGGAGCAATCATGAATATTCCCGCAGATACCTTCTGTATCTCACCGTCTAGTCCATATACAGCTCCGCTGAGGAAATCTACCACTCTCTGTGCAGTTTCCTTGTTAAGGTTTTCAAGGTTAACCACTACAGGCTTCTTGCTTTTCAAATGATCACAGACATCACGCGCGTCATCAAAAGTCTCAGGCTGCATAAGAACAACCTTGAACTGGTTATTGGAATGAATATTTACTACCTTGTTTTGTTGTGCTTTCTTAGAAAATGAACGAATATATTGAGGTTCTTGCTTCTCTTCTTCTCTTACATCATCCTGTATTTCGTCCAAAGCTTCTTCATCCTCTTCCTCTGATTCCCAACCAACAAAATTGAGCATCTTATTAATCAGATTTGCCATTAGTATATCCCTCCGTTTTTTCTTTTGTTACGCAGTCGATGAAACAGGCTGCCATGTAAATGTATTATTCAGTTTTGTCAGTAAGAGCAAAAGTCTCGGGGTATCGGGCCCCTCTGCCTTTTAGCTGAAGTTCTTCGGTCAACGTTATTAATAGAATAATTTCAGAAATCCTATTGGCGCCTTCCAAAAATTGATGTTCCAACTCTTACCATATTGGCACCTTCTTCAATTGCAACCTCAAAGTCATTACTCATGCCCATTGAAAGGTAATCCATATTTATATTATCAATATTTTCCCCAATTATGTCAATACGCAATTTTCTAAGGCTTGCAAATACCCATCTGACTTGTTCAGGATCCTCTGAGAATGGTGCTATTGTCATAAGTCCTCTCACCTTAATATTTCCCATTGAACTCAGCTTCCGTACAAAATCAATTGCGTTTTCCGGTTCTATTCCAAACTTAGTGGCTTCCGCTGCCACATTTACCTGAACCAGAACCTCAACTGTTTTTCCTGACTTTTCTGCTCTTTTCTGTATTTCCTCAGCCAGTTCAATACTGTCAAGTGAGTGTATAAGGCATACCTTATCAATAATATATTTAACCTTGTTTGTCTGTAAATGACCTATCAAATGCCATTTGCACCTGTCACCCAATATATCGTATTTATCACATAATTCCTGAACTCTATTTTCGCCTGTATCTGTTATTCCGCACTCGAGCGCCTTACTAATCCTATCAGTGTCCACTGTTTTTGTAACTGCAATCAGCTTTATCTCCTCGGGATCTCTTCTTGCTTTTTCCGCTGCGGCTCTGATACGTTCCATTACACCATGGCAATTTTGATCTATATATAATAATTCATCACTCATTTTTCAATAATATCTCCTTCCTTTGCTTTATCAGGATTTATAACAAATATATCATATAAATTAACCGTTTCTTTAAGCTCGTTCTCAGGCGTACTAATAATTGCATATTCATCATCTTTACAGATAATGTTTACCTTCCTTATGTCTGCCACATTATATTTTACCAGCATAATATTTGCGGTTGTACTGTCCTTTGAAATATCCCTCAGGCACCTCAGCGGCACCTTAAGACCTTCCTCAGTTCTTTTTATTATGTCTATGTTAACTACTCTGTAAGCTGAAAGCAAATCCAAGCCACGGCTTATTTTTACTACAAGTACTGTGTTTCCATCTTTTTCCACGTTTTTATTTGTAATTGTTCCGGATGCTTCTATTCCAATATCGTTGATCCGAATTGTAATTTTATCGCCTATTTCATATTCTTTTGAGCTTTCAGTTTTTAAAACTGATGCAATATATATGTCTGTACCTTTAATAATTTTGGCAATATATCCGCCGGCCTCAACCTCATCCTTCGACCTGTTATATGTATAATTGTCAATGATTTTGGAAATATTCTCAGATGAAAGGCCTTCTAGAGAATCTGTTGCTAAAGAGGTCTCAAGACCGTCAATTTTATAAGAAACTATTCCTGAGTGTTTGGATACCACTGTTGTAGTGTTTTCACCAAGCTGTTTTTTTAGTAATGCCTTCTCTTGCTCTAATGAGTCTATATATTCATTGGTGGCGTTTTCGCCAATAATTTCAGCTTTCTTGTCTATAATTGCTCTTATCTTTTCCCGGCATCTGGAGATTTCTGTAAGATCATTATTGTTGGAAGCTTCGGCCATTTTTTTTGACTGCTGTAAAATTTCAGCGTCAAGCTTTTTAAGATCTTCTGAAAAGAAATTCGTCTTTTCAACAATATCCATACGTGCCTTAAGTACCTTTGAATTTATGTCATCTATCTTATCCATAATTATATCAGATCCACTGCCAAGGATCGACGCTATCTGATAATTTGCCTTTGTCTTTTCTCCTTCAGGTATCAAAGGTATATATCGGCCTCCTGCTAAAGCCTTATCAAGAAGCACTTCATCTCTTATAATAATTCCGTTTGAATTAATTGAATCCTCAATTTTTCCAATGTTGATTATATCAGTTGTAACATTGTTTCCTGTAAGCCAGTTGATCAAGGATGGAATATAAAGCAACAGAAACAGAACCAGAATTAAGCCCCCAAGCGTAATACGCTTAGATAGTTTTCCGCTTTGGCCTTCTTGATTGTCGATTGCTCCATCATCGTCAATATCATCCTGCTCAGCTGTAAGCAAAGCGGCATCTTTTTCTGACTTTATTTCTCTTATGTATTTTATTTTATTGTTCTCATCGCGTTTTTTCATACTTATCATAACCTTATAACGCTTCAATTTTTCGTTTGTAGAAAACTTTCCAACCTATGAACATAAAATTTATATTAGCCACCTAGGCTTTTTGCAAAAGCAAAAGAGCCCGGAGGTGGGAGATATCTTTGTTATCTCATTATAAGTTTTCTCTCCTGCATGAACTTCAAAGCTGACATAACTCCAAGCTTAACATGTTCATACACCATACCGCCCTGCATATAGGCTGTGTAGGGTGGTTTCACGGGCGCGTCTGCGCTCAGCTCTATGGAGGAGCCTTGAATAAATGCGCCTGCCGCCATTATTACAGGGCTATCATAGCCCGGCATGTCCCATGGTTCAGGTGTTACGTAAGCATCAACAGGCGATCCCTTCTGTATCCCCTGTATAAATGCTATCATACTTTCCGGATTGTTAAATTTTATTGCCTGAATAATATCGCTTCTTATTTCATCAGGCTGCGGATCTGTATCAAAACCCAGCCGTTTCATAACAGCTGCACAGAAAACTGCGCCTTTTATGCTCTCTGCAACAACGTGAGGTGCCATGAAAAGCCCCTGAAACATAAGCCTGTTATTCCCTAGCGTCGCTCCTATCTTGCTTCCAAGTCCGGGAGCTGTCAGCCTGTAGGCAGCATTTTTAACATACTGGGCTTTTCCGACAACATACCCACCTGCCGGGACAAGTCCTCCTCCCGGATTTTTGATCAAAGAACCGGCCGCAATATCTGCCCCTGCTTCAATAGGCTCTTCTGTTTCTACAAATTCTCCATAGCAATTATCTACCATTACAATTACATCTTTTTTAACGCTCTTAATAGCTTCAATTGCCTTTCTCATATCACATATTTTTATGGCAGGTCTCCATCCATAGCCTCTGGAGCGCTGTATAAGTACCATTTTTGTTTTACTGCTTATGGAACATTTCACGCTCTCCAAATCAATAGAGCCATCTTCGAGGAGCTCTACCTGACGATAACTTACACCGAAATCCTTTAAAGATCCGGCGCCCTCACCGCGGATACCTATAACCTCCTCAAGGGTATCATATGGCTTTCCTGTTATTGAAACAAGCTCATCCCCCGGCCTGAGATTACCAAAAAGGCATACTGCAAGAGCCTGTGTTCCTGCTGCTATCTGATGTCTTACCAGAGCAGCTTCAGCTTTAAAAATGCTTGCATATACATTGTCCAGGACTTCTCTCCCTTTATCATCATAACCATACCCGGTCGTTCCGGTAAAGTGAGAGTCACTCAGATTATGCTCCTGCATGGCAGCTATAACCTTATACTGATTTATCTCTCTTATTTCATTAATTCTGTCAAATGTACATGAGATCTCGTTCTCAGCTGATCTTGCTAATTCAATAATATCCTCGCTAAAGCCGAAATTGCCCGATAAAAAGCTTATGTATTTGCTATTCATTCTTTAGTAATTTCCTCTCCGGTTCATGCGTTCTTAGGCATTTGCGATGTATCATTTTCCCGAGCAGTACAGCATATTTATGGCTGTAGCTAGCAGCTAGCCATCATATATTGTACAGCTAAATATATTTATGGCTACATCGCAAATGTCTTTATCAAATACTCTAACCTTAAATTTTTTGCCTTAATTAACAACACATACTCATTTTATCCCACTTCAAATAGCATTTCAATGTCTATTTCCTCTGCAATTTCCCTATTTAGCATCAAAATCACGAGAGCTACTTTCCCATAACTCCTCGTCAAGAGCTTTTTAACCATTTAAATTCGTTATTAAACTAACAATTCACGTGCAAGGTGCCGATCTCCAAATCTTTAATGAGCAGCTTGTCGTTAAATATTGCAGAATTCGTGAAGGGTGCCTGACCTATACTGAAGCAGTGAATACCGTTAATAGTCAGGTTTAAATGTCTGTTCGCCTCTATAATAAAGGCCCCATGTGCTAAATTGCATATAAATTAACCATACTTCTTACAGCCTTGCGTTAAAAGCTATGCTGGTGTAAGATGTAGCTACTTTATGTACCGAGGTGGATTTAATGATACTATCTCTTACAGTTCTCCCGGGAGACCAGGGCAAAACAGTAAAATTTATATTGAAGAGCAGGCTTAATCTCTCCGAAAGGCTAGTAAAAAAATTAAAATATTCAGGCCAAATTCTTTTAAATTCAAGCCCTGTCCATGTAAACGTTCCTGTACACGAGGGAGACCTTCTTGAAGTACATATGGAATGGGACGAGCTGAATGAGGCTGTAGTTCCCGAACCCATGGAGCTTGATATTATCTATGAAGATGAAAGCTTAATTGTTATTAATAAGCCTTCTGACACCGTTGTTCATCCTACAGCACGGCACTTTACCGGAACAGTTGCCAACGGACTTATGTATTATCTTCTTCAAAAGGGCATTAAAACACTGGTGCGCCCTGTAAGCAGACTTGATCGTGATACATCCGGTATTATAGTTTTCGCTCTCAACCCATTCGTTCAGGAAAGCCTTATACGCCAGATGCACAGCAATACATACCTGAAGGAATACATTGGCATAGTGCATGGCTCTTTTACAAGCTCTTCAGGTACGATAGATCTTCCTATTGAAAGGTTACCCGGAAGTATTATGCTTCGGCACATATCTGAAGATGGTGCCCCATCTGTTACTCATTTTGAAGTTCTGGAGCAATATGACGAAGCCTCTCTTTTAAAATTTGTACTTGAAACAGGCCGAACACATCAAATACGGGTTCATTGTCAGGCTATTGGTCATCCTCTTATTGGTGATACCTTATATCCTTTACATGAATTCGAAGGCATTTATGACGGCTTAATGTCAAGACAGGCTCTCCACTCAGTACATACCGCATTCAATCATCCTGTAACCGGTGAAAGACTTGATTTCACAGCCAACATCCCCTCGGATATGGATAAAGCTTTGGAAATATTGAGAAATAAGCAGCTATGATTTACATTATTTACCATTTATGATATCGTGTATTTAGTCAACCAACCGGATGTTCATACACGGAGGATAAAATGGAAATCTTAAAAGAAAAATATTCAATAACCGAATTAAGTGAGATGCTTCAATTAACAGATCATGCCCTGCGCTTTTATGAAAAGGAGCTTGAATTGACAGTTCCAAAGGATGACCGAGGACGGCGTTTCTATACAGCCGAAATGGCAAATATTATGTACAAGATAAAGGTAATGCGCAGTGAAGGCCTGGAAATAAAGGCAATAAAGAAAATATTTCAGGATGAATGCCTTTTCTCACCCAATGCTCCTGCTAATATTGATGAGGTTTCCCTCAAGCCAGTGTCAGACAAAGAGTATGATTCTATGAAGCTATTTTTTGATGATTTTTCTAAGCAGCTGACTAACAATATTACAACAGAAATATTATCTGCTCAAGATATACTGGCAAGAGAGATTAATAAAAGCAAACTTGAGCTGGGTGCATGTGTCGAAAACAGCATGAGAAAGCTTGAAAGCAAGATGGATAAGCATTATCAGGATGTTGATGAGGCCATTGGCAGCTGGAGAAAGAAAAACAAAAAAAAATCATCATTAAGAACGCTGTTTTTCAGAAAGGCACAATAAACTACACATCTCTATTATACTTTGTCTAGGCAAACGCATTAATCAGATTAAAGGTTAAATAATTGGTTAAGTAATCTTTTTTGTCATGTAATATAGATTATGGATGGATAAGCACAACTTGTTTTTAAGGCAACTTGTTTTTAATTCATAAATGCTTCGCAACAGATTGACAAAATTTATATATTTAATATAATGTTTAGTCATAAAGTTACGAAGGAAATAACATGTTAACAAGAAATGTGATAAAAAAAGCTTTAATAAAATCTATACCTGTCATGGCCGGGTATATGGTAGTAGGAATCGGATTTGGAATTCTGCTAGAACAAAATGGCTATAGCGTCGTGTGGGCGCTGGCAATGAGTACCTTTATATATGCCGGGTCAATGCAATTTGTCGGTGCTTCCCTGATGGCATCCGGTTCTTCACTCATTACAGTTATGATTACAACACTTATAGTAAATGCCAGGCATCTCTTCTATGGAATTTCTATGCTTGGGAATTATAAGACTGCCGGGAAGTACAAACCATATCTTGTTCTGGCACTGACGGATGAGACCTATTCGCTTCTCTGTGACGGAGATTATCCGAAGGGAGAGGATCCTAACCTTTATCGTCTGCTGGTCTCACTATTTGACCATATCTACTGGATAATCGGAAGTGTACTTGGGTCACTGGCTAGCTCTGCTCTCGATTTTAACTTCATGGGGATCGAGTTTGCCATGACAGCACTATTTGTAACAACCTATGTGAGCCAATGGATGTCAACAAAAAATCATCTTCCATCAATCCTTGGCCTTTTGTTTTCACTCCTTTGCCGTCTGTTCTTCGGAAGCTCCAATTTTCTCATTCCTTCTATGCTTTGCATTACACTTGCTTTGACTTTTATGCAGAAACAATGCATACGAACCGGTATGGAGGTGGAACAAAATGCAAAATGATACCCATGCAGCTCTCATTATCCTTACAATATCATTAGTAACGGCAGCAATCCGATACCTTCCATTTCTTATCTTCCGAAACACCGAGAAGATACCTGCATATGTTAAGTATTTAGGAAAGGTTCTTCCCTATGCTGTAATGGGTATGTTATGTGTTTATTGCTTAAAGGATATTTCATTTACAACTGCACCGTATGCATTGCCTGAAATTATTGCAGTGCTTCTCACTGTGCTTCTTACCGTATGGAAAAAGAACACACTTTTTAGTATTATTGGTGGTACAGCATCCTATATGCTTCTTCTGGCTATTCTTTCATAAGTAAAGAATTTGCAAAATCCCAGATATATAGTATGATCTAATCTATGCCAAGCCAAAGCTTCAATTTAATACACAAAATAGAAGGTTACTGTGTGGTAAGTAACTTAAATAGCATCAAGAATAAAAGTCCCAGGGGCATCGAGCCACCTCGCCTTTTTGCTGCTGCCCTTTGGGCAACGGCATTAATAAAAAAGCTATTTCTTAATGAAACAGCTTTTTTATATAATGATTTAGCTTACCTTCATTTCCAGTCTCAGTTTATCGGCAACCATTGCAATGAATTCAGAATTAGTAGGCTTTCCCTTACCTATACTTACAGTATAGCCAAAGAGCTCGTCGATAGCCTCGACCTGTCCTCTGCTCCATGCAACCTCTATTGCATGCCTGATGGCTCTTTCCACTCTGCTTGGGGTCGTATTGTAAACACGTGCTATAGATGGATATAGCTGCTTTGTTATTGAATTAATAATATCCAGGTCCTTCACAACCATCATTATTGCATCTCTAAGGTATTGATAACCCTTAATATGAGCAGGAACCCCTATTTCATGCATTATGCTTGTTACTTCGACCTCAAGATTTCGCTGAACCGGCGTATGATATTGCGCTTTCGATTCCATGGCATATTCAGAACGTATAATTGCATTTTTAGTCGAATCCTTAAGCTGCCTTATTCTGGATACAAGAACATCCATGTCGAAGGGCTTAACAATATAATATTCGGCTCCTAGTGCAAGGGCTCTCTGTGTTATCTTATCCTGACCTACAGCTGATAAGATGATGAATAGAGGACGTTTTTTCATAGACATTGAATTGATTTTTTCCAATACTCCAAGTCCGTCAAGATGTGGCATAATAATGTCAAGAATAGCGATGTCAGGTGTCTTTGATGTAATTAGATCAATCGCCTCGTTACCATCTCTGGCCATTCCAATTACTTCAATGTCGTTTTGGTTACTCAGGTATTCGCATAAGATGTCACCAAATTCCCTATTGTCATCCGCGATGACAATTTGTATCTTTTTTTCCTGCAAGCGTATCCCCCCTAATACAATCTACACTCTTTGTGCCAAGTTCATTCAATGTCATTATATTTGTGTTTAGTTCATTATTCAAGCAGTTTTTTATCATTTTTGTAAATTATTGTTTTTTTCAATTGTGTTCTCACTTAACAATTTATTCCTGAAATGCTTAATATTAAAGCATTTCAACACATTTCTGCAAGCTAATTCTATATAAAAATAGTTCAAATGTCAAACTTATCATTTCCTCATTTTTTCTTACTATTTCCTATAAAGTCTGCCACAAAGCAAATGCCCGGTAACCGATTGTAATTCGATTACCAGGCATTTATCGGTAACCAAGGCTATGATGCATTCTTAACCGGCATATTGTCTGCTGCCTCAAGCATTTTCTCAAGTGAAATTCCATATCCTCTTGTTGGATCATTGACAAAGACATGGGTAACTGCACCAATTATTTTTCCATTTTGTATGATAGGGCTGCCGCTCATCCCTTGAACTATCCCTCCCGTAGCCTTTAGCAAACGTTCATCCGTAATTTTTAATATCATGCCCTTTGAGCCATTCAGGTTTTGTCGCGAAATTCTTTGAATTACTATCCCAAACTCCTCAATGTTCTTCCCATTAATATTAGATAAAATCGTTGCAGGTCCTTCCTTTATATCAGCCCTCACACCAACCGGATATACTTTCCCGTTAAATTTTTCCTTTGCGTACGCACTTAGCGTTCCATATATTCCAACGCTGCTGTTAACTTTTATATCTCCCAATTTCGTATTACCTGCAAATACTCCTTTTAACTCCCCCGGCTCTCCTGATTTGCCAACTTTAATACCTACTATACTAGATTCCATTATCTCTCCTGACTCTACGCTCATCAATGCACCCGTATCAATATCTGTAATTCCGTGTCCCAATGCACCGAATACATTGTCATCGTAATCGTAGTATGTCAGTGTACCTATACCTGCAGTACTGTCTCTGACGAAAAGACCTATATGATATTTCTTGTCCTCTGAGGATAAAATAGGAGTGATATAAGCCGTACTTTTTTCATTATCAGTTATGAAATCTATTTTCATAGTCTTCCCATTGCTTGCGTCTATAGCTTTAATTAACCCGCTGATTCCATCAGGTGTCTTTCCGTTTACTTCTGTTATAACGCTGCCGGCCTTTATGCCGCTGTTTCTAACCGGCGTATACTTTACATTTCCATTTTCAACGTCTGATATACCGATAACAAGTATTCCATCCAGCTTAAGCTTAACTCCTACTGTATTACCGCAGGCAATTACCTTTTTGCTTTCAACAATATCCACATTTACAGTTTTTACGGGAAGAAAACCGAAAAATTTTAAGTTAAGATTAACATTGCCATTCTTTGTTGAGAACAAAGAAACCGGCCTGGCTGCTCCTACACTTTTATTTTTTTCAGTGTAGCTTCCATTTATCTCAAGCACGCCGTCATTATCTGCTTTTATACTCAAAGGAAAGAGGCTGCTTAAATTGTAGACATACTTTTCTCCCTCGACAAGTATCATTTCATCAGGAATCATCAGTATGATTTTTGCGTATGCGGTACTAATAACAGCTATAATAGATACCGCAAGTACAATAAGAATTTTTCTAAAAGTTGTCATTCGTCTCATTGTTCAACCTCCTGCAAGTAAGTTAACCTTTTGCAAATTCAATTATTCAAACAAATAAATGAACAGGAGGTAAAAAACATTAAAATAAAGGAAAACCGGCCTCTATGCCGGTTTTTCAATCATTATGCCATTTTATCAGGTTTATTTTCCTATTCTTGAGCTGTTAATCAATTCTTCTGCGTATTTTAACGAGGTATCTGTTGTTAAAGTACCGCCTATCAATCTAGCTATCTCACGAATCTTTTTGTTCTTGTCCAACATAATAACATTCGTACTGGTACTCGAAACATTACTTACCTTTTCAATCAAATAATTGTTGTCCGCCATACAAGCGATTTGAGCCAAGTGAGTCACACAGATTACCTGATGTCCTTCAGATATATCGGCAAGCTTTTCGCCAACCTTTTGAGCCGCCTTTCCGCTAATACCGGTGTCAATTTCATCAAATATCATTGTTGGAATTTTATCAACCTCGGCTAATATATTTTTAATTGCCAGCATAACTCTGGACATTTCGCCACCTGATGCTATTTTAGCAAGCGGCTTAAGTGGCTCACCCAAATTAGGCGAAATGAGGAATTCAACCTTATCCAGTCCGTTCCGTGTAAATTTTATGTCGCTCTCCTTATCAGATGCATCGTTGAACTGAATATCAACTTTAAATTTTGAGTTTTTCATTTCAAGCTCATCAAGCTGCTCCCCTATTTTACTTTCCAGAATATGAGCAGCTCTTCTCCGCTCCTCATTGAGCTTCTTTGATTTATTCATCAGTTTCTCAGCCAGATCAGTCTGCTGCTGTCTGAGTTTAGTTATGTATTCTTTACTTTTTTCCAGCTGTTCAAGCTGTTCTTCAGATTTCAGGCAGTATGCATTTATATCGTCGATCGTGGCCCCGTATTTGCGTTTCAGCTTAAATATCTGATCCAGCCTTTCTTCTATCTCTTCCAGTAGCTTTGGATCATATTCAATATTTTCACAATTCTTTCTTACATCATCAGCAATGTCTTCTAGTTGGTACAATGCTTCCTTTATACGGTTGTACATTTCTTCATAACAGCTGTCAAGCCTTGTTATTGACGAAAGCTGTGAAAGAGCACTGTTTATAGAGTCCACTGCAGTTTGCTCTCCCCGTTCACCTGAGGAAAGCAGACTATAAGTAATAGTGAGTGCTTCCTTGATCTTTTCTGCATTAGTAAGGAGCAGTTTTTGTTTATTCAACTCCTCCTCATTATTTTTCAATTTTGCTGATTTTATTTCGTTTATTTGAAATTTTAAAAGGTCAATTTTTCTTTCACGTTCTCCTGGATTTCCTGAAATTGCTTTGATCCGGGAGCATGTTTCCTTATACTGTTCTAAAAGCGCCAAATATTCTTCTTTTATCAATTTTATACTGTCGCCGCCGAATGAATCCAATAACTCTATATGCTTATCGGTTTTCAGCAGGGACTGGTTATCATGCTGTCCATGAACATCAATCAGGCGCTCCCCTATTTGCTTCAAAAGTGATACAGCTGCCATTTTTCCGTTGACTCTGCATATATTTCTTCCGGACTGTGTGATTTCTCTTGAAAGTATTAGTGTGCCATCTTCTTCAGGCTCAACGCCCATCTCGCTCCAGATATCGGCAAGGTATCCATTGTCGATTTGAAAAGCTGCCTCAACAAAGGCCCTATCCTCACCAGTCCTTATAATGTCCTTAGAGACCCTCTCACCAAGAATGGCATTTATAGAATCAATAATAATAGACTTACCCGCCCCGGTTTCACCGGTTAGGACATTAAGCCCTGCACCCAGTTCAATACTCACTTCTTCTATGAGCGCAATATTTTTAATATCTAGTTGTAATAGCATAACCACACCTTACCTTTTGACGCTTAGTAATGCAGGCAGCAGCATAAAATTTACTTTGTCATCTTGCTTAATTTATTCACCATTTCCTCAGCGATTTTTTCTGCTCTGCACACGATCATAATAGTGTCATCACCTGCAATAGTCCCAACTATTTCAGCCCATTTAAGTGAGTCAACAGCAGAAGCGGACGCCGGTGCCATACCCGAAAGAGTTTTCACAACAACGATATTATTTGCATAGTCACAGCTTATGAAGGATTCTGTAAAAATAGTAAGCAGCCTATTGGTTATTGACGATTCACCCTGGGAGATAGAAGCATATTTGTAGTGATTATTGTCAACCATAACCTTTGTCAGCCTAAGCTCCTTGATATCTCTTGACACAGTGGCCTGTGTGACATCCATTCCATGCTCCTTCAACTTAACGGCCAGTTCTTCCTGTGTTTCAATTTGATATTTGTCAATAAGTTCTAATATCTTAGCATGTCTGTTGTATTTCATCTTTTTTCAAACTCTCCCCTCTGTAATATATTTTTTTTCTTAATATGCTGAAAAAATTTCTAGATTTGATATTGATAAGCTTGATTTTATATGGCGACTGTATTACTTGCACCAGGTCTCCGCCTCTTATTTCGTAGCTTCTTTCACCATCAAGCGCAACTATTGCGTTATGTTGAAAATCTTCATCTGGTATTGCTTTTATAACACTATCCGCTTTTACAACAATTGACCTAGAGTAAAGTATATGCGGACAAATGGGAGTAATCAGCATTAATTCGGTATCCGGGTCGACAATTGGGCCTCCGGCCGATAGAGAGTAGGCTGTCGAGCCTGTAGGACTTGATATGATCACCCCGTCTCCGGGAAATGAGTCAATAAAGGCGTCATTGATATATGCTTTTATATGAATTATTCTAGAAACTGCACCTCTTGTAATTACTACATCATTAAAAGCCGTATCTGTAACAGGTTCTTTATCTTTACGAAAAACAGTAGCTTGAAGCATCATTCTTTCTTCGATCTGGAACTTGTTTTCAATTAAAAGCTTTACAGCTTGTTCGATTTCTGTTCTGTCTATCTCGGTTAGGAACCCTAGATTTCCAAGATTAATGCCAAGAATGGGTATATCCTTGTCATATACTTTCTGCGCAACCCTAAGAAATGTTCCGTCTCCTCCAAGACATACGATAGCTTCACATTTATTTAAAAATTCTTCTTCACTGCAGCAAATTCCGCCCAAGCTTTTGACAGGCGAATTTTCATCAGTTATAAGAGCTGTTCCGCCCTGTCCTATTATGCTCTCAGTCAGTTTTTTGGTATAAGAATAATCAGCGTCGCGGTCTATATTTGCAATAATACCGATTTTTTTCATTTGCACCTCTATGAATAATTATTCATTAAATGTTATTATATCATGAAATTTATTCCCGCGATATAATTAACCAATTTTCTCCCTCTATTTTGACCTTATATAGATAACAAACACTGAAAATCTCTCTTTTTATCCATTAAGCTCTTGGTGTGATTGCCTTACAATATTATCTATTTCAGAAATCACATCATCTATATTTTTTTTCCCACTACTTAAGGATAAATAACACAAATATTCGATGTTCCCCTCTGGTCCTTTAATTGGTGAAAATGTAAGTCCTTTTAAGCAAAAGCCTAGACCTAATGAAAAGGCTATTACCTCCTCAACGACCTGTGCGTGTACAGCAATATCCCTTACAACGCCATGCTTCCCAACCTTTTCTCGACCTGCCTCAAACTGAGGCTTAATAAGACAGAGAACTTCACCTTTTTCTTGATCTAAAAGCTCATGTACTACAGGCAATACCTTTTTAAGCGAGATGAATGAAACATCTATTGATACGAAATCAGCAGTCATACCCACATCATCGGGCTGGACATACCTAATGTTTGTACGCTCCATGTTTTTTACACGCTGATCATTTCTCAATGTCCATGCCAACTGTCCGTAACCGACATCTACAGCAACGACCCTTGATGCACCATTCTTTAGCATACAGTCAGTAAAGCCTCCCGTTGAAGCACCTACATCAATTGCATTTTTTCCTTTAAGATCAATTCCAAAGAAACGTACAGCCTTGTCCAGCTTCAGTCCGCCTCTGCTAACATATGGATTTAAGGTTTCTTTTACCTCTACTTCACTGTCTACCGGATAGCTGCTGCCTGCTTTGTCAGCCTTTTCTCCATTTACATAAATAAGCCCGGCCATTATTGAACTTCTTGCCTTTTCACGGCTTTCAAAAAGTCCTTTTTTTACAAGCAGTACATCAAGTCGCTCCTTCTCCAAGGAAACACCTCCACTATTTACTTCTCAGCATTTTTTGTATTTCTCCTGAAATAGAACCTGTATCAAGGCCATATTTCTCAAATATCAGGCTCCTTGATCCATGCTGTATGGGTATATCCGGCAACCCAAAAATCTTCGTTTTTATTCTGATATTATTTTTATTCAATAGTTCCAGAACACCTGCACCAAACCCGCATTTGGCAGCATGGTCCTCTATTGTTACAACAGCTCTTGTTTTTGCAGAGCTTTCCAGTATCAGCTTTTCATCAAGAGGCTTAATAAACCTTGCATTGATTACTTCAGCACTTATACCCTTATTTTTTAACATTTCAGCAATTTTTAAAGCATTCTCCACCATATTTCCTATTGCTAAAATAGTTACATCATTTCCCGAAATCAGCTTTACTCCCTTTCCATACTCTATCAACGTTCGTTCTGCTAAGTGCATTTTCCCTGAGCCTCTGGGGTATCTTATTACAATAGGTCCGCTAAAATCAGTTACTGCAAACTCCAGCATATCCTCCAGCTCACTATAGTCACATGGAGCTGCTATAGTCATATTGGGCATATGGCTCAGATATGCTATATCATATAGTCCCTGGTGTGTTTCACCATCATCCCCTATAACGCCTGCCCTATCTATTGCAAAAACAACATGAAGCTTCTGCAATGCAACATCATGGAGAATCTGGTCATATGATCTCTGTAAAAATGTTGAATATACAGCTACGACCGGCATAATGCCGGCCTTTGCCATTCCCGCGGCAAATGTGACAGCGTGCTGCTCAGCTATGCCTACATCAAACAAGCGTTTGGGAAACTCATTTGAAAACTTGTCAAGCCCTGTTCCAAGTGGCATGGCTGCAGTAATTGCAACTAAATGGTCATTTTTATTTGCAAGCTCTATCATTTTCTTGCCAAAAATATCTGAATAAGTTGCACCGTTATTCACCTTCAATTCCCCTGTTTCAATATCAAAGGGCGATATACCATGGAAAAACTGAGGCTTGTTTTCAGCAAATATGTAGCCCTTACCCTTCTGTGTATGCACATGGATCAACACGGGGCCCTTTTGTTTTTTCGCGC
This sequence comes from Bacillota bacterium, assembly GCA_023409735.1. Taxonomy (GTDB): domain Bacteria; phylum Bacillota; class Clostridia; order Acetivibrionales; family DTU013; genus JAEYRB01. The sequence goes on along the minus strand of JAEYRB010000031.1, from coordinate 29,067 downwards.
TCTCTAATACATTTACAAGCTCACTTATATTATGCCCGTCTATGGGCCCAAGATATTTTAAACCAAGCTCTTCAAACATCATACCGGGCATTACCATATATTTTATTGTGCCCTTTGCTCTTTTCAGTGCTCGATTAGCACTTTTACCTATTGCCGGTATACTATTGAGAAATGTTTCGAGATCCTCCTTCGCCTTCGAATAAAAAGGCTTGGTCCTTATCTTGCTCAGATATCTGGAAAAGCCGCCCACATTTTTACTTATAGACATCCCATTATCATTAAGTATAATTATCAGATTATTATTTGACCGTCCCGCATCATTAAGCGCCTCAAATGCCATTCCTCCAGTCATAGCACCATCACCTATGACAGCAATGACTGAATAATTCTCGTTTAAAATGTCTCTTGCCTTTGCAAAGCCAAGAGCTGCTGATATTGATGTGCTGCTGTGCCCTGTATTAAAGCTGTCACATTCGCTTTCCGAGTTTTTGGGGAAGCCTGATATGCCGCCCATTTGACGCAGTGAATCAAATTTATCCTTTCTTCCGGTCAACAGCTTGTGCACATATGTCTGATGCCCTACATCCCAGATAATTTTATCTGTCGGGCAGTTGAATACTTTATGTAATGCCAGTGTTAACTCAACTACACCCAAATTTGATGCTAAATGACCGCCTGTAACAGAGACCTTATCTATAAGAAATTTTCTAATTTCTTCAGATAAATCGTTAAGCTGGCGAATGTCAAGCTTTTTCAAATCCTCAGGTGTATTTATATTATCCAATAGATTTTTTGCAATATCTTTTTCGTTCATTATTTCCTTTTTCCTTTAAACTTTAATACCGAAAGGCCATCTGTAATAAATTTTACAACAACACTAACCTTATAAATTATATAATTACTATTACTTAATGCAATAGTTTTTCCCAAAGCCTTTCCGCCAACTGTAAGAGCAGTTATCATACCGGTGACCACAAGCTCAACTATTGTAATGCCTTCCTGGTTTCCGATCATTCTTATTACAATATAAGCACCGGCTGCACCGCTTATGATTCCGCAAATGTCTCCTACAACATCGTTGCAAACATTTGATACCTTGTCTGCATTTCTCAGAAGCTTGATGGACTGCTTTGCCCCATACAGCTTTCTTGATGCCATAGCATGAAATGGAGCTTCTTCTGCAGCTGTGACAGCAGTTCCTATTATATCAAAAATTATATTAACGCAAATAATAATAAGTATAACAACAAAAGCTGTTACTAGATTTGCTTCCTTAAGTACATCTGAAGATACAATTGTTAATAAAACAGAAATGATAAAAGAAACAATTGGAATAATTATTAACCAGGCTAAATTGCCCTTCTTGGACGCCTCGTTTTTCTTAACGGATGCTATATTACCCTTTCTAAATTTTACCTTCTTTTCATCAACAGGATGCTTATAATTATCATCCACTTAGATAAACCCTCCATTTACAATTAAAGGACACATCGTGTCCTTCAGTTACATATCCTTGATTTTGAAAAACAACGGAGGGCATAACGCCCTCAATTATTTTTATTAATTATGGTGGTAATACGTTAAGTAAATTTTGCGGCTTAGGTCAGGCAGGATTTCCCGCGAAAATACTGATATGTCGCCAGATCAGAGGTTTCCCTTTAATTCTTCGCCCACCGCGTTACCAACGGTGTAGCCTGATTACCACTTAGTCCACACTGCAATCCCTAACGTATCTCGGTAAGAACAGTCTAGGAGTTTTCCTCAGCAGTCTGTCCGCTTCCTAGCCTCTTTTGCAGCCATGGTTTCAAATAGCGATAATGTGTTCATACCGGCCAGTAATTCCACATCTGATCCATTATCCACCATACCCACTCAAGGCAGGCTACTCTGTTCACAGCATCAATTTGATACCGCCTAACAGGTTTAATCCTTGATCGTAGTCGACTCACAGCTATGTAGTCCGATAAACAGTCTCCAGTGCTGATCGTCTTCCAAAATTCAAGGTCTCCACGGTAAAGGGGTCAACGCCTGCATGCCATTGCAGATCGCCCCTAAACCTTAACTCCCAGCATCAACCCACCACTGGGCGTAGCAAGCCGACACAAGGAACTTCATCGATATGCCCTTAAACGGATTTTTAGGCCCGTCTTCAGAAACGGCAGTACTGACTAGAATACTGCACCACCTAATTTTTATATATTATATCATAAAACTATAGTTTTGTGATATAGTTTGCTATGTGCGCTTCGGCATTGCCCGAAAATATCGCACGGCAACTTCAATGCTTTTATAATAACGGCATTGAATACTACAACAGCGGTTATTATATCATATTTTTATAACTGAATAAAGATGCATTGAGGTCTGATTTGGATTTAAATATTGCAGATTTGAGCTTTAAATCCCAATATCACAATTAAACTCCTTGATGTTTTCTGTTAGTCAGCCATGCTCATGAAAATATGCCATATAGCTGTAAACAATAAGTACAAATGAGTTTTTTAACTTAATGGCAAAGTCATGGACTTTTGCTTTAGTTACTGCGTTCCTTAATAAAATTTGCAAGCTTTTTAAGAAAATCAGCCCTCTGGCCAAAGCATTCAACAGCGTTTACTGCTTGTGATATGGTTTCATTAAGCAGCACATTTGCCCTAACGACGCCATAAAGGGTCACATACGTTGTCTTCCCGCAAGCAGCGTCTCTTCCTGCCGCTTTTCCCATTTCCTCAAGGCTGCTGCTTACATCCATTATGTCATCCTTGATCTGAAATGCAAGTCCTATGTTCTCGGCATATATCTCAAGCTGCTTGATTTCATCATCCCGAGCACCGCATAATACAGCACTTGATAAAACAGGAGCCTTGATCAATGCACCTGTTTTACATCTATGCATATATTCAAGGGTATCTTTTGAAATAGTCTTGCCCTCTGATTCAAGATCTATTACCTGCCCTCTTATCATTCCATTTGCACCTGAGCCTTCAGCAATTATCCTCATTGCTTCTACTCTTTGCTTTAATTTGTCTTCGTTCACAGCAGTACTTGACAGCATAAGCTCATATGCTCTGTTCAGCAGTGCGTCACCAGCCAATATTGCCATGGCTTCACCAAATACTTTATGATTTGTTGGTATCCCTCTTCTATAATCATCATTATCCATTGCTGGCAGGTCATCGTGTATCAACGAATATGTATGAATCATCTCTATAGCACACGCATAAGGCATTACCGTACTAACATTTCCACCCAGCATATCGCATACGGCAAGGGCAAGAATAGGCCTGAGCCTCTTTCCTCCCGCCATAAGGCTATATTTCATAGCTTTAAATATATCAGCTCCCAGACTGTCTTCAATACAAAGATAATCGTCTAAAGCATTGCTGACCTCTTTGTTCATTTTTTCAAGCTGCTGCAAAAAGTCCATTGCTACCTCCAATACATCTACACAGTTATTTCTTTTTCACTTACATTACCTGTGTCATCTTCGATCAGCATAGTTATGCTGCGTTCAGCTTCATCAAGTCTTTTATTGCAGTACTTTGTAAGCTCGACACCTCTTTTGAAGCACTCGATCGAATCATCGAGGGATAACTCACCCTTCTCTAGTTTTTTTACAATAAGCTCAAGTTCTTCGACAGCCTTTTCAAAAGAAAGTTCATCATTCATTATTTTCATCCCCCTCGATACTATCTACTACACATTCCAGGCCTCCATCTGTAACCTGGACAACCAACCTGTCTCCGATTTTAACTGACTTCACTGATTTAACCAGAATATCATCCTTTTTTTTCTTAACTATACTATAACCTCTTGCCAGAGAGTTCAGCGGACTTAATGAGTCAAGCCTTGCGGCCAGAAGTGACAACCTGTTTCTGTATCCGCTCTCAAGTGCTGCAAGTGCCTTGTTCATATATCTTTTCTGCACATCCACCAGCATACGTTCCTGATAGACTTTATTATAAGGCTGTTTAAAGACTGTGCTTTCGCTTAGTCTCTTCAAAATAAGTCTTTCCATGGATATCTTTTTTGTTACACCATTACGCAGGCGCATCCCTAAGGTATCCAGCTTATTTTGTATGATTGTCAGTTCAGGCATTGCAAGCTCCGCTGCCGCTGACGGTGTCGGTGCCCTCATATCTGCAACAAAGTCCGATATTGTGAAGTCAGTCTCATGACCTACAGCTGAAATTACAGGTATATCTGACTCGTAAATACTTCTTGCAACTACTTCCTCGTTAAAAGCCCATAGCTCTTCAAGAGAGCCTCCTCCGCGCGCGACTATTATTACGTCAACATTTTTTAGTTGGTTCAGCCTTCTTACTGCTGCCGCGATCTGTCCTGCTGCTTGCTCGCCTTGAACCTGGACCGGGTAAAGCTTTATATTTACATTATAAAATCTTCTGCTCAGCACATTAATAATATCCCTGATCACAGCACCTGTAGATGAGGTTATTACACCAATGGAGCTTGGCATATATGGCAGCCTTTTTTTTCTAGCTTCATCGAAAAGCCCTTCGGCAGCAAGCTTCTGCTTGAGTTTTTCAAATGCCACGTAAAGTGCTCCTACACCATCAGGCTGCATTTCTTCAACATAGAGCTGATATTGTCCATCGCGTTCAAATACGGAAACATAGCCTCGTACGATCATTTTCATTCCGTTTTCAGGCACAAAACGAAGAGCTGAAGCATTGGATCTAAACATCACACACTTCAGCACTGACTTTTCATCCTTTAGAGTAAAATATAAATGTCCGGAATAATGATTTTTAAAATTTGATATCTCACCCTTAACCCAAATACCAGAAAGTATCAGATCATTTGAAACCAGATCCTTGATGTATTTATTTATTTCAGAGACTGTCAAAATACTTTTTATTGGCATATCATTCCCCGTTGTCTGCCTTATGAGCCGATGCTTTGCCTTCTTGCGGGACCTTACTTAAGATACCATTGATAAAAGCACCCGCATCCTCGTTACTATACTTCTTTGCAAGCTCAACAGCTTCATTTATGGAAACATTGTCAGGTATATCTTCTCTATAGCAAATCTCATAAATACTAAGGCGTAATATCGATAAATCTACCTTTGAGATCCTCCCGATTTTCCACCCCTTTGAATGTATTTCAATAATATTGTTTATATGTTCTATATTATTGAATACGCCATCAACAACATCATTGATATAATTTTTATCCTTTTCCTGAAGATCATTTTCATCAAAAAAGATTGCCTTCTGGTTCTCCCTGTCGTCTTTTTGTATTTCCATCTGATATAAGAGCTTCATAGCCATTTCTCTGGAGGCTCTTCGTCCCATTCAATTTCCTCCTCATATCCAGCCCAATTCATTCCTGTAAACATATACTGTTTTGTCAGGTTCATATAATTGCTTCAGGCAGACTTGTGTAATATTCATCTGTATGTTCCCGGCGGTAATACTCTGTCCAGGAGATTTTTTAAATAATCCTTATCTTCACTGATCCTTTTCCCAATATAATACCCCAGGCCGGCTAATATTGCAATGAAAAGCACCTTAATAAAGCCAAGCAGCAAAATCATAACAGCAATGAAAAATCCTATGCCGGCGCCGTTAATTCCGCCTTTGTGGCCATTGTAGAATGTTAATAATTTCTCAAGGTTCATATCTGATCGCCTCCTATTCTACTCTGGCTTTATATATCGCCCCGGAATATATGTTTTCAACTATTACTTTTACCTGCTTTACAATAACACCTGATGCTTCCTCCACTGACTTCTTAACTCTTCCCTGCACATCCTCAGATATTATCGGTATACTCAGATCAGGCATAATGACGATTCTGGCTTCTATATTAACACCATCCTCAAGCTTTGCTACCGATATCTTCGAATCCCTTACGCCGTTTACCTTTTTCGATGCAGTAAAGGCTATATTTTCAATTGAATTAAGAGAAATTCTTATTTCGCCTATATTAGTATGCTTAGTGACCGCTCTTTTATCCTTATTGCTTTTTACACCTGAGAGCAGGAACATTACGCTTAAAGTAAAGAATATAAGAGAAATAATGAAAATTGCTATACGATAGCTTGTGGCAGAATTTCCATAGAGAATATCCCTAAATAAATCCAAGGCACCGTATAACATCTTTGTACTTACTGCCAGATACATCGCTACAGCAGAAATTACTGCCATAAAAAACGCATAAACAGCAAGCAGTATCCTAAAAAAAATGTTCATAAGCTTTCCCCTCTCTAATTACTATTTTGTCTTTAGTTTTAATAACAATTTTAGCCACTTACTATTAATTTATATTATATTGTATTTTCCAAAAAAAATAAACCCTTACTGGGTTTATTAATAATTACGTTTTCACTTCAACTTTGTCTGCTCTTCAGGCAGTTCTTTTTTATGTTCCCTCTCTATGTTAACTCCTTGAATGTGTATATTTACTTCTATTACGTTCAGGCCTGTCATTTCCTCAACAGCCTGCTTAACCTTCTCCTGAATGGTCCATGCTACCTCAGGGATACGGTAGCCATATTCGACGATTATAAAGAGGTCAATAGCCGCTTCCCTTTCTCCAACTTCAACCTTTACGCCTTTGGCAAGATTCTTACGTCCAAGAGCTTCGGCTATTCCGCCTGCAATACCGACGCTCATTCCTGTGACACCTGGCACATCAGTGGCAGCGATACCGGCAATTATTGCAACTACCTCATCGGTTATTTTTATGACACCTATATCATTTACCACACTTTGAACGTTTTCTTCCATACTATACCTCCAATAACGTATCAGCGGCTATAATCATAATATGTATTATAACATGAGCACAAAACAAAGTAAATTCATTATTGACTTTAGGCATTTGCGATATTAGTTAAAATAATTCAGCAACACGAATGATGTACTGCCGGTTACATAGGTATGCTGCTTAGTTTAAATAATGATACATCACAAATGCCCAAATTAACCTTTCAAATTTACTATAGGAGCTACTGCTGATAATTTCTCTTTTTGTGATAATTATCTGTCTATGTTAAAACATCATTTTTATATGTATATCATCTACAGACGCGTCAGCATGTCTTGTAACAATATCTGTAATCTGTGCAGCCTGTGCTGTGGTAAGACTTGGTGTTTTTACTACGATGTCTATGCTACCGTTATCTGCAAATATTACCAGACTATCATCAAACCCCATTTTATTTATTAAGGTTTCTATTCTGGTTTCTTTGTTAGCATTAGTTGTCATTGCGATCATCTTATCATATGCCTCTGCCTTTATTTCTTCACTTGCATTGGCATCCTCGGTAATAGCCTTAAATGCTTCACTGTTTTCACTTATGCTCTGTTCCTTATCCATTCTTGCCTGAGTAAAGTAATTCTCGGCTTTCTGAGATGCGACTGCATTGCTCTGTACATTTTCATCCTCCTGTAATGCGGAATCAGAATCAGCCAAATCTCCATTTTCAATCTCACTGTCAACATACACAGCTTCACCAAGCCCATCCAAATCAGCTGAAGTACTTCCCCGTTTGTAGCTATACTGTAAGTACCCTGCCACAACGATCACCAGTATCAATGCCAAAATAATAATCTGTTTCCTTTTAAACACCATCATTCCTCTGCCCCCTTTATGAGAATGCTTATGAATTAACTTTTATGTCCCACTCAATAGATAATATATTCATGTCTAGGGTTGTTTATAACGGTTAAATTCAAAGAAAATGTTTCGGTTGTAGAAACATTTTCTTACTATGGCACCGTTTCAACAAGGCATCTTGTATGCCTTGTTATAACGCGTATATTCAAAGAAAATATTTCGGTTGTAGAAATATTTTCTTACCAGGATGCATGGGCGAAGAGTAAGTATGTTAAGTGTGACAGCACGATTTTCCTCTACAACATACAAAGAGCGATACAAAACAACCAGCCCTAGTTATGTTTCAACAAGGTTTTCGGACTTTATCCCGCGTTATCTTAGTCACCTTTTCCTTTGTACCACCTGAACCCGGTGTACAGGAACATCCAGTGCTACTGTAACGGCGCTGGTCAATCTTTCTCTAACTGCTATGCTATCGGCACCTTCCGCCACAACAAGTACGCCTCTTATCTCAGGCTCGAGTTTTTTCAGAATAACAGGTTCCTTTTTACCATCTCCGTTCTCCTCATAAGCAATAGTGCTTTCAACCTCCTCTTCGCTTACAACGCGTGTACCTCCCTGATTATCCTTTTCTTCAGTACTGCTTCTGTTATTTTTCGTATCATATGCTGCTACCTCTTCACTGGAGGTCGAGTAAGTGATCATAACATCTACCCTTCCGGCGCCTTTTACCTGTGACAACAGATATTTCAGCTTTTTCTCAGCATCAGTAGCCGACGTATATTCAGTCTCAGGCTTTGGTGCATCAGAAGCTGCTTGACCTGACTGCCTGTTCTCTGCCTTTTTCCCTCCAAAAATACTTCCTCCGGCTATAATAATTATTATGCCTATTATAATGACTATTGCCGTGTTCTCAATAAGTTTTCTTTTACTCTGTCCGGTAATTATGTCTTTAATCTTTTTTATTATATCCATAACCTCACTCCTCCAATTGTGAAATTATTATATTCTCAGCATTTACTCCAAAGGTCCCGGAAATTTTCTCTGAAATACATTTCTTTATTTTGGGGTCAATGTCATCTTCAGAACCTCTTACTGTTATGTCCTTTCCAATAACCACTTTTTGCACCTTGCTTATAGAGACTGTGCTTTCTGTATCTATTTTGCTATTCTTCTTACCACCATCCTTCTCCTCTGCCAAACCTACATAAATATATGCCCGCTTAATTTCTCCAAAGGTCTGCGAGTTGTAATCCTCATTAAAAATAATGTCAGCTTCTGCAGCTTTAACTCCATCGATCTCTTCAACACTCTGTACCATCTGTTGTATAATTTTATTTCTATAGACCTCTATTATCTGGTTCATCTGCTCTTCCTCAAGCATCTGGCTGTCATATTGTATCTGCTTCTTATCTAATGTATTTCCATTGATTATTTGTATTGTGTCCATATCAGAATTCTTTCCAAAGAACTCAATTATCGGACAAATAATAGCTATTATCAAAATTGTTCCCGTGGCAAGGCTGACGTACTTTTTCATTTTCCCGCTGGGAAGCAGTATCTCGATCAATACAATGAACAGTACTAATGCGACAATGTTAATGATCCACTGCTTCATAAACTCCATCATAGCTTGTGCCCCCTATCTCAGCATTGCTGACACGTTTCCTGCACTTATAAGTACTGTTACTGATATCAGAAACATTAAGGATACTGCCGCTGAGAGTGCAAACAGTTGCAGCATTGAGCCTGCCACATCACTTATACAATTGCTTATCCTTTTATCTGCTAAAGGTTCAAGAAGTGCACCGGCAGCTTTATATAATCCAACCAGGGCTATTATCTTTATAAGCGGAACGATGCAAATCGTCAAAACACCTATCATTGTCAATATTCCTGCTGCATTCTTTATGAGAAGTGTGCAGCCTATTACTGTGTCAGCAGCATCAGATAAGGTTTTCCCAACTATAGGTATAAAGGTGCTGATAGCAAATTTTGCTGTTTTCGTAGTAACTCCATCTACAACAGCACCAAGTGTTCCCTGGATTGAGACTATTGCTATAAAAATCGTCAATACACAGCCGATTGCCCATGTTGTGATCTGTTTAATGAAAGCTGCTAATTTTGCGAGCTGTATCTTGTCGGAAATGTTATTTATTATAGTTATGATGGCCGATAAATAAATGAGCGGCAGAAACACTGTTTTAATTAAGGTTGCCGATAGCTCAACAACTGTTATTAAGAGTGGCTGAATTACACCACCTGTTGTAATGCTGCCCCCCGAGATCAAAAGAGTAACCAAAACAGGCATAATTGCATGCATAAAATTTACCATGTCATTTATAATTCCCGAACACAGCTTTACTGCCGTACTAAAGCTTACAAGCAAAATTGATATGATCACTATGTAGCATACATAAAACGCTATTTCACTGGTGCCTTCACTTAAAAAAGCTGTTTGAAGGTTTTTCAGCAAAGAGCAAATTACTATAAGGACGGCAAGCTTTATGAGGATATCCATATTTTTGTATAGTTCTTTAAAAAGATACCTGAGGAGACTGTTTAAAAGTCCCTTAGGACTTAATTCAAGTCTTCCTTTTACAGCATCTGATACTATTTTCTCCGGGTTATAATCTTCAAGGAGCTGCTTTGTTTCCTCATCTGAATATATGTCAATTTTATCAATGATCTCATTAAGTCCGGCTGTCTCCGACTGCTGCTCGACAATTTTATTCCTGCTGTCTTCCTCTTCAGAGTTTTCTGTATCAGCATAGCTTTTTTGTTGAACACTGCTTTCATCAATGGCATGATCTTGTGTCTCAACCGCATTGTTTGTCTGTGCATAGCTTTCTTTCTCCACAGAGGATTCTGGTATTGCATTACTTTCTTCAATAGCATATGATTGGGGTCCTATTACTAAAAGCTGTTGTGATGCCATACAGACAGCAAAGACTATCATTATTCTTATGATTATAGTTTTGATTGTTCTTTTGTAAAGCTTCTTCATTACAGCCTCCTATAAAGCTTTTGATCTTAAGGCATTATCTTAATGATCAGATCAAGCAGAGATGAGATTATTGGCACAGCCATAACTATAATTGTTATTTTTCCAGCTAGTTCAATCTTTGATGCTATAGAGCCTTCCCCGGCATCTCTGCACACCTCTGCACCAAATTCCGCGATATACGCTATGCCGGTTATCTTTAAAACAATAGTAAAATAAATCGGCTTTATGTCGGCTTTGTCTGCATAATTCTTCAAAAGATCGATTACTGCTGACAGCTTTGAGGCTATAAGTATAAATATCACTATTCCGGTTAAAATGCTGACCTGAACAGCAGTTTCGGGGCTGTGCCTCTTAATGACCAATATCAGTATTGTAGCGACGACGCCTATTCCAACTATCTGAAATATCTGCATATCTCTCACCTTTAGAACCCTGTACTCTCTATATAATTAACGCCTGTATGAACAGCTGTTTTTTAGGTGACCTACTGCAAAGTGCTTTTGTCATCGGCTTATGGCGGGTGGTCTACAGTAGCTTGTCTACCGAAAGTGATTCGCTATGAACCAGCTATTATCCAGTCTCTTGCAAGTGATTCATTATGATCAGTCACAGCTTGCCTGGCAGCAGTATATTAAAAGTGGTTGTCCAAGCTGAATATGGCAAAATTTACATATGGACAATTGTTTAATTTTAGCTAGATTAGCTCAAATTGAATAAGGTCTTAACTGTATTAAATAATAAAGCAATTTCCTTGATTACCATCATAAGAATAAGGACAAGCCCGGCCAAGGTTACCATCAGCGCCATTTCCTTTCGGTTAGAGCTTTCAAGCAAGGAACTTAGCACTACTACAAGTATGCCGATAGCTGCGATTTTAAAAATCAAGTCAACCCCCATCAAACTGCACTACCTTTCTTGTGTTTTCTTTATTATTACGCTTGCTACAGCAGTACTATTACTACCGCAATCCCGCCCAGTATACCAAGACTTCTGTACATTTTTTCATTTTTCACTCTGCAGGCCTCTGCTTTTTCCTCCTGAAGCTTGAGTTGGGTCATTGTCAGCCTTATATTCTTAATTTGTCCTTCGAGTTCAGAACTTCCCAGCATCTTTCCAAAGGCTAGCAAAATTTCTTTATCTTCAGGATTCAGCGAGGTCTTTTTAATATTTTCATTAACTGCTTTTTCCCATGCCTGAGGAGCGTTCAATGCTGTGTCCTCCTTTAGTAATTCAACCGTTCTGCTGAAAAAAACACAAATATTGCTTCCTCTTACTCTGCTTATCCTTTCGAATGCTTTTGCTATAACATCTGAAAGATAACTTATCTGATTTTCAAACATCTGGAGAAGGCCCTGTAGCTCTCTAAGCTGTACAGGTCTGTTTTTACACTCGTTAGCAAGTGTAAATCCCAGAAAGGTGCTGGATAAAATTACAATTAAGCTTCCTATTATCTTAAACAGCATAAATGCTATCTCCTGCAATTATTTTCATGCTCTGTCCCTCTATGACCTCATACAGTGTACCCGGACCTCTTGAGCATCCCAGGACAATGTACCTTTCAAAAACCTTTTCCTCGATCATTCTGAGCACCTCACGCCTGCTTTTAAGCTCGGAAACATTGTAACCATGAGCAGATGCAACAATTCTCACACCTGCATTCATAACACTGTGCACCGCATCCCGATCTCCGTCATTTCCGATCTCATCGGTAATTACTACCTTTGGCGACATAGACCTGATGATCATCCGCATTCCTATGCTTTTGGGGCATGAATCAAGCACATCAGTCCTGATACCCACATTATTCTGAGGTATTCCTTTAACACAAGCAGCCAGCTCGGAGCGTTCATCTACAATGCCTACCTTTACTCCTTTAAATCCAAACCTTTCCGACCCGTTGCTAAGAGCCCTTGCTATATCTCGGAGAAGTGTTGTCTTGCCGCATTGCGGTGGTGATATGACAAGAGTGTTATAGATATCCTTTTCGTTTTTGATGATATATGGCAGTACATTGTCCGAGCAGCCGATAAGTTGATTTGAAAGTCTTATATTTATCCCAGAGATGTCCTTAATATTCCTGATAGCTGCTCCATCAGCAATGACCCTTCCTGACAGGCCTACCCTATGTCCGCCTTTTATAGTTATGTACCCGTTTTTTACTTCATCCTGGTATGCATATATCGAATTCTCACTCATAAGTTCAATCGTATTTCTGATATCATCCTGATTTACAACAAAACAATCGCAATAGTTTTCGGTCAGTCTTCCGTCGTTTCCAATAAACCACTCCGTATTATAATTTTGCAGAATAAGCGGCTTATCAGTTCTCATCCTGATCTCTTCCAACGGCCTATTAATTTTAGAGATTTCTGCTGACTCGATCACCTGTGAAACTCTTCTTGAAATTACCGGCAGTACATCATTGTAGATACTACTGTACCAATTACATTTGATCATTTCCCTGGCATTTTTCATATGTTGGTCCTCCATAAACTGCGGTATATCCGCAGTCTTTCATTTGTTGATTGCTTGCAGCCTGAAAATAAATTATTATATGCCACCCAGGCTTGCGAAGGCAAAATAGCCATAAGGCATAGCAGTGTTTCAACGAGGCTAGTTAAAAACTTTCTGCCTCGTTATAATAAGTATTAGACTTTGTCCCCTTTTATGCACAAAATATCTATTATGATTTTGGTATGCAATTATAGACCGGAATTAAATCAATATGCTGACAATTGAAAGCGTCAAGTTAGAACTTATTCCTACTTATATGCGTGTCACTTATTGATAACATTAAATTAATTTATCATCTTTTGTGGAAAGTTCGCTTGACATTTCAACTTTGTTTTAATATACTAATCACGGAAAGCATACTTTCCATCGAAGGGAGGATAACGTGAAAAACCGATTAGAAGAATTACGCAAAGAACGCGGTATTAAACAAGAGGACTTAGCCTCGGCTTTAGAAGTGTCGAGACAAACTATTGGTTCCTTAGAGAACGGAAGATATAATCCATCTATCACTCTTGCTTTTAAGCTTGCTCGTTATTTCGATATGAGCATTGAAGAAATTTTTATTTATGAGGAGGAATGAGAAATTGAAAAAGAACGTCCTGAACTATGTTGTAACAATTTTAGGGTTACTTTTGCTTGCCGCCGGCTTATATTTACTAAAAATAGCTGATGACCCGCAAGGTATAATGACTACACTACCGTTTATTTTTATAGGCCTGGGATGCGGAGTGTTTGGTCATGGTATGGGCGAACTTCTCAGCAACAGAGCTGTAAGATCAAATCCTGAATTAGCAAAGAAAATTTCCATAGAGAACAACGACGAACGCAATATTGCAATCAGTAACAAATCAAAAGCAAAAGCTTATGATATGATGATTTTTGTATTTGGTGCTTTGCAGATTTCATTTGCCTTGATGGGAATTGATTTAGCAGCAACACTTTTACTTATTGCTGCATATCTGTTTGTGGTAGGCTTCGGTATATATTATCGAATTAAATTGGACAAAGAGATGTAGTATAAATCACCTAGTAAAAATAAAGATACCCTTCGATACATGGCCCCCAGCTTGCGGTAATGTATTGAAGGGTATCCTGCTGAGCTAACAGCCCTGACGCTTAAATATCGGGGCTTTCTTGCGTTTGAGCTAACTTATTTCAATGTCCCAAATTTACTTAAAGGCCAAATTCTGAATACTGCCTTTCCCTCTATTTGACATTCTTCAATTACACCAATTGATCTACTATCCTTGCTAACCTCACGATTATCTCCAAGTACAAAATATTGCCCTTCTTCAACCTTCAATGGGAATTGTACTTCTCTTTTATATGTTACTCCCTTAGCATAATCCTCTTTAAGCTCATTACCATTTAAGTAAACCTTACCATTACGGATATCAACTTCATCACCCGGAATTGCAATGATCCTCTTCACTAGTCTTATATTAGTTTTGGTTTCTGCAGGTTCAAGTATTTCCGACACATCCTTCAGAAATATCTGAACCTTTTCTATGTAGTTTTGGGGATATTTTGCTTCAAGAAAAACTATTATATCGCCTCTCTCAGGAGCTTTGAACAAGTAGCTGACTTTTTCTATCAAAAGATGCTGTCCCTCAATTAGAGTATCCTTCATTGAAGACTGCCTTACCTGAGTCGTTGCAAAAACCGCAGTATTTAGTATTAAGACAAGAATAAACGCGGTAGCAAAAACTATTATCCACTCCACTAATTCTTTCAACACTTTTTTTATTAACACCATATGTACCCCTTGCCATCTGTTTTCTGTATAACAGGTGGCGCTATATTATTACTTTCAAAAAAGGCAGGCTACCTTTTGTAAGGTACCCGCCCTTCAAGAATATTACTATTTCTCGTCGTTTTCTTCGTCCCTGCATTCTTCACAGTCACAAGTCCACTCAATTTCTATTTCATTATTACAATGAGGACAAATGAGAGTTTCTTTATTGATATCCTCTTCTTCAAGCTCTAAGGTCTCACCACAATGCGGGCACTCAAAGGTCGTTGAGGCATCGTCATCTTCCTCGCTACAGCAATCGTCATCGCAATCATCACAGCAGCAGTCATCATCAAAAATCATTTGCTCAACATCTGCAAGATCCTCGTCGATTTCATCTACCTGCTCGCTTAACTGCTCCTGTACATCCTCGATATCGTCAACTGAGATAGCAACATCATCCAAAACATCAATTATTGCCCTGAAGAGTTTTCCTTCGTTAGTTGCATCGCTTATTTGCATTCCTTCTGCAAGGCCTTTAAGGTAGGCAACCTTTTCTTTCAAATAATCCATAATTTTTCTCCGTTTCTTTGCAAAATAATTTGCAAATAATATATTTACAACATCAAATGAATATTATTCCCTGTAATGAGATAAATATCCCTTAAAGTCGTTTATGCACGCTCAAGATATTCTCCAACTCTTGTATCGATCCTTACTGTATCTCCCTGATTTATAAATAATGGCACCTTTACAACAGCACCGGTTTCAAGAGTAGCCGGTTTTGTTGCACCTGTAGCTGTATCGCCTTTAAAGCCGGGCTCTGTTTCAACTATTTCCAGTTCAACAAATGTAGGCGGCTCTATTCCGAATACATTTCCCTTATGAGAAAGTATTTTTACGTTCATATTTTCTTTTACAAACTTAAGAGTGTCACCTATTGTGCTCTTGTTAATTGGCAGCTGCTCATAAGACTCAAGATCCATGAAATAATATAGGTCTCCATCATTGTAGAGGTATTGCATATCCTTTCTCTCAATGTGTGCCGTTGGCATCTTATCAGTTGGATTAAAGGTTCTTTCAACCGTAGCTCCTGTTATTATATTCTTCATCTTCGTTCTTACGAAGGCTGCACCCTTTCCAGGCTTAACATGCTGAAATTCCACTATCTGAAATATCTGCCCATCAAGTTCAAACGTCACGCCATTTCTAAAGTCACCTGCTGTTATCATAAAAATACCTCCACATGTCTAATAATTTAAATCTCAGAAATATCCAAATATATAATCTATATATTTAAAGTCTCATATTACCTAATTAATATTAATGTAAAATACACCTTATTTCAAGTAAAAGTTTTTAAAATAGCCCACAATTACCAACATCATATGCAAAATTACACAGTTATCAAATCTTTTTTAGCCTTTGTAAGGTCCTCAGCATTTTGTCCTCTGACTACAAGCATATCCTCAATTCTTACTCCACCAAGTCCCGGAACATATATACCCGGCTCAACAGTTACTATCATTCCGTCCTGAAGCGTAATTTCACCCCGTGGTGAAAGTGTCGGATCTTCGTGGATCTCTAAACCTACACCATGTCCAAGTCCATGTCCAAAATAATTACCATAGCCTGCTTCAGCAATATGATCCCTTGCTATTTTGTCAACATCCTTGCTCTTTATTCCTTGCTTAACTGCCTCAATCCCCTTCATCTGAGCATCAAGGACGATCTGATATATTTTTTTCAACTCAGCCTTTGGTTTGCCAAGGAACACTGTCCTTGTTATATCGGAACAGTAGCCCTTATAAAGTGCACCATAATCCATTGTAACAACATCGCCTGTCTCCAGCTTCTTTTCAGAAGCAACACCATGAGGCATAGATGAACGCATTCCGGATGCAACAATTGTATCAAAAGATGCTCCTGATGCACCCTCCTTCTTCATGAAATATTCCATTTCGGCAGCGATTTCTACTTCTGCGATCCCCGGCTTAATATAATCCAGTATGTGCACAAAGGCATCATCTGCAATCTTAACAGCTTGCCTGATCAGCTGCATTTCGGACTCATCCTTGACTCTGCGAAGCTCCTCAAAGGATGTACCTAACGGTATCATATCCCTGACATTAAGATTATCCTTATACTGTTTGTAATCACGGTATGTTACATATGAATCCTCAAACGCAAGTACCGTCTTTTTGTCATTTCCTATAAGCTTATTTATTTCCGCAATATAGCTTCCATTATATTTGATTATTTCATAAGCAGGTGCTTGTGATGCAGCCTGTTCCACATAACGGAAATCTGTCAAAAGTAAAGCTCTGCTTTTAGTAATTAGAAGAATAGCCGATGTTCCCGTAAAGCCTGACATATACATGTAGTTTTCTCTTTTGGTAACAAGAGCTGCATCTGCATTTAATTCTTCTATTTTTTTTCGTAAGCTTGTAAGTCTGTTAGTGTATACACTATTCATATCAAATCCTCCTAGCCAGGTTAAGCAAATCATTTTATTTTAATTTAAAGTTTCGTAATTTTCTCCGCTGCCGTGTTTAACATTGTTATAATAATGCTGCTGCGTGCAAAGCAACCAAATAGCTGTTTGCTCCGAAACCGCATATCTGTCCTACACACACCGGAGCAATTACAGATTTACTCCTGAACTCCTCCCTTGCATGTATGTTAGATAGATGTATTTCAATACATGGTAGTTCAACTGCCTTTATTGCATCTCTTATTGCTATACTGTAATGCGTATAGGCTCCCGGATTTATCATAAGTATATCATAACAGCCTCGAGCATCATGTATTTTATCAATTATTTCACCCTCATGGTTTGTTTGTATAAAGTCCGTTTCCACCCCAAGTGCCTCAGCCTCATTGTAAACTGCCGCAGCAATATCTGAAAGAGTCGTGGTTCCGTATACATTCTTTTCTCTTGTTCCCAGGAGGTTTAAATTCGGCCCGTTTATAACTAAAATCTTTTTACCCATATAATATTTTGTCCTTTCCTTCTATCGAGCTATTCATCATGTCTTGGTGATCTCTTGACAATTACTGCAGCTTTTGTAATGGCACCAATAACATCAACCTCAAATTGCTGTCCCAAGCTAACCACCTTTGTGTAAAGCTCTCCTTTTTCAGTAACAACATATTTGGGCGGAAGTATATTAAGAGCTATAGCTGCAATATCCAGAAGGCATTTCTCGCATGTACATACATTGATATCTGTAAGTACCTCCTTCATCTGGTTGAATACTATTTCTTCCATATAATTCCTAATTTGTGGCATTTTTATTCCCCTTTCACCAGCACAAAATTCAGGTCTTAATATATTTATTTATAAAAGCCCAACGTACCAGTTAATAATATTCCAGCCCCACATTATTGCTACAAATGTACCTATTACTATAAATGGGCCAAAAGGTATAGCATCCTTCCTTTTTCTTATTTTAAATGCTATAAGAATTATGCTCACTACACCTGCCAGAATAATCGATACAAGGAGCGCGAAAAGCGTTAGCTTCCACCCAAGGAACAGTCCGATAGACGCCATGAGCTTTACATCTCCCATACCCATTGCCTCATTTGTTTTATACAAAAGAGATCCTAGCAGTGCTACTGCAAGAAGGAAAACAGAACCAGAGAAAAACCCTGCCAAAGGGGTCCACCATCTGCCATCTCCATATATTACAGACTGGGGATAAAAAATATTATACACCGTAAGCACAATTCCGCCAACAATACCTGCAATGACTAGCTCGTCAGGAATTATTTGATGATCTATATCAATTAAGAATATGGATATCAGTATTGTGATCAGATATATGAATGCTACGAATGGCACACTGAGGCCATATTTAGCGAAAATTGCCGTGTAGATAACTGCCGTCATAAACTCAATCAATGGATACCTGAAAGATATTGGAGAGCCGCAATGTCTGCAGCGTCCTCTAAGAAAAATGTAGCTGAATACAGGAACCAGATCCGGAGCAGTCAACCGTTTTCCGCAGCTGGTACATGCTGAAGGCGGTGAAACGATGGATTTACCTAAAGGTATCCTGTAAATACAAACATTATTGAACGAACCAATTATAAGCCCTAAAATAAATACAAAAGCATATTCTACAAATATCAAAATAAGCATCTCCTGTTTAAATGCTGTTGTAAAATTCTCCGAAAATTATGCAAAACCCTTTTTAAGCTTCTATGAAATTGAAAAAATCTTTTGATAGATTGTCGGCTATGTTATATGGTACCTTTGTATCCATAAAAGTCTCAAATGCTCTAACTCCTTGATAGAAAAGCATTCCGGCGCCATTTATGGACTTGCATCCGCAGCTTTCTGCCATTTTCAGCAGTTTTGTCCTCCCCGGCTTATATATAACGTCGCAGACAATCTGATCCTTATTAAAGATAAATTCATCACTTAAAGGACTAACGCTGACATTTGGATACATTCCAACAGAGGTCGTATTAACTATTATATCGCATTGCTTCAAGCTTTCAGCAGCTTCTGGGGAACAAGATGAACATGCATATGCAACATCAGCTTTTTGTGCTTTATACTGAACAATATCATTTATATATGAGGCAAGTTCCTCCGCCTTTATTTCGGTTCTGTTAATAATACTAATCCTTTCGGCTCCCTCCATGGCAATTTTTATTGCAATAGCTCGAGCCGTGCCGCCTGCACCGAGAATACAAACATTCTTTGACTTAAAATCAGTTCCCGTTTGAATAACAAAAGCATCAAAAAAGCCATCAGCATCTGTATTATATGCACATAGCCTGCCATCCTTCACCTTAATTGTGTTAGCAGTACCTAGAAGCTTTACATACTCACTTACTTCATCTACATAATCGAGAACAGCTACTTTATATGGTATAGTTACATTAAACCCTGCAAAGCCAAGAGAACTTAGGCCTTTCACAGCTTCTCCGAGCTTGGGTTTTTCAACCTGAAGGGGCAGATAAATCCCGTTTATGCCCATACGTCTGAAAAGACTGTTATGAAGCTGAGGCGATACAGTGTGTCCAAGTGGATTTCCTATCAGGCCTGTCAGCACGGTAGCTGAATTAACCCTCTTATCCAGATACATTCTATACTGCTTCTTCCTTTCTGTTTAAGCAGGCCTATACCTGCCATACCTTGCTAATTCTTATTATCTCCTGCTTTTTTCCTGTAATCATCAAGTATACGCTTTTCAGGGAATCTTTTTAGCCTCACAAAGATACCCTCTCTCCGGTCAATTGGCTTAACAAGTATTGTGAACATACCTGCTTTATTTCCGCCATATATATCTGTGAATATTTGATCACCTATAACTGCTATATCATGGCTTTCAAGTCCCATTATCCTTTGCGCCTTTTCAAATGCTCCAGTCCTTGGCTTAAATGCTCTATGTACCGCATCTAGACTCAGCTTGTCATTAAATCTGATCACTCTTTTTCTTGCTGCATTTGAAACAATACAAAGCTTAAGACCAGACGCTTTCATTTTTTCTATCCAGCGCAGCGTGCTCTCGTCAGCTTCGGCAACATGGTTGGGCACAAGAGTGTTATCTATGTCCAATATTAAGCCCTTTATATTATTACTAGTCAGAAGCTCATATGTGATGTCTTTTACGCTGTCAAGTATAAGCTTCGGGTAAAATTCATGCTTCATTCAATCCCCCTGATAATGCAACAACTCTTTGTAATCATAGCAAATTTTAACCATTATAGCAATGGTACAAGAGTCCTATGTTATATGACGAATTAATTTCATATGTTTTTTGCTATTGACGGTAAGGTATGTCATCTATATTTTCGCACTTTTTTGGAGTTAAAAAGCACTTTATATCGCCTATAATCTCTCAATTTTGACCTCTCAAACTACAACATCTTGTGGCCGCATCTTACTTTTTACCCCCTAAACGCTATTCGTCATAACTATTACACACTCAACATGTCTTGAGTGGGCAAAAAAGATGCCGATTGAACCTGGTATGGTCTTGGCGGCAGTATATTTTAAAGAAATTACTATAGATAATATTTCTGTCTATTAATCCCATGTTTAAGCTTTTTTCATATATTACAGTAGCCGCCAAGTACGCTGAGACTCGGTTTTGGCATACGGTTTTGTGTTCTGCGGTCAACCCCGATTAGTCCATAGTGTTTTACAAAGCCTTTATACCATTCATAGTTATCAAGCAAGCTCCAGTACATATATCCCTTAACGGGAATACCGTCGGCGACACATGCCTGCACTCCTGCCACTGCCCGCTGAATGAACTCCACCCGGCGAGTGTCATCCATTGTGCAAAGACCGTTTTCAGTGACAATAATAGGTATGGGAAGTTCTTTGGCCACCTTGCGGATCACATTGCTTAGCCCTTCAGGATAAAATTCATAGTCCTGCTCAGTTAGCTCTGCCCCTTCGGGAGCAGGCAGGCTGCCTTTTTCGCCTATGAGCTTGCGTGTGTAGTTTTGTACGCCGATAAAGTCATCCTTTTGCAGGAAGGGCAGATAGTGTTTAAAGTCTTGCTCCCATTCCGCTTTGGCCCTGGATTCACCGCCGAGCTCCGTTTGAATATCTGACAGCGAAAGGGTAACACCGACTTTCAGATGCGGACACACAGCCTTCATGGAATCACGAGCTGCTTCGTGTGAACGCATTATGAGCCGATCTCCTTCTTCGGTTCGTGGTGACAGGAAAATATTGATTTGGTTTCCTTCTGCCAGCCCAAAAGCCTCTGCTGCCTCGGTCATCATCTGCTGTCTTTCCGGCAATACGGGTAAATTCATGCCTGTCTGCAGTTCAACGCCTGATTGCCGCAGCATGTTGCGTACCTCAGAATACATCTGCGCGCCTACGTTGGCGCAGTTGATCGTGCAGACGTATCCCATCAGCCCGCCAAGGTGTTTCACGACATAAACGCAATAATTCTTGAAGTATTCAACCGTCGATTCCTTTTCCCACCCGCCCTCGGAGATAAGCCACCTGGGCGAAGATATGTGATGCATAGTGACGATGGGTATGATACCGTTTTCATGGCAGAACGCCAAAACTTTGCGATAGTGTTCAATTTCACAATCGTCGAATTTGCCTCGTTCTGGCTCTATACGAGCCCATTCGATGGAAAAGCGATAGGCGTTCAGACCCGCCTTTGCCAACAGCGCGATATCCTCCTCATAGCGGTGGTAGTGATCTACCGCTTCCAAAGAGGGTTCGTCAAATTCGTTATGGGGCAGTTGTTCCATAACCCATAAATCGCTGTGGATATTGTTGCCCTCCACTTGGTGGGCAGATGTAGCTGCACCCAACAGAAAGCCTTTTTCAAATTTATTCATGTATGATCTCCTCACTCATCTAATTTTGTATTAATGTATCTATCTTATTACGTGCTGATATAACAAACAAGAATTGTTCTGACTAAATATTATGTCAATATTGACTTTTTCCTTATGTAATGTTATATTCGTAAAAATCAAAAACATTTAATGTGAGGGTAATTACGGTCTATGTCAAACCGTGAAATCATTGTTTTGGAAGCAGGGCTCCCTGTTAAATTTGATATATATAAATCTTTCAACAGATTGATTCCCAGTCATTGGCACAACCACCTGGAGGTTCTCTATATCTACCAGGGTTC
Organism: Bacillota bacterium; assembly: GCA_023409735.1. Lineage (GTDB taxonomy): Bacteria > Bacillota > Clostridia > Acetivibrionales > DTU013 > JAEYRB01. The sequence goes on along the minus strand of JAEYRB010000031.1, from coordinate 6,593 downwards.
CATGCAGATAGTTCGTAATGACGAGAGGTTCACCATCAATGAGAATGATTTATTCGTAGTCAATTCCGGTGATATTCATTTGACTCGAAGTCTTGGCAACGTTGAAGTTTTATGTCTCCTAATACCTTATGAACTTATTAATAATTCAATTTCAGGGTACAATTCGATTAGGTTCAGAGAGTATTTCTCCCATAACGAATTGAATGAGGATCCCGTATTTAAAAATATGATACATCACCTGCTTGCTATGAGAACGCTTTACGAGCAAGGCGAAGACGGGTTTCAATTCCTTTTTAACAGTAATCTTAATCTCTTTCTCCATACTCTCTACCACAATTATGCATATCATCAGAATATAGAATTTTATAAAACCTCAAAACATCTATCGCGATTCAAGGAACTGCTAGATTACGTGGAACTAAATTACAGAGAGCCTATAGACTTGAAAGAAGCAGCCTCTTTTGTAGCATTAAATCCAGAGTATTTCTGCCGGTCTTTTAAAAAACTTACCGGCTTCACTTTTATGGAATATATCAATATGGTTAGGCTTACCCATATTCACAGGGACATTCTAGATACCGACGACAGCATTACAGTCATTCAAGAACGACATGGTTTTATAAATTACAAGGTCTTTAGTCGAATGTTTAAGAAAGCGTATGGGTGTACACCATCCAAACTCAGAGTATAAAAAATAATACAATGTATGGTTAGGCCTTCAATTGTTGATTTTAATGTAGATATATAAAGGTGGTTCTGTCTCTATTTACACCTAGGATAATAAATTAAACGTAAAAGAGACAATCGCCCGATTAAGCAAGAACTTATCAAATCATTTCTGCGGGATATAAAAAGAACCCGCTTCAGGGGAATATGTCCACCAGATGGGTCTCTTCCACACTATAGTCGTTAAGATATATATTGCAGCAATGGTACAAGTGTTGTATATATTTTTTCTGACAAATTGATCTAATATATTCATTTTTCATTTGATATGGAATATTTCAAACATTAATTAATAAAATTTATTGTGATACGGGAGTGGGTTTAATTAATGATTATATTACTTGCAGTCTTGTTTATTGGAATAACTACACTTATAATTCTTAGTCAATCGTCCAGGGTCATCTATTTAAAAGCCTTGATCATTCCTGCCGCATGCTTTGCCTTTATCCTGTGCCTTATTCTCATGTCTGATAATATGGTAAAGGCTGCTTTAAGCGGGCTGAAGCTGTGGGCATTTATCGTAGTACCTTCACTATTCCCATTTTTCATTGCAGCTGAGATCATTAACTCAACAGGCTTTATAAAAGCCTCAGGAGTCGTGTTAGAACCTATCATGCGACCGTTTTTTAATGTACCGGGAAGCGGCTCGTTTGCTCTTGCAATGGGTGTAACCTCAGGGTATCCTGTTGGAGCAAAAATAACCTGTGACCTTAGGAATAATGGATTATTAACAAAAACCGAGGCTGAGCGGCTTCTAACATTTACAAACAACTCAGGTCCTCTATTTATTATTGGTGCTGTGGGCACAGGTATGTTCGGCTCCCCGCAGCTTGGAATCCTCCTGTTTATCTGTCATTTCCTGTCCTGTATAACTGTCGGCTTTATTTTCAGATTCTATGGTCTACGCAGTAAAAAAGATGCACATGTCCATAAAAGCAATAAAACGAAGCTTAAACAATTCAAGGAAAAGAAGATATTTACAGAGGCAAAGCGAAAGCTTACAGATGAATATGTAAATAGACACTCCAGCTTTGGTGCAATTCTTGGGGACTCTATAAAAGACTCAATTACAACTATAATACAAATAGGTGGCTTCGTGGTACTGTTTTCAGTTATTATACAGATTTTTCATCAGACTGGATTTATCAACATTCTTTCTGAAGGAGCCTCTTTTATTCTTTCACCCATAGGAGTAGACAAAAGAATCCTTGAGGGTATTTTCAGCGGAGTATTTGAAATTACTACAGGTTCAAGGTTTATAAGCTCAGCATCGGCGATCCCATTACTTATAAAGCTTCCTGCTGTAAGCTTTATAATAGGCTGGGCCGGATTATCAGTTCATTTTCAGGTTATGTCGATTGCTTCAAAAACAGATATAAACATACGTCCATATCTTATTGGTAAGCTACTTCAAGGCACATTTTCTGCAATATATACCTGGCTATTTTTAAAGCTCTTTGAAGGTAAGCTTTTTTATGCCGGAAACGTATTAGGTACTCATATTCCTGATATTGAACAATTTCCTGACACTCTTATAGCTTCTTCTTTAATACTTTGCCTTACTCTTTTGTCTTTTACGTTCATAGCTTCTGAAAGACAAGCAAGGCAACGTACAAAACGCTTATTTAAAGATTCTACACATTGAGAGACAAACGTTACTTTAATTCCTGCCTGTCCGCCTTAATTACTTCTATTGTATCGTTGAGGATCTCTTCAACCTTGTCAAGAATACTGTCAGCATAATCTTTAGTGCCAAGCCGTATTTCTCGGGCATTTTTCTGAGCACCGGCAATTATTTCATTTGCTTGCTCATATGCCTTCTTTGTTATCTCATGCTCATCTACAAGAGAAGTTATTTTGCCTTCGGCCTCCTGCAACAAATTACTGGCTTCCTTCTGGGCTTCCAGAAGTATCCTCTGACGTTCTTCCTTTACCCATTTAGCCTGCTTGATATCATCAGGAAGCTTCAAGCGTATCTCCTTTATAATTTCAAGTATCTCCTCTTTATCAATAAGGCATCTTCCTGAAAAAGGAACAGTAACACTCTTTTCTACTAAATCCTCCAAGGTCTCCAATATTGAAAGAATTTCCATATTATACCTCCTAAATAGCCTTCATACAGTTCAATTTATTCATTACCTTTTCTCTTATACACTCGGGAACAAGTCCTTCGATATTCCCGCCATTCTTTGCTATCTCCTTGACAGCGCTGGAACTCAGATAAGAGTAATTCACATTAGTCATCATAAAAAGCGTTTCCATATCAGGTTCAAGGTTTTTATTTAAGAGAGCCATCTGGAATTCATACTCAAAATCTGACATAGCTCTGAGACCCTTAATTACAGTCTTCGCTCCCGTCTGTCTTACAAAGTCAGCCAAAAGCCCAGAAAAGCTGGTTACAATGATATCCTCCCTACCTTCCAGAGAGTTTTTGATAAATTCTATTCTCTCCTCAACAGTAAAGGATGGCTTTTTGCCTTCATTTCGTCCAATAGCTACAATCAGCTTATCACAGAGCTTAGATGCCCTTGTTATTATGTCAAGATGTCCGTTTGTGATCGGATCAAAACTCCCGGGGTAAACACATATCATTTAATCAAGCTACCACCCTTCAACTGCAAAGTAAGGTTTTTCAGCGCCGCGTATATATAGTAAGAGCTGTGTCCCTGTACTTTTTTGTGTATATTTTTTCAATAAGCTCAGTATGCTCAGGAAGCATGTCCGATATATCATGCTCTACTATAACAATACCACTGTCCTTAATTATATCATCTTTATCTAATATTTTTAATGTTTCTTGTATTAAATTTTTGTTATACGGCGGATCAAGAAAAATTATATCAAATTTTCTGCCATCTCTATATAACCTATCTATACCCAATGCAAAATCAGTAGTGTAAACCTCGGCCTTTTCAATCAGCTTGGTGTGTGTAAGGTTTTCCTTTATTATGCTGCAGCATTCCGCGCTCTTATCAAAAAACACAGCTCCTGCCGCCCCTCTGCTTAATGCTTCAATACCAAGGCTGCCGGTACCTGCAAATACATCAAGCACGTTACTTTCTTCGACTCTTGTGGCAATTATATTAAAAAGAGCCCCCTTCACAAGGTCAGAAGTTGGTCTTGTTGTATTACCCGATACTGTTTTTAGTTTGTGACCTCTGGCCGTACCTGCTATAACTCTTAAAATTAAAACTACCTCATTTCATCTCAATATCACGCATATTTTAACATAAGTAAGCAGCAATTAACAATGGTATGTGTACTTACAGCTTAAAATTGCTGCTCCGCTATTTCAGTTCATACTCAAGTTCTCCGCCACAGCTGAAAATTTCACTTTTACAGCTCGGTTTAGTGCCTGGTTTTCCTTGCCTTCCAGTTTTCGATCAGACGTAATTATTTTTTCTGCGGCTTTCTGCGCTTTTTTTAAAATCTCAACATCTTTATATAGATTTGCAATTTTCAATTCAGGGATTCCATGCTGACGTGTACCGAAAAAGTCACCGGGGCCTCTCAGTTCAAGATCCTTTTCTGATATAACAAAACCATCAGAGGTCTTGGACAGGATCAGCATTCTCTCTCTTGAAACATCTGTCTTCCCCTCGTTGAACAAAATACAATATGAGCTATATTCACCTCTGCCAACTCTTCCTCTTAGCTGGTGCAGCTGAGCAAGTCCAAATCTTTCAGCATTTTCTACCACCATTAGCGATGCGTTTGGTACATTCACACCCACCTCTATTACCGTGGTAGATACAAGGATATCTGTCCTTCCGGCTGCAAATTCTGTCATTACGCTTTCTTTCTCAGCAGGCTTCATTTTTCCATGGACAAGTGCAACTCTTAAATCACTGAAGGTTTTATATGCCAGCTGCTCTGCTAATTCGGTTGCGGACTGGGCCTCCACGGTATCGGATTCTTCCACCATAGGGCATACAATATATACCTGCCTACCTTCAGCAACCTGCTTACGAATAAATTTATTAATCCTTTCACGCATACTGTTATCAACAACATATGTTTCAACCTTTTTTCTTCCCGGGGGAAGCTCATCAATTATTGAAATATCAAGATCCCCGTACAATATAAGCGCAAGAGTTCTAGGAATAGGCGTAGCTGTCATTACAAGCATATCCGGGTTTTCACCCTTTTGTGATAGTACTGCTCTTTGCCGAACTCCAAACCGGTGTTGTTCGTCTGTTACCACAAGTCCAAGGTTTTTGAACACAACTCTATCTTCCAGTAAAGCATGTGTACCTATTACAAGATCAACCAACCCACAGCTGATTTCTTCAATAATAGTCTTCGCTTCTTTGGGCGCAGTGCTTCCTGTGAGAAGTACGGTCTTTATTCCCAATGGCTCAAGCATTGGTGCAATTGAGGTGTAATGCTGCTTTGCCAATATCTCAGTAGGTGCCATCAATGCCCCCTGATAACCGCTTTTTGCAGCTTTAAACAAGGCCAATACCGCAACAACTGTTTTACCCGATCCCACGTCTCCCTGCACAAGGCGATTCATTATCCTGTCGCTTTCCATATCCTTCTCTATCTCTGAGAATACCCTTTTCTGGGCATTTGTAAGTCTAAAAGGCAGTAAATCAATGAATTGATGAACTTCAGATCCCGCATTGAAGGTTATACCTTTTCTTTCAGCAGTATTAACATCCTTGCGGCATAATAGGCCAAGCTGAAGAAGCAGAAATTCTTCGAACACAAGTCTCTCGCGTGCCTTCATAAAAGCATCGTCATTTTGGGGGTAATGTATATTGTTAATTGAATACTGAACATCTGCCAGGCCGTATTGTGTAAGGATCCATTCCGGCAGTGCTTCTTCGAGGTATTCACCGGCTAATTCCAATGCGCTTCGTATAGCTCCTCTGATCATGTTTTGTGAAAGCTTTCCTGTTGAAGGGTATACGGGCACGATTCTACAGGTATTTACCTGACCTGTCCCATTTACTTTTTCAAAAACAGGATTTACTATCTCCAGTGTTCTTTTTCTTATTATTGTGCCATAGAATATATATTTCTCACCCTGCTTTAATGAGTTCTTCAAATAGCCCTGATTGAACCAGACCGCATTAATGAAGCCTGTCCCGTCGCTAATAACGGCCTTGCTCAGCAAAAGGCCCTTACGTGGTCTTGTTTCTGTGGGCTTTGAAGTAATAATACCCTCAAATGAGCACTGCTCGCCGTCAAGCAACTCAGCTATTTTTTTGAGTTTGCTTCTGTCTTCATAATCTCTTGGATAGTGAGTGATAATGTCTCCAATAGTAAATATCCCAAGCCTGTGAAAGAGCAAAGCCCTAGCTTCTCCAACTCCCTTAAGATATTGTATTGGTTTCTTCAGAAGCATGTCCTGTTTATTGATCATAATCTTCCCTGCCTGTTCTATACTTCTAGAGGTCTGCCGAGAACTTAAGCACCTACAATAGTTATTTACTCCTTTATATTCTATATTAGCGCAGATATTATCACAAGCTATATTAAACATATCGGAATAAATGGTGCTGTCGTTCTTATCCTGATAATCCTAATTGACCATTTATCCGCTTCCATGCAAGGAGCGGCAGTGCCGTTTGCGGAGATTATGCTTTCTGCTTCATAGGCATACTGCCTAGTACACACTTGGATAGGAGCACCTGCAATGCCCGTGAGAAGGGACTCCTAAACTGTACACTAAATATGCTATAGTTGAGCACTGTGGTCGGTGCTTGGAAACATAATCGGAATAAATGGCGCTGTCGGTTCTTCCCTGATAACTGATGCAAAAAGGCGCTAATATTTGTAAAGGTAAAATCCACTATGCCTTTTACCTTGAATTTGTAAGAGTAAAGTCCACATCACTGAAAAAGGGGGTAGAGTTTAGT
>JAEYRB010000051.1 GCA_023409735.1 Bacillota bacterium | reverse complement strand
GTGGTCTGTTGCCATACTGAGGTCTGTCGCCCTGTGGTCTGTTGCCATACTGAGGTCTGTCGCCCTGTGGTCTGTTGCCATACTGTGGCCTGTCGCCTTGTGGTCTGTCAGTGTACTGTGGCCTGTCACCCTGCGACCTGTTATTAAACTGAGTCCTACCGCTGTACTGTGGTTTCTCTCCATACTGAGATTTATCACTCTGAGCCTTTTCTACAGGCGTTTTAACATTATCCGCCTTAGGCACTACATTAGAAGCGCTCTCGACGGCAGCTTCCTTTGGCGGCTCAGCTTCTTTTCCGGCATTCTGTACTTTTACCTGTTCCTTGGACAAGTCTGTATTCTGTCTTTCTGTCTCAGTTTTAATGGCCTCGGTTGATTGAATAGTCTCATTATGCATAATATTAATTTCTTCTCTCTTAACTGTCTCATTATCTATATCAGGCGATTTGCTTTCCCTCACCGCTTCCGGATTTTTAGTTATGTTTTCGGCATGCGGCACATTAGGCTTGCTTTCCACGGTTTTGCTGCTCTTTATAGGAGCGTGAGCTTTTTGTTCATCCTTCACAGGCTTAGCAACATCATTTACCACTGTACTATTTTGTGCTGGTACAGTCTTTTTCTTTTCTTGTCTTTGCAGTCTATCGAGATAATCAGGTCTATTGTCTCTGACAAACCCTGAGCGTAAGCCTGAATTAGAATCAGATGATACTATATATTCGCTTCTTCTCGAACTTTTTGAATCGTTTCTGGAAAAGTCAGCTTTTCCATACTCCTTTGACTCATTCTTACTGTTAATTATTATTTCCGTCGTCCTGATGATTCGGGGTGCACTCTTCATATCCTTCTTTTGTTCAGGTTTCAACTGAGTCTGACTAACTGGAACAGCCTTCTTTTCTTCCTGCTCAGTCTTTTTGCCGTCATGCTTAATAACGCCGATATGCTTATACAGCGCTTCAAGTTCATTATCCTCAAGCAGGCTCATGTGATTTTTCACCACTATATTAATTTCAGCGAGCTTTTCCATAAGTCTCTTGCTTGTTGTATTCAATTCCTTTGCTAATTCATAAACTCTGACTTTTTCCAAACTATACACCCCCATGTTCTTTGCCGCGGTTATCAATCATTTCTTTAAGATGTTCCGCAAAGTTTTTTTCTGTAATAACTACTACAGAACGTATATTCTTTCCGGTATGCCTGCCAATTTCTGATTTTACACCAAAACACCTTAAATCAGTATTCCTGAAACTACACATGTTACTAAACTTCTTCTTTGTGTTGTTTGAGGCATCCTCCGATACAATAACCAAATAAACTCTGCCGGCCTTAATGGCCCTTTCACATGTTTCCTCTCCGGACAACAGTTTTCCTGCCTTTGTCGCCAGACCAAGAAAGGAATATATCCTTTCAACCATTATTTCCCTCCAATTGCTCCTTCATAGCATCATATACACTTTCATCGATCCGGGCTTCAAATGCTTTTTCAAGTCTTTTACCCTTTTTTGCCTTTTCTAAACATTCTATACTTTTGCAGATATACGCTCCTCTTCCGGCTTTCTTTCCGGTAAAATCAACGCTTGTGCTGCCTTCCTTATCTCTTACTATCCTTATCAGTTCCTTTTTAGGCTTCATTTCCTGACACCCAAGGCACATTCTTAAGGGTACCTTTTTCTGTTTCAAGGACGTTCACCCCATTCTGATCACTCGTCCGAGTTCTCCGTTTCTACTGAAGTATCTGTATCCTCATCATCTATTTCCGGTTCATCCAAAAATAGTCCAGCAGCAATGTTCCTAATTTCATTCTTTTCTTGAGCTTCATTGTCATTATAGCTATCCATATTGAACATCTGCTGCTCAATAGAAGCTCTTAACTGTGATTCGCTCTTTATATCAATCTTCCATCCGGTCAGTTTCGCAGCAAGTCTGGCGTTCTGACCTTCTTTCCCAATAGCAAGAGAAAGCTGGAAATCCGGTACTATAACCCTGGCTGCTCTTTCCTCCTCATCAGCATCCACCCTTACTACCTTAGCCGGGCTCAGGCTGCTTGAAATATATTCTTCAGGATTACTGCTCCATTTAATGATATCTATCTTTTCCCCTCTGAGTTCATCTACTATTGCCTGAACCCTTGTACCCTTCTGACCTACGCATGCACCTACAGGGTCTACATTAGGGTCTTTGGAATATACAGCGATCTTTGTCCTGGAACCCGGTTCCCTGGAAATACTCCTGATTTCTACCGTTCCATCATGTATTTCTGGAACCTCAAGCTCAAAAAGCCTCTTTACCAGGCCTGGATGAGTTCTGGAAACGACTATTTGAGGCCCCTTTGTGGTTTTCTTAACCTCAACGATATATGTTTTGATTCTGTCATTAAACCTGTATTCCTCACCAGGAGTCTGTTCTGACGGTGTAATGACCGCTTCCGTTTTACCCAGATCTATAATAATGTTTTTTCTTTCATTTCTTTGGATGATACCTGTAACAATATCTCCCTCTTTGTTATAGAATTCGTCAAAGATAATATCACGCTCTGCCTCGCGAATTCTCTGCATAACGACCTGTTTCGCAGTTTGTGCCGCGATCCTGCCGAACTTTCTAGGTGTTACCTCTATCTCTACTATATCATCCTCTTCATATTTTGCGTCAATTTTTCTTGCCTCTTCAAGGGAAATATCTCCCATATCACTATCAGGTACAGATGATACCTTTTTTAAAGCATATACCTTAACATCACCTGTTTTAGGATCAATAATGATCTTCACATTTTGCGTAGAGCCAAAATTCCTTTTGTATGCAGAAATAAGCGCAGCTTCAATTGCTTCGATCAGCACTTCCTTCTCTATACCCTTTTCTTTTTCTAACGCTTCCAATGCCTGAATTAATTCCGCACTCATAATTTTCCTCCTAAAACCTTATGATTCGCCTGACCAAAGCAGTATCCTTTTTATCAAAGCTCATAGTGGCGCCTTCATCAGTTTTTATATTCACTTTGTCATCTATTAAACCAAGTAATTCACCTTCATATACCTTTTTCCCGTTTAATGGCTGATATAGCTTTACCTCTACTATCTCACCCTTGAAGCGTTCAAAATCCCTCTCTTTTTTAAGCGGCCTTTCGCCTGGAGATGAGACCTCCAGAATGTAACTTTGCTTTATCGGGTCAGCTTCGTCCAGCTTATCGCTCAATTGCTCGCTTACAGCCTGGCAATCATCAATAACGATTCCACCCGGCTTATCAATATATACCCGAAGATACCAGTTGGCGCCTTCTTTTAAAAACTCTACATCTACAAGTTCATAAGAAAGCGCCTCGGCAATGGGCTCTGCAAGGTCGCTGACTATATCCTCTACTTTTCTTTTAGCCATCTTTAAAGCTATCATTCCTTTCATAACAAATAGCAAAACATCTATCTAAAGACAAAGAGTGGGGTCGACCCACTCTTTTCCAAAAAAACATATACTCAAGTCCAAGTTGTATTATAACATTATTGTCTGTATTTATCAATAATTTATTTACTAAAATGCACATTTTTGTACACTTGACGAATTACAGTATTACAGCTTACGCCCCAACTTGTATTCTATACTGTGTTTCGCCTTGTGTTATAACCAAGCTGAAGGTTAATACAGCCTTAATAGTTTGTTGTTCACTATATATCCTAGAAGAAGCTCAATTGGCTGCTTTCGGGAATACCCTTAAGGCATCCGTTTTGCTGCAATATCTCTATAACAGACTTGCTGGCCTTTGCTCTGCTTCGTAGATCCTCAATTGACATAAATTCTCCCTGCTCCCTTGCTTCCGTAATAGCATTTGCAGCAGATGTACCAAGGCCCTGCAGCGAATTAAGCGGAGGGCGTATACCCTCATCTGTCATCTGGAACTTGGTTGCATCTGATTTATATATATCAATTGGCAGAAAGCTGATTCCTCTTGCATACATCTCATTTGTAACCTCAAGGATCGTTAGCACATTCTTATCCTTAGCTGAAATACTATTACCCAGCTTTTCCAGCTCTTGTATCTTGTTTTGAACACGTTCACGGCCATTCGCCATAAGAGTAGCATCAAATTCGTCTGCCCTTACAGTAAAATATGTTGTATAAAAAGCCATGGGGTGATACACCTTAAACCAACCGATCCTCATTGCAGTCAGTACATATGCTGCGGCATGGGCCTTTGGGAACATGTATTTTATTTTCTTGCATGACTCTATGTACCATTCAGGCACGTCATGCTCCTTCATCTCTTCTTCATATTCTGGCTTAAGCCCTCGGCCCTTACGGACATCCTCCATTATTTTGAAGGAGCTCTTAGGTTTAAGTCCTCTATACATAAGATATACCATGATGTTATCTCTTGTTCCAATAACCTCTGAAATATTGCATATTCCGTCTCTGACAAGGTCTTGCGCATTATTGAGCCATACATTGGTACCATGGGAAAGACCGCTTATCTGGAGGAGATCCGAAAAGGTCTTGGGCTTGGTATCCAAAAGCATCTGTCTTACAAACCTTGTCCCAAATTCAGGCATTGCAAATGTGCCAACCTCACAGTTGATATCCTTCGGTGTGATCCCCAGCGGCTCAGTTGTCAGGAATAGCTGCATTACCTTTTCGTCATTTACAGGTACATCATATATGCTCACACCTGTCAACTCTTCAAGGTATTTGATCATCGTCGGGTCATCATGCCCAAGAATATCAAGCTTTAGTATAGTGTCGTGAAGTGAATGGAAATCAAAGTGTGTTGTAATAATATCAGAATTCACATCATCTGCAGGCCTTTGAACAGGCGTGAAATCCTCCACCTCATAACCCCCCGGAATTACTATTATACCGCCCGGGTGCTGTCCTGTAGTTCTCTTGATGCCTGTACAGCCGATAACAAGTCTGTTAATTTCAGCGTTTGTTGCTGTTATACCTTTCTGCTCAACATATTTTTTGACAAAGCCGTATGCCGTTTTCTCTGCAACCGATGCAATAGTACCTGCCTTGAAAACGTTACCTCTGCCGAACAGTACCTCTGTATACTTATGAGCATGCGCCTGGTATTCTCCTGAGAAGTTAAGGTCAATATCAGGAGCCTTGTCCCCGTCGAAGCCAAGGAAGGTTTCAAAGGGTATGTCATGGCCGTTTCCCCGCATCATCGTGCCGCAATTTGGGCACGGCTTGTTCGGAAGGTCAAAGCCGGAGCCAATGGAACCATCAGTTATGAATTCGGAATGCTTACATTTACTGCAGACATAATGCGGCGGAAGAGGATTTACTTCTGTTATGCCTGTCATTGTGGCAGTCAGGGATGAGCCTACTGATCCTCTTGACCCGACTATGTACCCGTCTGAATTAGATTTTGCAACAAGCTTCTGAGCGCATATATACATGACTGAGAAACCATTTTTTATAATAGAATTAAGTTCTCTCTCAAGCCTTTTTGACACTATTTCCGGAAGAGGGTCCCCATATATCTCCTTTGCCCTCTTATAGGCAATATCCTGTATCTCCTGATCAGAGCCTTCAATGTTGGGCGGATATGTACCAAGCGGTATGGGAGCAATATCAGCCTCCGTCATATCAGCAATAAGGTTTGTATTTTCCACAACTACCTTATATGCCTCTTCCTTACTGAGATACGAGAACTCCTCAAGCATTTCGGCCGTTGTCCTGAAATAGAGGGGCGGCTGCCTGTCTGCATCTGAATAGCCCTGCCCAGCCATTAGTATTCTCCTGTATACCTCATCGCCCGGATTCATAAAATGTACATCACAGGTTGCAACAACAGGCTTGTTCAACTTTTCTCCAAGTGCAATGATTTCCTTGTTTATTTCAATAAGCTGTTCCCTGCCGGAAACCTGCCCGGTTAATACAAGAAATTCATTATTAGCCAGAGGCTGGATCTCAAGATAATCATAGAATTTAGCTATCTTTTCTATCTCTTCCCTGCTCTTTCCCCTAACTATAGCCTTATATAGCTCTCCTGCCTCACATGCGCTACCAAGTATGAGTCCTTCTCTGTATTTATGCAGGACGCTCTTAGGAACTCTCGGTCTCTTGTAAAAGTAGTTGAGATGAGACTCGGATATGATCTTATAAAGATTCTTAAGTCCTACATTATTTTTTACAAGTATAATGGCATGAAAGGATTCGGCCTTTTTATAATCAAAATTTTCAGTTAATGCACCATCAATTTCTTCAATTGTTTTAATTCCCTTATCTTTTAAGATTTCCAGGCACTTCATAAATATACCTGCACAAGCCTTTGCATCATCTATTGCCCTGTGATGATTCTCAAGTGAGACTCCCAGATGCTTTGCCACTATATCAAGCTTGTACTTACCCAGCTTTGGGAACATATTTCTGCTCAGCTGGAGTGTGTCAATAATAATATTGCTGAATTTTCTGTTCAGACTTCTGGCGTTAATCCTGATAAAACCTGTATCAAATGAAGCATTATGAGCTACTACAGGCATATCACCCACAAACGCAAGAAAGTCCTCCAATGCTTTGGTAATGTCCGGAGCATCTGCAACCATGGCATCTGTTATGCCGGTTAGCTTTGTAATAAACTCAGGTATAGGTATCCCTGGATTTACAAATGTGCTGAAGGTCTCTGCAATTATTCCGTCAATTATCTTTACAGCGCCTATTTCTGTTATTTTATCCTGCTCGGCATGAAGTCCGGTCGTTTCAATATCGAATACAACAAAGCCGCCATCGATCGGATAGCTATCTGACATATCAAAATTCTTATATACAACGGGAGGTTCAGTATCTAAAAGATAGCACTCTACGCCATATATAATTTTAATATTGTTTTTCTTACTGGCGCTATAGGCCTCAGGATAAGCCTGTACCACTCCGTGGTCTGTAATAGCCACTGCTTTGTGCCCCCACTTAGCAGCTCTTTTTATAAGATCAGTTGCAGTTGTTACGGCGTCCATGGCGCTCATCTGCGTATGCATATGAAGCTCCACACGCTTAACCTCTGCATCATCTGTTTTTTCATGCTTTAAAAGCTGCAGGATATCTGTTGCCATAACTGCTAGCTCTTTTGAGTACTTATCGAATTGAGCCTCTCCTCTGACCTTGAAGTTAAGACCTGCCTTGATTTGCTCGGCTCTAAGCTCGTAGTCGTCCTTTTGGACAAAAAATTTGACAGTTATGGAGTTTGAATAGTCTGTTATATCAAATGAGCATAGATATCTATTGCCCCGTATTTCTCTGAATTCAACACTGAATACATCTCCGCATATAGCGACCCTTCCTGAATCAGGCGTTACATCATTCATTTTCATGATGCTATCATTGAAATTCTTACCTAGAATAATATCGACTATCTGAGAGTCATTAGCGTCCGTCTGAGTCCTTCTTGTTTTCTTTGCCGAGGGCTGAGCTTTTTCCTCTGCAATCGCGAGTTCCTCCAGCTTTTCTTCCTGGCTTTCCTTAAACTCATTGTATTTTCCCCGTAGCTCATCATTAAGCTCACAGTCTTTGAAATCTACAGAGGCTTTAAGCCCGAAGGAGTCCGATAATACCTGCTCTATCATCCTGTCACAGGAGTGTTCCTTCATTATCCTGCTGCCTAATGTTGCCAGTGTGATAATGATACTGTTGTCTTCCTCAAGCTCCCATTCACAACCGTTTAGAATACCACGGCTTAATGCCACGGTGGAGTTCAGACTATATATAATGCTGTCCCAGTATTGAGATAGTACTTCTTCAAGCGATAGGTCTGTCCTGAAGCTGAGCTTTATTTCAACAGTCAGTGAATATGCCTGTGAAACAGCCTCTTCGACCTGCGCAATATAAGCTGCCGGAATAAGCTGTGATGAAGAAGCTTTTATTATCAGCTTGCCGGTTTTTTTGAAAACACCCAAGCTGATTATTTCAACCTTTTTAAAGAAATCAAGAACCTCATCTCCAAGCTTCAGTCCCGGAAATGCTTCGACAAAGCTTTTTTTTACAACCTGATTTGACATTTGTAAGCCCCTTGAATAAAAAAGTAATAGCTGTAGCCCCTTAGGCAACGCAATAAACAATTATGCAGGAATTTGCACTGTGAAAACGCTGCAGATATCCTTTATAATCTACATTTTTTCTATCTCTGCAATTAGCTCATCCACAATTCTATCCTGTGAAAGCTTTTTTATGATCTTGCCCTTCTTAAATAACAGTGCATCTCCGTCTCCTCCGGCGATGCCTATATCAGCCTCGCGGGCTTCGCCGGGTCCGTTGACAGCGCAGCCCATTACAGCCACCTTTATCTGCTTATCACAGCCGACAAGTCTTCTCTCTACTTCCTCTGCAACCTTTATCAAATCGATCCTCGTTCGGCCGCATGTGGGACAGGATACAAACTCAATGCCGGCTTTCCTAAGGCCGAAGGCTTTTAGAATTTCTATTCCAACTCTTACCTCATCAACCGGATCTCCTGTCAGTGATACCCTCAAGGTATCCCCTATTCCCTCTGAGAGAAGAGCACCAAGCCCAGCCGCCGACTTAACAGTACCGGCAAATGTAGTTCCTGCCTCTGTAACCCCTATATGTAAAGGATAATCTGTTCTCTGTGACATAATACGGTAAGCTTCAATAGTCATAGGTACACTTGACGCTTTAATAGAAAAGGCAATATCACCGTAGTCTAAAGCTTCAAGTATCCGTGCATGTCCTAAAGCACTTTCGACCATCCCCTCAGCTGTAACTTTGCCGTATTTATCCAGTATCTGCTTTTCAACAGAGCCTGAATTCACTCCTATTCTAATAGGTATCCCTCTTGGCTTTGCCGCTTCTACAACAGTCCTCACATGCTCTACGCTGCCGATGTTTCCCGGATTCAGCCTTATTTTATCAACACCGTTCTTAATAGATTCGATCGCCAATCTATAGTCAAAATGTATATCTGCGACAAGAGGCAATTCTATAGCCTTTTTTATATCTTTAATAGCCTGAGCTGCCTCCATATCAGGAACTGCTACCCTCACTATGTCGCAGTCTGCTTCCTCTAGTCTTTTGATCTGATCAACAGTTGCCCTGACATTTCTTGTATCAGTGTTAGTCATTGACTGCACTGATATTGGTGCGTCTGAGCCGATAAAAATATCGCCGACCTTTATTTTTTTTGTTTTTTTTCGTAAATAGGCACTCTCCATAATTAACCCCTGTTGAATATCATAATATTTTCTTTAAAAGCAGCATTACACTTTTCATGTCAGATATCCCTGTTATATTAAGCATTTAGCAATATACTTAACCCGGCAGTATAATATCTCAAATAATTCTTTATCCTGAAACAATTCTCATTATATCATTATAGGCGGCATAAATTCCAAGCAAAATGATCAGTACAAACCCAACCATTGATATATATGCTTCCTTATCTCTGCTTATGGGCTTTCCTCGTACAGCCTCAACTCCTATGAGCAGGAGCCTTCCGCCGTCAAGCATAGGAAACGGAATCAGGTTAGTTGCTCCTATTGCTATACTGAGCAGTGATGTTATATACATAAGATAAAGCAGCATCTCCATATAATTGGGTGCCTGTTTGACTGCTGTACTAATAGTTTCAACCATCCCTATTGGCCCCATCATCTCGTTAAGTCTGGCTTTTCCTGTGATCAGCCAGCCCAGGCTGTACGCAGTACTCCTTACGATCGAGTAGGTAAATACAGCTGATTGGCCAAGTGAATCCAGTACACTGCCCTTCGTATATTCGAATGCTAACCCTACATTAAAGGATTCCTCTGTCTTCGTTTCAACCGGGGTCATTTCAGTTGTTACAACAGAATCACCCCTCTGGACTGTTACCTCTACGGGCTTTATGCCATTGTCTGCAATAAATTTTATTAATTCATCTGATGTTTTTATGTCTGTGTCGTTAAGCCGAATAACTCTGTCCCCTGCCCTCAAGCCTGCTTTCTCAGCAGGATACCCTTGTGACAGACCGGAAATGGTACTTGATCCATCATCACTGAGAGTGACACCAAGCATTGGCCTTACCTTTGCTTCGATTTTCTCCGGCCGGATAGTTGTAGTATAAAGCTTGTTCTCTCCGGACTCGTTTCTTACATACTCGACCTTTGCTGGAACACCCTTTGAGACATATAAAAACTGAATCATATCAAGAGGCATATATACCTTTTTACCATCATATGAAACAATTTTGTCACCCTCCTGTATTCCGGCCTCCGCAGCAGGCGCACCATCAGCTATCTGGCTTATCCTTGTGGTAGAATAACCATCAATGGAGAAATATGCTGTAAGCAGTACTGCCGCGAGTAAAAGGTTGGCAAAAGGCCCGCAAAAAGCTGTAAGTGCTCTTGCATATTTAGGTTTATTACAAAATGCTCTCTCACTGTCCGAGTCTTCCTCTTCACCCTCCATCTTAACGTATGCCATTATTGGGAACAGCCTTAATGAATAAGTAGTCTCACCTTTTTCAAAGCTGAATAGCTTAGGCCCTACAAACAATGAAAATTCCAGAACCTTTATTCCCATTTTCTTGGCTGCTATAAAATGTCCCAGTTCGTGTACTATAACAATTATATTGAAAGCCAATATCGCAAGCAGTAAATTCATATATTTCCTCCTACCATTCCTCTTGCCCATCTATCTGCTTCTATTATATCATCAAGACATGGCATAGTATTCACAGTATGTGACAACATAACCCTCTCAATTATCTCAGATATACTTAAAAAGCTTATTTTGCCTTTAAGGAATAGATCAACAGCTGCTTCATTTGCGCCATTCATAACAGCCGGCATTGTGCCACCTGCTTTTAACGCCTCAAATGCCAGTCTCAGGCAGCCAAAGGTATCGATGTCGGGCTCTTCAAAGGTAAGGCTTCCACAGCTGAAAAGATCAAGCCTTGAAAAGCTGTTAAATGACCTCTCCGGCCATGTCAGAGCCAGCTGGATCGGGATACGCATATCCGGAGGACCAAGCTGCGCAATAATGGAACCATCTACATATTCAACCATTGAGTGGATAATGCTTTGAGGGTGAACTACTACCTTAATCCTTTCAGGCTCGAAATCAAATAACCATCTTGCCTCAATTACTTCTAATCCCTTATTCATAAGTGTAGCACTGTCTATAGTGATTTTATTTCCCATGGACCAGTTCGGGTGCTGAAGTGCCTGACTGGCTGTTACGTCAACAAGCTCTCTTTTGCTCATGCCCCTGAACGGGCCACCGGATGCAGTTAGCAGGATCCTTTTTGCGTCTTCCCTTCTGTTTGCCGCAAGGCACTGGAATATGGCAGAATGCTCACTGTCAATGGGAAATATATTTACTCCAAGCCTTTCAGCCTCTGACATAATAATACTTCCCGCTGTAACAAGCGTTTCCTTATTTGCAAGAGCGATATTCTTACCGCTTAGTATTGCCTCCATTGTAGGGATCAAGCCTGCTATACCTACGATGGACACAACAATAGTATTGGCACTCTCCATCGTCGCTGCAGTCTTTAATCCTTCAAGTCCATACATTATCTCTATGTTATGCCCGGCAAGTCTTTTTTTTATCTCTATGGCATCACTGCTGCTTCCTACGGAAATAAGCTTTGGCCTGAATATTCGAGCCTGTTGTTCAAGTAAATCTATGTTTCTGTTGGCAGTCAAAGCACATATATCTATATTTAGATTTTTGGCCGCTTCAAGTGTCTGCACTCCTATAGAGCCTGTAGAGCCTAAAACAGAAATTGTCCTTTTCATTCATGAACTCCTTGTATCATAATTAATGCTGAATAAACGTTACACAAATAATGTTAAATAAATATAAACTACCGGAGCCACAAAAAGTATACTATCTACCCTGTCAAGAACTCCTCCGTGCCCCGGCATTATTTTGCCATAGTCCTTAATTCCTGCCTGTCTTTTTATTGCCGACGCTGCCCAATCACCCAACTGTGATACTACAGAGCATATCGTTCCCAGTAATGCAAAATGATAAAGCTCTATTCCCAGTATAGCTTTAAAATAATATCCGAAAAGCAGCATCGCTGCAATACAGCCAATTACTCCGCCTATACTGCCCTCAAGGGTCTTCTTCGGGCTTACCTTCGGCAGTATCTTTGTCTTACCGATGGCAACACCTGTAAAATATGCAAATGTGTCTGTCATTAATGCTCCAATAAAGATTAACCATATATAAAGGTACCCATTATTAAGTTTTCTTGTTAATGTTATAAAGGATAGTAAAAAAGCTACATAAAAAACTCCAAAAAATGTAATTGATATGTCGGCTACCTTGTATTTACCATCGGAGAAAATTAGAATGCAAAGCAACACTACTGTTAAAATAAAGGCCGAAATACCAACAAGAAGACCTGCATTATCCGTAATGTCAGTTATATTAGCTGAAAGTGCCGGATAAAGCAGAGGAAGACAGGCTGCCATTCCCACGGCATACACCGGTTTATATCCACTCTTCGAAAGTGCTCTGTAAAATTCAAAAACGCCAACAATTGCCAAAGCAAATACTGCTATTCCAACAGCCGTACTACCAAGATAAAGAACTGCCGCCAATATAATTATTGCTACAACAGCACTTATAATTCTAGTTTTCATTTTTATAGACCTCCAAAACGTCTGCTCCTCTTTTGATAATCTGCTATAGCCTGGAGCAGATCCTTTTTAGAGAAATCAGGCCATAGTATGTTTGAATACCAAAGCTCTGAATATGATGCCTGCCAAAGCAGAAAATTGCTGAGCCTGTTTTCACCGCTCGGTCTTATTATCATGTCCGGGTCCGGTATTCCTGCTGTGTATAAATAACTCTCAAATAGCTTTTCGTCGATAGCTTCAAGCTTTAAAGTACCTTTTTTTACATCTCTTGCAATATCAGCTGCAGCTCTGGTTATTTCTGACCTGCTGCCATAATTCAAAGCCAGTGTTAGTGTCAGTCCAGTATTATCCTTTGTATTGTTCATTACACGGTTGATCTCTTTTTGGATTTCAGAACTCAGGCCCTTAGCTTCACCAATTACCTTTATCTTTATATTTTTGCCGGCGAGCTCATCGTCTGCATTGCGCAAGAACTCCGTTAGCAGCGACATCAGAGCGTCAACCTCTTCCTTTGGTCTTGACCAGTTTTCGGTTGAAAAGGCATATACAGTCAAGTATTCTATGCCGATCTCATCACATATCCGAGTTATTCTTTTAAGTGTATTAGCTCCCTCTCTGTGTCCTGCTTTTCTGGGAAGACCTCTTTTTTTGGCCCAACGGCCGTTGCCGTCCATAATAACAGCTATATGTCTGGGAAGCAGCTCCTTTTTATCCAGGACAGGCCCTTCCTGCCTGCCACGGCCTGAAAAAAACATATTTACCTCCATAAAACTCTAACTTATCGCATACAGTATTTTCTATTAGCAAATCATATTATACAATTATACAGAACTAAAGCTATAAAAACAAATTAATAATATGTTAAAAAAAGACGGCATGATACTTTGTCATGTCGCCTTTACTTAACCTACCAAGAAATTTCTTTATAGATTTCTTTTTTATGAATCTTATTTAATGGATTCTTTTTCTAGATATCTATCCACATTGCACACAAGAAGCTTTACGGAACCATCTGCCAGTATTTCCTGCCTTATCACCCTTGAGGCCTCATTATAGGCTCCTTCTTTTGATCTGGGCGGCTCAGTGACCTGGACTATAATCTTTTTGGTTCCTGCTATCTCTAGTGTCTTGCACGCCTTTTCAAGTTTATTGCAAGTAACATCAGGAATTTCCATTGTTCCAATTAAGGACTGCTCCCATAACGCCAAGCAGTTCTAAACCTCCATTATTTCCTTTTCCTTCGCTTCAACTATCTTGTCAACTTCAGCAATAAATTTGTCTGTCATCTTCTGTATATCATTTTCAGCGTTTTTAAGGTCATCTTCAGTTATCTCACTATTCTTTTTTTGTGCCTTAAAGCGCTCTATTGCATCTCTTCTGATTGCTCTTATTGCAACTTTAGTTTCTTCTCCATTTTTCTTGGAACTCTTGCAAAGTTCCTTTCTTCTTTCTTCTGTGAGTATAGGAAATACAAGTCTTATAACCTTTCCATCATTATTAGGGTTTATTCCTATATCAGATTTCTGTATTGCTTTTTCAATTTCTTTAAGTACCTTTGCATCCCAAGGCTGTATTACAATAACTCTTGCCTCGGGCACTGATATACTTCCAAGTTGATTTATCGGTGTAGGCACACCATAATAATCTACTGAGAGCTTATCCAATATTGCCGGATTAGCCCTTCCGGCTCTTAAGCCTGCCAAATCCTCTTTAAGTACGCCTATAGACTTTTTCATCTTTTCTTCAATATCTGTGTAAGAATTAACTGCCATCTTACTACCTCCCTTAAATAATATTTTTTGTTATTTAGGAATTGAGTACAATGTTGTACCTATATTTTCACCGCACACGACCCTGATTATATTGTCAGGGTTCATCATATCAAAGACGATAAGTGGTATATTGTTATCCATGCAAAGTGAAAGCGCTGTGGAATCCATGACTTCAAGTCTTCTTGAAAGTGCCTCAGAGAATGACAGAGTCTCAAATCTCTTAGCGTTCGGATTTTTCTTTGGATCGCTGTCATATACACCGTCAACCATGGTTGCCTTAAGAATAACCTCAGCATCTATCTCGGCTGCTCTAAGTGCAGCTGTTGTATCTGTTGAAAAGTATGGATTACCTATTCCACAGGCAAATATGACAACACGCTTCTTCTCCAGGTGCCTTACTGCTCGCCTTCTAATGTACGGCTCAGCTATCTGTCTCATTTCAATAGCTGTCTGTACTCTCGTAGGAATACCCTTGTTTTCCAGTGCATCCTGCAAAGCCAGAGAATTAATAACTGTAGCCAGCATTCCCATGTGGTCTGCTGTCGTCCTGTCCATTCCCTTACCACTTCTGCCTCTCCAAAAGTTACCACCGCCTACGACAATGGATATTTCCGTACCAAGCTTATATAATTCACTTATCCTTTCAGAAATCGAGCTTAATGTATCGGTATCGATTCCTGTTTTTAAATTGCCGGCAAGTGCCTCGCCGCTTAGTTTCAATAAAACTCTCTTATACTTAGGTGTCATATGTCTTACCCCCACTGGATTATTGTTATTTTCTACACAAGCTGTATAAAATCCTTCTTAAACACATCGGTTAAAGAAAATGTTTCAGTTTTGGAGCATTTTCCTATTAATTATGCTTCTCAGCTATTCTGGTCTCCCCGATTTCTACCCTGCAAACAAAATCGTTACTTATCATTTAAAGAATTGATACAGTACTTTGCCTCGTTTAATAATGGAATATAATCATGTATGACTATGCTAACCATATTTCTTCACTTGCTTTTGTCCTTAAAAAAGGGAACATATCAGCAATATGTCCCCCTCACTTTTATTTTATGACCTTAAACATTTTACCTCATAAGTCTCAATACTCTGGAACATCCCCGCTATTCCTCCCTTAATACAACATGAGCTGAAAATGTACCCATCCATTTTCCCGGTCACCCCGCCGAGCTACTTTTCTTTGCTTTAATACATGATAGAGATTTATTAATTCCGCATTATTATAACATAGTGTCAATTCATTTCGCAAGGTGTCAAAAAAATTTTGGCAGAGGCCTCTGATATCCACATTTCAGCCATAGTAAAAATGAATCAACAATCGCTAAATAGTGTCATACTCTTCCCGGAATGCTATTGCATCAATCTGAAAGCCAATTTCGTCTCTGATGAACTTTGTTTCAAATGCTTTTCTTGCCGGATATTTCCCATGAAATCTTTCTTTAATTACTTTCCCCAGTAAGGTTAAGTCCGTAATATCTTTGAACAGGCAATCCATTTTCACAACGGATCTAAGCTCAGACCAACTGTTTCCAGTCTCTCACTTAAAACATCAAATGCACCATTGATTTGGTCTTCAATGGATTGTCCCTCGTTTTTCATACAATAGCTGATAAAAATATAATCGCCAGCCTCAACAATCCCAGAATGTGCCCATTCCTCATTTATTTCACTTCTTTTTATTTCTTCCATTGTTTGTTCCTCCTCATTAAGTACCAACTAGATCCACTTAAGTTTTTGTACGGAGGCAATATGACTGCCACCATAATCAACACAATATGTGCGGTTTTCATTATGCCTCAGAAGTGTAGCCTTAGCATTATATAGCCCCTAAAAAGATAAAGCTTCCATAATACAATCGTTTATACTAATCCTCCCTTGCCCAGCAACGGAAATTAAGGATATTCCCATCCGGGTCTTTAAATTGGAAGGAACGTGCACCCCATGGATGAGTTGTTGGCTGGTTCAGCATTTCAACGTCCAATAGCAACAGCCGCTGATACTCCGCATCTACATTATCCACGTTGAAACCAATAATAATGTTATTTGCTCCGCCTCCGGTCACATAACTGAAGGCCGGGTTTTCCTGCAATGTTACAGAATAATCAAAGGTTAAAGTCAAACCATTGATTACAAGAGAGGAATGAATTTCGTCCCCCTCAGCTTCACCGCCAAATACCAATTCATAAAATGACCGCAGCCGCAGGACATCCTCAGTTATAAGACATACATCCGTAAAATGTGCCGCCATCATGCCTCCCCCTTTAACTCTTTCTGTATATATTTTGGTAATTTTGCCACCACTGTGTCATAAGAATGGTCTATCATATGGATAATTTCTATGTCAGGGACAACACCGTCAAGGTCCACTGTGTTAAAATGAGGCTGCTGTACCCGTGGACAATGCCAACCTCTTACAACAGAGCCGGGATAAGCATTGCGGAAAATTTCTGCCGTTATTGGTGTGCAGTTCAAGGTGACCTTAGGTTCGTCATGAAGCATAAGCAGCTGTGCAAAAATGCGGCCCTTCTCCTGAGAAGGTGCTTTTACCTTGACCACCGGTGAAACAGGGTAAAAAGGATAATCGATATACGCACCGGGTTTTCTCAGGCAGTATTCAATAATTTCTTCATGAGTCATAATTCTCTCACCTGGATTTATCTATCTTAACAATATTTTTCTCGAAAAAAAATTAGTAGTAATTCATTTTACAGTATCGTTTTGCTGACAGCAACGAAAATAGTCTTTTTACGCCAGGGAAAAATTAGTTTTGGGTTTATGTTTATTGTAAAGCTGTCCTTTCATTATACACTTTGCCTTATATCACTAAATAATACATGCGCAGCGATATTTTATCATGTTAGTTTTTTAACGGCAAGTTTTTCCAATATAAGAATCTATAATATAACCTTAAAATAGCTTACTCGCACACGATGCTTGTATTTCAAATCAAAATGAAAAGCCTGTAATGACGCAAAATAGCGTAATCTCAGGCTTTTATTTGTTTAGCTATGTGATACCTGTTTTCAGTAAACAGGTATTATTATTTATTTACCTGTTTTGCAACCTCATCAGCAAAGTTTTCGTTTTTCTTCTCAAGGCCTTCTCCTCTTTCATACCTAACGAACCTTCTGACATTGATATTTTCACCGATCTTTGCTATGTTCTCTGTAACAAGCTGCTGTATAGTTTTTTCAGGATCCTTGATCCAAGGCTGGTCAAGAAGACATATTTCCTTGTAGAATTTATCGATTCTGCCTTCTACCATTTTCTCAATAATCTTTTCAGGCTTTCCTTCATTTCTGGCCTGTGCTCTGAGAATCTCCATTTCCTTCTCCAGAACTGCTGCAGGAACCTCTTCTCTTCTAACATATTCAGGCTTTGCTGCTGCAATCTGCATTGCAATATCCTTAACCAGCTGTTTGAAATCTGCATTTGCTGCTGCAAAGTCAGTCTCAATGTTGACCTCAACAAGAACACCTATTCTGCCGTTTCCATGTATATATGATTCAACTAATCCTTCAGCAGCTATTCTTCCGGATTTCTTTGCTGCTGCAGCTAAACCCTTTTCTCTAAGAAATTCTATTGCTTTTTCAATATCGCCATCTGTTTCTGTAAGAGCCTTTTTACAGTCCATCATGCCTGCTCCGGTTCTTTCCCTAAGTTGCTTTACCAATTCAGCAGTAATCATCCAAATTCCTCCAAACCATAATAATCATATTATTAACGATACACAAAACAATATACCGTTTTATTAGTCATTTACCAGTTGGGATCCATGTATTATTCCTCTACAGTTGTTTCCTCGACTGAGCCTTCTTCATTTACCTTTTCTTCTGCCTCAGCACTGTCGGTAGAAAGCTGTTCACCTTGACGGCCTTCAATTATTGCATCGGCAATTTTTGCGGCAATGAGCTTAACAGCCCTTATTGCATCATCATTACCCGGAATAACATAATCAACCTCGTCAGGATCACAGTTGGTATCAACTATAGCTACTACAGGAATACCAAGCTTCCTTGCTTCAAGGATAGCATTTCTTTCTTTCCTTGGGTCAACAATAAACATAGCTCCCGGAAGCTTCTTCATGTTCTTGATACCGCCAAGGTATTTCTCAAGCTTCTCCATTTCGCCCTTAAGCTTGATAACTTCCTTCTTTGGCAGTACTTCGAAGAGTCCATCTGATTCCATGCTTTCAAGCTGGTTAAGCCTGTCTATTCTGTTACGGATCGTTTTGAAGTTTGTGAGCATTCCGCCAAGCCATCTTGCATTGACAAAATACTGTCCGCTTCTCTCAGCTTCTTCCTTTATGGAATCCTGAGCCTGCTTCTTAGTTCCTACGAAAAGAACATCGTCGCCGTTCATGGCAATTTCTCTGATGAAGAAATAAGCGTCTTCAACCTTTTTTACTGTCTTCTGCAAATCGATAATGTAGATGCCGTTTCTCTCCGTAAAGATGTACTCGGCCATTTTGGGATTCCATCTTCTGGTCTGGTGACCGAAATGGACGCCTGCTTCAAGCAGCTGCTTCATTGAAATAACTGACATAAATATACCCTCCTTAAGTTTATACCTCCACATCCGTCGTCCGCGCGGAACACCGTTTGGGCACTTATCCGATTGTCGGGATGTGTGCGTATTTTTTCGTTATGTAGTATAACACATGGAAAATTATTTATCAATGATTTTTTACCAACACGTTTTTATTAATTGGGAAGGCCTTAATTGGGAAGGACGCAAACGGTACTGCCGATCCAAAATTATTTTTTACAATCGAACATGCAACTATTTTCCGTTCATTCATATACTTATATGGTGACTCATTTTCGGGGGGTGCCAGAATTGCTTCATCTTATATTTTCTTTAATAAACGATATACTTGGCACTACATTTTTACAATTGGGCTATGTTTCAAATACAAATTCCTTTCCTCAGCCCTTATCGCCGGAAGAAGAGCAGAAATATATAGAAGCATACAAAAATGGAAGCGAAGATGCCAGGAATACGCTGATTGAAAGAAATCTCAGGCTGGTGGCACATATAGTTAAAAAGTACAGTACCTTTAGCAACGACAGCGATGATCTTATATCAATAGGCACAATAGGACTGATTAAAGCAATATCCACATTTGATCAGTCAAAAGGTACACGACTTGCCACATACGCAGCCCGCTGTATAGAAAATGAGATACTTATGCAGATACGGTCAGCAAAGAAAATACAAAGCGAGGTTTCACTTCATGATCCAATTGGCATAGATCGCGAGGGCAACGAAATTACCCTTATTGACGTTATTGGCAATGAAGCCGAATGCGTCATAGATGAGGTTGAACTAAAAATGCAGGTAAAGCGCTTATATAATAAAATGAAATCTGTACTAAAGAAAAGAGAAAAAACTGTTCTG
This sequence comes from Bacillota bacterium, assembly GCA_023409735.1. GTDB lineage: Bacteria > Bacillota > Clostridia > Acetivibrionales > DTU013 > JAEYRB01. Next base: position 57,057 of record JAEYRB010000051.1, on the reverse strand, counting down.
GAGTTACGCTATGGTCTTCTCAACGGCACACGAAAAACACAGAGAGAAATTGCAGGCATGCTGGGAATTTCGCGCTCATATGTATCACGTATTGAAAAGAAGGCAATTAAAAAGCTGAGTAAGGAGCTAAAGCCCGATAACTATAATTGATTAAAAATAATTTCTAAATCGCAGTGTATTGCTGCTGCATTTGAAACCCATAATAATAAAGGACTTCCTTAATAATAGGGCGGTCCTTTTTGACTGCAATAAAAAGATTTTTTCTTAATTTACAATATTATATTACCACAAATAGGACCTTTTTTCAAGTCTTGTATTAGCGTCGTAGCTGCGGTATTTTAAGGGAGGAGGCGGTATTTACGGATAAAGATTTTCTATTTCTGACAGCACTTGATGCACAAAAACAGAAAACTATGGCTGAGCTTAAGGAGTGTAACGACATTACCCTTCGCTATGGCCTGTTTTTATCAGATAAGCAGATTGCAAGCATAGCTGAAAAGCGGTTTGAAGCTTTGAAAGAAACCGGTTGAATAGAATTCGGGCATGGAATACTGAAAAAGCTTATATATGAATTCTGTGATTCTCCATATATAACGCAGGATAATTATGAAGAGATAATATGTGAGCTGCAGGACTCCTTTTACTATTTTAAAAATGAATCAATGGATGTTGCCACCGATGATGAAATAGTATCATTTATGAAATATCATTTTGATTCGGATTGCCAGGGCTCAGTTGAATACCTGTGTGACGTCGCTCTTGAGGATCTGTGCAGATATATTCGATCTGGCGGCAGGCCCGACCTTGACGACTGAAGAGGTGCTTTTATGGAAAATGACAGCTACCTATCATTAATATCAGACCAAATGTCCTCACAGAGTATTCTGTCTGAAGGTGATATCTATGAAATTCAGAAAAGCCTTTGGAGCATACTCGCCATGCAGGTACAGCGTTATACTATGGGTGACAGCAGCTCAGTGCCTGTGGAAACAGCACAGGAGCTGCTCAATTCTATATGCTTTTGTATCAGAATGTATATGAAAGAAATTTCAGGCGATTTGACCATGCTTAAAGAGCTTCCTGCGGAAGACCTATTCATCAAAGGCCGTATAGTAATTGAAAAGGCTGTCACCGAAGGACGGAAGCTATTGTCCCATGCTATTAATACATCTCCTCATGGTCTCGATAATTTGTCATATAGAGATACACTTTGTGAGATCACCGGTTTTTTTAAGAAATATGATTATAGATTTTTAGCCCATGATATTCCATGTTCTATTGATTATCAGCTATCCCAGCCTGTATCAGAAAGGCTTTTGGGAATAGAATATATTAATGAATACCTAAGACGAATTATTATTGAAAATGAATTTATCACCCATTTTGACCGGTATAATGCTATATCGCTCTTTGAAAAATGTTTTCCTGAATATAAGGTCCTATTAATCAACCTATATGAACCTGTAGCGACCAATGCAATAGGTCTGGCACTAATCAAGGGTAATATTGCCGCACTCGATATTACAGAGTCAGACAGGCTCGTGCTGCTCGAATACTTCCGCTCATGGTCTGAAAAGACTGCCTTAGAAAAGCTGCAAAATGCCGCAGTTTCCATCTGCAGTTGCTTAAATATTGATGATGAAGCTGCAAAGAATTATTTAAGAAAAACAGCAACAGAACTATATCCGAGAATTTCGGCAGCAGTTACAGCAGGTTCTCTTAACGATGTATTCTTAACCATCAGCTGCCGTTTGGTTCAAAAAGAGCCTGAAAGCATATATGTTGACTCAGGTCGCATGGATAATGAAAGGCTGCGGAGCCTTATTAGTGAAATTGAGGACTGCCGTTATTTGTCTGATAAGGTAAAAATGGTCCAGAATTATGTTCATAGTCTAAGTGACCTAACAGAAATACTGAATGTCTGTTTCTGGGGCAATGACTGCGATGCCCTCTTTGATGCTCTTGGCAAGGATATAATCGCATTGCTTGTACATTATGTTAACAAGAAATACGCTGATAATCCTGATTGGTCATCAGAATCCGGCTGGGAGCTTAAGCTGAAGCAGTATACTGCTCTCGCCGGCAACGCTGATTAAGTCAAACTGTGAAAATAGGTCTCATGAAAGTGAAATTAATATTGGGCACAAGAATCAATCGGCTTTCATTGTCAAGTCTCATCTTATGAAAAGCTAAGCACTAATTTTTGTTCATATAATTTTAACAAGCTATTGAGGCATTAATCAAACTAGTTCAACTATAAACTGACTCATCAGAGAAAAATAGTCTAGCGTCTTACCACGATAAAAGACTATTACAGTTCATGCTGGTATGTTTTATATTCACATACTGTACTAACTGAGTTAGTACAGTGCTAACCAGACTTAAACACTCCTATCTAAGCTCAACAGCGTTAGACAAGCATAAGCCTTACAGTTTTACCTCTCACATTTAAATTGCTGACCATCCTTATACAGCACAGACTATAACTCAGCTCTCTGAATATGTTTTCAGGAATGCTTTAGTTCTCTCATTGGATGGATTTGTGAATACGATTTTAGGGTCTCCGTCCTCAACGATCTGCCCCTTATCCATAAAGATCACCCTGTCAGCCACATCGCGGGCAAAGCTCATCTCATGAGTTACAACAACCATAGTCATATGCTCAGCAGCAAGCATCCTAATTACCTTCAGCACCTCTATTGTAAGCTCAGGATCAAGAGCCGACGTAGGTTCGTCAAAGAACAGTATTTCAGGCTTAAGAGCCAGGGCTCTGGCTATAGCTACTCTCTGGCATTGACCTCCCGAAAGCTCACATGGAAATGCATCCGCTTTATCGGAAAGTCCCATCTTGTCAAGCAGTTCACGTGCCGTCCTCTCTGCCTCCTGCTTAGAAATACCCTGGACAGTGATTGGCGCTTCGGTAATATTACGCAATACAGAAAAGTGTGGAAAAAGATTAAAATTCTGAAATACAAGTCCAAGGCGAAGCCTTATTCTTCTTAATTCACTCTCCTGCGCATAAACTGCCTTGCCATCCTGAGTCCTGAATAGGTAATCGCCTTCAATAGCCACAGAGCCCGTATCAGCCTGCTCAAGCAGATTTATACACCTCAGAAGCGTACTCTTTCCCGAACCGGACGGACCTATTACAGCCAATACATCTCCCTTTTGTATATCAAAGGAAATACCCTGTAATACTTCGTTTCCGCCAAAGCTTTTATATATATTGTCAACCTTAAGTATCTCCATTTTTAGCACCTTACCTGTAATAATTCATTTTCTTTTCTGCTAAGTGGAATATTCTCGTAACGATCCAATTCATAGCAAAATAGAATAAGCCTGCAACAAACAGCGGCGTTACTGATGAAACTCTTGAAGCCTCATTCTTTGCCACTCTGAAAAGCTCTGACACGCCAAGTACCTGAACAAGAGCTGTGTCCTTTACTAAGGTTATTACCTCGTTGCTTATTGGAGGAAGTATCCTTTTCAGAACCTGGGGCAATATTATTCTAAAAAAAGTCTGTGACCTGCTCAAGCCAAGAACCTCAGCTGCTTCATACTGTCCCCTTGGCATTGATTCTATTCCGCCTCTGAATATCTCAGCAAAATATGCGGAATAGTTAAGGACAAATGCAATTATCGCAGCCCAAAACCTATCAAGGTTTACTCCTGAGCTTGATGGGAAGAAAAACATGACAATATATGACGGTCCGAAATATACCACGATCAGCTGAAGTATAAGCGGAGTTCCCCTCATTATGTCAATGTACAGCTTTATTATTCCACTTAACAGTCTGCTTTTTGACATTCGTCCAAAGGATACGATAAGTCCAAGAGGAAGCGAAAACAACAGTGTCAGGAAAAACAATTGCAGTGTTACCAGTGTACCGTCTAAAAGAAATCCAATGAATTTCAAAATATCCTAACCCCCAAATTCAAAGACAAATGTTGTAGATGTAATTCGTTTTGCCGCATTCAACATGTATGTTACAGCGGTAAATCATTCTGCTTCACATAACATACTAGCAGAATAATTACTATAAACGTAAATTTTTCTATGAACCGATGCATTATAAGAGTTACAGTGATGACTCGGATACAAAATGCTGTTTAACAATACAAGGCCGGTATTCATAATACCAGCCCTATATTAATCTAATGTTTATATTATTTTGCTATAGTAGTCAGATCCTTGCCAAACCATTTTTCAGAGATCTCAGCAAGCTTGCCATCCTTGGCCATATCCTCAAGAGTCTTCTGAACCTTGTCTCTCAGGGCTGTATCATTCTTGCGAAAGCCAATTCCATAGCTCTCAGTTGCCAATTCTTCATCAATAATCTTATAATCAGCATTCTTAGCCTGAATATTATAATTTGCAACTATCTCATCCATAAGAACTGCATCAACGCCGCCTTTTTCCAGGTCCATAAGAGCAGTCATATTATCATCGAATTCAACTACCTCTGCTAAAGAAGCCTTGAAATTCTCCTTAGCATTCAGAGCATCCGCTGCGCTCGAGCCTGCCTGAAGTGCCACCTTCTTGCCTGCAAAATCCAATGATGTAAGTGTTGAATCGCTTTTCACAACAAGTACCTGTCTATTGTTCATATATGGCTCAGAAAAGAGTAATTCTTTCTTTCGGTCTTCAGTAATTGTAAGGCCGTTCCATATACAGTCGATCTTACCTGTGTTGAGCTCCTGCTCCTTTGTTTCCCAAACGATCTGCTGAAGTGTTAGCTTAACTCCCAGTCTGTCGCATACTTCCTTAGCTACATCAATATCAAAGCCAACTATTTCATTATTATCATCCCTAAAGCCCATTGGCGGGAAGCTGTCATCAAGTCCAAGAACAAACTCGCCCTTCTCGCTTATTTTATTCCATGATTCATCTTTTCCAGTAGAAGCCCCTGTACATCCAGTTAGAACAGTGGATACAATAATTATAGCTAATAAGATTAATAAAATTTTTTTCTTCATAAAAGCAGCACCCCTCTTTATGTAAAACTATTATGTTGCTATTGTACTTTAAAACTTCATCAAAGTAAAGTACTATTGTGCAAAAAAGCATAGGATTTTTAATTTTTTAACAAATTTTTTAAAAGAATTGTGTTAACTTCTATTCAAACTTAACAGCTAATGGTTTTACTGTCCGACTTACGAAGAGAGATAAGACACCGCCCGGTAATTGCTACAATGACAATAGCACCTCCCGTGATTGCCAAAGCTCCGGGCTTTTCTCCCAGCAAGAGGAAAACCCATACAGGATTAAGAATCGGCTCAAGTATCGGGATTATACTGGCTTCTACTGCTGTCACATGCTTAATTGCCTTTGAATATAAAATATACGGAAGTCCAAGCTGAACAATACCTAATATAGTTAGACAAAGCCACCCCTTAGTATCCGGCATAGAACCAAATAAAAATGGTATCCCTATTACAGCAGTAATTATGTTTCCCAGCAGCACCGATTCAATTGGCGAACCTTCCTTCTGCATGCGCATGAATATGGTAAAAAGAGCAAAGGCTACACCGCTTATAGCTGCAAAAATATTTCCAATCATACCCTTTGTGCTGATGCTATCTACAAAAAACAATGCCATCCCGCCAAGAGCAAAAAGAATTGCAACCACATCCAGCAGCTGCACCTTCTCTTTTAGCAGCCACGCACTCAATATCACAACATAAATAGGAGCCGTATACTGAATCAGTATGGCATTTGCTGCAGTAGTGTTTTTATTTGCGATTACAAATAAAAGCACTGTAGCTGAATATGCTATGGCAGCACCCACCTGAGCAAATGACCAGTTGAGCTTGGGTTTACCCATAAGAGCAATAAGCAATATAGCTGATATGCCGCTTCTTACACCGGCTATTGCCACAGGATTGGAGTTGACAGACTTTATCAACAAACCGCCAAGGCTCCAAAGTATAGCCGTTATGACTAAATATAAAATAGCCCTTGGTCTTTCATTAATCACTTTTGAATCCTTCAAAATTTCATCGTTTCCCTTCTGCCTGATACCAGCAGCCACAGCGCATAGCTCAAAGCAACACTTAGATAAACATATATGAGTAAAGAGCATACTATTGCTCTGTGATCTCTCCTGCCTTTTTAAGGGATATTTTAGTAATTGCCGGGCCTACAAGCTCATATAGAAGTGTTCCACAAAGGATCACAGCACGTATTGTCTGCCCTAGCTCAGGCAGCATTTTGGACGCAATTAGCGACAAGCCTATTGCAACACCGGCCTGAGGTACCAAAGTATAGCCTATATATTTCTTTACAGTCTTAGGTGCCTTCATAACAACAGCTCCGATATATGCACCGCCTACCTTGCCCACAACTCTGAATATGACATACAGTATTCCTATAAGACCTATCTTCGGTAGTATCGTAACGTTTAACTCCATACCCGATACTACAAAGAACATGAGGAAGATTGGCGGTGTTATTCCATCAACCAGCTTTAGAATTGCATCACCTGACTTATTCACATTTATCAGCATCGCACCCATGCACATACACAGCAGCAAGGATGAAAGTCCAAGCATAGTTGCTATTGAAGAGCCGAGAAATATGAAGCCCACTGTTATAATAAGCCTGTTTGAATCCTTTTTAAAAAAGCGCAGAGGAATTGCAAACAAAGCACCCATTACAAAGCCTAAGCCTATTGATGCCAATATCTCAAGCAGTGGAGAAAGAACAGACATGATTATTGAAACCTGGCCAGGATGCTGTATGGAATTAACCATTGCGACAGCAAAACCAAAGGCAATGAGCGCAACTGCATCATCCAGAGCAACAACACTCAGGAGTGTCTCTGTTACAGGCCCCTTTGCTTTGTATTGCCTTACAACCATTATGGTAGCTGCTGGTGCTGTAGCAGATGCTATCGCGCCTAAAAGCAGAGCTATTTGTATATCGAAGCCAAATACTGTAAGTATCGTAGTTACACATACAGAGGCCATTAGGCCTTCGCATATTGCAATAACGACAGGTGTAATACCAACCCTTTTCAAATATGACAGTTTAAACTCAGCGCCCACTGAAAAAGCAATAAAAGCAAGAGCCATTTCAGAGATCAGCTCCATACCGGTAACTGTATCCAGGGGAATAAGCTTTAGGCAGTATGGGCCTATTATAAGGCCTGCTATAAGGTAGCCTGTAACATTAGGAAGCTTTACAAGCTTTACTGCACGCCCGAAGATCAGCCCTGCAAACAGCACAAGGGCCAGATAAAACATTGTTGTAAGTTCCATAGCCTACAATTCAACTCCTTCAGCTGAAAGTACAGGAAGGGTGAACACAACGGCAGTGTCAGGCTTTGATAGATCACCTACTACCTCACGGATGATTCTTTTAGCAATATCTATTTTTTCTTCCTTTAATACAGCGAAAATTGTTTTACTTTCCTTACGATCAGGATCAATCAGAAATCGAAGCGTACCGAATATAGGAAAATCCTCACTGGATTTTGAAAGCTCTCTTACCATTCCTGTGCTGCTTAGAATAGTAGCTCCACATATTCCTGATTCCATAAACCTTTCCAGAAGTGTTTCAAGTAATTCCACTTTATTTAAAACTATTAATAAAAATTGCATCTATTTTCTCTCCCACCCAATGATTAATTACGTGATAAAGTATACGCCACTTTTACTTTATTGACAACCTGTCAAAAAAAGTAATGTTATAATATATAGCGTTGTCCATCGGCTAGCATTATAAATGAATAGAGGGCAGCATAATACCCATTATAGTAAAGTATTATGCTGCCCTCAAAACTCATGATCAAAATTTGAGCTTAATCATCCTTCTTGTTCTGCAGCTTATGAATTATGGTATAACCTGCACCCGTAAGCGATTTTTCAATCTCGGCAGTGTTAAGCGAATTCATGCCTATGACAACGCTGCTCTTTCCAACGGCTCCGCGGTATACCGCAACATGCGTTATATTAGCTCCGTAATTACTTATTATGCTTGTCAGCTTAGACATAATACCCGGAACATCAGGTGCCTCAATTGTCAGTCTTGTACCCGGCTCACGGAAGCCAAGCAGGTCTATAAAGGAATCAAATATGTCACTTTCTGTAATGATGCCCACAAGCTTGCCATCATCTACTACAGGCAGAAAGCTTACATGATTGTCACGCATCATTGTTGCAGCTTCTTCAAGTAGTGCATCAGAAGAGATGGTGATTATCTCCTTAGTCATGATCTGGCTTATTTTTGTCTTTGCCAGAAGATATGTTATTTCACCAATACTGAAGGTAGTTGCCTTGGAAGGCGATGCTCTCAGTATGTCATCCTTTGAGACAATACCAACCAGCTTATCCTTCTTCATTACCGGAAGACGCTTAATACCATTGTTCGTCATTATTTCATGAGCATCAGGTATTGTCTGGTCATATGAAATAGTGAATGGATTTGTTGTCATTTTGTTCTTAACAAACATAATATCAACCTCCCAAATATGCTTTTTTAATGTCCTCACTCTGCAGCAGCTCAGCGCCTGAGCCTGATAAAACGATCGAGCCTGTTTCTATTACATAAGCACGGCTTGCGATCTGAAGCGCCATGCTGGCATTCTGCTCAACTAGAAGTATTGTTGTTCCATCCTTGTTTATTTCGCGAATAATGTTAAATATCTCCTGAACCAGTATAGGTGCAAGGCCCATAGACGGCTCGTCAAGGAAAAGAAGCTTCGGCTTGCTCATAAGTGCCCTGCCTATTGCCAGCATCTGCTGTTCACCACCGGACAATGTACCTGCTAACTGCTTTCTGCGATCTGCAAGTATTGGGAAATGCCCGAACACCATATCCATATCTTTTTTAATTTGTGCCCTGTCTTTTCTCAGATAAGCACCAAGTTCAAGATTTTCAAGCACCGTCATTGTTGAAAATACACGCCGTCCTTCGGGAGAATGTGAAATTCCCATCTGCACTCTCTCCTTTGCCGACGTATTAGTTATATCCTTACCATCAAGTATTATTGATCCATCGGTCGGCTTCTTCAGACCGGAGGCAGTGCGAAGTGTGGTAGTTTTTCCGGCGCCGTTCGCTCCAATCAGCGTCACTATTTCACCATCATTTACAGTAAGTGATATTCCCTTTAATGCATGTATAACACCAAAATGCACATTAATGTTTTTTATTTCAAGCATTGCTGATATCCTCCCCCAGATAAGCCTCAATTACACTTTTATTAGTTTTGATCTCAGCCGGATTACCATTAGCTATAATCATACCGTAATTCAAAACATAAATGCGTTCACAGATTTTCATTACAAGGGACATATCGTGCTCTATAAGTAGGATAGTAAGGTCGAATTTTTCTCTTATCCATCCTATGATCTCCGTCAATTTAGCAGTTTCAGCCGGATTCATGCCTGCCGCCGGCTCATCAAGAAGTAAGAGTACCGGATTAGTCGCCAAAGCACGTGCTATCTCCAGATGGCGCTGTTCACCATAGGGAAGATTTCGTGCCAGTTCATTCTTCTTATCTGCGAGGCCAAGGATCGTTAATAGCTCAATGCTCTCCTCCAAAAGCCCTTTTTCTTCCTTTTGATAGGATTTCAGATGAAGGAAGCTTGATGCAAGTCCATAGTTTACATTTTTGTGCATTGCGATCCGCACATTATCAAGCACTGTCAGATCCTTAAACAGCCTTATATTCTGAAAGGTTCTTGCCAATCCCTCACTGCATACTGCATGAGGCTTAAGTCCCTGGAGCTGTTTCTCCGTACCGTTCCTGTTAAGAGTGATCGTGCCTGAGGTAGGTACATAAACACCTGTCAGCATGTTGAACAAGGTTGTTTTTCCGGCTCCGTTCGGGCCAATAAGTCCGACCAGCTCTCCCTTTTCTATTTCCATATTTACATTTGAAACAGCTGTAAGGCCGCCAAAGGATTTTGTCAATTTCTTTACACTTAATATTGACATGCTTATGCCCTCCCTTTCCGGGACTTGAAAACATCACCAAATCTTCTGAATATTGTGAATGAAATTTCCTTTGATCCCATAAGCCCTTGAGGGCGGAATACCATTATAATGATCAGCAGTAGAGAGTACAGAACCATACGTATTTCAGGGAAGGACTGCAGGAACGTTGATATAAGCGCCAGTAAAACTGCAGCCATAATTGAGCCTGATATACTTCCCAGTCCGCCAAACACAACAATTACCAATATGTCTATGGATTTCATAAATCCAAACAGATCAGGCTTTAAAAAGTAGAAATATGAGGAATAAAGAGCACCTCCGATTCCTGCACAGAAGGCTCCGATCATAAAGGATATTACCTTATATTTCGTTGTATTTATTCCCATAGCCTCAGCAGCTATCTCATCCTCACGGATAGAAATACATGCCCTGCCATGAGAGGATTTCAAGAAATTAGTGATCAAAACCACCGTACCCGCTGTGAATAGGAAAAGCCAGGGCCAGTTAACGAACTGCGGTATTCCGTTAAGTCCGGCTGCTCCGTTAGTTATGTCAAGATTGAGAAATACAACACGAATTATTTCCGACATACCCAGTGTGGCAATTGCAAGATAATCACCCTGCAGTCTCAGTGTCGGAAGACCTACTAGACACCCAACCACAGCAGCGGCTGTAGCTGCTGCCAAGACTCCTATAATGAAGCCCGGCACTGTTGGCATCCTCATTGTTATCAGCGCACAGACATAAGCACCTATGGACATAAAGCCCGCATGTCCGAGGGAGAACTGACCCGTAAAGCCGGTTATAAGGTTAAGGCTGACTGCCAGTATTATGTTAATGCAAATTGTAACAAGCGTAGCCTGTAAATAATCACTGATTATATTAGTCGATATCAAAAGCTGAATGATACCATAGGTAAGAACTATAGAAATTGCTTTTTTCATTGCGTTTGATTCTAATATTTTGTTCATTTTCTACACCTTCTCCCTGGTATTCTTGCCCAAAAGGCCTGCTGGCTTGACAATAAGTATAACTATAAGAATGGCAAAAACTACAGCGTCCCTGTACATAGAATTTCCGTACCCGGAAACCAAAACTTCAACAATTCCTATAAAATAGCCGCCTATCATTGCACCTGGTATAATTCCTATTCCGCCAAAAACAGCGGCAATAAATGCTTTTAACCCCGGAACAACACCCATTAACGGATTTATTGAGTTGTAATAAATGCCTACCATTACTCCGGCAGCTCCCGCAAGTGCAGAGCCAAGCGCGAATGTAAATGATATCGTTGTGTCCACATTTATACCCATAAGCTCAGCTGCGTCCTTATCAAGTGATACAGCTCGCATTGCCTTGCCTATCTTAGTCTTATTAACAATGAACTGCAGCATGATCATTAAAATAATAGTTATGCTTACGATCATTATCTGCTGCATAGAAATTATGACATTACCTATGTTGAATTTCTGAGCAAGCAAGCCTGTCATCTCCGGATATGTGCGCACCTTCGCAGTAACAACAAACATTGTTCCGTATTCAAGGAATAATGAAACACCTATAGCAGTTATAAGCACCGCTATTCTTGTGGCATTTCTTAATGGCTTGTATGCGATTTTTTCAATAAGCATTCCAAGTATAATACAAACGGACATTGCCACTAATATGGAAGGTATAAAACCAAGATGCAGAAATGTCATACAAAAATAGCCAATATACGCCCCAAGCATATAAATATCACAGTGGGCAAAGTTAATCAGCTTAATAATTCCGTAAACCATCGTATAACCAAGGGCAATTAAAGCATAAATACTCCCCAGAGATACGCCGTTTATAACCTGCTGTAAAAACTGTTCCAAACGATTCCCCTCTTTCAAGCACTAGCAAGTGCCTTAGATCATATTTATTCATTTGACATATGATAATAATATTATACCTGATAAATACATATAAGTGGAGATACAATCTCCACCTACATGCACATTTCTTTCTTTATTTACACTGCTTAAATTTACCTGCTTATTCTTTCAATTGTATCCTGAGCACCGTCCTTAAGGCCTATAACTACAATAGCCTTAACAGCATCATGATTTTCATTTATGCTAAAGGAACCTGTAACTCCTTTAAAGTCCTTTGTCTCTTCCAGTGCTTTTTTAACGGATTCACCATTAAGCTTTTCTGCACGGCCGATTCCATCTGCCACGAACTTCGCCAGGTCATAGCCAAGCGCGTTGAAGGCATCAGGCTCCTTGTTGTCATATTTTTTCTTGAAGCTTTCAATGAAGGATACGACTGTAGGATCCTGGTCAAGTGATGAATAATGGTTGGAGAAGAAAACATTGTTAAGTGCTTCCTTACCTGCAAGCTTAACAAGCTCCGGCGAATCAAAGCCATCAGCTCCTAAAACAGGTGCGTCTATACCCTGAGCACGTGCTTGCTTTATAATAAGTCCTACTTCTTCATAGTAACCCGGAATAAATATAACGTCAAAGTCCTGGTTCTTTATGCTTGTTATAATAGCATTAAAGTCTGTATCACCGTCAAGATATGCTTCTTCTGCAACAACTGCTCCACCGCCTTCTGTAAATACACGTTTGAAGCTCTTTGCAAGTCCCTTTGCATAATCGCTGGAGCTGTCCATGATAATAACAGCTTTCTTCTTTGAGAGATTATTAAGTGCATAGCTTGCCATAACTTCGCCCTGATAGGAATCACTGAAGCATATACGGAAAGCATACTGCTTAACACCGCTTGCATCAACTGTTACATCGTCAGCTGTAGCAGAGCCCGAGGCAACAGGAATCTTATTCTTTATGGCAACAGGTATTACTGCCTTGAATGAGCCTGACGTTGCAGGACCTAATACTGCAAGTACCTTATCCTTTGTCATAAGCTTTGTAGCCAGAGTTGTAGCCTCTGCAGGCTCAGACTTTGTATCATACTTGACAGCTTCGATTTTCTTTCCGTTAATTCCACCTGCAGCGTTGATTTCCTCAATAGCAAGCTCTATACCCTCTACCGAGCTTTGTCCGTATGTTGCAACACCGCCTGACAATTCATAGTTAATACCTATCTTGATAACATCGGAATTTTCTGCTGTATTTCCTGTTCCCGAAGAACATCCAGAAAATGCAGCCACTGCTAGAACAACCACCAGAATTACACAAAATAACCTTTTCATCTTCGCACTCCCCTTTAATTTTTTTATACATTTTTTCTATAAATTATACAAAAAAAGCTCTGTCTCCAAAGAAGGCAAAACCTCATTTCTTAGCACATAAAGGATACACATACAATCGGGATTTTTATATTTATGCTGCTTGTTTTTATGTCAATTAGTGTATACCTTAATCTTCTGCTTGTCAACACAAAAATGAATTTCTCAGATGCATTTCATTCATTTTTATTATTATATTTCAATGAAAAATTCATGATTATTACTTTAATTATATGCGACTGCAAATGGAATTAGTACCCCTTATCCTTCATCCTTGTTGCTATCTCAGCAAATATTGGTGCTGCAGCTTTTCCCCCATTCCGCCCGTTCTCGGCAAATACCGCGATTGAATATCTTGGGTCATTTTTGGGGAAATATCCGGCAAACCATGCATGAACTGCTCCATCAATACCGGTTTCGGCGCTTCCTGTTTTCCCACCGGCTCCTCCGTAGTAATCTCTTCCTGCATCAGTTGCTGTGCCATACTCGGTAACAGCTTCCATAAGCATCCTTATTTTTTGCGCCGTATCTGAAGAAATAATTCTTTTTCCTTCATCAGCTCTGACCCTTTTTACCACCGTGCCATTATCGTCCACTATTGAATCAACAATATTAATTTTGTTTTTGATTCCACCATTAGCAACAACCGCGACAATATCAGCAACCTGAAGCGGAGTTGCAAGTAGTACTCCCTGCCCGATTGACAAGTTTGCTATGTCGGCTTTGCTGTAGTTGCCTGCCTTTGGAATACGTCCAACGGCTTCAGCCACGCCCTGAGCCTCTATCCCTGTTTCCTGTCCCAGACCGAATTCCTTTGCCATATTAATTAAATTCACATACCCGATTTTTTGCCCCAACTCAATAAAATATGAATTGCAGGATTGGGCAAATGCATCCTTAAGATTCAGCAGGCCATGTCCTCCCTGAAGATATGAAGAGCATTTGAATACTATCCCGTTTATTTCCGTGTAACCTCCACAGTAGTACTTATCAGTACCCTGTTTCCCTGACAGCATATCAGTATCTTGGTACGCTCCCGACAGTATGTCGGTTAAGCTGGAATAATTTGTGATTAGACTGTCATCCGCCTTTTCATTTGTATCAAATGTACTTTTTGTCTTTTCGTTTATTTCAAACACACTCTCCTGGTCAAGCTCCTTATCTTCATACAGAGCAGCCACATCGATTATTTTGAATACCGAACCCAGGTTATAAGCTGCCGTAGCTTTATTATAAAGCTCATTATTCAGACTGTTCAGGTACTTTGCAACCGAGTCCGGGTCATAATCAGGCTTGCTCGCCATAGCAAGTATATCTCCCGTTGCCACATCCTCAACAACAACAGCACCTGACATATTATTCTTATCCATAACCTCTTCGACTATCTTCTGTATATGATAATCCAGCGTGAGTCTGACATTAAGACTTTCATCAGTATTCCATGCTTTAATTCTGTAGCCCAGTCCTTTTATAGGGTTGCGTGCAGCATCTATAATGCTTCCGATTTCAATAATCTGATTATTCTTCAAAGTCTCCTCATACGATTTTTCAATGCCTGCCTGTCCAACTCTATCCTTTTGGCTGATATAGCCAACAACATGTTTTGCAAGAGTACCACTATCGTACCTCTCAAGAGAGTGTATTATTGATACCCATTCCGGCTCCATAGAGGCAATAGCTTCACTTCTCCAACGGTCGACCTCCAGCATGACAGGCTCTTTTTTACTTTTTAGCTCCTTAAGATTATCCAAGCTTATACCTAAGCTGGAGCACACCTTTTCCTGCTCTTCAGCGGATTCGGGAATAAATGCAGGTATTATGAAGGCAATATATTTTTCTGTCCTGTTTGTAAACGGTATTAGGTTTTTGTCCAGAATGTTACCCCGAAGGCTTTCAATGCTATTGTTTGCAATTCTCTGTCTGAAGGCTGCTTCTGACAGATCTCCTGCCGACACAAATTGCAGGAAAGCTATCCTTATCAGGAGCCCGAAAAATAATACTGAAATTATTACACAGACTATAACTATTCTTTTTTTTAACAAATAAAACACCCCTTCAATCGGCAATTTATCATATCATGAATTTGCAAAGATTCATGATATGATCGGCCATGTGCGTTTCGGTGTCAGCCGAAAATATCGCAACTAGCAGCTTAATTCCGCCGGAGGCGATATAATAACCGCTGTTACAGTATTAGGCGGTTATTATATTACATTTTTGCCATTAAGAGGGGTTAATATGCAAAGCTTCTTTAATACCTTTCTATTAGTCCTTTCGTCTCAACATCGTATATGGCTCAACAGGAGCATCCATTGGCATGTATACTGTCATCTGAGGATGCGGTGCCACGTTTATAGATTCTCCGTCCGCATTTCGCATTGAGTGTGCTTTCTGTATATAGAACGGTCCTCGAGGACTTACTACTTCCAATTCTTCTCCCTCAACAAACCTGTTTCTTTGTTCTATCGTTGCAATTCCGTTTTCCGGATCATAGGCTGTAACCAAACCTACAAAAGCATATTCCCTTATATACGAGCTTGATTCATATACCTGTTCCTTTCCGGTAGGCTTACCGGAGTAAAAGCCTGTGGTATATTCTCTGTGACTTATCTTGCACATCTCATCCATCCATCGGCTATCATAATTGTAGCCTGCAGGATCAGCTGCGTAAGCATCCAGCGCTTCCCTGTAAGCCTTCACTACTGTTGCGACATAATACGAGCTCTTCATTCTGCCTTCTATTTTCAGGCTTGTGATCCCGCTCTTAATTATTTCTGGTATATGCTCTATCAAGCAAAGGTCCTTTGAATTAAAGATATAGCTTCCGCGTTCATTTTCAAAAACCGGCATATACTCTCCGGGTCTTTTCTCCTCCACAAGGCTGTATTTCCATCTGCAGGGGTGGGCGCACAGACCCCTGTTTGAATCTCTCCCTGCCATGTAATTGCTCAGAAGGCATCTGCCTGAATAGGAAATACACATAGAGCCATGAACAAACATCTCTAATTCAAGGTCGCTGGGCACATTTGCTCGTATTTCACATACTTCATTGAAGGACAGCTCTCTTGCTAAAATGACTCTTTTAACTCCCATTCTATGCCAAAATAATGCACTGTGCCAGTTTGTATTATTTGCCTGTGTACTTATATGAAGCTCCATATCAGGTGCCTCACGTTTAAGCAGCTCAAATATTCCCGGGTCCGAAAAGATCACTGCATCAACGCCGGCAGCACGAACTTCCCGTATATATTCAGGCATACCATCAAAATCCTTATTATGGGGGATAATATTCATTGTAAGATAGACCCTTTTACCTCTTGCATGAGCAAATTCAACACCTTCACGAAGCTCATCAGGCCCGAAATTATCGGCCGATGCCCTCAGCCCGAACTCCTCGCCTCCAAGATAAACCGCATCAGCTCCATATATTATTGCCATTTTTAGTTTTTCCAGATTGCCTGCAGGCGCAAGCAGCTCTACCGCATTTCTTAATACGCTATCATTTTGTTCCATTGTTATTTCTCCATTTCCATATGTTTATATGAGATAGCTACCCCATCGCCTATGGGAAGTATGCTTGTGTCCAGTTCATCATTTCCGCACAGTATATCCAGATAGCTGCGCATTCTGCTGACTATTGTCTTTTTCCTTCTTGCCACAAGCTCGTCACTTGCCACCATTCCTTTGAAAAGGACATTATCTGATATAAGAAGTCCACCTTTTTTAAGCATTCTTAGACACTCCGGAAGAAACTCCGGATATTGTCCCTTTGCAGCATCAAGAAATATCATGTCATATTGCTTGTCAAGGCAAGCCAGTACCTCAACGGCATCCCCTGCAATTATGCCGATAGTATTCTCAAGTCCGGCCCTTTTTATATTCTCATGGGCTTTTTCGAGCATTTCATACTGTCGTTCAATTGTATCAATTCTTCCTCCCGGCATGAGGATCTGGGAAAGAAGTATGGATGAATATCCTATGGCAGTGCCGATCTCCAATATACGGTGAGGCTTTACAACTCTCCCCAATACTACTAAGAGTCTTGCCACCTCCGGTGTAACAATTGGAACGTGATTCTCACCGGCATATAATTCAAGCTCCTTCAGAAGTCCGCTGCTTTGCTTTATAGTACCTCTTATGTATTCAGTTATGAAGTCCTGGTTTACCATGGCATATTCCTTTCTCACTCAATCGCTAATAAAACTCCCGGGGCTAAGAGCCCCTCTCACCCTTTTGCTGTATCCCTTCGGGAAACGCCATATATATAAGTTTCGAGGGCTAAGAGCCCCTCTCACCTTTTGCTGTATCCCTTTGGGAAACGCCATTAACTTAAAAGGGACATTCCTCCATGCATTCCCCGAGGTACGTCCCCTTTATATATCAATGTTTCATTCAAGAAAAGTTCTCCATCTCCTGCAATATAGCAAAGCGTAAAATATCCCATACATCTTTAAGGAGACGAGCAAATCTCCTACTTTATATACTCATTGAAATAACACCCTCAAATTCAATCTATTTGGAAGCGTACTTCTTTTTATTAGCTTGATGCTGAGCAAAGGTTCTTGCAAAAGCATGGGTGCCATTTTCATCTCCGGTAGCAACGTAATATAAATATCCATCCTCAGTATCCGGATTAAGTGCTGCCTTAATCGATGCCTCTCCGGGGCAGCATATAGGTCCCGGTGGAAGTCCTTCATTTATATAAGTATTATAGGGGTCATTTATCTCCAGATCCTCATAAAGCAACCTTTCCTTATAAGCCCCTGTTGTTTTAAGCAGAGCATACTGAACAGTAGCATCTATCTGGAGCTTTCTTAAAGTGGCATCCTTGCTTCTCAGCCTGTTATACATAACACCTGAAACAAGATACCGGTCATCTGCTTCCTTTGCCTCTCTTTCAATCATTGAAGCAAGTATCACTACCTTGTCAAGCGTCATATCCTCTCCCAGCTTTGAAATTTTTTCCCTATAACTGGTTTTAAACTTGTTGTTGAAATTACTCAGCATTTTATTAATTATTGTCTCTTCGCTTGCATTCAAGTCAAACTCATACGTATCAGGGAACAAATAACCTTCGAGCCGGTTGTCTCTTTTTGGTATCTCTTTTATGAAATCATAGTCAAAATCACCTGTATTTGCAACCTGGATGAATTTCTGCTTGTCTTTGATAAAGCCTTTTGCAAAAAGCAGATCAGCGATCTGTGTAAAGGTTCTTCCTTCCGGAATCGTTATCTTTGCAGTTGCTGCAGGATTAGACAATGCTCTCATCATCTCGTCATATGTCAATTTTGAGCTTATAATATGAGTACCTGATTTGTATGTCCCGTCAAAACCATTAATTTTGGATAACAGCTTAAATATTTTTTCGTTTTTAATCAGTCCCTTATCATACAGTGCCTTGGCGATCTTTGATGTGTTTGCGCCCCTTTCGACAATAAACTCCACTGCATCCTTGTCATCTATTACTATATTGCTATTTTGGCTTGCTTCCAGATAATTGCGCATTACATAATTATTTGATATCTTAAAGCAAACGATCATTACCGTTATACACAAAACAAAAACAAGCAGCCAGAATATCAGTCTGTTTCTCTTACCTTGCCTTTTCTTTTTTGGTTTTGGTGTCTTACCATACTGGCCTTCCATAAGCTTTCCTCCTGACAAACTGTCCAAGAGCAGTTATTGCTGTTGCTTGCTTCTTACCTTTGCTCTCTGCTCTGTATTCAGTATCCTTTTGCGTATCCTCATATTCTTGGGAGTTATCTCCACCAATTCGTCATCCGTAATAAATTCAAGTGCCTGCTCAAGACTCAGAACCTTTGGCGGCGTAAGGCGAAGCGCTTCATCAGAGCCCGATGCCCTCATGTTGGTAACATGCTTTTTCTTGCAGACATTTACAACTATATCTTCGTTTCTTGCATTTTCTCCAACCACCATGCCCTCGTATACCTTTGTGCCCGGAGTAATAAACAGGTTTCCTCTTTCCTGCGCATTGTAAAGTCCATACGTAATTGCTTCTCCATCCTCCCAGGCTACCAGCGAACCTCTGGCCCTGCTGGATATTTCCCCCTTGAACGGTTCAAAGCCATTGAATATCGAATTCATTATACCATTACCCTTGGTATCAGTCAAAAACTCGGAGCGGTAGCCTATAAGGCCTCTTGCCGGTATCTTAAATTCCAGTCTCATATAGCCCTCGGTTGCCGAGTGCATATTAATCATTTCTGCCTTGCGTGTGCCCAGCTTTTCCATAACAACTCCCATAAAATCTTCAGGTACATCTATCATTAGGAGCTCAATTGGTTCATACAAAACTCCGTCGATTTCCTTCATTATAACCTTAGGTTTGGATACCTGAAATTCATATCCCTGTCTTCTCATTGTTTCAATGAGTATTGAAAGATGCAATTCACCTCTTCCAGATACCTTGAAGGAATCAGGCGTTTCAGTTTCCTCAATGCGCATACTGACATTTGTTTCAAGTTCCTTAAAAAGCCTGTCCCTCAAATGTCTTGAAGTTACATACGTTCCTTCTCTTCCGGCAAACGGGCTGTTGTTTACACTGAAGGTCATGTTTATCGTAGGTTCATCAATATTGACAAACGGCAACGGCTCAGGTGCATCAACACTGCATATAGTCTCGCCTATGTTAATATCAGTTATCCCTGAAACTGCAACAATGTCACCTACTGAAGCATCGGCAGTATCAGCTCTTTTCAAGCCTTCATAAGTATACAGCTTACTTATCTTTCCCTGCACATTCTTGCCATCCTTTTTGCACACTATGCACTGCTGACCTGATGTAATAATTCCTCTGTCAATTCTGCCAATTGCGATCCTTCCTACATATTCATCATAATCAATATTAGATACCAGCAGCTGAAGTGGCTTTTTGTCATCGCCCTTAGGCGCAGGCACACTTTCTATTATGTTCTGAAATAAGGGCTGGAGGTCACATTTTTCGCCATCAGGCTCCAACATAGCATAGCCATCCTTTGCAGATGCATAAACTACCGGAAATTCCAGCTGTTCATCGTCTGCTCCAAGCTCAATGAAAAGCTCAAGTACTTCATCAATTACTTCATTAGGTCTGGCATCAGGCCTGTCGATTTTATTTATTACTACTATTGGTTTAAGGCTAAGCTGCAGTGCCTTGCGAAGAACGAACCTGGTCTGGGGCATAGGGCCTTCAAAGGCATCTACCAGCAGAAGGACTCCATCCACCATTTTTAGAACACGCTCTACCTCGCCGCCAAAATCTGCATGGCCGGGTGTATCAACTATGTTAATTTTATAATTCTTATAATGCACAGATGTATTCTTGGCCAAAATCGTTATGCCACGTTCTCTCTCAAGATCGTTAGAGTCCATCACTCTCTCCTGGACCTGTTCGTTTTGCCTGAATATACCGCTCTGTCTCAGCATTCCGTCTACAAGAGTGGTCTTGCCATGGTCTACATGCGCAATGATTGCAATATTTCTAATATCTTCCCTATTATTTTTCAAAATAGTTCCCCTTCCAATCTTTATAACTTAGCCATCTATAATACAAATTATTATTTATTCTGGATTGACTGGCCCAATCAAATTCAAATATACATATAATAATCACGACTGTACGGTTATAAACATTTCCCCCGAATGTCGCAAATTAAATTTTAATTTATCGCAGTAATAATGTCAACCGTAACAGAAAAAGAACAGCTCAATGTATATTACTATTTAGATATGAACATACAACAAGTATGTTGCGTGCAAATGCACGAATTTCCTTTACAACATACAACAAGTATGTTGCGTGCAAATGCACGAATTTCCTTTACAACATACAACAAGTATGTTGCGTGCAAATGCACGAATTACCTTTACAACATACAACAAGTACTTTCTCACTTAATATTTATAGAAAAAAATCCAATATAAACATATTATATTGGATTTTATCCATAAAAACAAGTTCTTGAAACTTACTTATGCATTCTATAGGTATTTTTTGTTACACCTACATTCAGAGAAAGGCATACAAGAAATTTTAAGTTCGTTTATACAAATTGTACGCATCGGCTGTCGGGTGCAGGTCTTGCAAATTCAATATCTATTTTACTTCCACAATGGTTACACCTGCTTCACCCTCACCATATTTCCCCAGCCTATATGACTTAACATGCTTGCTTGTCTTAAGATACTGGTGCACTCCATTTCTGAGCATTCCAGTACCCTTGCCATGTATTATTGTTATCTCTGACAGTCCGGCTAAAGCAGCATCATCGAGAAACTTCCCGAGTATTTCAACAGCCTCATCAACATTTGTGCCCCTGATATCCAGCCTTGAAGATATATTCATTGATTTGGACATGCTGATCTTACCAAGCCCCGTTTTTCGGACTTCTTCCATTTGTTCATCAATAAGCTTCAGATTAGTTACATGTACATTTATTTTCATAATACCTGCTTGGATGACAGCTTCTCCGTCCTTTCCCGGAGGTGTTACAACAGTACCCTTCTGATTGAGATTCACAATCATAACTGTATCACCGGGTTTTAGATTCTCAGGGGGCTTGACATAGGTTTGTCTTGGGAAAAGGCTCTCAGATAAAGCTCCCTCCACGTCCTTAATGTTGCCTCTCAGCTTAGCTCTGATCTCCTCAGCAGCTTTATTTCTTAATGACTCATCCTGCTCCTTTGCTGCCCGCCTCATTTCGTCAAGCATGTTCTCAACCTCTTGCCTTGTATCCATAAGAAGTCTTCTTGACTCTTCACGCGCTTCTCTCAGTATCTTTTCCTTCTGATCCAGCAGCTTCTGCTTCTGGCCCTCCAGCTCCTTTTTGAGTGTCTCTATCTCAAGCCGGTAGCTCGAAGCCTTTAAACGTTCATTTTCAGATTCTCTTTTATTTTTCTCTATGGTCATTAGTATATCTTCAAACTCAATTTCTTCACCCGAGAGAAACTCCTTAGCTTTATCAAGTATTTCCTCATTTAGTCCCAATCTTCTTGATATCGCGAAAGCATTGCTCTTTCCCGGCACACCGATCAGTAGGTTATATGTCGGTCTGAGTGTTTCTACATCAAACTCACAGCATGCATTTTCCACTCCCTCTGTTGTGAGGGCATATACCTTCAGCTCACTGTAATGGGTAGTTGCCACCGTGATTGCTCCAACCTCATGAAGCCTCTGAAGTATTGCCATTGCCAGTGCTGCTCCCTCAGTGGGGTCAGTTCCTGCGCCCAGCTCATCAAATAAAATAAGCGAGCTGTCGTCCGCTTCCGATAATATTCTAACGATATTTGTCATATGTGATGAAAAGGTGCTGAGACTTTGTTCAATACTTTGTTCATCGCCAATATCAGCAAATACTTTGCTGAATATGCTTAGCTCTGTGCCCTCTGACGCAGGAACATGAAGACCTGACTGTGCCATTAATGTAAAAAGCCCCAGCGTTTTTAGTGTTACAGTTTTTCCGCCTGTATTCGGGCCTGTAACAACAAGTGTAGAAAATTTATCTCCAGCCCAGATATTGGTCGGCACTACAGTCTTCGGGTCCAGCAAGGGGTGCCTTCCTTTTTTGATATTTATTCTTTTGTTGCAGTTAAGCTTTGGGCAAACACTTTTCATTTCTAGGCTAAGCTTTGCCTTGGCAAATGCAAAGTCAAGCTTTGCAAATATCTCCATATTCGCCTTAAGCTGCACCACAATACTATCCACATCTGCCGTCAGTTCCTGCAGAATCCTTTCAATTTCCAGCTGTTCCTTTGTTTTTAGCTGTTTAATGCTGTTGTTAGCTTCTACTACAGCCATTGGCTCGATAAAAAGTGTAGCCCCGCTTGCAGAGGAGTCGTGTACAAGTCCAGGTACCTCACTTCTGCACTCAGCCTTAACAGGAATAACATACCTGTCCGCACGCATTGTGACTATAGATTCCTGCATAAGCTTCTGATATTTGGCTGATCTGACCATATTTCCAAGCTTGTCCTTAATGGAATCCTGCTGATCTCTGATCTGCCTTCTGATAGAGGACAATGCCGGACTTGCGCTATCTGATAACTCTTCTTCACTGACAATGGCCATGTTTATTTTGTCTTCTATTCTTCTGTTTGTTTCAAGTGAAGCAATAAGCTCTCCTATATAATTAACCTTATCAGCATCCTTCCCATCTACCATTGATGAGTAGTTTTTCAAATTGCGGCATGCCCTGAGTACATCTGCAATTCTAAGCAGTTCGCCCGGATTGAGAACAGTACCTATCTCTACCCTTCTCAAACTGGAACGAACATCATGAAGGCCGCCCAGCGGAGGGCTTCCTCTCCTTAATATGAAATCAACAGCATCGCTGGTTTCATCAAGCATCCTGTGCACCTGCGGCAGGCTGTCACAGGGCTCAAGGCTATCTGCCACGCTTCTTCCCAGTTCTGACACACACAGAGCTGATAATTTATTTATTATTTTATCTAGTTCAAGAATTTTTATAGCTCTTTTATTCATATGAATTCTCAAATTCCTCTCAATACGTGACTATCCAGTATCCTCTTTAATGGAGCTGAACTAGATAACTCTTGCAAATGAAGCTTTGGTTTAGTCATTGGGCAATAGCTCTATATATTTTATACATAAATAGCCACTCAATACTTTGATTTAGGGTATCTTAAACATTCCTCCATTAGAGCTCTTATACATGTATTCTCTATTTCAACTTAGGTCTTACCTTATTTCTATAGTAATTAACAACTAAAGTATAAACATAATCATATACAAAAAAAACGAGTTGAAGGCAAGCTATTATGATCCAAATTGAAATTTTTATTTCTAATATGTATCCGAAAATACTTTTAAATAAAATTAATGCAACAGCAACACATATATTAAAATAGATAAATTTAAGTACATACTCTACTGCAATGCTGTTAAGCCTTTCTATATAGCATTTTATGATACCATATATTCCAAAGAATACGGCATATGGAAGCACTACAGTCAGCTTATCGGGGACAATAATAAGGGCAAGCAGACTTGTCGCAGCATAAAAAAGCCATCCTGCCTTAGTCCCTCCTTCTATAATGACAGCAGAAATGAAAAAGGAGCTTAATGCGTACAATGACAATTTGTTAGTCGGAAGTATTGCTGCTAACAAAAGACATAACACCGCAAGTGCCCCAAGTATACCGTTCAAAGCAATTCTTCTGGTGCCTGGAGAATACTTTCCCATCTATTTCCTCCGAATTATTTATGTCAGCAGCAGCTGATGAAATCTCCTCCGCTAAGTTCACAGCAGCAATCAGTGCACCACAGGCATTCACATATCTGACACAGATCATTCTTATTGTAGTTGCTCCCGGTGTTGAATGGATTTGATCTATATGCATTATTAGAATTATTCATCTTGTTTAAAGCACTTCTATATTCAAAATTGGAGGGCTCCATGTCAACAGCTCTCTGAATATTATTATAAGCCTCGTCATACCATCCCTTGCGCATTAAAACAAGTCCCTTAAGATAATACCACTGTGCCGAGCGATTTCCGCTTCCATCCAGCATATCTTCTGCATATTTAATGTTTCCTCTGTTTATTTGTGTCCTCACCTGATTGAAAAAGTCATCGCCGCCCTGAGTATTCCAGCTTGAGGTGTTACTTGTACTATAATATGATTTTTCCTGTCTTGTGGAAGGATTCTTCATAAGATATTCATAGGCTTCATTGACCTCCCTGAGTCTTTCCTCTGCCAATTGAGACAGCGGATTGTCACGGTACTGGTCGGGATGATATTTCTTGACCATGTCCCTGTAAGCCTTTTTAATTTCCTCTTCACTTGCACCTTCTTTAATTCCAAGCACTTCATACGGATTGTTCAACTTTTTTACAACTCCCTGCATCAAGAATTTTTTCAGTTTTTCTCAGCATTCCCAGATAAATTATATTATCAAGTATACTTCTGTTCGATTTTACATCAAGCAATTCAAAGGCACGTGATACCTCATTCAACGAATATGTCAGGTTAAATTCCACCTGCTGTTTGATGCTCTTTTTAAATTCGATCACATCCATATTGTCATAATTGAACTGACACAGCAGAGGATTATAATTCTTTCCTTTAATGTCCTTCTCTATATCGTCATATGCATCCAATAAATATATCCATTTACCAAGGTTATAACCCAGCCATCTAAGTGCCTTCTCTGTTTTCTCGTCAGAACATAGCGGTCTATATGCTGTGACCTCCTCCATCAGCTTAGCAAACGGTTCTGCTGCCATATCCATAGAAGCACATTCTTCCGCTTCAAGCATGATAAGATCGTTCAAATTCTTTTCAATGGCCATACACTGGTCGCAATACTGACCCTTCAGCTTTCTGTAGCTACGTCCCAGAAGCTTCATAGCGGCAGTATATGCAACCTTACCGTCATCTCTTCTCTTATCCTCTGAATTAAAATACGCAAGAATTATATTAATGTCTGACGCATAATCGATAATGCTATTGCTGTCAATAATAATTCTTTCCTTTAAAGGATGAACAATGCAGCGTGTTCTGACGGTGTTAACTTTCTCTTCAGAAAGGGATGACAGCAATACTGCCAGAAAGGTGCAATCATAATTCAGTGTTAACCTTTCCAGTTGACCGTACCTTTTACCAATAGATCTGCAAATTCCGCAATAAAATGCCCTGAAGAGCTCATATTCCTTTATCTTCATTTCCGGCTTGTCCGGAACAATATATCCAAACATATATTTTCCTTCAGTTCTTTTCTTGATTTTCTTTAATTTTCTTATATGACCTGACATACATAGAAAATGCAAACAGAGATATTACTACCACTAACCAGAAGAAAAGCTTATTAAATGCAATACCAGATATCAACCATTGACCAAAGGGTTTATCAAACAACATCATAACTACTGCCAGGTAGAAAGCAACAGTTGCCATCTTTCCGTACCAGTCTGCCGAAACAACGTAATTGTTCTGTTTATACAGCACAATAGCCCCTATTCCCATGAATATTTCCTTTGCCAGAATTATAAGCAGCAGCTCAATAGGTATTAATTTTATTACTAAAGATAGAATCACAAGAGCAGTCAGCTGCATTAGCTTGTCTGCTAAAGGATCGGCTATCTTTCCCCATGAGGTTACCAGGTTGTATTTTCTGGCTATATATCCATCAAGTATGTCTGTTAATCCTCCGGCAAGAAACAATATAGTCGCAACTATATATTGCTGTCCACATAAATAATATGCAAATATCGGTATAATGAGAAAACGAAGTATTGTCAGAATATTTGGAACGTTCACCTATTCACCACCCATGCAGCTAATATTCTTTAGTTTATCATAAATATCCTATTTATACATCTATTAGTATTAAATCGATGCATTCGTTATTAACTCAAATATCTCAGGCTTGTATTTCTTAATATTTACGGGCTTTAACTCCCTGTTTGTCCAGACATGCAGAGTTTCGCCTTCGGTAATAGCTTTATCCTTACCAAATTTATATACGTCATAATGGAAAAGAAGTCTTGTACCTGTGTATTCTTTTATATATGTTTTTATTACAATTTCATCTTCATATAGTGCAAAACCCTTGTAAGAACATTTAAGCTCCAGCAACGGAAGCATTGCACCCATTTGCTCAATAACTGAATAAGGAATACCTAAATTCTTGATGAATTCCGTCCTTCCTGCTTCAAACCATATTGGATAATTGGAATGATGAACTACACCCATCTGGTCTGTTTCTGCATATCTGACTGTTAATCTGGTCTCAGATATAAACATCTTTTCCTTACTCCCTGTACTTTATCAAAAATATAAGCCCGTGCTCTTTAATACACGGGTTTATCCTAATCTTTCGTACTTCTTGAAGCTATTACTAATAACCTTTCTCTATTATAACGCTATGGGCTTCTTCGATTTCTGCTTCAGGTACCAGTACTTCATAATAATTGTCTTTGTTATCGTGATTTTTGCTGATAGGCCTGAGCTTTACGAGAATTCCTTCTTTTGCTAGCAGTTCCTGTAATGCTATTGCAATCTCCTTACTTTGAGCCATATACACAACTGTCCACATTATAACACCCCTTTTTGGACTATTCGCCTGATGATATTTCCCCGTGACGGCATATTATCCTGGATTTTCCTCTGACCTTTATTGCTGAAGTATTCTCAGTAAATTGGGCCAGCAGCACTTCGCCTTTATCAAGCTTTTCTGTATGATGGAACCTTGTATCTCTTCCCCGTGTTAGGCCTATAACATTCACGCCGTTTTCCTCAGCTTTGATTATAACATACTCACCAAGGACTTTATCCAGCTCGTTTTCCAATGAAACCACCTCGAAAATACTATATATTATTTCATATGAAAAATCAACACAATTTGTCCAAGATGATGTTATAATCCTTTAAGCTGAGCGCTTTAGGGCTGAGTCGACCTGTTTCTTCCAGTTTTTTCAACCAGCTTTACATTATCAATGCCAAAGCGTGCAACAAGCTCATTAATCAGTGTTTCTCCGGCATCTGCCATATAGTGCCCTGCATTTATTTTTTTTGTATTTCCCGAGCTTTCCTTGCTGCAGAAACATACCGGAGTATCACCGCTAAAGAATTTCAGGAGTGATATGGTCGCATTCATGACAGTATTGTCTATATTTGCATCTGTCCTTATGTATAATCTTCTGCTGAAATGTTCTCCCTTGCAAATGCTATCTACTTTCTCTCTATTATAATATGTTGTATTCTGTCCTTCTTCTACATTTGCCTTTGTCGTAAACTCTGCATCACTGTTCTTTATTGGTCTTACACGATCACATATGATTTTAGGCTGTTCCTCTTCCTTTATACTTATACGCCCGTCAATAAAAACAGCATTTTCGTTAACCAAAAGAGATGAATACTTCTTCAGGATCGTAGGAAATACAATTACCTCCATAGTACCGTAAAGATCCTCCAATGTAACAAATGCCATAAGGTTATTGCTTTTTGTTGTCTTAGTTTTCTTTTCTATAACTAAGCCGCCTACAGTAACAATCATTCCGTCTGTAAAACTTTTACCTTCTGCCGCCGCAGCAGCACCGCCCTCTTCGTCATTTCCGCTCCCATATTCTCCAAGGTCGGCACTATTTATAGTTGTCTGATCTATTATTTCTTTTTCAAATTCCTTTAATGGATGACCTGATACATAAAGCCCCAGCATTTCCTTCTCCATCGCAAGCAGCATCTTCTGGGGAAATTCATTTAGTTCAGGGTATGCTTCTTCAACCTCCGCTGCCCTTTGTCCCATGCCCATTTCAAAAAGAGACAGCTGTCCTTCAACTCTGTTTTTTCTGCTTTGCGATGCCCCATCAAGCAGTTTTTCATATACTGCCATAAGTCTTGACCTATACACTCCGAAGGTTTCAAAGGCACCGCATTTGATCAGACTTTCAACACATCTTTTATTAATTTCTGTGCTGCCTACTCGTTGGCAGAAATCACCGAAGCTTTTAAATTCTCCCTTTCCGGTCCTTTCTTCAATCAGCTGAGCCGCAGCTCCTTCACCTACATTCTTCACAGCTGCCATTCCAAAACGTATCTTACCATTAACCACCGAAAAGCGCACATCGCTCTCATTAATGTCAGGAGGCAGTACATCTATCCCCATCTGCTTACATTCATGAACATACTGCGACACCTTATCATTGCTTCCAAGAAAGCTGTTCATAAGAGCTGCCATAAACTCTACAGGGTAATAGTATTTCAGCCATGCAGTCTGATAAGCCACAACAGCATATGCTGCCGCATGAGACTTGTTAAAGGCGTAATCTGCAAAATCTATCATTTCATCGAATATCTTGTTCGCTGTCTTTTCATCAACCCCGTTTCTAACAGCACCTTTAACAACAATATTGCCACCTTCATCCAAAATGCCATGAATAAAGTTTGTCCGTTCCTTCTGCATAACATCATGCTTTTTCTTTGCCATTGCACGCCTTACCAGGTCAGATCTTCCGTAGGAATACCCCGCCAGATCCCGCACTATCTGCATGACCTGCTCCTGATACACCATACAGCCATAGGTTACATCAAGTATCCCCTCTAAAAGAGGATGCTCATATTCAACTTGCCCTGGTGAATTTTTATTTTTTATATACTTTGGGATTGAATCCATAGGACCAGGCCTATAGAGAGATATACCAGCTATTATATCTTCAATAGATGTAGGCTGCAGTTCCTTCATAAACTGAGTCATTCCATTGCTTTCAAGCTGGAATACTCCTGATGTCTTTCCCTCACCGATCATGGCATATACATTTTTATCATCCATATCAAGTTTTTCCATATCGAGGCTGACACCATAATCCTTGTTGACAAGCGCTTCTGCATCACGGATAACAGTCAGCGTTCTAAGCCCCAAAAAGTCCATCTTCAGAAGCCCGAGTTCCTCCAGCAGGCCCATTGTAAACTGTGTTGTGACACTCTCATCATTTTTCTGAAGAGGGACATATTCAGTGATTGGGTCCTTTGATATAACAACACCTGCCGCATGAGTACTTGCGTGACGCGGCATGCCCTCCAGGAGTCTTGCTGTATTTATCAGCTCGGCTGTTCTTTCATCATCATTGTATTTTGCTTTTAGCTCCGGATTTAACTCGAGAGCTTTATCTATTGTCATTCCTTTTTGAAACGGTATCATCTTCGCAATTAGATCAACATCACCATATGGTATGTCCAAAGCCCTGCCAACATCCCTTATGGCACCTCTGGCAGCCATAGTACCAAATGTAATTATCTGTGCCACTCTATCTTTTCCATATTTGCGGACAACATATTCTATGACCTCAGGGCGTCTTTCATAACAAAAATCTATATCGATATCCGGCATTGTAACCCTCTCCGGATTCAAGAATCGTTCAAAGAGCAGGTTATACTTCAATGGGTCAATTGTTGTAATACCAAGGCAATATGCGGCAAGGCTTCCTGCAGCAGATCCTCTTCCCGGGCCTACCATTATGCCATTATCCTTGGCAAACTTAATGAAATCCCACACTATGAGGAAATAATCTACATAGCCCATTTGTTTTATCACAGACAGCTCATATTCAAGCCTTTCAGTATAAACCTCATCAGCCCTATCTTTACCTGTAACACGCTTAAGCCCGTTAAAGCAGAGCTCTTTCAGATAATCATATGGCTCTTTGTTTTCCGGCACATCAAATTTAGGCAGATGCAGCTTGCCAAATTCCAGCTCTACATTACATTCTTCTGCTATTTTAACTGTATTTTCAATTGCTTCCGGTATGGCTTTAAAGGCCTCAGCCATCTCCTCCGGTGATTTTATATAAAAATCATCAGAACTGAATTTCATTCTGTCTTCATCAGTAATTTTTTTGCCGGTTTGAATGCACAGCAGCACCTCATGGGCCTTTGCATCCTCACGTCTGAGATAATGGGCGTCGTTTGTCGCTACAAGAGGTATCCCGGTCTCTTTTGACATTTTTATAAGTGTCTGGTTTACATAATTTTGTTCTTCTATTCCGTTACTCTGAAGCTCCAGATAAAAATGACCCTGACCGAACATTTCATTGAAGCCTAATGCCAGGCTCTTTGCTTTCTCATAATTTCCATCAAGTATGGCTGTTGGGATATCTCCCGAAAGGCACGCGCTAAGCGCAGTAATTCCTTTTGAATATTTTCTAAGAATCTCTATATCAATTCTGGGCTTATAATAGAAGCCCTCTGTAAAGCCTGCTGAGACAATTTTCATAAGATTCTTATAGCCCTCATTATCTCTTGCCAGCAGCACCAAATGACCCTGTTCGGCATCTATCCCAGGCTGTTTGTCAAAACGTGAACGCTTTGCAGTGTAGACCTCACAACCCAAAATTGGCTTTATACCATTCTTTACAGCCTCCTTGTAGAACTCAGCAACACCATACATAACGCCATGGTCAGTTATGGCTATACTGCCCATACCAAGCTCCTTCGTACGGGCTATCAAATCCTTTATCCTGTTTGCCCCATCAAGCAGGCTATATTCTGTATGAACATGAAGGTGGACAAACTCCACCGATCTATCTATACTGGTATTTTTATCCACCTTTATCAGCACCTTTCAATACAGTAGAAAAATTATGTTTGCAATATATAAAATTATGAACTATCCCGCTTCGCATTTCAAGATAATTTTCGATAGCCGATGGCTGGTCGTTCAGCAAGCTGAACTGCTCGCCCATGCAACCTGGGCTGGTCGTCCGCTTCACAGACTGCTCGCCTATGCATCCTACTTGACCGCCCAAAACCGGCGAAAAGGCGCCACTCAAACGACGTGGTATCTGTCAGGGCATAATGAAAAAACTTCTATTGACTGTACAATTCAAAAGCTTGAATGGCTGTCGGCACAGATTCGCCATCCCTGGCTCAGCTGCGCCTAAAAATGATATTGTATCATTTTTAAAGCCTTCATCACTTTTTCATTGAGTGCATAACGAAGTTTTTACAGCCTTAATAATTCTTTTCATTGAATACTTTACTAGGGAGCTTGACACACTTAGATCTCACAGCTGTCTACTATGAAAATACTCGATTGTTCAGATAGGTCTATCTCTTTGAAGCTCTTCACTTTTTTAGAATATTCATCATTGACTATCCTGATTACAGGTCTGGTAGGAGTATGCCTGTTATTGCGTACAACAAGTGCCCTTTCCTTTGTATTAAGCATTACACCTGTGCCAACAGGATAAACAGTAACATACTTTACGAAACTATCTATTACCTTTGGATCAAAATGGTTTATACTTAAGGATGTGATATATTCATACACCTCACACGGCTTTAGCCTTTTTCTGTACACCCTGTCAGAGGTAAGCGCATCATAAACATCGGCAACTGCTACTATCCTTGCATATATCTGGATATTATCGCTTTTCAGCTGAAGAGGATAACCGCTTCCGTCATATCTTTCATGATGGCCAAAAGCTATGTATGCTGTAGTTAAGTTTACCTTGCCGCTGTTTTTAAGAGCATCATATCCAAGGACTGTATGCTTTTTTATCGTTTCAAACTCATCCACTGTAAGGTGTGTAGGCTTGAGTAATATGCTCTTGGGTATAAAGAGCTTTCCTATATCATGAAGGAGTGCTCCCGTACCCAACTCTCTCAGCCTATCTATATTGAAGCCAAGACCTATGCCTGTTATTAAAGATAGTATGCAAACATTAACTGAATGTTCAAAAGTATAATCATCAACCTTCCTTATTTCAGCTAGGTTATAAATGATATCTCTATTACTCAGCAATTCATCAATAATTTTATTTACTGTGCGCTTCACAGCCTCTACATCCAATGAATCCGAGAAGCTGTAATTGAGCATGGTTTTCTTAACCAGTACCTCTGAATCTTTTCTGGTCTTATCTTCAACGACATCCGTCACAGTGATTCCTGATGACATCAAATCATCTATGTATATCTCGTTTATTCCATATTCCCTTAACCTATAGATGTAGCTTTCATTTATTGTTACGCCTTTTGTAAGCAATACTCCACCTTCAGAATTAAATATGGTGCGAGCAAGTTTAGCATCATTTCTAACGGAATCAATATTTACCCTGCGCATCTCATCCTCCGGAGAAAGTCTATACTCAAATATTAATTCGACATTTTGGACCAATAACCTTCCTATTTTTAGTTAAAATAATTTAATTTTACTTTTATATAAACAAATATTATTTTAGTAATCATTTATTCATCCATTTCTACAAATACTTGCTTTTATCAACGGCGGGCAATTTAAGCTTTTTCATAGCATACATGCTATTATTGGTCTTATCAAAATTGGAGGGGTTCTAATGAAAGTAATGATGATGAATGTAACTACCGCATATAACAATTTCTTTCGCAGCCTTCAAATAATAAAAGCGGCTCTCAAAAAAGCTCCTTCTGTTATTCCGGAGGACCTGGAATATAAATGGAGATTTATTAATCAGTTTATACCTGCTTTGTACGAACACCATATAAGAGAACTATACGCCAATTGCATATTCTGTTCAAAGCTTGTAAGAGATGATAAGCATAATTACTGCTTAAAGTGCAGCTGTGGTACATATCTTCACTGCGCACCGGTTCTGCCGACAATAATGTTCGGCAGTGTACCACACAGCAGCGCATATTGTGATAAGGTAATGCGGCCATGGTATTACAAGGAAACCTGCAGCAAATTCTCAAGGCTTCCAAAAAGCAAGTACTTCAGGAATCTTTATTCGCCGCTAAGCACCTTAAGCATTTATAATTATGAATCACTTGAGGGGTTGGAAAAAGGCCTTTTATCAGGTAAAAGGCCTTGCCATTTATGTGCATCACTTGATTATGAAATATACAGAACATGTCTTAATCAAGAGGACTTTAGTGTCGCTTCACCCTGCACAAAAATTTGCTCTGTGATGGCTTCATTTTACCGGGACAAGCCATCCTCATGATACTAAATGAGCAGCTTCTTTATTTCATCGAGCACGATCTCCCGTATAAGTTCAAGCTTTCTCTGGGCAGCCTCAGCTGATGTGCCGGAGACACCGTAATAAATCTTTATTTTGGGCTCTGTTCCGGATGGTCTAATACAAAACCATGCACCATCATTTAGCTCATAATGCAAAACATTTGATTGCGGTAAATGTAATTGCTCTTTTTCTCCTGTTTGAGTATAGAATATTTCCCTTTCCTCATAATCACGAACTGCTTTAACAGAGCATTTAGTAAAGCTTTCAGATTTACGTCCTCTTAATTCTCCCATTGCGCCGGCAATTTTTTCACTGCCCTCTTTACCTTCTAACGTGAAGGAGTTGATGCCCTCAATAAAATAACCATACTTTTTGAATATTTCCACAAGTCCATCGTACAGCGTCATTCCACGATTCCTGTAATAAGCGGCCATTTCACCGATAAGCATGCTTGCAACTACCGCATCCTTATCCCTTGCAAAGCTCCCGGCCAGATAGCCATAGCTTTCCTCGAAGCCGAATAAATATTTTTTAATACAAGTCTCATCTAAT
Organism: Bacillota bacterium; assembly: GCA_023409735.1. GTDB lineage: Bacteria > Bacillota > Clostridia > Acetivibrionales > DTU013 > JAEYRB01. Next base: position 22,895 of record JAEYRB010000051.1, on the reverse strand, counting down.
TCCTTGATCTTCTCACCTATGAATTTAAACCCGGTAAGGACTTCTATGAGTTCAACGCCATAGCTTACTGCAATGCTGCGTGCCAGCTCGCTTGTAACAATCGTTTTAACAACGAAGCCGTTTGCAGGAAGCGTACTGTTAGCCTTTTTCTGAGAAAGAATGTATTCAAGCAGCAGGCAGCCTGTCTGATTTCCTGTTAAAGCAACATACTCCCCTGAATTATCCCTTACAATAACGCCCACCCTGTCGCAATCCGGGTCAGTTCCAATGATCAGATCAACGTCTTCCTGTTTTGCAAGCTCTATTGCGAGCTTGAACGCATCTCTGTCCTCCGGATTAGGATACTTAACTGTGTGGAATTCCGGATCAGGCTTTTCTTGCTCGCTGACCACAAGTACATTTTTGAAGCCAATTTCCTTCAATATTCTCCTTACAGGCTTATTTCCCGAGCCATGGAGAGGTGTATAAACGATCTTCATAGAATCCGCTGCCTTCACTATCTCTTCCGGGTTTACTACCAGCGTTTTCAGACTGCTGATATAAGCGTCATCAATTTCCTTTCCAATTCTTCTGATAAGCGACTTTTCAATAGCTTCAGCCTCAGTCATGGGCTTAATAGCTGTGATATCCTCAATACCTTCAATTTCCTTTAATACAGCCTCTGAGCCTTCCAGCGGCAGCTGTCCGCCATCCTCTCCGTATACCTTGTAGCCATTATACTGCTTTGGATTATGGCTGGCAGTGATCACTACACCTGCGTCAGCCTTAAGATACCTTACCGCAAAGGACAGCTCAGGTGTAGGGCGCAGTTCATCAAAAAGGCAGGCAATAATACCGTTTGATGCAAAAACTCTGGCTGCTTCAAGCGCAAATTCAGGCGACATGTGTCTTGAATCGTAAGCTATTGCTATACTTGGCTTTTTATCCTTTGATGCAGTTTTTAGGACATAATTTGCCAGTCCCTGCGACGCCTTGCGTACAGTGTAAATGTTGATCCTGTTAGTTCCTGCTCCTATTATTCCTCTAAGTCCGCCTGTACCGAATTCCAGGTCCTTATAGAACCTTTCTTCGATCTCTTCCGGCTTATGTTCTATTTGGCGCAGCTCATTTATTGTATTTTCGTCAAAGTAATGATTATTTAACCAGAACTTAAATTTATCTATGCTTTTCATGTATTCCTCCAAGTTTTTTTCTAAATAAAATTATACCAAGTATACCACAATATTATGAATAGAAAAAGACTTGGAAGAATGGAATTGTATGCTTGTGATAGACCAGTCAGAGACTATACATACAATAAATTAGTGAATAAGGCAACAATATTCAATACAGAATTTGAGAACGCTGTACTCAAATTATTAACTTCATAAAAATAAATTTCTAATTGAATGAATATTAGTATTTTAATATTTTGTTAACCATTTTTGCCTCGCTTTTACATTTTTTGACTTTGGTAATATTGTATATCTTAACTATACCTTACGTAAGGGAAAAATTTACAAACGATGGAGGATATGTATGCGAATAAATTTAAAAAAGATTTTTTCTTTGTTGTTATGCATTTCAATGCTTTTTGTTTTTAATTGTAATGTCTTTGCAGAGAATAGTCTTAGTAATGAAGCATCCGTATAAATTACAAATCAATACTTTATTGAACGATTGGAAAAAATAACCACAGATACTTTTAAAGAATATCCAGGTTATACAGAAGCAGTTGACAGAATAAAAATAATGCTAAAAGAAGGTTATACGCATGAGCAGATAAGAAATACTTTTTCTAAAAGTGATTTAGAAATATTAAAAGATGTTGGCATAAATGAAAGACGAGAAGCAAATATACTTTACCAACCATCTTTTCAGCAGCAGAACCAAGTAAATCTTCTAGCTCAGCAATACTATAATGATCTGAAAATGAATGGAGAGTTTACAAAAGCAAATGATACTAATTATGATAATTTGCAAGCTTCAGCAATAGCGTATGATACTGTTTTAAGTAGTATGGGTTATTATTTTACATCACAACAAGTTGCTGCACAACTTGCTGAACTTGGTGTAATTAGCCAACTTGATGGTCCTTTTCCATATATGGACTTAATCTGTATTCTAGCTGGCGCTGTTGTATTATCAGCAACTGCATATAATTATTATTTATATGGTGATACTATAAATAGTAAAATAAGTAGTTGGTACGGTTCCACTGTAAATACATATATTGAAGAAAGTAAAGCAAGTACAGCTGATTATGCATGGTATAGATATTGAGGAAACGTTAAATATTGGGAAGCTTTAAGAGTGAATTATAGGAACATGGGTGGAGTTGCTATTACACAGCCAATAACAGATGAAGGCGCTGTAGTACGACTCGGAGCCGGATTAGATACCTATACATACTTTAGTGGTGAAGCAGCATCAGTTGCATCTTTAGCTTCTCCTAGCCATCAAATAACACGTGACTCTGCGCACATTGATGAGGGGTTTTTAAACCTGCCACATTGGCATCGGGTATACAACGGTGTTCGGTTATCAGGACATAGTTTCTTTACAATTTAGATAACACAATTATTCACATAATACTTATTCTCATATATAATACTATTCAACAATCTGCAGACATAGAATATGTTTATTTTATGTTTTGCAGATTGTTGATAAATTACATATCGAATATTAACACAAATACTAAATACAAGGATTGATTATATGAAATATTTCACTAGAAGAATGTTCGAAATTGACCAAGTTATTGGCTGGCTATCAATGGATACTGATACTTTTTGTAATTTGGAAAAGCATTTCTTAGAAGAAGTTTTGATATTGAAGAACCATTTGTTGTGGTAAATAAGCTATTACACAGGCATTTACCTCAGCATCTTAAAGAAAAGATAGACAATATAAGAGATGCAATATACTTAAATAAGTATGACACCTCAACTAATCTGTATTTGGCAGCAGAAATTGAAAAGTGGAAGAATGATGTTATGCAAGAGAACTCAGATAATGGAAAAAGATATTATCAATATATAGATTCAATTAAAATGCTTCTACCTGAAGGTGCTCGAGTGTTAGCTGAAACAAGTTTACATGATGCAAGATTAAATATGATAAGTAACTTAAATGACGCTGCAATCACTTTCAAGCTTGACTGCAGCCAATGCTGTCCTCCGAGAGGTATGTGTATAATGACATTCTCCGGTGTTAAGCTTTTTAATATTTCTAATAAGGCTTTACCTATGTGGTGGTTATGTAAAGAGATTGAACTTGTAAATGAAAATTGCTTTAGGCTGCAAGTATTATTTGATAATGGAGAATGCGAACTAGTTGCAGAAAATTTGTTGTGGGAATGGGATAATTAGCGCAATTATAATTATATTAAAGTCTCTAAGGTATGGAACCTCAGAGACTTTGACTGAATCCTTTAACTAAACCTAAAGCCGGAATTGAACAACACTATTGCTTATTTCTGCTGTTACGAACTGCCTGGTGCAGGACTTGCTGTACTAACCTACAGTATTATGCAGATCAGGCCGCCGCTTCCCTCATTTATTATCCTTGTCAGCGTCTCCTGGAGCTTTATCTGAGCATCCTCAGGCATTTTGTTTAACTAAAGACAGGGGGACGGTTCGAAACTGCTGATAAAGTGCCATTTGCAGAAAAAGCATGACGAAGTTAAGCGGGTTTCAGGCGCTTTTTGTTAAAGAAATTTTACTTTTTCAGTGGTCTCGGACGGTTCTTCTGTGTTAACTAAAGACAAGGGGACGGTTTGAGGAAGACAAGGGGACGGTTCATCTGTCTTGTTTTGATGAACAAGACAGATGAACCGTCCCCTTGTCTTTTGCCCTTGTCTTTTGAACCGTCCCCTTGTCTTTTATGTATCCTACAGTATTATGCAGATCAGGCCGCCGCTTCCTTCGTTTATTATTCTTGTCAGAGTCTCCTGAAGCTTGAGCTGCGCATCCTCAGGCATTTTGTTCAGCTTGTTATGAAGCCCCTCGCTCACCAGTTCATGCAGTGATTTCCCGAAAATGTTGGACTGCCATATCTTGCCCGGCTCTCCTTCAAATTCTTTAAGCAGATAATTGACCAGCTCCTCCGATTGTTTTTCTGTACCAACAAGAGGTGCGATCTCCGTTTCTATATCAGCTCTTATCATGTGGATTGAGGGGGCGCTGGCTCTAAGCTTAACACCAAAGCGATTGCCCTGCTTGATGATTTCCGGTTCGTCAAGAGTCATCTCTTCCATCTGTGGTGTTACTACACCGTATCCCTTTAACTTCACCTCATGAAGTGCAAATTCAACTCTGTCATATTCTTTTTTAATACGTGCAAGATCTTTAATAAGTGCTACAAGCCTATGCTCCCCATCTATCTCTAAGCCTGTCGTATCACTCAACACCTTGTAGAAGAGGTTTTCCGGGGTTTCAATACTGACGAGCATATTGCCCATGCCTGCATGGATCTCCGATAGAAAAGCTTTTTTAATAAATTCATATTCCTTGAATTTCTCAGTGCTTTCCTTTGCTTCTCGTATCTTTTGTATACCTCTGTAGGTATCTTTGATAGCCTGAAGCATATCGATCTTGAGCCAATGGTCGTCATCCAATGCCTCTACCCACTTTGGTATATTTATACCTATTTCACAAATCGGGAACTCATAAAGGATCCGTTCCATTATTGCTATAAGATCCTCGTTGCGCATCTGTACACAGTTTATGCTTATGACCGGCGCCTGATATCTTTCCTCCAGCTCCTGTCTCAGCTGCTCCGTTTCGATTTCATATGGAATAACAGAGTTAAGAATGATAACAAATGGCTTGTTAATCGCTTTTAGCTCATTTACGACCCGCTTTTCAGCATCGACATAATCATCTCTCGGAATGTCAGTGATAGTACCGTCAGTGGTGACCAGCAGGCCAATGGTGGAGTGATCGTTTATAACCTTCCTCGTTCCCATTTCTGCTGCCTGTTCAAACGGTATCTGGTAATCAAACCATGGAGTTGAAACCATTCTTGGCATATTGTTCTCCAGGTATCCCAATGCGCCCTTAACCAGATAGCCAACACAGTCAACCATTCTCACCTTGAGCTTCAAAGTTTCATCAAGAGTTATTTCCACAGCTTCATTAGGAACAAATTTCGGCTCCGTAGTCATTATCGTCCGCCCAGTAGCACTCTGCGGAAGTTCATCCTTTGCTCTTTCACGGCTATATACATTTTCAATGTTTGGTATAACCAGCAAGTCCATAAACCTTTTTATTAAGGTCGATTTACCAGTCCTGACAGGCCCAACAACACCTATATAGATATCACCCTGCGTCCTCTCAGCGATCTGCTGATATATGCTGTATTTTTCCACCTGCTACCCCCCCTAATCTATAAGCAAAGCAAGATACGGAAAATGGCCTGCAGCAATAATTAAGCAGGTCATGCACACCAATTTAAAGAAGGTCCTTCAAAAAGGACCTGTGTGTCCCCTTTCCTGATTCACATTATAAATATATGTCCGTAACAGGTTAATATTACAAAATTCTATTTGACAAATACTTTAAGCACCTGATGAATGAACCTCATGGATACCGGAAGGCTTCCCCACTCTTCTCCGTCCACACTCAGCGAAAAGCCCGCATCTCCTTCAATTGTACATTCCTTACATTTAAGCCAAATAGCATTCTTATCATTTGTTATGTCATCATTGTTCAGTATTCTGAAGAATAAGCCTGCCATCTCCAAATGTAGGCAGTTCTTTATTAGAAGTATATCCATGTAACCATCAGAAAGGTCAGCCATACCTAATATATTAGTAAAGCCTGCCGCATGCTTGCCATTGAGTATCAGGAAAAGCAGGAATTCTCCCTCCACTGTTTCATTTTCAGTGGTAAGCTTCAGCTTAACAGGCCTTGTATTGGCAAACTCACCAAGAGCAGTTACATAGTACGCAAGTGGCCCTAAATTCTTTTTAAGCTCACTGCTGGTACTAAAGGAAACATCAACAAAATTACCTCCGGCACAGGTATTGAGACAATATTTTTCATTATTAATAATTCCTGCATCAATATTGACCATATTCCCATCAAGAATTATATCAAGGCATTTATCCATATCTAATGGAATATTAAGACTCCTGGCAAAATCATTGCAGGTCCCTGATGGTATTATCCCTATTGGCATATCTTTCTTATTTGAAAGGATAGCTGCCGCTATCATATTTACTGTACCATCGCCGCCGGATACCACAACAAAGCTGTAATCTTCATCTGAAAGAAGCTGACTTATCTTCTCGCTGCTATCTCCGTCAAAACGGAAAGGGACAACGAGTATGTCCTTTTTCAAGAAGCGACTGATTATATAATCAAGCTTCTTAGGCACATTTCTATTTCCCGATAGTGGATTATATACCAACAGTACTTTTTTCATATTGCATCCCTCATAAATTACATTTACTTTTTTATAGGCCATACACTATCATGTAGTGATTAATTAGCCACTGTATTATTATAACACATATCCTTTTCCATTTTAAAATCAATCTTAATTACCCCTTCTGTATGCTCACTAGCCTCCTGTAATATTTTCTCACACGACAAATCACCATTATCATGGTCAAACACTGTTATACGGCAGATCAGAAGCCTGGCGAGCTCATTTGTGATTAACCTTCCATCTGTAACATTCGCTATTTCAGAATTAAGCCTATTAACCAGCTTCAAACCTACAGGCCTTCCCGCAAGCTTTTTGCACTCCATTTCAAGTGTATTGATCTTCTCTTCAATAATCGAATTCATTCTTAAAAACAACTGCTCAGATATGCGTTCTTCAAGCCTGTCACTATAGAGCTTCTCTTGTTGCTTTTTTACAATACGAAGCTGTTTACTTATTCTCTCTTCTGCAAGCCTCACATCAGTACTATAGTAAGTTCTTGATTCATCCTGTATATCACATATCTCATCGCATGAAACAGCATAACTAAATATGCTTTTGATCTCTTTTACTATTAGGTCCAACAGCTCTGACTCGTGCACACAGTGGCTTGAGCAGTTTTTCTTACCATTTCTGAAATAATTGCCGCAAACATAAGTTATTTTCTCCTGTCTCCTTCTTGCATACATGATACTCCCGCAGTCACCACACCATATAAGCCCGCTTAGTGCATAAGGCACTCCTGATGCCGATGTCCTTCCGGCTGAAGCTATTCTTCCAGCAGCAGATGTCCTTCCGACAGACTTTTGTTCTCTTATGCTCTGCACTTGATCATATTCTTCTCTAGAGATTATTGCCATATGTGTATTTTTTGTTATTACCCATTGATCTTCAGGCAGTCTTCTTGTCCTTTTACTCTTAAAGCTCACCTTTTCACTGACTCCCTGTACTGTATCCCCTGCATAGACCCGGGAGCATAAAATTCTCCTGACAGTTATTCTGTTCCAACAGGTTCCAGGAGCTTTGCAACCGTCCCTCTCAAGCTGGCATGCTATAGCTGTATATCCCATACCAGATCTGTATAGTCTATAAATAGTCCTGACTATTTCCGCTTCATGCTCGGCTATACATAGCTTATTTTTTTCAGCATCTGACTTTTTGTAACCAAAAGGCGCATTCCCAAGGTACTCTCCCCTTTGGATCTTAAACTTCAAGCTCGAACGTATTTTCCTTGATATATCTCTCACATATCGTTCATTTGCCCATGTTTCAATACCTACCATATCATTATCCCATGTGCTGTCATAGCGTCCGTCACTGCATATTATTCGTACATTATATTCTTCAAGGAAATCAAGAAACAGCAGTGTCTTGGCATTGTTTCTACCAAGCCTTGACAAGTCTTTAATAAGTAAAAGATTAATTTTTTCTTTAACAACATCATCCTTGAGCCGCGAAAGCCCGTCTCTTTCAAATGCAGATCCTGAAACGTTATCATCTACATATATGGAATATACCTTGCCAAGGTTATTTCTACTTGCATAATCGATCAGCATTTCTCTTTGTGTTTCTATTGTCTCAAAATTTTCTCCATTGTCATCCCTGCTCTCTCTTACATATATCCCTATTTTGTTCTTCGCGATCTCCGTCATATGACCACGAGCCCCTTTCAATATCCTCCATAAGCAATTTTATTATTTTTGATCTGAGCACAGCTTTTGACTCTTCGCCTGAATATGTAATGACAACCTTTCTGCATTCCTTATAATACCTTCTTTTCATAAACTGCTTCCTGCCAATTATGATAAATATCTGCTACTTATTTATATTGCGTAAAATTTGTCCCATATCAATCAAATATCTGTTTTTTTAATTTAAAAGTTGTATAATAAGCATATGCTGAAAGGAGGTTTCAAATATGCCCGGCGAAATACCTGATAAGCTTAAATACTTTTTAAAAACAGCTCTTGATGATGTAGATGATGGATATGAGTACGCATCCGAGCTGAACAGAATATTGAATTCGGATGATTGCCAAATCTCGCTTTCTCCCAAAGAGATAGACGCTCTTAGAGAGTATGCGGAAGAGGTTAAGAAGGTTGGAGAAATTAATCATTATACGACAGAACAAATACACGAGATAGAAAGGGAGCATTTTGGTTCCAGAGGCATCATGGGATACCTAAAAGCAGACCACGGAGCTCCCGAAAAACCTATCTGGCCATTTTAGCAAATCCAAGAAGAGCAGCTTCGGCGTTTTCTGATCCTTGTGGACAATCCGCCGAAGTGCTCTTACTCACATCATGAATAATCAGCCAAAACTGCCATCGTTAAAAAAATGGCTAAGTTCAAATACTCCCCATCTGCATTTAATAAATTTGCCTCTTAGCGCTTTTTCCAATATGGAAACATGCATGCCAAGGGAAGCTGTAAAAGCGGACATGTTCAAAAGCTTGATTTTATTAATTCCATAATTCAAGAATTCTTCTTCAAGCAGACACAATTTTTTTGCTATTGAAATGATTATATCCTCTCTTTGTTCAAGACACTTTATAAGCCAAACTGCACTATCTGTCTTTTCTTTAATACTGTTGTCAGTATCATCCGCCAGCATGTCAGAAAAGCATTCGGACAAACAGACATCAGGAAAAGCATCGTCATTACAGATAACCCTATAGCCTTCTTTTGATTCTCTGACAAAGATATCAGGAGGTGGAATCCTCTCTGTATCATTTCTATAGAATTCTCTGCCCGGTCTTGGCTCAAGGTTTCGTATTTTTTTGAATATATCAAGGATCCTTCCGGCAGGAATACCTGTCAGTTCTGCTATCGTTTGATAGTCATCAGCAGCAAGTTCGTCAAGGTATTTATCTACGATAAGTATAGCATCATAATCACTATCATTTAGCTGCAAAAGCTGCAGCTTAAGGCATTCCTTGAGATTTCTTGCACATATGCCGGGTGGGTCAAAGCCTTGAAGCTTGTTTAGCACGTTTAATATCTTTTCTTCGCATGTTCCAAAAAATGCTGCTACTTCTTTTGTATCTACAGTAAGATATCCATTGTCATCGGTATTGTAAATAAGATATTCCCCTATACTTTGCTCTTCCTTATTAATACATACCGAATTCAGCTGTAGCAGAAGATGTTCCTTCAGTGTAAGCGATTGCTGCACATCATCAATCGTCAGGTGCTCGTCTTCCTCCTCATGTATATCTGATTGTGACAGATCATAATCGTCCTTTTCCAGCACATGCTCAAGAGCCGGATTTACCTCTATCTGCTGCTCTATATAATTTTGTACTTCCAGTGAATTCATTTCAAGCAGATCAAGTGCCTGTTTTAGCTGGGGAGTAAGCAATAGCTTCTGTGAACGGATAGGAGAAAAATACGCATTATAGTCCAACAGGATTCACCTCTCAAAAAGGCTATATTTAAATTATATACCCGCTGTTTCAACTTTAGTAATGCGTCCAAACCCTATTCTTCAAGTTTTTTTGTACTAAACTTATTTGCTCTATATACCACATGGATATTAGTAGAAATGCTATACATTATTCTAATACATACCACCCATAAATTTTGATGTCACAAAGATCAACAGAGAAAAGGCCATCATAAAAATATAAATCAGAATTGTAAGTATGACCGGCCAGTGGGACAGAACAGCTGCAGCATCCTTTCTTCGCGATGCTATTGCAGGAGTTATTATAGCTCTGCTCCTGGTACTTCTTCTTAATAATTCGATCAGAGCTGCAGTTACTGCAAGACTAACCAAGCCTAGCAAGATGATCTGCAGCATCTCCTTCCCCGTTATTGACAAGTAATCTGTTGCAGGCTCATGCCTGTATAGATACTAAATTACTTCAGCTATAGTGTTATTTAAGAAATGGGCAAATATGCCTGCAAATATGGAATTAGTTCTGACAACATAGTAGCCTATAATCAATCCCAGGAAGATCGGACCAAGAAAATTAGTAATATCAAAATGAAAAACGCCGAAAAATATTGCTGTTATAACGATAGCCCTGTATGAGCCCCGCCTTTCGTAAGCTTTAAGCATGAGACCTCTATGCATTATTTCCTCGCAGACCCCAGGTGAAACTCCTACAACAAGGATCCCTATGATCAATTCAGGTATGGTTTTCGGAACAGGAATGGTCGAGTTTGGTATACGGCCTACAAACTGCAGAAAATATAGCATAATATTATTAAGCATCACTGCAACAAAATACGCAGGAACAGAAGTGACTGCTATCAGAAGCATGGGTACAAGACCAGGTTTATTTAGCTTGAAGGTCTCTCTTATATCAGGCTTCACGATCAGGCAATATATGACTACTGCGCCCAAGATCATCACAAATTCATTAATGAGCAATACGATATACATATTGTCATATATGGCTTGGCCAAATATGATGCCTATGGCAAACTGATATACTATAAACACTATAGTAAAAATAAAAAACATTAAATTGACGCCGGTTACCGTTACTTTTCTGTTCATATAAACAACCCTTCCACCTATACTTATAGCTCAAGGCCAAACTATATTCAGGCTATATAATCACATTTTCAGTTATGACCAAATCTACAGGAACATCAAAATTCTCCCAAGGTATTTCATTGACCAACTGCATGTGGAAAGCAACTCCTGCCTTACAGCAGTCCTGTCTCAGCAGAGGCATAAATTTATCATAGAAGCCTCCTCCGTACCCTATCCTGCGTTTTTGTAGATCAAACACAACACCAGGTATCACTGCCAGATCTATTTCAACCGGCTCTATCCTGTCCGCAGGGTTGCCTATGGGCTCGAGAATGCCTTTGAAACCTGGCTCGAGGTCCTTTTCTATATCATGTATCTCATATATATGCAACACCTTTTCAGATGTATCCGGGTCAGTTTTAATGGTAATAGCCGTTTTAGTTCCTGTGGCATTCTTCAGCTTAACTTCTTTTACATTTTGCAGCTTAACTGCTAAAGAGTTCTTCGGCATAGCTTTTGAAGCATTCTCAATTTCTTCTCTTATTCTCTCCACTCTCGGGAGCAATATCCTTTTTCCGTCCTTAACCGCCCGTTCCAAAAAGTTCAACGTGCTTACTTCATTCCTATAGCTCATATATGCCATTACAATTTTTGCTCTTTTATATTGAGGCAGCAAGCACAATCTGTCAAAAATGGCTTGGCTTTTATCCATGATCTGCTCTTCTGTCATCAGGTCTCTTTTACTTAAGATCCTCTTTCTGATTTCTCTCTTGGTTTCCATAAAATAAATTCCTTATTGCCCTGTTGTCTTTTATCTTATCCGCCTGTCAACGCCGTCCTTATGGGCTTCAGGATATAAGCTGATAAAGCGTACATAGCTGCAAGCATAAAAAGCATGCCTCCAAATGAGGCCATGTATAACGGCAGCTTCTTAAGTCGAAAGGCTTGGGCATTTATTACATAAAATAGCCTGAATAATAAAGACAAAAAGCCAATCATAATTATCATACTTGCGATCATATAAGGGACAGCCTCACAAATGAGCAATATACATATAATGAACGCTGCTCCATAAATCATTATTGGCTCCCACCAGGCTTCAACTGGCCCCAGCTCGTTTCGCCCATGAATATCAAAGTTTGCAGCCGGTACTAAAAACAATGGGATCGGGATTCCGAACATAACTCCGGTAAATAAACGTATTACATTAGTAGTCTGTGTTAATCCTGAGTATGATAGGATTCCGTCAAGAACCATAGGAAGCATAAGTATACACATTGTTACTGTTAAAGGTATACTTGGCGTTTTCTGCGCTTTCATCCTTCTAAAAAGCACCAGAAACAACAAGCTCACAAAAATACCGGTATATATACCTGTATCACGTGAACATACGGGCAGTAGCAGATTATCGGCCTTCAGAGTTCGTGACGACAACTGGTGACAAAAAAGCGAGCCCATAAAGTCAAAGAAAGCTTTTGCTGTCTCCATTGCTTAGTACAAAAACTGATTGAAATTGCCTTGAGCTGATGCTCCTATCATTGCAAGTACAAAACAACCAATACATGCTAATACAAAAACGATCAGTGACGCAACAAGCAGTGCAACTCCAAAGGACTTTCTATCGCTATCTCCCTCGGCATTCATAAAAATAATTGCTGCAATTATCCCTATCAATTGTCCCAGTCCAGGTATACCTACTGCAATAGCTGTCAGTAATACCTTAATGCCGTTGCTGAGCTGTTTACGATTTCCGTAATCAGAATGTGAATAAGGGACATATTGATTATTAAAATTCTGTTCACTGCTTTTGTATATAGGTTTCTGAGCCTGATTATTACTTTCGGCATTATTTGAATGGTTTCCGCCGTTTTCAGTATTAGATTCAAATGTATCCTGTGATTGACTGTTCGCTGCCTGACTATAATCTGTCTGTTCATTCCCACTATTGGCAGTATTTACATCATCAGCCGTCCTGTTATCCTCACTGATCCTGTAATCACTATTAATACCTACCTCAAGTATACTGCCGCAATACGGGCAACGTCCTGCACCGGCTGGTATGCTTTCTCCGCAGAACCCGCATTTTTTTTGTTGGTTGTCAAAATTCAACAAATTCATCCCCTTCACATTTAGAAAGTTGTAATATTAGAATGTGTTTTCTAATCCTAAATATATACCTATTCGCCAAGTACGCAAAAAATCCTTTTTTGTGCAGCTAAACAAAAGTCTGAGGCGTCGAGCCTCCCTTTAAAACATCATGTTTTCAACATATCTTTCCGTAAAAAAAGCAGATGATGACAGCTCAATGTATTTGATCTTCTTCTTTATACATTTGGATAGTTCAAGAGTATTGGCAGATAGCAAGCCTTCAGAAGCTCCTATACCTGATGCATTGCCAATTGCCTCTACCCTGTTCCCAAGCTGTCTGGGAAGAAGCCCGATTCCAATTGCGCTCTCCACATTTATCTTGCTTCCAAACCCGCCTGCCAGGTAGATCCTTTCAATATTGCTTTGGTCCTTGCCTGATAGCTTCAACAGTGTATCTATACCTGCCGCTATAGCTGCCTTGGCATTCTGCAGCTCCCTTATATCCCTCTGTGTTATAACAATGCTTGAAGTTACATCTCTATCACCTTCATTGGCAATTACAAACGACCTGGATCCATCTATATCTGCAAGCCTTTGCCGCAGTGAGCTTTCAAGCTGCTCCTCCTCGTCTTCGTCGACAAGTCTGCCGGTCTCGTCAACAATACCTGTTTGAACGAGTCTATATATAGCATCTATGATTCCTGAGCCGCATATACCGACAGGCGCAGCTTCACCTATAGTAGTATACTTAAAGTCAGGCGCAGCTCCTACAGTATCTATTGCTCCTTCTATACCGCCCACACCGTTCCTTATATTTGCACCTTCAAATGCAGGTCCGGCTGCAGTAGAGCAGGCTAACAAGAATTCACTGTTTCCCAGCACTATTTCTCCATTTGTGCCTATATCAACAAGAAGAGACAACTCCGTTTTATCATACATACCGCTTGACAAGACAGCTGCGACAGTATCACCGCCTACATAGGCAGACACACACGGGAATACGACTCCCATTCCATGTTTGTTTATCTTAATATTCATAGTCTCTGCGGAAAAATGCTTCAGCTCAGTCATTGCAGGTACAAACGGTGAAACAGCAATAGCTGATGCATCAAGACCGAGCAGCAAATGCAGCATAGTTGTGTTACCGGCAAAAACAGATAAATATATGTTCTCACGTTCAGTGCCCGCCTTTTCTGCAAGCTTGGAGTTAAGCTCATTAATGCATTCTGTTATCAGCCTCTGCATCTCCTGCCTGCACGCCTTTGACTTTTGCGTATAGGATATTCTGGCTATGACATCAGCTCCATACCTTCCCTGTGGGTTAAGTGCAGAGCAGACAGCTTCATTCACCCCTGTTCTGAGATCATAAAGATATGCTGCTATGGTTGTCGTACCTATATCAAAGGCCGTACCAAAGAGCTTCCTCGAAGTATCGCCGCCCTCCACACCTATAAGCTTGCCGTCATAGCTAATGGCCGTTACCTTGTAATCATATTTTCTAAACAATTCCGGAAGCTCTTGCACAACTGAAATATCAACATCTAAAAGATCAGAATCACATACCTGTCTCAGTCTTTCGGTATCATCCTTCTGGTCTTCTAGGGATGGAGCTTCCATTTCAACATATTGCTTTTTTATAACCGGCAGCAGTGCAATTTTCCTATTTTTCCCTCCTGTTATAATAGAGGCCTGCGCTATATTACTGCCGGCATAAATGTCAATATCTGCGTCAACCTTGCATGAGCAAGCCAGTCTATATCCTCGTGCCAGCCTTTCGGCTCCCAGGTGGGACATTTCGTTTTGATAAGGTTCAGCTTTCAAACCACTTACTTTTACAGCACACTTGCCGCATGTTCCCTTACCACCGCACGGAGTATTTACATTTATATCATTTTTTCTTAATAACTCAAGTAGATTTGTACCCTCGTCCGCCTCTAACTGCTTTACTGTTTCATTGCTGTGTATTTTGACAGTATGTCTCATTAGCATGCCCTCACTTGTATTATGCATAATATCGCTATTTTCATAAGCTACACTACATAATCTGTTTGATTTAACGCTATATCCGTCCTACTCAAGCGGCTTGTATTGCTCAATTTTTGCATCGTCAAAGGTTCCCATTTTATCATATGCAGTAAACGCGGCATCAATTATATGAAAAGCAACAGCTGCACCCGAGCCCTCCCCCAGTCTCATTCCAAGCATCAAAAGCGGTTCAAGCCCCATTTCTTCAAGCACTGCTCTGCTTCCCGGTTCAGCCGAGCCATGTGAGGCAATGATATAATCCTTGATCTCAGGCTTCATCCTCACAGCAATCAGCGCCGCAACAGATGAAATAAAACCATCTATCAGTATTGGTATTCTCAGTGCAGCAGCTGCTATAAAGCACCCTGCAAGGCCTGCTATATCAAATCCTCCCAGCTTTGACAGAACATCAAGCGGATCCTCTGAGTCGGGTTCGTTTAATTCAATTGCTCTTCTTATTACATTTATCTTGTTTTTAAGACCGTCATCAGTAAGTCCCGAGCCTCTTCCCACAAGCAGCTCCAAGGGCTTATCTGTCAGTACTGCCGCTATCGCACTGCTGGTGGTTGTATTCCCGATTCCCATTTCACCTGTACCCAATAGATTAATGCCTTTCTTATGCAGGTCCGTTACTATCTCTATCCCTGTCTCAATAGCCCTGATTGCCTCTGCTCTTGTCATAGCAGGGCCTTTTGCAATATTATCAGTGCCCCTTCTAATTTTTTTATCAATAATCTTATCGCAATCAAATTGCTCGTCAACTCCCACATCTACAACAACCAGTTCAGTATTTGTCTGAGCACCTAAAACACATACCCCCGTAATTCCCCTGGTGAAGTTGTAGGTTACTGATGCGGTAATAGACTTAGGACATGAGCTGACTCCCTCTTCAACAACACCATTATCCGCACACATTATTACAATAGCCTTTTTGTCCACAGACGGTCTTGCACTGCCTGTTATGCCGGCTATCTGCTTAACAATATCTTCAAGCCTACCCAGACTGCCCAATGGCTTTGTAAGGCTGTCAAGCCTTGCCTGTGCAAGTTCCTGTACATTTCTATCAATAACTCCTATTTTACTTAGTGTATCATACAATAACATTATGTATACTCCTCATACGTATGTATTAATCTCATTATACAATATAAAAGCGTCTCTGATGCATCTGAAAATAAAATCTGAATATATTACAAAAAATATAAAAACTTTAGCCCTTCTGGCAACACTATAAATAAACCCATGCTGCAGCTAATCTCAGCATGGGTTGGCAAGTTGTCTACGTTATTCCCTTAACTCGGGTTAACGAGTTGTCTGCACTATTCCTTTGTCTCGTCTGACAAATTATTTGTATTATTCCTTTGTCTGGACTGTCGAATTACTTGTATTATTCATTTGCCTGGTCTATCTCGGTGCTTTCAGGTTCATCTTGCTTTCTTCCGCATTTATAGCAGTACTCCATATCAATATCCAGCTCCAGCCCGCAGTTGGGACATGCTTTGACATTTTTCAATTCCAGTACCTTTTCACGCATTTCATCTATAAGAGCAATAATTTCGTCAATTTTCTCACAATGTGCCAGAGTTCTCTCTCCTACAGCTTTTCCTTCTGTGTAATCCTCATATAGAATCTTACCCATCTCAGTATAAATCTTACGGATCTTTTCCTCCTCGGCACCTATGCTCATATTCAGCTTAGTTACCTCTACAACGCTGCCTGACATTTTCGCCGCAGCTTTAGCTGTATCGGTGACTTTTTTTGTAATATTGTCGAGTACAGACATACAAACACCCCTTTCACAAGAAATCTCATTTCTTATACTAATATTATTCGATAAATTAACTAAATACAATAAAAATCTGCCCTTGAAGGAAATAAACAATCAATGACTTTAGTCGATAACTTTTTCTTAAAATCCATTTCAAGCCTGTTTCTTGACTAATATAATGGTAAATAATATAATCAAAAATAATTAGCTAAAACAACGTAATAATTTTATGAAAAAGCCAAAGTAAGTTTTTTTGTAAATCGAGGCCCGATGGCCGACAGCCTCGAAAATTAACGTAAGGCTTGAAGCCTGCGCACAGAAGGGAAGATTTTTATGTCATCAGAGGTTCGGACAAGATTTGCGCCCAGTCCGACAGGTTATATGCACATAGGGAATTTGCGGACGGCATTATATGAATATCTTATTGCTAGAAAAAACGGTGGAAAGTTCATATTAAGAATAGAAGATACTGATCAGGAACGTTTTATAGAAAATGCCACCGAGGTGATATACAAGACACTGAAGCTTGCAGGGCTAAGTCACGATGAGGGACCTGACATAGGCGGCGATTATGGCCCGTATATACAGAGTCAGCGCAAGAATAACTACATGGAATATGCAAAACAGCTGATTGAGAGCGGTAATGCTTATTACTGCTTCTGCACCAAAGAGCGTCTTGGTGCATTAAAGGAGCAATGTGAAGCCTCGGGTAAAACTTACAGATACGATCGCCATTGTTTAAGCCTCAGCAAGGATGAAATTGCTGAGAAGCTTTCAGCAGGCGTGCCATTCGTCATAAGGCAAAAAATGCCTGATACAGGCAGCACAAGCTTTGAAGACGCAGTATACGGCACAATTACCGTTGACAATAGTGAGCTTGAGGATCAAGTACTGATCAAATCAGACGGACTTCCCACATACAATTTTGCTAATGTTGTGGATGATCATCTGATGAACATAACACATGTTGTAAGGGGAAATGAGTACCTCTCCTCCACTCCAAAGTATAACCTACTGTATCAGGCCTTCGGGTGGGACATACCAACTTATGTGCATGTATCTACAATCATAAAACCTGACGGCCGCAAGATGTCCAAGCGTTCAGGTGATCCGTCCTTCGAAGATCTTCTTGCACAGGGTTATCTTGTTGACGCGGTCCTTAATTATGTTGCTCTGCTCGGCTGGAGCCCTGGAACTACACAAGAAATATTCTCTCTTAGCGAGCTTGAGCAGGCTTTCGATATACACGGCATTAGTAAATCTCCGGCGGTTTTTGACGTAGAGAAGCTGAACTGGATGAATGGCGAGTATATTAGGAAAATGACCGTAGAGGAATTCCACAAGATAGCAGAGCCCTACTACAGTGAAAAGCTGAAAAACACAGGTATCGACATGCTGAAAATAAGCAGGCTGGTACAACCAAGGACTGAGGTACTCACAGCTATTCCGTCAATAGTAGATTTCTTTGAAGCTCTACCCGATTACGATATATCGCTTTATGAGCATAAAAAGATGAAGACAAATACAGAGAATTCCCTTGCGAATTTGAAGGCTGCACTACCAGTTCTTGAGGGAATCGATATCTGGGAAAATGATACTTTATACAACACACTGGTTGAAGCAGCAAAGTCGCTTGAAATAAAAAACAGCCAGATACTATGGCCTATACGAACAGCTTTATCCGGAAAGGATGCAACACCGGGAGGAGCGACTGAGCTTGCAGAAATATTAGGCAAGGAAGAAACACTTAAGAGAATCAAGATTGGTATAGATAAACTTAGCGGGAGGATATGATATGGCAGATGAAATTAAAACCACAGAAGCAACTGAAAGCTCCAATTTTATATATGATTTTGTGAATGAGGACATACAAAGCGGCAGGTTTGACAAGGATTCGATCATAACCCGTTTTCCGCCCGAGCCAAACGGTTATCTGCATATCGGTCACGCAAAAGCGTTATGCATAGACTTCCTTACTGCTCAGAAATTCAATGGCAAATGCAACCTCCGCTATGATGATACAAATCCTATAAAGGAAAATGTAGAATACGCGCAGTCTATGCAGGAGGATATTAAATGGCTGGGCTTTAAGTGGGACGACATCTATTACGCATCAGATTATTTTGATATTATGTATGAATGTGCAGTGCGCCTCATAAAAAATGGTCTTGCTTATGTATGTGACCTTAGTGCAGATGAAATAAGAGAATACAGAGGTACTCTTACCGAACCTGGTAAGGAAAGCCCATACCGCAACAGAACAGTAGAGGAAAACCTTAATCTTCTTGAGAGAATGAAGGCCGGTGAATTCCCCGAAGGCACACGTGTACTCAGGGCAAAGATTGATATGGCCTCCCCCAACATCAACATGCGTGACCCTGTTATATACAGAATTATGCGCGTTGAGCATTACCGCATAGGCAATAAATGGTGCATCTATCCTATGTACGATTTTGCTCACCCAATAGAAGACAGTATAGAAGGCATATCACATTCTCTCTGCTCTCTCGAGTATGAGGATCATAGGCCACTGTACGACTGGGTGGTAAATAACGTGGGTCTTTCTCATAGGCCACGTCAGATCGAGTTTTCAAGACTTAATCTTGGCTATACAATGATGAGTAAGAGAAAGCTGCTGCAGCTTGTTAATGAGAATATTGTTGCAGGCTGGAACGATCCAAGGATGCCAACCCTGTCAGGTCTTCGCAGAAGAGGCTACACCCCTTCAGCTGTAAGAGATTTCTGTGAGAGAATAGGCGTGGCAAAAACAAACAGTATGGTCGATTATGCGCTATTGGAGCATTGCATAAGAGAAGATCTCAATACTCACGCTCCCAGAATGATGGCTATCCTTAAGCCGCTTAAGGTTATAATAGATAACTATCCAGAGGGTGAAACAGAGTGGTTCGATGTGGAAAACAACCCTGAAAGTCCTGAGATGGGCTCAAGAAAGGTTCCCTTCACTCATGAGCTTTACATTGAACAAGAAGACTTCATGGAGAACCCTCCAAGCAAATTCTTCCGGTTAGCTCCGGGTCGCGAGGTCAGACTGAAGAACGCATACTTTATAAAGTGTGAAAGTGTTGTTAAGGACGCTGACGGGAATATCACCGAGCTTCACTGCACCTATGATCCTGAATCAAAGGGCGGAAATTCACCGGACGGACGCAAGGTCAAGGGAACACTGCACTGGGTATCTGCAAAGCATGCTCTCAATGCCGAAATACGCCTTTATGATCACCTGTTTACAGAACAGGATCCCGGAGGTGCTGAGGACCTTCATGCAATAATAAATCCTGACTCACTTGAGGTACTTAAGGATTGTAAGGTAGAGCCTAACCTCGCCGATACAAAGGTCGGTGACCATTATCAGTTCCTGCGCATGGGCTATTTCTGCACCGATCTGGATTCGACAGCAGACAAGCTTGTGTTCAACAGAACTGTAGGCCTTAAGGATTCATGGGGCAAGGAAGTAAAAAAGGGCTGACAACCAGCTTAGCATCTATTCCCTGTGTCAATAATTGGGGTGGGTCTCTAGCAAAATAAAATGTCTCTAGCAAAATAAAATATTGATATATTTTTCTGGCAGATAATCTAGTAAGCAAATAGGTTACTGCCAGTTTTATTTCTTAGAGTATCAAGCAGAGGCTGAGCTGATACCGCACCTGGGTTTCGTCACATAACAGGCTGTAGCATGTAAGGCTCGCTAAATAAAAGTTTCATGAGCATCGAACTCATGAAGCTTTTTGCTGTAGCCCTTCGGGCAACGCCATAAATGTGGGCGCCGGTGAATCGCCGTCCATGGCTATACACCGGCGGCTGCATCATCCGTGGTACACCTTGTAGCTCCTTGTTCCACATTTCAGCTTCGCCATTACTTCACAGCCTGTCATGTTCCTTCACAAGCTGCGTGTAACCAGCTTAGCCTCTGTTTTCTATACCGATATAATGATGTAGTATGCGATTCCTAAACCTCTTGAAGTTCCTGACTCCAAATGCATTTCTCTTAATTACCTCGATTTTGTTGTTCACTCCTTCAGGTATATCCATTGGAAAATAGATATTTGAACGAGTTTAGAATCTCTTCCTGCCAGTTTAAGAAAGTTTTCGTACATGCCTGAAATTCAGGCAATCCATATCCTATCGCCATCATGTTCCATATTCCTAGCTGCTTTTTCGCTTCATCACAACTTTTGCATTCCATGAGTTTATGGAACTCATTCTTCACACTTTAAGCCTACCTCAATCTATCTAAGACAATTAACGTCTCAAACTGAAAAGCCCCTTCTTCACTCGTTTTGCTGACAAAACGAATCTGTAGTTTATTCCTCCAGCAGGTGGCTGAGCATGACCTCTGTATTATCCAGAAAGCGTCTTGTCAGTATATAGTGTTCAGTCTGCTCATATGGCGTTACCTTTGCTCCCTGCTCTGCAAATTCTACAATTTCTGCATTAGGGTATGCCATTAAAATTGGGGAATGAGTTGCTATTATAAACTGACAATCTTCCTTAACAAGCTCATGTATCCGAGCAAGCAGCGTCATCTGTCGTGAAGGTGAAAGCGCCGCTTCAGGCTCATCAAGAAAAAATATGCTCTTTTTATGAAAGCGATTGATCGCAAGAGCTAAAAAGCTCTCTCCGTGGGATTGCTCATGTAGGGATCTGCCGCCGTAATTTCGTTCAAGAAACGCTTTGCTGTTATCTACTCCAAACATATGAATTTTATCGAGACGATCAATTTCTGTAGCCACATTATAGAAGCTCTCTGCACGCAGGAAAAATCCATCTGAAGGAAATGGCATATTTCGAACAATTTTTATGCTGCGGTAAAGTGAAGAATGTGTTTCATTTGTTGAAAAGCAAAAATTTCTTGTCCCTCCCTCAGCATTAAACCCGCAACAAATCGCTAACGCTTCCAGCAGAGTAGATTTACCGCTTCCATTTTCGCCGACAAAGAAGGTGACCGACTTTTTAAAGGTAAACTGACGCAGGTGCCGGATAGCCGGAATATTATAAAGATATTCTTCGTCCAGATTTTTGCCTATAGTAAAGCTTTGTAAATATGGTTTTTGCAGCATGCCGCACCATCCTCCGACAGCAATAGGAATTTTGCCTTGTAATTAGCCTGAATATATATTATAACACATATGGCATTTTGAGAAGCGGTGGCCTGGATGCCACGGCATGAACGGAGAAAAGCCGCTGTTCGATCATTACCCGAATCAACGGCTTTTTAGACAATGTCTAATGCTTTGGGGCATTTGCGATGTGCCACTTTTGAAGTTCTACTATACGATATATTGCAGATAAACATGCAGTAGGTCACCATATATCGTTTAGCAGAATTATTTTTGGTTACATCGTATTTGCCTTTCTTTACTTGTCTATTGATTTAACTGCCTTCTCCGCATAAGCTGTACTTACAAGCTCATTGTATGGTGCCTCTTTTTTCAGCTCACCGGCCGACTTCATAACCTCCTGCAGCAGCCCCAGGGCATCCTCCTTCATTACAGGGTCCTTACACCACGTATCCTGCTCCTTGTAACGCTTCGCTACCATTGTAAGCAGCTCCTTGTCGGAGTCCGGGAAGGATTTCTGTATGGCCTCAGCCACCTCCTCCGGTGTATGGGAGTCAACCCAGAGTTGCCCGCGATAAATGGCATTCGTGAATTTCTGTACCACCCCGGGGTTTTTCTTTATGTAACTCTTTTTTGCATAGTAAGCGGTATATGGTATCTCTCCGCTTTCTTGGCCAACTGATGCGAGGATATAGCCTTTTCCCTCCCTTTCAAGGGTTGACGCAACAGGTTCAAAAAGCGTTACATAATCTCCGCTGCCACCTGTGAACGCTCCGGCCATAAGTGCAAACTGAACACTTGTATCTATTGAAACATCTTCACCCGGCGTGATGCCGTTCTTTTTCAGAACATACTCCAGTGTCATTTCGGGAACGCCGCCTTTTCTTCCTCCGATAATATTCTTTCCCTTTAAGTCTGTCCACTTAAAATCCGGTTCAGGCTCTCTTCCTACAAGAAATGATCCATCTCTCTTTGTAAGCTGAGCAAAAACGACGGCAAAGTCCTCCTTACCTTCGTTATAGACGTATATAGCCGC
>JAEYRB010000049.1 GCA_023409735.1 Bacillota bacterium | reverse complement strand
ATAAGAGACATGTTTAAGCACGGGAAAATAAGCCTTCGTGAAAGATCCTTTGCAGAAAAAGTATTCTGGAACACTATAAGCCGGATAGCAAAAGAAAAGGATAAACTGAAGCAAGCGCCTCCTGATTTGGAGGATATTGAAAGCGCAATTTCAGATATTTATTATTGTAATTTTTCAGTATTTCAGTCAATACCGGATAGCTGGGCAATAGATCAGCTGTTTCCCGTAATGCCCCTTCACAGGCTCCTTGAAATGCCTAAAAGAAATGCTGTTATAGCTGATATTACATGTGATTGTGATGGGAAAATTGACCGTTTTATTGATCTGCATGATGTACGCACAACACTGCCGCTTCATGAAATGCGTAACGGAGATGATTACTATCTTGGCGTTTTCCTCGTTGGAGCGTACCAGGAAACACTGGGGGACCTTCATAATCTTTTTGGCGATACAAACGTTGTAAGTGTTCGTATAAAGCCCGATGGTACATATGATCTGGTTAAGGAGCTACATGGTGACAGTGTCGCTGATGTTCTTTCATATGTGGAGTTTGACACCAAGGATATGCTTGTCAGATTCAGAGAAACTGCTGAAGAGGCTATACATGACGGACTTATAAGTGCTAGTGAGAGACCTGAGATAATGAAGGCCTATGACAACGGCCTTAGAGGATATACCTATTACGAACGCTGATACATTAATTAATAAAAAAGATGGCATGTACCGTCTTTTTTGTTTTATGGCGTTGTACCTCCGGTCTACAGCAAAAAGGCGATATGGGCCCGATGCCCCCGAGACTTTTATTTATGGGCGCGCCCGGCGGGCCATTTTTTCTAAATAAGCAGCTCCCATTTGACATATACCATAGCGATGACCGTCATCCCCACTAAAGAGACTATGTTTTTATAATGAAAGAATTTGATCTGCGCTTTTTATAACCTCTGAGGAGTGAGATGCAATAATCACACATTTCCCGTATAGATGTGCTAAGTCGAGAAATATATCCATTATATGGCGCTGATTTTCTTCATCGAGATTTCCGGTTGGTTCATCTGCGATGATAACATTTGGACTACCAGCCATAGCGCGGGCAATTGCTACTCGCTGCTGCTCTCCACCTGAAAGTGTGGTCACCTTTTGCTCGGAGACGGGACTCTTGATACCAACTTGCTCCAGCAGCATGACAGCAGTATTATTTGTATCTGACCTAATTCCACTTAGATGGAGGGCCAACTGAACATTTTCAATTGCGTTTAAATTTGGAAGTAGATTATAATTTTGAAAAATAACACCCACCGTTTTTGATCTATATTCATCTAAATTTAAATCGCTTATGTTTGTCCCATTAAATAGTATTTTGCCTGATATTGGAACATCTAAACCGGATATAAGAGATATTAGGGTGGTCTTACCTGTCCCGGATTTACCTGTTATTACGTGACATTGAGCATCTTCAAATTTATAGTTAATGCTATTTAGAATTTGATTTATACAATGCTTGTGTTTATAGCCATAGCACACATCCACTAGTTCAATCATTATTCAATGTTCCTCCTTAATATTTTAATCAGGGACAATCTGTATACAAAAAATACGTAAATAGGTGTAATGATAAGCTCCATAAGAAAGAATAGTAAAATCAATGGAATATGATTTAAATAGATTGATGCCCAAGGATACCCTTTATCTAAAATGAACAGATGGTTTATTGTCCCACTAAACAGAATTCCAAGAAAAATATCCATTGCGAGAAAACAAATGTATTCGAGAATTGACATACACACCAACTTTGGCAAGCTAAGCCCCATGCTCCTTAAAATGCAGATTTCTTTTGTCCTCAAATTAGTCCTTAGAAGTACAAATAATATAATTACTAAAAAGCTTATCACAGTAATAATTCTTCGAACAAGGCTACATATATTTATCAGATTTACCATCTGCTGCACAGAGCTCTCATAGCCCTGTTTTTTATTATAAGCTGAATAGGATCGCGAGTCATATGTAAGTTGCGAAACATATTTTCTAAAATCCTGTCCATATCGATAATCCGACAAGTAAACAGTTGCATCAAATCCTGGCACTATGCCACTTATATAAAATGTATTTTGCTGATTTGAAGAGTAATAGCTAGAGGCTGCTCCCATTGTTGTTATGACGATTGCTCCGGTAAAATTATAAGTATTTATAAGTGAATCGCTTGATGCCTTATCAATTATGCCTGAAAGCTTAAATTCTCTATTATTACCAGAGAAGCCATCCTGTATTGAAAGCATATCCCCGGGTGAAATGTCACCAAGAAGGCTCTTCTCAACAACGCATTCTGAATCGTTCTTTGGAAAACTACCGTTCAGCAGTTCTAAGTTTGCTGGAAAATCTGGCAATCCAACCAATATCATCATACATCCAAGCTCAGCAGGTTTTTGATTGATTCGAAGCGTTAAATTGTTTTGAGCGATGACTTGTGTATATTTCTCAAACTTTATGTCAGTTACAAAAGGGCTACTGTGCAAATCATCGTATATATTTTTTGAAACGAGATATCCGAAATTTTCCTGTATTCCATAAGCACATCCGTATTCGCGTTCCATTTCATTTACTTTGTCGAGCGTTTTATCGGATACTGCAAAAAACACAAACAAAACGGTAAACAGTAAAATGAGTAGTATGCCAAAAGCAGCATATACAGCCGCATTCCGCTTTATGTTTTTGAGAGAATAGTCAACTAGATACAATCGGGCATCTCCTTCCAATTAATTTCGAAGTATTTTTAATGGATTAAACCTTAAAATGCAATATAGCGATATAAGAAGAATGATGATAACAGCACCTGCCGAACATATGCTTATTGACAAGACATCACATATGACTATTTTGTCAATAAACATTTTCAGGTTTAAAATGCTTCTTACTGAAACACAGTACAATATTGCTATACCAAGAATACTTCCGAAAACAATGCCAGTTATGAAAACAATGCTCTGTTCAATACAGAATTCAAAGAAAATAGATGCCTTTTTCATTCCCATGGAGCGGAGTATCCCAAACTGATGTTTTTCGGCCTTAGTATTGATTAGTGTAGTCGTAGCCACCATCAGCAGAAATAAAGCTAACAACAATAATGTTAATTTATAGAAATGTCCGCTTATTTCGTTGAGAGGATCAATTAATGCTTCATAGCCACCCTTTGCATATTCGGCAATAAAGCCATATTCATACCCGTTAATCATGTTTTTAGTGGACATTAGGAGTTGTTGAAATGCAAGATAATTTTTATATGAATCAAGAGTAACGATAAAATTATAACCGTCATAATATGGCTGAGATGTACCATAAATTATTCTTGGCCTTCTAAGTTCAGCAAAAGCTGAGGCTTTGTCCATAGTCGTAAAAATATAGTTATTTCTAAATCTAGCGTCACTGTATCTTGATTCAAGCTTAACGCTGCTTATTATGCCAACCAGCCTAAGTTTTATAGATATTCCAGTACTGTTGTTTTTTATTTCAATCGTATCTCCGATTCTAAGTCCATATTGCGTTGCAGTTACATCTGACACTACGCACTCAGAATCATTTTGAAAGCAGCGTCCAACAACATAATCAGATTCTTTCGCATTGGTAAATACATTGGTTTGATTCATGTTGTATCCAATGACAAACAGATTCCATCCTATCCACGAAATCTTACCGTCATTTATGTACATGGTTGTATCATCATTAGCGGCGCAATAATTATAGCTTAACACCTCTACTGAGGATACATATTTATTTCGTTTAAAAGCAAGACATTCTTCAAGTGTCAGTTGCGGGGGATTGTGAACGACATCTGGAGAAGCTCCTATAAGATAACGTGTAACAGTGAGACTTCCACCATAATCCTGATTGATGTTCTCTATTTGCCTTTGTGACTCACGGTACGCGCAAAGGAAAAATATCACAAGGCTAAGAACAAGTGCCGTAATGATAATGACAATCACATATCTTACCTTTGTAAAAAGAATGTTTTTCCATACTAATTTCATCATAGACATTGTTGTATCTCCACCATTACATTACTGGGTACGCATGGGTTTCAATTGTATATAGAAACCCATGTGCGGTTCTCACTTATTTCCAGCTATAATATCCGCACTTTGGGCAATGGAATCCCTTGACTACACCACTGGAACTAGTGTCCCGCACTTTAGTATGTGTTGCATAGTCTTCGATCCCAGTATTGTAAAGAAAAGGAGTTCCACATGTAGCACAGATATAATTATCATATCTTACACG
The DNA here is from genome assembly GCA_023409735.1 of Bacillota bacterium. Lineage (GTDB taxonomy): Bacteria > Bacillota > Clostridia > Acetivibrionales > DTU013 > JAEYRB01. Next base: position 120,942 of record JAEYRB010000049.1, on the reverse strand, counting down.
ATAGTAGCAATATATTGATTGGTCAAACTTCGGAGAAACTTGCCATGTTGTACTTACATATGTACCCGGTGTATGATTATGGGCAGTTACTCTGACGGCTGCTTCAGGGCTTTCTGATGGAGTAGTGTCGGGTGTAGTGACTTCAGGGTTTCCCGCTGGCGAAGCGTCAGTCATAATGACTTTCGAACTTCCCACAGTGCTGTCATCGGCAGCCTGTGCGGAGGCAAAAGCGGATGTTGTGAAGACCAGTGACAACAGCATCAACATAGTTATAATTCTATTGATTCTTTTCATTTTAATACACCTTTTCATTTTAATGCTCCTTTCATTATACCATCTATTGGACAATATTCAAGAATTTACATTTGATTATGCAATCAAACCCACATTGGTATCACTCCTTTGGTTTCATTTTATCTGTGCTACTCCTTTATTGATTGACGTGGCCAAAAAATTACAACAATTAATAAAAAATTAAAAAAAATTACAGCGATTTACGTCAAAAGTGCCGTCATTAGATATTATTTTACAAATCAATTAGCTGCCACTGCATTTGTTGTTACCGTTCGAGAATCACTTCCTGTGCGCTTTATGGCGGGCTTTATCTGTGAATGCTTATCTCGAAACGCTGCAAGAGAAGTATCTATATCGAGATCAGTTGCAACCGGCTTTTTTGCATCCAACGTTTCCAAGTAAATATCGATGAGGCCGGGATTAAAATCCTTTTCATTCATAGCATCCCACTTTTTAGTCATCTCATCAATCAACTCATCCGGAGTCATACTGTTTAGATGCTTGTTGATTTAAGTGGCATCCCCATTTTGCCCGCCGTAATGCTGGGTGTACCATTTCTCAGACATCTCGACACCTCCCTTATCCGAAACTGATTAGAAAGTACAATTAATTATAGACTATAGTAAATTTTTTCTCTATCTACGAGTTCTTTATAATGTGCTTTTGCCCGAAACAGCCTTGTTCTACAGTTGAGTATTGAAATATGCAATTTTTCTGCAATCTGATTATAGGAGAGCTGTTTTTCAAAGTACAGTATAAGAATTTCCTGTTCATTCGGAGTTAGATCCTTAGGAAGTAACTCCGATAAAGATGGTTCATATGTATCATCTGTTGAAACCTCGATATTTTCGTTAAGTGGTAGTTCAAGCCGATGCCTGGCTGATTTTGATTCGTCAAGAATAAGATTCTTGAGGGTCTGGCTCAACCATCCTGGTAAGTTTGGGTGATGCTCTAGCTTTTTCTTTTTATACAGCAGAATTAAAAACGCCTCATCGATTAAGTCTGCGGCTACTTGTTCGTTACTCAACAGGTAGGTGGCTAGCTTTATCATTCGGGGGGCGTTTCCCTTATATAATTGATCAAACCATTCATCCTGATTTGACATAAAATCCCCCCTCAAAAAAATAACCTCGGCTTGACTTGGAAAAGCCAATTTTTTCATCCTGCAAGTCAATTACAAAATAAATACAATTTACACAATATTTACTATAATACCTTATTATTGTTTCAAGTGTTTAAACTCCTTTGCAACATTCAATATCCAAATCATATAACCGATATTTCGGACAAAAAAGAGCGCGCAATTTGTTGTTGCCAAATTACAGGCTCTTTTTATGTGCGCCCGGCGGGTCTACAGCAAAAAGGCGAGGGGGTTCGATGCTCCCGAGGGTTTTAATGTTCATAATTTAGTAATAAAAAACAATATATGTAAATATTTACTGTTAATACTTTGCTTCATTTAAAGTGTTGCTTAATGCATCTCATATTGATACTCCAGAAAGTGCTTTGCTTAACTAATAATTAACATAATAATTTTTGCTGCACTACGCAAACTATTTTTGGAGGTGTTGATATGAAACCAAATTTTAAAGCAATATTATCAGTTTTCGCAGGTGCATGTATTATAACTGCATCACTTTGCGGATGTTCGCAAAATGGTACACAAAATGGTACATCCCGGGCACCCGGCAATAATATGGGACAGGGAACGCAAAACAACAGGTATGGCATGGTTAATGCAACAACCCAGAATTATAATGGTTATAGTTACTTTGGAAATGGTGGAAATAACACAAACCAGACAGGGCTTAGAAATGGGTCGAATACTGGGATGAATGGCACCAATGGTACTAACGGTAACGGCTTATTCGGAATGAACGGCACCAATGGTACTAACGGTACGAGCAGAATGAACGGCGCAAACGGTACCAATGGCACAAATGGTAACGGTTTATTCGGAATGAACGGCACAAACGGTACCAATGGTACGAACGGTAACGGCTTATTCGGGATGAATGGCACCAATGGAACTAACGGCACATCCGGAATGAATGGCACAAGTGGTACAAATGGAATGACAAATGGTAGTTCCGGTATGAATGGTACACTAAACCAACAGGCAGCTAACAGTATCAAAACACAGCTGAGGGGAGTTAAAGGAATCTCAAATGTTAACTGTATGGTTTTAGGAAATACCGCTTTAGTAAGCTACAAGTGCAATAACAACACTGCTGCTTTGCAAAACAGTATTAAGCAGAAGGTTAAGTCAGCAGATAGCAGTATCACTAATGTATATTGTACTAACGATAGTAGCATTGTCACTAGGATGAGCAGATTAAGCAGCAACAACGGAACTAATAACATGAATAATAATGGAACTAATAATGGAGTAGTTAATAATATTGCAACAGAGTTCAATAATATTATTAGATCCCTTACGCAGCCTACACGATAAACAGGCTCGATCGTAACATTTTTGAGCAGGCCTTGAATGCTTAAGGCTTGCTTTTTTTTATGATTGTTGTTAGAATTTTATTATGCTTTTAATATGGTTTTTGCGTAGCAGAAACTAATGATATTTTACTAATGATATCATTACAGCATGCATTCCGTGGGGGAGTAGTTTGTACGGTTTTTACCGTGTGGCAAGTCAACATACTGGCTGAGAATGCCTGGTTTGCCTTAATAAACAAGACTCATGGGTAGTTAGTTTAAGCTGCCTATGGGTCTTTTTGTATTATTGCATTAAATAATATTTTTTATTTGCTAAAGGAGAACTTTTGATGGGAATAACTGAGTTATTGTTTATAGCGGTGGGACTATCTATGGATGCTTTTGCTGTGGCAATCTGCAAGGGCTTGTCAATGAGAAAAATGGATTACAAACAGGCAGTACTGACCGGCTGCTTTTTTGGCGGGTTTCAGGCGCTTATGCCGTTCCTTGGATTTTTGCTTGCTACACAGTTCAAGGAATATATAACAGCAGTAGATCATTGGATCGCGCTGGTGCTTCTAGTTTCCATAGGTATTAACATGATAAGAGAGTCCCGAGAGGAGAAATGCGAAAACGTTGGAGACGGATTTGATCTGAAAAGAATGCTGATACTGTCGCTGGCTACAAGCATAGATGCCCTTGCTATAGGCGTAACCTTCGCATTCCTGGATGTTAAGATATTACCGGCAATTTCAATTATAGGCGTTACAACATTTATCTTTTCTTTCGCAGGTGTTAAGATCGGAAATGTTTTTGGCACAAAATTTAAATCGAAGGCTGAAATGGCAGGTGGCATCATTCTTATCGCAATGGGTCTGAAAATATTTTTAGAGCACATTTTATCTTAAAATAATCAGGATGTTTTTTAAAGTCATTAATTCGCATTGGGTAAAATACGAGTTCTGATTGAAAGAGAGCATAAGGCTGCAAAGGTACTCACTAACATATAGTGCGCCGCTTGAGCGGAGCCTGAAAATATTCTATTGAAAATTGCAGGTACTTTCTGTATAATCGACATAATTATTGTGTTGCCTGAAGGGCTACAGCAAAAAGAGGGGCCGATGCACCTGAGACTTTTAAATTAAACTATGGAGGCTATACTATGGGAAAAGCTTTAATAATAGGCGCCGGCGGGGTCGCCAATGTTGTTATACATAAATGCTGTCAGAATCCTGACGTTTTCGAGGAAATATGTATTGCCAGCAGGACTCTGTCAAGATGTGATGCAATTAAAGCAAAGCTTGCAGGCAGCAAAACTAAAATTCATACAGCACAGGTCGATGCGGACAATACCGCAATGCTTATCGATCTTATCAGAAGCTTTAGGCCTGAAATAGTAATAAATGTGGCGCTTCCATATCAGGATCTGTCAATAATGGACGCATGCCTTGCAACAGGCGTTCATTACGTTGATACAGCCAATTATGAGCCGCCGGAGGTAGCCAAGTTTGAGTACAAATGGCAATGGGCTTACAGAGAAAGCTTCAAAAAGGCAGGCATTACAGGCCTTTTGGGAAGCGGCTTTGATCCTGGCGTAACGGGAGTATTCTGCGCATATGCCGCTAAACATTATTTCGATGAGATACATACAATAGACATACTTGATGCCAACGCAGGTGACCATGGCTATCCCTTTGCTACTAATTTCAATCCTGAGATTAATATACGTGAAATAACTGCAAACGGAAGCTACTTTGAGAACGGCTCATATGTAGAAACAAAGCCGTTGGAAATCAAGAAGATTTACGACTTTCCGGAAATAGGTCCTAAGAATATTTACCTTCTGCACCATGAAGAGATAGAGTCCCTGGCCATAAATATTAAATGTGTTAAAAGAATACGTTTCTTTATGACGTTCTCTGATAATTACCTAAATCATCTGCGTGTACTGCAAAATGTTGGAATGACTTCGATCGAGCCTATAGAGTTTGAGGGAAAGCAAATTGTGCCGTTGCAGTTCCTGAAGGCTGTGCTTCCTGATCCGGCTTCACTTGGACCCAGGACAAAGGGCAAAACAAACATTGGTTGTATTTTTACAGGTATTAAGGATGGAAAACCAAGGACGTATTATGTCTACAATGTCTGCGACCATCAAGAATGCTATTCAGAAGTTGGTTCTCAGGCTATATCATATACAACTGGTGTTCCTGCAATGATAGGCGCGATGATGATCATGAAAGGCATCTGGAAGAAGCATGGAGTCTATAATATAGAAGAATTTGATCCGGATCCGTTCATGAATGCTCTTAATAAGTATGGATTGCCATGGAAGGAAAGCTTTGATCCTATGCTTCTCGATTAACAAAGAACTGTAAGATATTTGGAGCTGTGCTGTGGTACAAACGCAGCAGTAGGAGCCGACAGCGGTTTGTGGTAGTACTATTGAATCTATACGGCAAGCGTCAGCTTCTTTTAGCTGCGGGATGAGTTCTATAGTTGGCAATTATTTGAAATTATGCTGTAGGATAAACACAGCAGGAAACTATTGAGTATAAAGTAGTTGGTTGTGCCTGAATCCGCGCTATTGGATAAACAATGTAGTAAGCTGCTAATTACATGCAGTCGGTCCGGTACATTATTTGAAATGTATCTGGATCTGGGGTTGCAGTGAAAAAATTTATGAGTTTATGAGGTAATGATGGAGAAAATTCTTGATATCGCAAATAATATTGATTTCAGCACGGTTCATACACCGTGCTATGTTGTAGATGAAGGCTTACTGATAAATAATCTTGAGATACTGGATAGTGTACAGAAGCGGACAGGCTGCCGCATTTTGCTTGCCCAGAAAGGTTTTTCAATGTTTAGTCTGTACCCCCTTATAGGACAGTACCTTGCTGGTGTTGCCTCAAGCTCGCTTTTTGAGGCCAGATTAGGCTTTGAAGAAATGGGGAGCGAGGTGCATATTTTTGCGCCTGCTTATAAGGACGAGGAGCTTGACGATATTTTAAAATATTCCGATCATATAGTTTTTAATTCTTTTGAACAATGGAAGAAGTTTAAGGGCAGGGTCAAGGCTTTTTCATCAAAAAAAGTAGAATGCGGTATCAGAATAAATCCCGAGTACTCAGAAATAGCTGTTCCGATGTACGATCCATGCTATGCTAATTCCCGTTTGGGTGTAACGCTCTCGAGAATTGAGCCTGATGAGCTAGATGGAATAGACGGCCTTCATTTTCATACAATGTGTGAGCAGGGTGCAGATACTCTGGATAGAACAGTGAAAGTTATTGATGAAAAGTTTTCGGACTATATAAAAGGTAAACGATGGCTCAATCTGGGCGGCGGACATCACATAACCAAGCCGGGATATGATGTAGAAAAGCTTATAGGTATAATAGATTACCTTCAGAATAAGTACAAAGTAACAGTCTACCTTGAGCCGGGAGAGGCCATTGCATTAAATACAGGCTTTTTAGTTTCCAGTGTGCTTGATATAGTTGAAAATGGAATGAATATTGCTATATTAGATGCGTCGGCAGCATGTCACATGCCGGACGTCCTTGAAATGCCGTACAGGCCTGAAATCCTTGGAGCTGGTAAGCCGGGTGAATTAAAATATACATACAGGCTTGGAGGACATACATGTCTTGCGGGAGATGTAATCGGAGACTATTCCTTCAACAAGCTGCTAAATCCCGGCGACAGGCTTGTATTCTGTGATATGGCACATTACACGATGGTAAAGAATAATACCTTCAACGGAATTAATCTGCCTGCTATTGCACTAAACAGCGTAAAGGACGGCATGAAGATAATCAAGAAATTCGGTTATGAGGATTTCAAATCAAGATTATCCTGAGAGCAGACCAACGGACAAGGGACGGTTCGAAGCCAATGAAAAGCCTGGGGTAAATGGTGTGCTTTATCATTAGTCTCCTTGTCTGGAAGAATAAGCTTGTAAATAGTTGTCCGGCATTTAATGAGAAGCCTACTGCAGAGCTTCTTTTTTGTTTTTATGCGGCTGTTTTTCTGTTTTTTTTCTTATCAGAGCTGCTACCAGTATTATAATCGGTAGTATGAAGCCCAATACTGCAGATGCAGGGATCCACACCTGCAAGGCCCACATTATTTGCTGCGGGACACTTCTAAATAAGAATTCGGATATTGCTGCAATTAGTATTCCCATAGGGATTATCAGCCTTTTGTGGTTTTCTATGTTCAGAAGCTGGGATAAACCCTTAACACATGAGTAATAGAACAGTAAAGCACTGGCGTAATTGGATGTAAGCCATATAAAAAGCATAACAGCCTCAATTCTAGAAAAAATCGTTCCTACGTTTATCTCCTTTGTGAGCCAAAAAAGAGGAAAACGTAAATTTGCTGTGTTGTTACTACCAAATACCAGCACGTTCATAATTATGGATACAAATACTATAAACATGCCTATTAGGTACCCCTTATATATAGAGCGTTTTGCCTTCTTTATGTTCTGTATATTTGCCGGATAGATCATGTTAATAAAAATTAGAGGCCATATAGCATATCCAAATATAGGAATGGATCCTTTTATAACAGGAAGTACACCGTTTTCCATAATTGGCAGAAGGTTATAAGGTTTGATTTTTGTAAGCACAAGTACCATTGAAAATATAAACAGAAAAAATATTATAATAAAAATAATTTCATTGGACCTGGCTAATGCCTCTAGTCCATACAACAGCGCTATTACCGCAACAGCTACAAATACAAGGTTAATCGTATAAAATGAGCCCTCAGGTACATAAACCGTTGTTAAGAAATCTCCCACATGCCATACGACCTGTGCAGCAATAATAAGTGCATTAAATATATAGAATATACATATTATACTGCCTACTACTTTCCCAAATACTAAAAGTATGGACTCTATCAGTGTTTTACCCTGATATAGCTCGCCAAGTGTTGTATACAGCCAGATAAAAGCAAGACCTGCAATACCGGCAAGGATTGCAGAAATCCATGAATCTCTCCCTGCTAATGCTGTTACACCTGAGGGTGTTCGCAATGGTGCAATGCCATATACAAAGCCTGCTGTTGCTATCATTAACTGACGGTTTGTTATTATGTTCTTTTCCATTCAGGTCACCTTTCTGCACTTTTAAGAAATTCTGCAAAAAAATCAGAAACAGGTGAATATAAGTATGATAAAAGGATTATTGGGCTTGGCACAGTAACATTAAACACCCTAAGTATAGTCACTGTGAAACCAAGTGCGAGCAGCAGGACAAAGGCCCAGAAATCGATCAGCTCTTTGTTCTTAAGTATTGAGGGTATTTCCACAATGCATAGTATAGTTGCCAGCACTAAAGCTAAAATTACATAAACTAGACTCATTAAGATGCCTTCCTTTTGTTATCTTATGACTTCACCTAAGCCGCTTAACTTTGCCTTAACACTAATATTGACAGGCAGCTTTTCAAATTCATTGTTCCAGTTATCCTGAACCTCTCTCCAATAGTTCGGGTAAGCTCTGTGTACTGCCTCTCCAAAGCCAAATATATCACTTTTGTGTTCTTCCTGGCACCTTTTTACGGCCTCATCACAAGCTGCTTTTATCTCTTCTTCAAACCTTTTGTTTATTTTTTCTTCAAATTCATTATTTAATACATCTACTTCTCTCATTATAGATGTTATATTGAATTTAATATCCAAGGTAACATTTATAGCTGGTTTTCTATCAGCAGGCATAATCGCCTTTATATGTGATTTGGCACTTATGATTTCAACACTTATTTCATTTGCATTACCATAATTAATGCTTTTAATTGTATTTTTAACATTACCGGTTATAAAGCTGTAAGCCAGTTCATCATCCTGATTAAGCCAACCTGTCATTTTATCATTTCTGAAGATGCAAAGATTCTTAAACTTGAGTTTTGTTCCGTCACTATAGGTCAGGACATCAATAGTTTCGGAGTTATCTTTTTCATTTATAATTACTACTCCCGGAAGTACAAGGCTTTTCCCTGAGCTTGTAATACTGTTTGTTACATCCAATATTTTTTCCTCTGTAACCTTTGCCCAGGCTTTTTGTGAAGCTTCCATAGAGGCATACATCTCAATTCCTGTATTAGGTTCGATAGGCGGCAGTACTTTTAATATTTTGTTTGCGGTTGTACCATTAGCAACAACAAAATAAAAGTCAGTTCTTAATTCATGTTCTCGAACAAAAAAATCCAGGATGTCCTTAATGCCTTCTTTTACCACGCTTTCACCTAAGACTACTATTCTTAGGTGCGAAAAGAAGAGTTTTCTTGACGACTGAGAGATTATGCTTCTTGCAGTTTCTAGTAAGTCTTTCCCTGTCTCCGAGTATATAGCTACCGGCGACTGTGAAACGGTACTGTTTTTTGTTATTGATTTGGGGTTGAGTACCTGGTAGGACAACAAATACCCGTCCTCCGCCCTGTCAATGCCGATAGCTGTTGTTAGTGCAAGTGTGTCAATTTCATTTGATCCTGCACAACCGAACAATAATAGTAATTGCAATGTTATTAATGAAAAACAGAACACCTTTATGCTGACCTTTCTCATTTGAATTCCTGCTTTCTCTTCTGAATGGGGTCTACAGGCGGCACAGATGTCTTTTCAGAGTCATCTTTACTCACCCCTGTCTGCCTATACTTGATCCACCAAAGTGGATATCGAACGATTGTATTATTCGGCACATATTTGGTGAGAGGTGCAATTGGCGTCATGTATGGAACACCAATGGATTTAAGCTTACAAAGGTGCAGTATGAGTACTATTACACCCATAAAGATACCATATAAACCAAACGGAGCTGCTACAAGTATAAAAACGAACCTGAGCACTCTAATTGAATTTGATAGCGAATAGTTTGGAATGGTAAAGCTTGCTATAGCTGTAACCGAAACCACAATAACTACTGCAGCTGATACAATGCTCGCTTCAACAACTGCCTGCCCGAGTACGAGCGCGCCTGCTATTGAAATGGCAGGGCCTATTACCCGGGGTATTCTTATACTGGCCTCTCTGAGTATTTCAAATACGCTTTCCATAATGATTACCTCGACTAATGCCGGAAAGGGTACACCTTCCCGCTGTGATGCTATATTTATAAGGAGCTTTGTTGGAATCATTTCATGGTGGAATGTTAGTAGTGCTACATATGTAGCCGGTACGAACAGTGTCAGGCATAGTGATATAAGACGCAGAAGTCTTACAAATGAGGCAAAAATAAAGTTGTGATAATAGTCGTCACTGGCATGCAGAAAGTCAAAAAAGAATGCTGGGGCTGTCAGGACGTATGCTGAGCCGTCAACTAAGATAGCAACCTTCCCATTAAGAAGGTCAGAGCATACGGAATCAGGCTTTTCTGAATTGAGAATGGTCGGAAAAATTGAATATCTGTCATCCTTTATAAGCTCCACAATATATCCACTGTCCAGTATCCCGTCTATTCTAATGGTTGAGAGCCTTCTCCTAATCTCATTAATTATTTCAGGTTTTGCTATTCCTTCAATATACATGAGTGATATTTTTGTGTGGGCTACAGCTCCAATGGTCATTTGTTCACAGCGGAGTAAATTGGTGCGTATTCTCTGTCTTATAAGCGCAATATTAACATTCGATTCCTCAATGAATGCATTTTTAGGCCCTCTTACTGTGCTTTGTGAGGTAGGTTCCTGTACGCTTCTTCCCTGGGGTTTTAATGTGCTCACAGAGATAAATTTATCGCATCCATCCATAAGAAGAACAGTATTGCCGGATACGATTTCATTGCATAAGCAATTAAAATCATTACCTGATGTAAATTTACGGAAGCTTGGAATAATGGATTTTAAAACTTGAAAGCTTTGATCGGATTCTTTATCTTTTGTACTGCTTGAATTATTCTCTATATTACAAGCTAACTGTGAGATCTCTATTGATAAGGAATCCAGACTTCGCTTATCTGCAAGTACATCAATGTAGATAGCTGTAAGCCTGATATGTTCACTGTTATATATAGGCGTCATATCAAGATCGCTGCTGTTGCCAAACAATCTTTTAACCTCTTCCTTTGTTTCATCCGCATTGCCGGAAATAAGCTTTTTTTCAGCTTCTATATTTTGTGATGCTGAGCGGTTTTTTTTACTTGAAGACCTTTTAAACAGCCTCATGTGTAATAATCACATCCAAACTATATTATAATTACTCAAGCGAATATTCTAAGTAGATTCTTGATAGTATTTTGCGCTTGCAGATTTTTATTTATTCTGCCAGTATTATAATGGAGTACGTGGCAGGCACAAATAGATGGTAAATATTGGACAATTGGGTTTTTCTATAAACGAAAACTACCTAATGTGTTATAATAACCACAGAATACCTTAGCAGAAGTTAAATACTTACAAAATATGGAGAAAGAGCAGAATGACATACTTAAAATTGAAATTGGTTGCAGCAGCAACAGCTCTTTTGATGTCTTGCACAGTAATTTCGAGCGCTGAAACAACCATGAATCTAATTAATACAGCTGACGCAGCAGAACAAAAGGACATAAATGCACCTGCGGTTTTTATACAAAATAATATGATGGAAGTGTCGGATGATATAAATGATGCTTTACTTAAAAGTGCCCGAACTGCTGTAGGAAATGTTAGTGTGGCAATAACGGAAGGCTTTATGCATTCAATTTTACCAACTATAGAAGAGAGTGCACCAGAGCTGGAAGAGAAGCTATGGTACAGATCCCAGATACCAATGAAAAAGGAACACCAGAAGCTGCTTTGGGATTGCTGCCAGAATAGGAATCTGGATTATATTGATATGCTTGCTCTTATTTCACTTGAGAGCAATTTTAATGAGCAGTGTGTAAGTGGTACACATAAGGGTTATTTTCAGATAAGCACAAAAAACGCTGCAAATCTTAGTAAAACTCTGAACACAGAAAACAAACCTCTTGATGGCTCAATCAATATTAATTGGGGGACAGCTTATTATAGCTGGATACTTGCAGGAGACAGGGTAAAAGATCTTGAGGGCAAAGCACAACGAGATGCAGCGTTGTCCATATATCAAAGGGGAAGCGGTGGTTATGATAAATACGGACTCAATTATAGCTTCCTAAAAAAGTATTATGCAAAAAGAGACAAGATCCTTGCATATTTTAAATAAAAATATGACTCTTGATAAACATTAGTATCAGCATGAGAAGAAGCCGCTTATATGCTAAGGATTGGTCTGTTAGAGAGTTGGGTGATAGTTATTCCAATAGTATACTTAATAAACATAACAGAAATTGTAAAAAGCTTTGACAGTGCCGTTTACGACGTGATTTCCGGGCAAATATCACCAATCATTACGTATATGATGAAGCTATTCACATTTCTTGGCTCAGAGCTTGCACTGACAGCTTTAGCATTATTAATTCTATTAGCGGGAGTGTTATTTAAGAGGGGTAAATACTTTAAGCGCTGCTTATTTATAGGCCTTAATGTTGGAGGAGGGGCGCTTCTTGTTCTTATCCTTAAGAATATTGTCAGGCGGCCGCGCCCCAATATTATGCAGCTTGTCGAAATAGGAGGCTATAGCTTCCCCAGTGGTCATTCCATGTCTTCATTGATTTTTTATGGCTTTTTGATCTATCTTGCACTAAGATATATAAGAAACTGGACAAAATATTTTATCGCCTTGACATTGGCCCTGTTAATATTACTCACCGGCATAAGCCGTATTTATCTTGGAGTTCATTATGCCAGCGATGTTCTTGGGGGATATATTATAGGGACTATGTGGCTCTTTTCATCAATTAAGCTTTTTGAGAAGCTTCTTATCAACAAAAAATCCAAGACTTGGAGGTAATATATCCAAATACTTACAAATTGCCTAACATTATTTGTAAAAGTATCAAAAAATATTAAATTTCTTATTAAATTAGAAGGTAAAAGGTAAAAAATGTAGAATATGTAAGATACTTATGTGAATTGTTTTAGGTGATGTTAATGAAAAAAGATGTACATTGTTTTAAGAGCCTGTTTTGGAGTGCAGATATTTGCGTAGATCAAATGGAGGATTTTAAAAAAGAGGTATCTGACACCAATCACAAAATTGAGGGGATACTTACTTTTGTTCTGATATTTATTGATATTGCTTTATTATGCGTTGATGCATATGTATCAGATTTTTGGTCGCTAAATTGCCATGTCTTTGGTAAGTATTCATATTTTCATTTAATACTGCTCATCGCTCCTTCAATATTCCTGATAATCAGCCATAAAATAAGCAAGGGTGATGATGACAAAAACTCAATCCAATCTATAGTGAATACGCTGCTTGTCGGCACTGTGCTTATAACATGTGCATTGATCGCAAGTAGTAATGCCAGAATAAATATACAGCCATTTGCATACATTGCAGCATTGTTCTGTATAGCATCTTTAGTATTGCTTAATAAATATGAGATGTTTATTATATATACTGCTTCATTTTCAGTATATATAATAGGGTTAATTATTGCGGATATACATATTAGACAACGTTTGGGAAACATACTGTTTCTTGCAATTCTTAACTTTTTAGCTATGGTGATTACTAGAATACGGTATGTCAGTTTTCTTAAGGAATTTCGTGACAATACGATAATATTAGAAAAAAACACGCAGCTAAAGAATTTGATGACTCTACTGAAAGCTACTTTTGATAGCATACCGGATCCAATTATAGTAAAAAATCCTGAGCTTGAAATATTGCATGTAAATAGGGCTGCAGAAAAATTTTATGGTAAGAGTGTGGATGAAATATTGGGACATAAATGTTATGAACTAAGAAACCGAGATGCTGTATGCGATAAGTGTATACTGGATGATGTTTTAAAAAAAGACCAGTCTGTTGAATTGATTGAAGAATATAACCCTGAGACAGAAACTTGGATAGAACAAAGATCATATCCTGTAATTGACGATAACGGGCACATAATTAGGATCATTGACCACTTAAGGGATAATACCCGACAAAAAAATGCAGAGATTGAACTGCAACGTATCAATTCCATATTGAGCGCTCAGTTGGAGGCGTCTCTTGACGGAATTGTGATAACAGACGGGAACAACCGTATTTTAAGTTATAATAAAAGATTTATATCAATTTTGGATGTGCCGGATTCATTATTATATGATAATGATGGTGAAAGGCTGAAGGAATTCATCGTTGAAGGTATGGTCGACAGAGAAGATTTTTATAAATTGATCCGGTTTCCGTATAAAGACCTTCCAGACAAATGCTATGAGAAAATAAGGATGCGCAACAACCGGGCATTGGATGTTTGTTCAGTTCCGGTTGTCTTTTCAGAATATGAAGCGCGGGGAAGTGTATGGTTTTTCCGTGATATAACTGATAAGGAGAAAATGATAGAAGCTTTACAGAGAAGCGCGGAGGAAAATGAAAGGCTGCTTAAGGAAAGCATGGAATATGATGAGCTCAAGAGCGAATTCTTTGCAAATATTTCACATGAATTCCGAACCCCGATAAATGTCCTGCTGGGTATTATTCAGCTTATGAATACCATGAAATACGATGGAATAAGTCTGGAAAATACCGAAAAAAATAAAAGATATTTAAGAATAATGAAGCAGAACTGTTACAGGCTATTGAGGCTTACTAATAATCTTATTGATATGACCAAGCTGGATAATGGTTTTTTTGAAGCAAACCTAAAAAACTGTAATATTGTCCAGATTATTGAGGATATAACTCTTTCTGTTGCTTCATACATTGAGAATAAGGGAGTGTGCCTGATGTTTGACACTGATATTGAAGAAAAAATAATGGCAGTTGATCCCGACAAGCTTGAGAGAATTATGCTGAACCTTCTGTCTAATGCAGTTAAGTTTACAGAAAGGGGCGGCTCTATTATTGTAAAGATGAATGATAAGGGAGAGGGCATAGAAGTATCTGTCAAGGATACTGGAATAGGTATTCCGGAAGATAAGCTGAGTGTTATATTTGAAAGATTCAGGCAAGTTAACAGTCTATTGACGCGTGAAAGAGAGGGCAGCGGAATAGGACTTTCATTAACAAAGAATCTTGTAGAGCTTCTTGGCGGTAATATCAGAGCAACGAGCAAACAAGGGGATGGTTCAGAGTTTATTTTCTGGCTGCCTTATAGAAGTGTTGAAGCAGAGGCATTGGATAAAGAGGAGCTATACAAGAATCAAAGTCAGGTAGAGAGGATACATATAGAATTTTCTGATATTTATTCAATACAGAATTCAATCTAGTTAACAAGCTGCATATTAGTCAAACGGAAAGAAAGCAGGCATGATAAGGCAATGAGCAAGTTCTAATCAATGCCTGCCAACTGTATTATGCTTAAATTTGTTGAAAAAATTTTTATCATAATATATAATCAGCAAATTAAGATTTGGAAAGCAGGTATATATTTATGTATGTTCTATCCATAGTAATAATTGTGGCGTCTAATATAATTTATAATATAACCCAGAAATCAACACCACAGAGGGCGAATCCATTCGCAGCACTATTGGCTACATATTTTACTGCGGCAGTTATAGCTTTTATTGGTCTTATGCTAAGCAAGGAACAGAAAAGCTTATTGCATTCGTTTGAGAATTTAAACTGGACAAGCATAGCACTGGGGGTTTCTATTGTTGGTCTGGAGTTTGGATATCTAATGGCATATAGAGCAGGGTGGGATATAAGTATTGGCTCACTTGTTGCAAACATCTTACTTGCCGTGATACTTATTCCTGTTGGGATCATCATATACAAGGAAGGCTTCAGCATTACAAAGGTGTTTGGTGCATTACTGTGCATTGCCGGACTTCTGATGATCAACAAGAAATAGATGTGGCTGCCAACAAATGCGGAATTTCATTATTCCAATAACGTACTGCTAATTAAAAATATTTGAACAAATCATTTGAATTTTTGTAACATTGACAAACATTTCAAAATAAGATAGACTAACAAAAGTTGTTATACTAATCGATGTAAACAGCGGGATCAGTTAAAATTAATAAACCGCCGGATGAGGAGACAGGGAGAGTCCGTACAGGTTGTACGGCACCGAAGGGGTATGGCAAAAACTCTCAGGTAAAAGGACCCGTTTCTGACGGTACTCTGGAAAGTACATTGTATATGTACACCGAAGAAGTAAATCTTTCAGGTAGATGACAGAGGCAGATGACTTAACGTTATCTGTCTTTTTTTATGGCGTTGACTGAAGGTCTGCAGCAAAAAGGTAGAGGGGCTGGAAGCACGCGAGGCCTTTGTTAGTGCTTATTTATTTTTAGGAGGGAGTTATATGTCCGAATTAAAGACGCCTTTGTATGATGTCCACAACGCATGTGGCGGTAAAATAGTTCCATTTGCAGGGTATCTGCTTCCTGTGCAGTACCAGTCAGGAGTAATAGCGGAGCATATGGCTGTAAGAAAAGCAGCTGGCATTTTTGATGTATCACATATGGGAGAAATTGTGCTTAAGGGTCCTGATGCACTTAACAATCTGAACAGTCTTCTTACAAATGATTTTGACGGTATGGTGGACGGTCAGGCGCGGTACTCTGTCATGTGCTATGAAAATGGCGGCGCCGTGGATGACCTGATAGTGTACAAGTATGCTGACAATATTTATTTTATTGTTGTGAATGCCGCAAATAAGGATAAAGATTTTGCATGGATGAAGCAGCATGAGACAGGTAGTGCAGTTTTTACTGATATAAGCTCTACGGTTGGGCAAATTGCAATACAGGGGCCTTTATCAAAGGATATTATAATTAAGCTTGTTAACGATTCAGATCTTCCGGATAAATATTATTATGCGAATTTCCATGCGGATTTGAAAGGAATAAGATGTATTATTTCTCGGACCGGATATACAGGTGAAGACGGATACGAGCTTTATACGGCAGCAGAGGATACACAGAAGGTGTGGGAATTACTTATGGAGGCAGGAAAGGGCGAAGGCCTGATTCCATGTGGGCTCGGTGCAAGGGATACACTGCGTATGGAAGCGGCTATGCCTCTCTACGGGCATGAGCTTAGTGATGAGATTACGCCTCTAGAGGCTGGCTTAGGTTTTGTTGTAAAGCTTGGAAAGGGAGACTTTATCGGGAAAGAGGCACTTGAGGAAAAGAAAGTTACCTGTAAACGAGTAGGTCTTAAGGTCACCGGGAAAGGCATAGTTAGAGAACATATGGATCTGTACTTTGGAGAGAAACTAGTTGGCAGAACGACATCAGGAACATTCGCACCTTTTTGCGGATATGGCATAGCAATGGCAATGGTTGACGCAGAATATGCAGTATTAGGCAGTACAGTGGAAGCAGATGTCAGGGGAAGAAGAGTAGAATGCGAAATAGTAAAGCTTCCGTTCTACAAAAAGCAGTCAAACATACGTTAGAATATTTAATATTTTGGAGGTAATGGGCATGAAGACATTAGAAAATCTTAAGTACACAAAAACACATGAGTGGGTGGAATTTACGGGAGACAATACGGCGAGAATAGGAATTACAGATCATGCACAGTCAGAGCTTGGAGACCTGGTATTTGTTAATCTTCCAGAGGCCGGAGACAACATAACGGCAGGAGAAGCATTTGCTGATGTGGAGTCAGTAAAGGCTGTATCAGATATTAATTCACCTGTAAGTGGAGTTGTAAAGGAAGTTAATAGTGAATTAGCTGATAACCCTGCAATGATCAATGAGGATCCTTACAGTGCATGGTTCATAGAGGCAGAAGAAATTAATGGTACGGAGGAGCTTATGACTGCAGAGGAATATGAATTGTATGTAGAAGAGAATAAATAGTTGTCTGTCACTTACATGCAGATCACAATAATAAAGGAGATGTCTTTGTAACACTATCAATGTATATATAAGAGCGAAGTGTTACAAAACACTAAATAGCCGGAGGTTAATATGGGATCGTATATATCAACAACCGTAAACGAACATGAGGCTATGCTCAAAGCAATCGGAGCAGGTAATGTACGAGAGCTTTTTTCAGCTGTGCCGCAGAAAATGATCATAAATAAGCTCAATATGCCGGTTGGAATGTCAGAGCTTGAGGTATATCGCAGATTGGAGGAAACAGCTGCCGCAAATACAGTGTTCAAGTCAATATTTCGCGGCGCAGGAGCCTATGACCACTATATACCTTCAGCAGTAAAGGCAATAAGCAGCAAGGAGGAATTTGTGACCGCCTATACACCATATCAGGCGGAGATAAGCCAGGGTGTGCTCCAAACGATATTTGAATATCAAACAATGATATGCGAGCTTACAGGTATGGATTCCTCTAATGCTTCTGTTTATGACGGAGCATCAGCTGCAGCTGAAGCTATTGCAATGTGCAGGGACAAAAAGAGAAACAGAGCCGTTATCTGCAAGAACATAAAGCCTGATGTTATGGAGGTAATAAAGACCTACTGCATGGGAAGCGGAGTTGAACTTTCATTTGTTGGAATCAAAGACGGTCATGCAGATATGGAGTCACTGAAAGAGCTTGTTAATGAAGAAACTGCATGTATTTACATAGAGCAGCCCAATTACTATGGACTGCTGGAGGATGCTGATACTATAGCAGAAATAGCACATAACGCGAAAGCAAAGCTGATCATGGGCTGTAACCCAATATCACTTGGTTTACTCAGGACACCGGCTGAGTGCGGTGCAGATATAGCTGTCGGTGAGGGTCAGCCTCTTGGCATATCGCTGGGCTTTGGCGGACCATATCTTGGCTTTATGACATGTAAAGGCGAGCTGACCAGAAAGCTGCCCGGCCGTATTGTGGGAGAAACAACAGATAGTAACGGTAACAGAGCTTTTGTGCTTACACTTCAGGCAAGAGAACAGCATATAAGACGTGAAAAGGCCTCAAGCAACATTTGTTCCAACGAGGCTCTCTGTGCTCTAAAAGCGGCAGTATATATGTCTGTTATGGGCCCTGGGGGTATAAGACAGGCAGCTCTGCTCAGCACCTCGAAGGCACATTACCTGGCAGAGCAGTTGGAGTGTGCGGGATTGAAGCTTAAATATCAGGGCGAATTCTTTAATGAGTTTGTTACTGAAGGTGCAGGTATCACTGAAAAGCTTATGGATGCGCTTGAGGAAAAGGGCATTCTTGGAGGGCTTCCGCTTGAGGATGGATGCATTCTGTGGTGTGCTACTGAAAAGAACTCAAGGGATGACATTGATAAGGTGATACAGACAGTTAAGGAGGTGCTGTGATATGGAGCTTATATTTGAGAAAAGTGTTCCGGGGAGAAAACAGGCAATACTGCCTGATTGTGATGTACCGGTATATATGCCTGAAAAAACAAGAACTGCTGCACCCAGACTTCCACAGGTGAGTGAGAATGATCTGAGCAGACACTATACAAAGCTCATGAAAAGGACCTATGGAGTCAATGATGGCTTTTATCCTCTTGGCTCATGTACAATGAAGTATAATCCCAAGATCAATGAAGAGATAGCGGCACTTCCCGGCTTTGCAGGAATACATCCACTTCAGCCTGAGCATACTGTAAAGGGCTGCCTTGAAGTAATCGAGACAGCTGAAAAATACCTATGCGAAATAACAGGTATGGATGCAGTAACTGTACAACCCGCTGCCGGAGCACATGGTGAATTCACCGGCCTAATGCTCATAAAGGCCTACCATGAAGGCAGGAACGATTCGAAAAGAAAAAAGATAATAATTCCTGACTCGGCTCATGGTACCAATCCTGCCAGTGCAGTTATGGCCGGATTTGAGGTGGTTAATATTGCATCAGGAGCGGATGGCTGCATAGATATTAAGGTGTTGAAAGAGGCCTGTGATGATGAAACGGCCGGTCTCATGCTCACAAACCCAAATACAGTGGGCCTGTTTGATAAAAACATACTTGAGATTACAGAGACTGTCCATAATGCAGGGGGACTATGCTACTATGACGGTGCTAACCTTAATGCAGTACTTGGTATTGTTCGCCCGGGCGACATGGGCTTCGACTGCGTACATGTCAATCTGCATAAATCCTTTGCAACACCTCATGGAGGAGGCGGCCCGGGAAGCGGACCTGTTGGCTGCAAAAAATTCCTTAAAAAATATTTACCTGTTCCAGTAGTTGAAAATGGCAGCTTTATATCAAATGATGCCTCAATAGGCAAGGTGAGATCATTTTATGGCAATTTTCTAGTAGTAGTTAAAGCGCTTACATACATAATGATGCTTGGCAGTGATGGCCTGCCTAAGGTAGCGGAAAATGCCGTATTAAATGCAAACTATATGATGTGCAGACTTAAGGACATTTACAAAATGGCTTATGATACTACATGTATGCACGAATTTGTAATGGATCTTTCCGATATAAAAGATAAGGCGGGTGTATCTGCACTTGATATAGCAAAAGGCATGACTGATATGGGAATCCATCCGCCTACTATGTATTTTCCTCTTATTGTGCATGAGGCTCTTATGCTTGAACCAACTGAAACAGAGTCAAAGGAAACTTTGGATGAGTGTGTAAATGTTATGAGAGAGCTTTTTGAAAAGGCAGAAGCTAATCCGGAGCAGCTTCATATGGCACCACAGAAGGCTGCTATAGGCCGGCCTGACGAGGTACAGGCGGCAAGAAAACCTATAATTAACTATTTTTGTAGTGTTAAGTAAAAGAATGTGGAAGCATAGGTTTATTTAAAGGTGTTTTTGTAATTCTTGAGCGGCTGCTGAAAATATCCGGAAATCCCGGAATCTGGCGGCCGCTTTGCCTTTCTTAATAAAATCGTTTATGAAAAAACAAAATAACCAAAGTATATGATGAAATATATGTATATCTATCATACCAAATATGGAAATTAATAGAGTTAAACATATACATAATTAACGTAAATAAGTTTTCATAATGTATCTTGAATGCGATATAAACATGATATATAATAACCGCATATCATTTAGGTGGCGGTTATTATATATAAATTAAGCTGCCGTGCGATATTTTTCGGCAAAACCGAAAACGCACATGGCAAATTATATCATGGAAACAAATGATTTCATGATATAATACAACCGCATATCATTTAGTGGCGGTTATTATATGTGATTTAAGCTGCCGTGCGATATTTTTGGGCAAAGCCAAAAACGCACATGGCAAATTATATCATGGAAACAAATGATTTCATGATATAATAACCGCATATCATTTAGTGGCGGTTATTATATATGATTTAAGCTGCCGTGCGATATTTTTCGGCAAAACCGAAAACGCACATGGCAAATTATATCATGAAAACAAATGATTTCATGATATAATACAAACCGCCCTCTGTTATATCATGATACCCGATGAATGTTTTCTAGTATAACCACAATAAAGTTAATAAGTAATAATTATAATGCAGCGGGAGGACATAAATGAACGCAAAAAAATATCTGGAGATATGTGAGAGAAGCAGTACCGGTCCTAAAGTAAGCAAGGAGGATTGGGACCTGGATTATATTATCGACAGTGTCAGGGAGCTTGTTGACGAGTATGATTTTTCATGGGATAAAAAAGTACTAATTCCTAATGATGGCGAATTACTTGACAAAATGTTTGAGGCAGGTAAGAAGCTTATTTGCAAAACCGGAGTATATAATTTAACAACCGGCCGCATAATCAGCCTTTCTGAGGATGAGATATGCGAAGGCCTGAATAACTTGAAAACTGAGCTTGTTATGGGAGATGGCAAGGATGCTGTTACGCTGTATGCAAGAACTATAGAGGATAAAAGGGCACCTGTTATATGGGCAGGAAATCCTGGCTGCCCGACTCCTGAGAATATATTTTATGAGAATGTACTCAGCTCAGCTAAGGAACCTATTATTGACCTCTTGACCTGCGGTTCTCTTATTGATGTTGATGGCTATAAGGTTATTGGAAATCATCCTACTGAGGTGCTGGCAACCTGCCGTGAGCTGGAATATCTCCACAAGGCTCTAAATGAGGTAGGGCGTCCCGGCATGGGAATGCTTGCAGCAGAAAGTGCGGTTACAGAGCTGGGAGACTTAGCTGCAGCAAGCAGTAAACGACTTCGCCCCTGTGATTCACATTTGGTCGCGATGTTTAACGAGCTGATCATAGATAACGGTAATATGAGCAGAGCAGCATATTCTCTGGACTATGGAATGAGGAATGCCTCGCTGGCCTGTACTATGGTAGGAGGGCTGGCAGGCGATGCTCCCGGTGCTACAATGGTAATGGTTGCTTCCATTATGGCGGCAAATTTGGTATGCCTTGCCGACTATCACCTGTGTCACCCAATCCACATCAGTGATGTTGCTACAACTGCAAGAGGCTGTTTGTGGCTTCAGTCGGTTTTGTGCCAGACCTTTGCAAAAAACGCACCGGCTATAATTGTATGTGATATTTGGCCTAAGAGTGGTGCTGTGACAAAGGAAATATTATACGAGGTAGCAGCAAATGCAATAGTAGTTACAGTAAGCGCAGGACACCTTGAAGGGGTCGGCTCAACGGACGGCAGAGTACCAAACGGTACGGGGCTTGAAGCCAGATTTATGGGAGAGGTAGGAAAAGCGGTCACAAAGCAGCATATGACCAGAGATGAAGCAAATAAACTGGTTCTCAAGCTTTTGGAAAAGTATGAGCATGTATTTTCTGAGCCTGAAAAGTATGAGGGAAAGAGATTTGATCAGGCATATGATATGACTACAGTAACTCCGTTACCTGAATGGGAAGGAATGTATCAGGAGGTTAAAGAAGAATTGCGCGGTATGGGTTTACATATGTAAAAAAGCAGCAGGTGCTTTCAGATTAAATGCATAGTATGTGTTTTCTTTTACTTCTGTAGTATGAGTTTACATATAGAACATACTGCAAATGCAAATATTTGAGATAATCCATGATTATTTAGTATCAATATAAAAAACATGTGGTTGCGCTAGTTGACATTATTCAGTAAGCATGCTAGACTACAGTTTAAATTTAGATATTTTGGCAAAATGGGCTATATAAATCTACAAATATGGTGTAGATGTTTCTATGTGGTAACCGTAAATTACCTACGCTATAGTGTTCATTCCAATAACAGTATAATTTTATTTACTTGTGAAGACTGACAGTATTGACATGCCTGATAGTTGAGCTTAGTAAATACAATTACTATACCGGAATGGATGGAGAACACTTTTCTCTGTCCATTTTGTTTTTTAATGGCGTTGTACCTCCGGCCTACAGCAAAAAGGCGAGTAGGGTTCAATGACCCCGGAAGTTTTATTAATGGCGTTTGGAAAAATTTTCTCTGGTAAAACGGAGGCTTGTTAATGGAAAAATCGGCTTTATTAGAAATGAAGTGCATAACAAAAAGGTTTGGTAAAACTCTTGCCAATGATAATATTAACTTGAGCCTTTATAAGGGAGAAATTCATGCGCTGCTTGGAGAAAACGGTGCGGGCAAAAGTACACTAATGAATATTCTTCTTGGCATCTACAAGCCGAATTCTGGAGAAATTTTCTATAAGGGAAAAAAGGTTCCGATAAAGAATCCGAAGGATTCAGCTGAGCTCGGAATTGGTATGGTGCATCAGCACTTCGAGCTTATCCCAACGCTGACTGCCGCAGAAAACATTTACCTCAGTACAGGACACTGTAAGTTTATTTTGAATAAGTCGAAAATTGAAGAAGCTATAAGGGAGCGCTCTATGAAATTTGGCCTTCCTGTTGATCCCAGAGCAAAAATATGGCAGCTTTCAGTTGGGGAGCAGCAGCGTGTTGAAATACTCAAACTATTGTGCCGTGACAGTGAAATACTGATCTTGGACGAACCATCAGCTGTACTAACCCCCCAGGAAGCAAGGGAGATGTTCAAGACACTCAGGAAAATGGCTGATAGCGGTAAGACAGTTATTTTTATTTCTCACAAAATGAATGAGGTTATGGAGAACTCAGATCGTATAACTGTACTTAAGGGCGGAAAAGTGGAAGATGAGATGCTTGCACAGGACGCAACAATAGAGCGTCTTACAAAAGCTGTTGTAGGTTCCAGGACTATTGATAAAACTAAGCATAGGCCAATGAAAGAGAAGGGGAGCGTGCTTCTTGAGGTTGAGCATCTGTGTGTAAAAAATGACAAGGACCTCCTTGCACTTAATGACATCTCGTTTAGCCTTCATTCGGGTGAAATATTTGCTATTGCCGGTGTAGCGGGGAGCGGACAGAGGGAGCTTTCTGAGGCTCTTGCCGGAATCCGCAGGGTTAAGTCAGGAACGATAAGAATAAACAGTAGGGATATAACTAAAGCGAATGTAAAACAGAGGATAGCATCGGGGATTTCTTTTATACCTGAGGATAGGTTCAAAATGGGGCTGGTTCCGGGAATGAATTTGAGGCAGAATGCCATATTAAAAATAATTAACAAGCCTGAGTACAGCAAGGCAGGCATTTTAAGAAACAATGCTATAAAAGCCATCACTGAGAAGCATATAAAAAAATATGATATCAAAAATGGCGGTATTGATCTGCCTGTAAGCCTGATGTCGGGAGGCAATCAGCAAAAGCTCCTGGTTGCAAGAGAAACAGATGGTGACCCGTGTGTTGTCATAGCTGCATACCCGGTGCGCGGACTTGATATTGGTGCAACAGAGGCAATAAATAATATCCTGATAGACCAAAGCAGCAGGGAAGCTAGTGTGCTTCTGATATCAGAGGAGCTGGATGAGATTTTTGAAATGTCGGACAGAGTCGCGGTCTTATGCGATGGGAAGCTCATGGGAATCAGAAATACAGCTGAGACAGATTATGAGGAAATCGGAAGAATGATGTCTGGTGAGCTTGCATAATTGGCAAAGGGGGAAAGATATGAGCATCGGAACGCTTCAAATTGAGAAAAAGCAGATAGTACCGCTGAGAAACAAGATACTCAATCCAATTGTATTTGTAATGTTGGGATTGGCTTTTAGCTCAGTGCTCATTTTATCAATTGGTTTTAATCCTATTACAGTGTACTCAAAAATGATATCTTACTCATTTCTGAACCTTCGCGGGATCAATGGAAGCATAAAGGCAGGACTGCCTCTGATGCTTTGCGGGCTAAGCGTATCAATAGCATTTAAAATGAATTTGAACAATATCGGGGCTGAAGGACAGTATGCAATAGGTGCTATATTTGGAGGGGCATTTGCTCTGTTTGGACCGGAACTTCCCATTCCTATCCGCTTGATCGTTATGTTTCTTCTCTGTGCTTTAGGCGGTGGCTTATGGGCTATTATTGCTGCAGTGCTCAAGGCGTATTGGAATGTCAGCGAAACAATCGTCACCCTAATGCTCAATTACATAGCACTGTTATTCATGGATTACCTGTGTTATGGGCCGTGGATGGCTAAGAAGCAGACAACTCCCATCTCCGAGACTATACCAAAGGGCATGTATTTGCCCAATATCGTTGGTACGAAAATCAATTCAGCGATAATTGTTGCAATTGTAATTGCAATACTTTTATATGTCTTCCTCAAGTATACTACTGTTGGTTATAAGATTGAGGTAATTAAAAATAGTCCAAAATCAGCAGTTTACGCAGGAATCAACGTTAAGAAATATATATTGATCGTCCTTGGTTTAAGCGGTGCTATTGCCGGACTTGCCGGCTTTGTTCAGATCACCGGGATCGTTCATCGTGTACAGGCGCAGCTACCGGGGGGAAGCGGGTATACAGGCATTGTAATCGCATATCTGAGTCAATTTAACCCCATTGCAGTTATTATTGTCTCTATATTGTTCGGAGGACTTGAAAACAGCAGTGCTGCAGTACAGATAATAGGAGTACCCTCGCAGATCGCTACAATGCTGCAGGGGAGCATAATGATTTTTGTAATTGCAGGAGAATTTTTTAATCATTATAAAGTGACCTTCGAAAAAAGAAGTAAGATTATTTCGGATAAACATAATAAAGTGGAAGGAGTTGCACAATGACTACCTTCATAATTTCTATCGGTGCGGCGGCAGTAGTATATGCAGTATCAATTTTATATGCGGCTATAGGTGAGATTTTCTCTCAGCGTGCAGGGATCATGAATTTGGGCCTTGAGGGAATTATGCTGATGGGAGCTGTCTCCGGTTTCTTGGTGGTCCATAGCACAAATAGCCTCTGGCTTGCCATTCTTGCTGTAATAACTGTAGGTGCCCTGCTTGGATTATTGTTTGCTTTTCTGACAGTTACACTTCAGGCAGACCAGACGGTATGCGGCATGGCGTTCCTTATATTTGGAAGCGGATTGAGCGGATTCATTGGCAAAAATGTAACCGGCATAGCGTCTAATGTTAAGTTTGAAAAAATTGAAATACCTCTGCTTTCACAAATACCTGTAATAGGCGATATTTTGTTCAAGCAGGATTTGCTAGTTTACATAATGTACATTTTGGTACCGCTTAGTATGTTATATATATATAAGACAAGACCGGGTCTTACACTCAGGGCTCTGGGTGAAAATCCTGCAGCGCTGGATGCATCAGGCACAAACGTATTCGCACTGAGATATGCTTACGTTATGTTCGGCTGTGCAATGACGGCTATAAGCGGAGCTTGCATCTCCCTGTCATATACAAATTTCTGGAATGAAGGTATGACAGGAGGAAAAGGCTGGATCGCATTTTCACTGGTAGCATTTTCAGGCTGGAATCCAGCCGGCGCTGCACTTGGCGCTTTGCTGTTCGGCGGAATAAGTATTATCGGCATTAATATGCAGATCTATCTGCCCGGAGTACCTTCTCAATTCTATGGAATGCTCCCGTATATAGCAACGATAGCGGCGTTTATTTTAACTACAGGAAGCTTCAGAAAGAAGCATACAGAGGAACCTGCAGCCTTATGTCAGAAATATGACCGGGAAAACCGGTGATATATATATAGGAGGGACAAATTGTGAAAAAGATAAGATTAGTAAGTTTATTGTTAGTAGTAGTATTTGCATTAACGGTACTTGCCGGATGTTCCGGTAAATCAGAAGTATCAGGCACTGCAGCAAACGATAAAGCAAAGGATATCGATTACTCCGAGATCAAGATTGGAGAGATAACATCCCTTGTTGTTAATGACGGAGGGTGGTGCCAGGCTACGCATCAGAGCCTTCTGGCATCTATGAAGAAGCTTGGGATCCCTGAAGACAATCTGCTTGTCATTGAAAATGTAGCAGAAGAGCAAGTGGCTGTTGCCAATGCATTTGACGCATTAGTAAGTGAAGGTGTTGATCTTATTATCGGAGCCAGCTCAGGATATGCGACCTTCCTGTCAGACCTGGCAGCTGAAAACAAGGATGTTGTAGTAGCACAGCAGGGAGATCAGGTAGATAATCTTATAGGCTATCAGATACGAAATTATGAGGGAATGTTCCTGGCAGGCTATGCATGCGCTCTTATGTCAGATAGTGACACACTGGGCTTTGCAGCCAGCATGTCAGAAGCATCTGTTCGCGGTGCTATCAACGGCTATGCACTCGGAGCAAAATATGCAAACCCTAATGCAAAGGTTCAGGTAGTATGGGCAAACAGCTGGTATGATGTAGATATCGAAACACAGAGCGCACAAACACTTATCAATCAGGGCATAAAATATATGGGAATGGAAGCCTCCTCTCCTGCAATTCCGCAGACCTGTGAATCGAAGGGTGCTTACTGTGTAGGCTATAATGTAGATATGAAGGAACTGGCACCAAAGGCTGTCCTGTTTTCATATGTATGGAATTTCGAGCCTATATTTACGAAAATAATTAATTCAGTAGCAGATAAGACTGCAAAGACTGATGATTATTTTTACGAGGGTGGCGAATGCGCAGCTATTACAGCTTTCAATGACGAGCTTGTTCCAAAGGAAATACAAGATAAAGTAAATAAAGCAAAGGAAGATATTATTAACGGAAAGATCAAAGTATTCGGTGGAGAGCTTAAGGACAATAAGGGAAATGTACTTGTTGCCGCAGGCGAGACTATGAGCGATGATAAGCTTAATACGCAGGAATTCCTCGTGGAAAATGTAATTGGTGACTGGAAGTAAACCAATGTGTTATAACGAGGCGATATTCATAGCCTCGTTGAAACACAAAGCAGAGTAAAAAATTCTCTACAATCGAGAATTTTTCTGTGAACCAATGTGTTATAACTCGGCTCAATAAATATGTGCCTCGTTGAAACACAAAGCAGAGTAAAAAATTCTCTACAATCGAGAATTTTTCTGTGAACCAATGTGTTATACTAAATAGAAATACTAACACTATAATCGGGAGGTGATTACTATCACCTCCCTAATTCCATAAAAAAGCATTAGCAATTATGCTGTTAAAAAGCAAAATAGGGGTGACGTTTTTGAATAGACAAAAACTAAAAAGAAGAATTGATGCAGCAGTCGGCAGAATACCGGCAGATGTTGTGATAACAAATTGCAGGATAGTCGATGTTTATAATTCATCCATTATCGAAGGAAAAAACGTCGCCATTATTGATGGTATTATTGCTGGTATAGGTGATTACAATGGTATAAGTGTAATCGATGCAGAGGGAATGTTTGTAGTTCCCGGATTTATTGACAGCCATATTCATATAGAATCTTCATATGTTACACCTGAGGAGATCGGAAGGCTGCTTGTTCCTCACGGAGCTACGACTATTATTGCCGATCCTCACGAAATAGTTAATGTATGTGGCCTGGACGGTATGGAGTATATGCTTGAGGCCTCCCAAAATACAAAACTGGATATACGTTATATGCTGCCATCCTGTGTTCCGTCAACTCCATTTGAACATGCCGGTACAGTGCTTGATTCCCAAAAGATGAGGGAACCCGTAAAGGATGACAAGGTACTCGGGCTTGGTGAATTTATGAATTATCCCGGGGTTATTGAAGCCGATGAGGCTGTACTGGATAAGCTACTGGTTGCAATTAATGAGAAAAAGTTGATTGATGGCCACAGTCCTGCCATATCAGGAAATGATCTTAATGCGTATGCTGCCTGCGGGATACATACCGACCATGAATGCTCTACTAAAGAAGAAATGCTTGACCGTCTTTCAAGAGGTTTATACATTCTCATGAGGGAAGGCTCAGCTTGCCATAATCTTCGTTCTCTGCTTAAGGCTGTTACCCCGGCAAACAGCAGACGCTGCCTGCTGTGCTCGGATGATAGACAGCCTGAGACAATTTTCAGGTTGGGACATCTGGATAATCACCTGCGTATATGCGTGGAAGAAGGAATTGATCCTATTACCGCAATTCAGATGGCTAGCCTTAATGCTGCTGAATGCTATGGCCTGCTTGACAGAGGAGCTATTGCTCCGGGGCTTCGTGCAGATATTGTACTTGTAGATGATCTTATAAATTTTAATGTGCGAAGGGTGTTCATCAATGGGGAAGAAGTCGCAAAAGACGGCAGATATCGCCCTACTGTGCAACGAAGTGATATCTCAAAGGTACGTGGCAGCTTTCGAGTAAGGGATTTTTCTATAGAAAAATTGAGAATGAAGTTAAATTCTAATAAGGTAAATATAATAGATATTGTTCCGGGTGGAGTTGTGACAGCTAAAGGTGTTGCAGAAATTACTACTGACAGCGATGGCAGCTTTGTTTGGCAGGCGGATCAGGATATTGTGAAGGTGGCAGTAATTGAGCGTCATCAGTACACAGGAAACGTGGGGCTTGGGCTCCTGCGGGGCTATGGAATTAAAAAAGGTGCTGTTGCAATATCCATTGCTCATGATTCACATAATATAATTACAGTAGGAACTAATGATGAGGATATGGCGTATGCCGTAATGAACCTGGTAAAGCAGGGAGGCGGTATTATCCTTGTTAAGGACCGGAAGGTCATCAATTCCATGCCCATGGTGGCGGGGGGCATTATGAGTGACCAGACGGGCGAATGGGTAAGTGAGAAGCTCTCAGAGATACATAAGGATGCGTATGAGCAGCTGGGTGTAAGTAAAGCTGTAGAACCGATTATGACATTATGCTTTATGTCACTTCCGGTCATACCTGAGATAAAGCTCACAGATATGGGCCTTTTCGACGTTACAAAGCAGAAATTCATTTCAATTGAGGCAGATTAAGTACGACATATCTCTAATTTTTTAATTGAGGCAGATTAAATGGCAGACAAGGGTGCAGACAAGGGGACGGTTCATCCGTCTTATTGGCACTATCACCACGGCAGACAACGGGACGGCTCATCCGTCTTATTGGCACTATCACCACGTAAAAATAACACAGAATTCACAAATGAACCTATTAAGCTTTCAATGGGAGCTTAATAGGTCTGAATACCCATGCTACAAGCTGTACACAAGAATAGATGAGAATCTTATATAATGGAAGTGCGTTACAACACAGGAGAACCGTCCCTGCGTGTTCGTGTTCTAGCAGAATATGATGACTTTCTGCATGATCATCCACAATATATGGTGTAGAGGAACTTCAAAAATAGCACATCGTAAATGCCCCTATAGGGAGACTTTTTGCCTAAAAATATTTACAGGATTTTGAAGAGGTTCATAAAACTCTATGCTATAATAAATGATGAGGAAAGGGAAAGTCTTATTAATTCCCCAAAGAAATTCTCATATATTATTGTAAAGGACAGTTGCAGCATGAATAAACAAACCTCGAGCAAATTTTGGGCCTCCTTGGCTGTGTTTGGACTGATAGGGCAAATTGCCTGGGTGGTTGAAAACATGTATTTCAATGTCTTCATCTACAAGATGTTTCACGCATCAGCAGCAGATATTTCGCTGATGGTGGCTGCAAGCGCTGTCATGGCTACAGTTACCACCATCTTTATCGGCGCATTATCAGATCATATCGGAAAACGCAAGCTGATAATCTGCGGAGGTTACACATTATGGGGATTATCAATTCTTGCCTTTTCCTTTATCCGTATGGATTACTTGTCTCCTATTGCGGGAAGCATGGCTGCTTCAGCAGCATTAGGAGTAAACCTTGTCATTTTGATGGACTGTGTCATGACCTTTTTAGGTTCTTCAGCCAATGATGCTTGTTTCAATGCATGGCTTACAGATTGGGGCAATGACACCAACCGTGGAAAAATAGAAGGCATCAATGCCATGATGCCACTGCTGGCTGTTTTGGTGGTTTTTGGGGGATTTTCCGCGTTTGATCTGGATGCCGCCGACAGTTGGACAGTCATCTACACGGTCATTGGTCTGTCGGTGACTATCATTGGCCTGGTTGGGTTCGCTATAATCGAAGATAAACCTTCTGTCAGTCCTAAAGACATCAAAGCCCAAAGCTATTGGACTAACATTGTGTACAGCTTCCGTTTGTCTGTGGTTAAGAGCAATCGGCTGCTGTATGTAATTATTGGTACAATGGCGGTGTTTAATATTTCTATTCAGGTCTTTATGCCTTATCTCATACTATACTATGAGAAAACCTTGGGTATGGTCAACTATGTCCTTATCATGGCGCCTGCCATAATTATTGCGGCTGTCATCACAGCGTTTTACGGAAAGCTGTTTGATATGATTGGCTTCAAGCTTTCAA
The DNA here is from genome assembly GCA_023409735.1 of Bacillota bacterium. Lineage (GTDB taxonomy): Bacteria > Bacillota > Clostridia > Acetivibrionales > DTU013 > JAEYRB01. The sequence goes on along the minus strand of JAEYRB010000049.1, from coordinate 89,686 downwards.
TTTTGCCCTGTGTTCTGATGCTGATGCTGGGCTATGTATTGCTGTATTTCACAACAGGGCTATTGCCTGTTTTTATCGGTTCTTTGCTGATGCTTACAGGTAACCTTTCTGGTGGAGCAGTTCTTGGTGCGATGATCCGAAGCAACATTCCAGAGAATAAAGCAGGGCAGTTTCAAGGTGTGCGTATTATTGGGCAGGTGCTCATTCCAGGCGTAATTGGCCCCGCTATCGGTGCCGCAGTGCTAAAAAATGCCCTGCAGATAATAAATTCAGACGGTACTACGTCTTTCCTTCCTAATCGAAATATTTACCTGGCTGCGTTTATTATCGCTTTATTGCTGCTGATAGTTTTATATTTTGTTTTCCGCATGATGAGAAACGGTCATAACACTTTGTACAGCCGGTGTGGAGAGGAACTGCTGCAGCAGCTGAAGACCTCTAATGAGCAGACCATACAGGTTTGGCAAGAGTATCCGCGGCCACAGCTGAAGCGTGAGGAGTGGATGAGCCTGAATGGCAGCTGGAGCCTGAACGGCCGATTTATTTTAGTTCCATTCCCGCCGCAATCGTCCTTATCTGGTTATGATAAGCCTGTGGAAAACCGGCTTGTCTATGAAAAGACTTTTATACTGCCTGAAAGCTACTATGAGAAAAGGATACTTCTTCATTTCGGTGCCGTAGACCAAATTGCCGAGGTTTCTCTGAACGGTGTACAGCTTGGTCGGCATGAGGGCGGATATTTACCCTTTACTTTTGATATTTCCGGTGCTGTACTCCATGACGGAGAAAACCGGCTGACTGTAATTGTGACCGATAAGCTTTCTTTTAAGTACCCTTATGGTAAACAGCGGAAAAAACGCGGAGGAATGTGGTATACTCCTGTAAGCGGTATTTGGCAGACGGTATGGCTGGAACCTGTTCCGGAGCATTTTATTCAAAAGCTTCAGCTTTCAGCGGATGATTCCACCGTCACAATTGGTTTGTTAAACGATCTGCCTTTACATACTGAGCCCTTCAATGTAACAGTCTTTCTGCATGAAGGGAGTAGTAAAAGCTTTTCATCTGATGGCACGCCGATAACGATTGACCTTTCCTTGCTTTGTCTTGAGGATGGCTCGCAGTATGTACCATTACGCTGGAGTCCGCAGCAACCATATCTTTATACGATAAGTGTTGCCACAGACAACGATAAGGTTATTTCATATTTTGCGCTCCGAAAAGTGGAAATTCAGCAGCTGCATGGCGTTCCACGCGTATGCCTGAACGGCCAGCCTGTTTTTTTAAACGGAGTTTTAGATCAGGGCTATTTTTGCGATGGTATCTATCTACCGGCTTCTCCACAGGAGTATCGTGAGGACATTCTTCGTATGAAGGAGCTGGGATTTAACATGCTTCGAAAGCATATAAAGATTGAACCTGAGATATTTTACTATTACTGTGATAAATTAGGCATGCTGGTAATTCAGGATATGGTAAACAGTGGCTCATATTCCTGGCTGAGAGATACTGCTCTGGCTACCTTGGGCTTTACTAGAAACGATACACGCCCTTCTAGAAGGGACAAGGTAAGACGCATGTTTTTTGAGCAGCATCTGAAGGATACACTGCAGCATCTGCACGATCATCCATGCATCATTGCCTATACGCTATTTAATGAAGGCTGGGGCCAATATGACAGTGATCGTATTTATCAGCTGGCCAGGGACGCCGATCCAAGCCGGCTGTACGATTCTACCTCTGGCTGGTTCGCCCAGCGGGAAAGTGATTTTGATAGCCGACATATTTACTTCAAAACGCCCAGACTACCGGCAGCAGGCAAAATGCCTTTGTTTATTTCAGAGTGCGGCGGCTATTCATGTAAAATAGAGCAGCATGTTTTTTCAAAATATAATCATTATGGGTATGGAAACTGTGAAGACCCTCAGCAGCTGACACAAAGCATAATAAGAATGTATGAGACTATGATACTGCCCTCTGTTGCCACGGGCACCTGCGGCTGTGTGTATACTCAGCTGAGCGATGTTGAAGACGAGACGAATGGCTTGTATACCTATGACCGGAAAATATGCAAGGTGTTGTCGGAGGAACTATGCAGTATGAGCCAGAAGCTGAGGGAAGCCTTGCAGGATGATCGTGTTTGATCTAAGCTGTAAGGATCAACAAGATTAGTGCTGACTATAAAAAATTTTGCTTGATATTAAAACGGGAAGCAAAAAATATTTTCTCAAATAGAATTAATTTATAAAATTAGTATGTTATAATTTTATACATAAAATGCATAGTAGGGGAATTTATGGATAAGGATATAATTGTTACTAATAAAAAGGCGAAAAAATCAGTAGGCTTTAAGATTGTTATGGCTTTTCTTATTATTATGTTACTGCCAATTGTTTTGGCAGGTCTTTTACTATTATATATAAATATAGCGGATTTCAGATATGACAATCCTGATAAAGTGCTGTCTGAAAGCGTTCCAATGTCATTCTCCGAGCGCTTCTCATTTAGTGAGAAGGACATGACAGCGTCAATCCGCTTAAATAATTTTGACATCTACTATCTGTATAAGGATGAAGTACCGTCTGAGATTAAGCTAAATGATTCAGTTTATGTTAATGCATACAGATTAGCTCTTGAGGATAAGGCTATCTATGTACAAGGAAAGGCCTATGGCTTTAATATACCTGTGAAGCTCGGATTAGATGTAAGCTACGAAGAAGGTAAGATATGTATACATTTGAAAAAAGCTTCTCTTGGAAAGCTGTGTATTCCCATTCCTATAAAGCTAAGTATGGACTTAAAGGTCGAGCCATTTGATTTTCCATATATGGGTGCTCTTAAAGCTGTTGAACTTAAGGATGGCTGTATTATAGGAACATTTTCCATAGATAACAGCTTTGTGGAGGAAGGACTGAGTGGATTGCAGCTTCTTAAGTCAGCATTTATCTATTCAGGTGAGGAAGACCCGATGGTTATGCTGCTGATGGATTATAGTGCAAATCGTGATAAGAAAGATTATGTAAGTGATGAGCTGCGTGAGTATATGAAGCGCTTTGAAAAGGACCCTGAGGGATTTCAGAACCTGTTTGTGAGAATGCTGGCATCAGGAACTAAGGAGTATGCAGAAAAATATTTTTCATCAGACATCTATAAAAAGATAAGTATGAGGCTGCTTTATCCCGAAATAACTCCTGAGGTTGTGGAAAAAACACGTGGAGAGCTTTCCTATGAAAGGAATTATCTATTCCTTAGAGACTTTGCACTGAATATTGACGATAAATTCGGCAAATATGAGATAACTGTAAAAGACAACAATTTTGTTGATCCCAAAAATAAGAAGATAGTTAACTGGAACAGCCTTATGGGCGACGCACTTGAGGCAAAAGAGGTATTTCCGGATGGCACGGAGTTTTGTGCAATATTTTGCGAGGGTGCCAAAGCAGTTCAAAAAATCAATGGAAACAAATTTTCCTGCGGAACGGCTGTGAGATTCATTAACGGAAATTGCGCGGTCATCTGTAAAATGGGTGAAAATTATTATATAACTAAGATCTCAGATCAGGAATATGATGATCTTGTCAGTGGAAAGTCAAAAGGTTTTGTGGCAGCAGTAGAAGTAGAGCATAATGTATTTCGAGTCATGCATTAATAGATTTGAATATTAGCTTATAGCCAATAATCTCAGCGATGCTTGGTGCATTAAAAAGGCTCTACCTGTTATATTACTAAATAATTGAATACTTTAATGGACTGGCATATAATATATACATAAAACGCATTGTGAGGAAAATTATGAAAGAAGAAGCTATTATAGTTAGTAAAAAGGGAAAAAAGTCAATAGGCTTCAAAATTGCGATTACTATTTTGATTATTTTACTACTGCCGGTTGTGTTGGCTGGACTTTTGTTATTGTATGTCAGTATTGCAGATTTCAAATATGACGACCCTGATAAAGTGCTGTCTGATAACGTTCCTATGTCATTTTCACAACACTTCGAATTTAGTGAGAAGGATATGACAGCAGTAATTCGATTAAATAATTATGACCTATACTATTTAATAAAGGATGAAATACCCGAGCTCAAATTAAACGATTCAGTCTATGTAAATGCATATAGAATTGCTCTGGAGGATAAGGCTATCTATGTACAGGGGAAAGCCTTCGGAATTAATATACCTGTGAAGCTTGGAATAGAGGCCGGCTGCGAGGATGATAAGGTTAGTATACAGGTTAAAAAAGCCTATCTGGGTAAACTGTGTATTCCCATTCCTATAAATAGCGTAGCAAAAAAGCAGAATATTGATCTGAAGTATACAGTCAGGGCGATTGATTTCCCTAATATGGGTCCGTTAAAAGCTATGGAAGTAAAAGATGGTTTACTGATGGGAACATTTCGTATGGATAACAGCTTTATGAAGGAAGGACTGAATTCATGGCAGTATCTCAAGTCAGCATGGTTTTACTCAGCTGAAAAAGACTTAATGGTCATGCTTCTGAAGGATTATAACGACAATTGGGATAAAGAAGATCATGTAAGTGATGAGCTGCGTGAATATATGAGAAGCTTTGAAAAGGAGCCTGAGGAATTTCAAAAGCTGCTGATTAGAATGTTGGCGTCAGGACCTAAAAGGGTTGCCGATAAGTATTTTTCATCGGAGGCATATAACCAGAGAAGTATGAGTCTGCTTTATCCCGGAATAACACCTGAGGCTGTAGAAAAAATACGGTTAGAGCTTTCCTATGAACAAAATTATCTATTTCTCAAAGACTTTGCACTGAATATTGATGATAAATTTGGCAAATATCAGATAGCAGTAAAAGGCAACAATTTTGTTGATTCTAAAAGTAAGAAGATAGCTAGCTGGAGCAGTCTTTTGGGCGATGCACCGGAGGCAAAAGAGGTATTCCCTGATGGTACGGAGCTTTGTGCAATATTTTGCGAGGGTGCAGATGGATATCAGCGAATCAATGGAGGCAAATTTTCATGCGGAACCGCTGTGCGGTTTGTTAATGGTAATTGCGCAGTTATCTGTAAAATGAAAGACAACTTATATATAACTGAAATTTCTAATGAGGAATATGAAGGGCTTGCCAGTGGTAGAGTAAAGGGTTATGTGGCAGCTATCAAGGATAAGTAAGCATTATAATAAGTAATTTGAGGAAATGAGCTGGGATAAATAGTACAGTATGGAATAATGTGAGTCTGGAAATTTATATATCTATTTAAAAAAACTTCTTGACAGTAATGGCATTATGCAGTAACATGAATAGCGGTATCTTAAATTTAAGAAAAGGAGGCAGGAATATGTTTAGAAAAATTGAAAATGGAATTTACACAATAACAACAAAAAGAAATCACAAAAACATAATAAATTGTAACCCTGCCTTACTCGACATATGACAGATGCTTTGAATTGAAGACAAGAGGCCGTGGGTTATCCTACGGCCTTCATTTTTGAAAGGCCGGGGTACTGAACCAGGGTCTTTTTTGTTTCATTTTAAAGCTTCTGCTCATCAAATGCAGCAGGCTGCAGTGCTGTCAAACAAATCTATGGCGTTGCACCAACATAGCACGTTGACGAGTATGGCTCAGGCAATATTTTATGAAATTTGAGAAAGCAGCCAGAAGGGTTATGCTTCTAAGGAGGAGTTTGTTTGAAAAGATTACTTGGATATATGAAAGGCTTATGGTGGCGTTATGCAATAGCAACTGCAGCATTACTGGCCGCCATCGTACTTGATATGTTCAATCCGTATTATGTAGGTCAGTTAATTGACAGAGTCGTTAAAAATGGTGAGATGTCTTATCTTAAGACAGCATTGACAGGAATTGCAATAATTTGTCTGGCAAGAGGTGTATTTGGGTATATAAAGTCGTATGGCTTCGACCTTGCCAGCTCTGATGTGATATTGAGGTTCAGAAAGAGCCTTTTTGATCATATACAAAAGCTGTCGTTTTCCTTTTTTGATGAGAACAATACCGGAGAATTAATGTCACGTATAAAGGAAGACATGGACAATGTAATGAATGCTATCTGCTACGGTTTTAGCTTATTTCTGGAGCAGCTCATTTATATAATTATTGCGTCTGTTATTTTATTTAGTATTAACTGGAAACTGGCTATATTGAGTATAGTAACACTTCCGCTGATTGAATTCGTGGTCCTTAAGCTTGAAAGAAAAATTGGTGCTACATATGAAAAAATCAGTGACCAAAGAGCTGTGTTAAATACAACGGCTCAGCAAAATATATCCGGTGTCAGGCTGGTTAAGGCATTAAGCAGGGAAAAGCATGAGATAGATAAATTTCTCAAGCAGAATGAAGCAAATTATGAGATCAACTTTGAACAGGCAAAGATAATGTCAAGGTATCATCCACCTATTGAATTTCTTTCCAATATAGTACTTGTTCTTATGATAAGCTTTGGGGGAAACATGGTTATAAACGGCGACCTGTCGCTGGGAACTCTTGTGGCGTTCAGCAACTATATCTACATGCTTATATGGCCTATGAGAATGATGGGCTGGCTGATCAGCACACTGGCACAATGTATTGCCTCTGTGAAAAAAATTGATAAGATATTTGATGAAGAGCCGGAGATAAAGGATTGTGAAACACCGGTCCATTTGGATAATGTGCAGGGACATGTGGCCTTTAACAATGTCAGCTTTGAATTCGGAGGAAATACTGTTTTAGAGAACATAAATATCGATGCCAAACCGGGTAGTACAATAGCTATAATGGGTATCACAGGTTCGGGAAAAACCTCTCTCATTAACCTGATAGGCAGATATTATGACTGTACTTCGGGACAGGTGCTGCTTGACGGCGTTAATGTAAAGGATATGGAGCTTTCACAGCTGAGGAAGAGTGTATCGGTCGTAATGCAGGATACCTTCCTTTTCTCAGACACTATAGAGGAGAATATAAAATTCGGAAGTGAAAATGTATCAGAAGTGGACTTCTTAGCAGCAGTCAAGGACTCCATGGTAGATGAATTTGTTTCTCAGATGCCTCAGGGCTACAAGTCTGTTATAGGAGAAAGAGGCCTTGGGCTGTCAGGCGGTCAAAAACAAAGGGTATCAATAGCAAGGGCGCTTGTGAGAAATTCCAGTGTATTGGTACTGGATGACTCAACATCTGCTCTGGACATGGAAACTGAGTATAATATACAGAAGGCTCTCGAGAAGAGAAAGGCAATGACCTGCTTCATCATTGCCCACAGAATATCAGCTGTAAAAAACGCAGATGAGATATTATATTTTGAGGATGGCAGGATAGTCGAAAGAGGAAATCATGACGAGCTCATGAAGCTTGGCGGGCGCTATTATAACACATATTGCGTACAATACGGCGATTATTCTGAAACATTGAGAAAGGAAGTGATCTAATTGCCGATAAATACATTTAATGAAGACGAAAACCTTAAAGAGAGTCTCAACTTTGATATTATCAAAAGACTCTTAAGATACTTAAAGCCATACGGGGTGGATATAGTAAAGACAATGTTATTCATGGCCGTAGTGATTATAGTAGAGCTTCTCAACCCCTTTTTTCTCAAGATGGGAATTGATAAGTATATAGAGGTAGGCAATGGTAAAAGCCTTTATATCATTGGTATAGTGATGGTGTTGCTCAATGCTGTATCTATGCTGTGCTCAAAGCTGAGGATAATGACCATGGGAAAGGTTTCAAACAAAATCCTCCTGACAATACGCCAGCAGCTTTACACGCACATACAAAAGCTGTCCTTCGCTTTTTTTGACAGCAGGCCTGTAGGTAAAATACTTGCCAGGATAATCGGAGATGTCAATTCACTAAACGATTTATTTACCAGCGCTGTAACCACCCTGCTGCCTGAATTTACAAAGATGGTTGCTGTAGTTGTTATAATGGTTATAATGAACTACAGACTGGCAATAGTGGCTCTCATAACGTTGCCGGTAATGATAATAGTAATGTTTTATATTCAGACTGTTTCTAGAAAGAGATGGCAGGTTTTCAGAAAGAAAAACTCCAACATGAATGCTTTTACGCATGAGGATTTTTCCGGCATACGAACAGTGCAAAGCTTTGGAGCAGAGGAAGAGACATCAAATACCTTCCTAAGACTTATCAAGGAACAGAGACTGGCTTTTATTCGAGCAGTGCGCATGAACGACTTCTTCTGGCCTATAGTTGATATGTCCTGGGGAGTAGGGAATGTACTCGTATTCTGGTTTGGCACAAGGATGATAACTACTGAGAATATTACACCGGGACTTCTGGTTGCATTTACAAGCTATGTGTCTATGTTCTGGCAGCCAATTATGAATATAAGCAATTTCTATAACCAGCTTATCACTAATATGTCCGGCGCTGAAAGAATATTTGAAATAATGGATATTGAGCCTGATATTAAGGATAGGGTAAACGCAAAACAAATGCCGGCAATAAAAGGCAGTGTTCGCTTTGAAAACGTGAGCTTTGGTTATGAGGATGAGCAAACAGTACTAAAGGGTGTAAGCTTCAGCATTGACGCTGGGCAGACCATAGCACTGGTAGGCTCAACAGGAGCCGGCAAGACTACTATTGTAAACCTAATAAGCAGATTTTACGAGGTTACTGATGGAACTGTATATATCGACGGACATAATGTTAATAACGTTATACTGGAGTCGTTGCGAAGGCAAATAGGCATGATGCCTCAGGATACCTTCCTGTTTGCTACATCAATAAAAGAGAACATTCGTTATGGTAAACTGGATGCTACGGATGATGAGATCATAGAGGCTGCAAAGGCTGTTTCTGCACACGAATTCATTATGAAACTCGACAAGGGCTATGATACCGAGGTTAATGAAAGAGGAACAAGACTATCAGCAGGTCAGAGGCAGCTTATTGCGTTTGCCAGGACACTTCTTGCAAACCCGCGTATACTGATTCTTGACGAGGCAACGGCAAGTATTGATACTCATACCGAACGCCTTGTACAAAAGGGAATCAAGCGGTTGCTGAAGGGGAGGACATCCTTTGTTATTGCCCACAGACTATCTACCATAAGAAATGCTGATCTCATAATGGTTGTTGAGGATGGAGATATTGTTGAGTCCGGTACACACGAAGAGTTGATCAAGCTGGAGGGACAATACTACAATCTCTACATGTCACAGTTTAAATTCCTTAATGACGAGGAGGCAGTATAGCTGCGGAATGTACAGGAAACGAATAGCAATAAAGTAATTAGCTCATAGCATGCTGAGCACTTGCTGTCAGGTTAAGTTTCTTAAAAAATTGAGTTATGATAAAAGTCTGACGATTAACGAGCCACAATTTACAGTATATGTAAATTGTGGCTTGAATTATTTTTGAAAAACGTATAGAATGACTTTGTAGGCATTATGTAAATAACGGAGGATATCATGATACAGCATGAAATTACCGTAAATCAGAAGCTTCTAGACAAAGACGGCAGGATATCGGAACCGGGTTGGTCGAGAAGAATGCTGCAGGTATATGACAGAAACGATATTAAGGCTCCTGTATGGAGAATTAAGGAATGGGACTACTATACTGTAAATAACGGAAAACAGGTAGTATGTCTAACCTTGGCAGATATGTCCTATATGGGGATGGCAGCAATATCCTTTATTGACCTTAGTACCACTGAATATAAGAATGTGACATCAATAATCCCTTTGCCCTTTGGGAAAATGGGACTTTCTGGCAACTCCGATGTAAGTGATGTTCACTTCAAAAATCGCCGCATTAAAATGGATTTTGTTAAAAAGGGCAATGTTAGGCACTTATCCTGCCATGTTAATAATTTCAGCGGTAAAATGGAATTTCAATGTGAAATACAGCTTGAGCAGCCTGATATGGATACAATAGTAATTGCTACTCCTTGGAAGGAAAATCCGAGAGCTTTCTACTACAATCAAAAAATTAACTGCATGCGTGCATCGGGGTATGCACAGATTGGCAGTGATATCTTCACATTTGATAATGAAGGAGACCTCGGAACACTTGATTGGGGCAGAGGTGTCTGGACGTATGATAATACATGGTACTGGGGAAGCGGGAACGCTATAGTTAATGGAAAACCATTTGGTTTTAATATAGGATATGGCTTTGGTGATACAAGTGCGGCCACTGAAAATATTTTATTCTATGATGGAGTTGGCCATAAGCTGGAGAATGTCACTTTCAATATTCCGCCTGAGGATTATTTGAAGCCATGGACCTTTTCTTCTTCTGACGGAAGATTTGAGATGGATTTTCAGCCTATTTATGATAGAATAGATAATACAAATCTAGGCCTTATTTCTACATTGGCACATCAGGTGTTTGGAAGGTACACCGGGAGGGCTGTGCTTGATGATGGCACAGTGCTTGAGATAAATAACCTTATAGGATTTGCAGAGAAGGTAAGAAACAGATACTAAAATAATTATAGCGATAATAATTATATATAAACTATACTATATTTTGTTTGTAAAAAGTACAGTAGGGTAAAATTTAAATAAATTCACAAAAGGAGTGGTCAAAGTGTCGTTTTTCAAGGAATTCAGAGATTTTGCTGTAAAGGGTAATGTTCTAGATCTGGCTGTAGGTGTTGTTATAGGCTCAGCATTCGGAAAAATTGTAACTTCTTTTGTTAATGATATCGTTATGCCTCTTGTGACACTGATTACAGGTAGGATAGATTTCAGCAGCCTTGTTATATATCTTGACGGAAAAAATTATGAAAGTGTCGGGGCAGCCCAGGAACTAGGTGCGCCAATACTTTATTATGGAGTCTTTATTACCAACATTGTAGATTTTCTCATTGTTGCTTTGTCGATCTTCATTGTTATCAGGCAGATAAACAAATTCAAGAAAAAACCGGAGCCGGCTCCTGTTTCCACAAAGGAATGCCCGTATTGCCGCACAGCTATACATTTAGAAGCAACCAGATGCCCGCATTGTACTTCTGAATTGAAGTAGCAGCAAGTGTCTCAATTATTTTGCAGTGCCAAGGCTCTACAGTGATGTGATAAAAGCCTAATGATCTGCAAATGAAAGTATGAAACTGTTTGAGGCATAAGAAAAAAGATCTTTAGCAGGTGAACTTATGATTGAAATATTCAGAGTAAAGAATAATGAGCAAATGAATATAGTAAGCAGTATTTGCAGAGAGGTTTTTGCTGATGAATTATGCCTGTCTGTGAAGACTGTGATGGACAAAGATGATAAGGATTCAATCAATGTACTTGCCTTTGTAAACGGTGAGCCTGCAGGATGTGGAAGGCTCCTTCCAATGGGTGAATATGCTATTATTGAAAATGTTGCTGTGCGCCGAAGTTTTAGAAGGATTGGTATAGGGACTGGGATATGCAAGCTTCTCATCGCATTAGCAGAGGAAACAATAGCTAAAAAGGCCTGTTTAAAAGCTCAGCCGGATATTGCTGAATTTTTTACGCGCCTGGGTTTTGAAATATCAAATGTCCCTGATGATGTTCAGGAAATAACTATGACAAGAAAAGTATAAGTAGCGACAAATGTAGCCTTTGACTGGGTTTTCTTTTAATAGTATAATATACGAGAACATGTAGATTACAGAGAAGGGATTATTAAAGTAATGAGAGTGGTAAGATACAGGCAATCAGCTATACTACTTGTTTTGCTGTTGCTTTTGTATCAGATGGTTCCGGTTTGCATACAAAAAAATGAGTATTTTGATGAACCGGCAAAAGCAGAAGGCTTCTTTTTGATGCAGTTAAGCGTATCAAGCCCCGAGCTTATGTTAAGTACAAGCGGCTTTAGATCAGGCTTCAGAATATTGCCTGCAAGAAAATTAGAAAATAAGATATGTCAAATAAATATTTTCAGATTGTATGATAGAGTTGCATCAGCATTTCTTCCGATAAAAGATGTAAGACATTTAATCAATGAGATAATGAATGAGTATTTCAATGGGAGCAAGTATAAGCTAGTCCGACCGAACATTTAAAATATGTCCGGGACGGAGGTGATAATATGAGTATAGGTGTTATTATCCTGGTAGTATTTTGCGCATTATTTATTCTTGCCGCTCCCCTTATTGGAATGAAGGTCTCTAAAAATTCTAAAAGTCAGAAGTCAGATAAATAGAATCGAGCATGACTGTTTTAATAAAAATGACAAATCACTGTTAGGACCACAGTAACAATAGTAATAATAACAGTAAGTATCATAGTAAGAATAACAGTAAAAATCATAATTAGTAACATGCCAAGAATCGTGCTCAAGCTGCCGGGCCTTGTATTCAGGCAAAAAGCCCGGGATACATAGCCCGGAGCTTGAGGCGTATCTCTACGGATAGTATTATAAAAACCAAAAAAGGATGTGGTGATTTGAATGTAATTGCAGAAAAGTTCAAAGAAGTCATTTTTTCAGTGTTGCCTATAACTCTTATCGTACTCATCGCCAGCTTAACAATATTCGATATTGAAGCTGTTTTAATAGTGCGGTTTATACTTGGAGCAATTTTTATAATCGTTGGTCTGACAATATTCCTATTAGGAGTAGATATTGGAATTTCACCGGTCGGCGTCAATATGGGCTTGTCACTTCCTAAACCTAATAAGGTATGGATAATAGCCGTTGGTGGTCTTCTTCTTGGTTTCTTTATATGTATAGCAGAACCTGACCTTAATATTCTTGCAGGCCAGGTAGAAATGGTAACCTCCGGGCTTATTTCAAAGGTTGCAATTCTGTTGGTCGTATCTCTTGGCATGGGTGTTATGCTATCACTGGGCTTGGTGAGGATAGTTTTTAATATTCCGCTATATAAGGTTCTTACAGTTACATATTTAGTTATTCTGGTCCTATCATTCTTTTCCACTCCAGAATTCCTGGCAATTGCGTTTGACTCATCAGGTGCAACTACCGGAGCGCTGGCAGTGCCGTTCATGCTTGCTCTTGCGCTGGGTATATCAAGTGTGAAGAAGGACAGCAGAGCATCGGAAAAGGATAGCTTTGGCCTTGTCGGCATTACATCTACCGGTGCAATATTAGGTGTACTTTTAATGAATGCAATAACCAAAACGGATAAGATGACCGGGAGTCTGGCAATAGGAGCATATCAGGATAGTTCTGTTATAGCTCCGTTTTTAAGGAAGCTTCCTTATGTGACTAAAGAGTCGATTATTGCGCTGCTTCCATTGTTCATCATTTTTATAGTTTTCAACAGGATATCCTTTAGGCTGCCAAGGAGACAAACACATAGAATTCTTATGGGTTTTATATATGCTGCTATCGGTTTGATATTATTCCTGACAGGAGTAAATGCGGGATTTATGGATGTGGGAACTGAAATCGGGTATAGGCTGGCAGCTATGGAGGATAAGCAGTATCTTGTAATTGCAGGATTTATACTTGGATTTGTTGCCATATTGGCCGAGCCGGCTGTTCATGTCCTTACATTGCAGATAGAGGAAGTCACAAGCGGCTACATAAAAAGAAGTGTCGTTCTTGCATCGCTTTCTTTAGGAGTAGCATTTGCGGTTGCTCTTTCAATGATAAGGATAATCATTCCCGGTGTACAACTGTGGCATTATATTCTTCCAGGATATATTATTTCAATAGCATTAACATATTTTACCCCCAAGCTATTTGTTGGTATTGCGTTTGATTCCGGCGGCGTTGCCTCCGGACCTATGACAGCAACCTTTATACTCGCTTTTGCTCAGGGCGCGGCACAATCGATAGATACGGCTGATGTGCTTGTGGACGGGTTCGGAATGATTGCAATGGTAGCTTTAATGCCCATTATTGCTTTACAAGTAGTGGGCTTACTGTATAAAATGAAGTCAAGAAAGGCAGGTGTTAAGGGTGGTTGATAAGATTAACCATGCAAATGCCGAATTGATCTGCTTTATTGTTAATCACGGACTGGGAAGCAAGATAGTAAAGTACGGCAAACAAAACGGGGTATCAGGCGGCACCATTTTTTTGGGAAAGGGAACTATAAAGAACAAGGTGCTTATGTTCCTTGAGCTTTATGACATCAGGAAGGAACTTGTTTTTATTATCGCAGATAAAACAACTGCGTTCAATGCCATGGAGAAGATAAGTGAGGAGTTCAAATTAAGCAAGCCAAACCATGGTATAGCGTTTAGCATACCAATATCCGCAATTTGTGGCGCACATTGCAGCAATTACAATTATGAAGAAAGAGGTATGACAGATACTATGTATAATTCAATTTTTGTTGTAGTTGACAAGGGCAGAGCAGAGGATGTTATTGATGCTGCTGTAAAAGCCGGTTCAACAGGCGGTACAATAATCAATGCAAGGGGTTCGGGAGTGCATGAAACAAGCAGGCTCTTTTCAATGGATGTGGAACCTGAGAGAGAAATAGTGCTTATCCTTTCAGAAGTAGAAAAAACACAGGGGATCGTTGAGTCAATACGAGTGGGCCTCAATATGGATGCGCCTGGTAATGGCGTTATATTTGTACAGGACGTAAGCAAGGTATACGGACTTTATAAGAAGCAGGAATAGGGTGATTATTTAATAAAGAGCAATTAATGAGTAATGAAAGAGTAAATAAAAGCTATTACAAAGGGCAGAACTCTGAAAAGGGTTCTGCCCTTGATGACTATCAGCACATTTATATATGCACTGACAAGATATTTTTATAAAACAGAATGACAAAAAGATCTTACTGTTCGACGGTACCGCCCTGCCTGTTTTTTACAAAATAAATAATAGCTGCTATGATGATAATACCAATGACTAAGCATAGTGCAGTAATTCTATAAGTTGACATGAAGCTTGATATAGCATTAATATTGTTGCCAACAAGCCAACCTCCAATGAAGAGGATAATATCATGAATGAAGGTAGCAATCATAATTCCGGGATAGGTTATATTACGGTCATGCTTCAATACTCCGCTGAAGAAGACTAAAGGAAGATATAAACCCGGCATATAGATAGCCGCAAGAAATATGAAAAAACCATACTTTCCGATCATCGCTGTTATTTTTTCATTACTGCCTGCATTTGCTATTTTAGAAAAGAGCCTGCATTTTAATAGTGCTACACCCTTGCGTCTGCCAAGTTCATACAGGATAATGTTTGCTATTATTATTGATATCCAGTATGTAAGAAAAAGTGTTAGACTATGCAGTATTGAATTATTTGACTTTAGGCAGCCGGCCAGTACTATAACTATTTCTCCCGGATAGGGTGGAAAAGCTACCTGGAGTAGTCCTGAAATATATGTGAAGGAATAAATAAACCACTGCGGATAGGAGTCGAGCTGCTGAATTAAATTATAGATAAAAACTGCCATTGTAATAAATCTCCTTATAAAAGTCCACTAAGCATTGCTGACAAATTCTTATGCCATTAATCAGTAGTTAATAGCAATTTTTATTATCTAAGAATAGTAATGCATTATTAGTAGCATGTAATCTATAGTACGAAAAAATGCTTAAGAACGTCTGCATAAATTTCTTAAGATTTTCTTACATAATGTATTTCCTTTTTTTGATTAGAATGTGTCACGGGCTTCTCAGTGTACTTGGTGCTTAGAATTGCAGCAGTATGCGATAAACTGAAACATAAAGGAGTAGTTTGAACACTATTTTGTTATAGATACAGAGTATAAATTTACACACCTGTATTATCGATAAAGCAAATGACCAGTTCCTTATGTTTGGTGGTAAAAGACTGGTTTCAAAAGCATACATCGTTTGACAGTAATCACATTCTTATGATAAATAACAGCTTTCAATATATCACGACAAGGTATTGCCTGATTTAAACCCATCCAACCCTTGTTTTACTACATTTATGGCGCCATACATATAAACTGAAGCGATAACATAATAAATCAGTCCTAAAAAGGGTATCTGGAACGGTATAAAGCTAATTATTGCAGTAAGCAATGTCGGAAGCGTTATTGAATACACACTGAATTTAAATATGTTGCGATAGCTTAAGCCCGTCTGCTTCATTGAATTGAGCACAAGACCTATGAGACTTACGATTAGTGCCATTAAAAATCTTCCGCAAATAAAGATCACTATATATAAGAAAAATAATGATGCTCCAATAGTCTTCATATAGGGCAATGATTGCTTAAGGTCTTCGTTTGTTAGAGTAAAATATGATAATGTACTTAGACTTATTTCGTTTCTGTTGGTATAGTACTTTTGTATGATTTTATCACTAGTTACTAATATAACACTATCATAATTAAACAGCTTATCTTCAGCATCGGGTAATGTGTCAATAACAATAGACATACCATCGCTGTCAATTATAATTGGCATATCCGCATCTATTTCCAGCTTCCCTCCTGAGAAAGTGAATTGGGGTATAAGAGAGTCAAAATTCTCTGTCAGGTAATCAACCATCTTGTTGTACTTAATCTGCTGTGGAACAAATATAGAAAGTGAGACTATCAGCGAAAGGAAAATAAGGTATGCTACGGCTCTTCCAATGCTCTGCCTGAGAAAGGCTCTATATTTTTCAAAACCTGCAACGCTGTAGTATATTTTCTTAAAAAAACCTAGTTTGTTTATATTCATAAATCCTTTGGCTGATCCTTTCGTTATTTGATTGCACATCAATGCCTGAAAATATTAGTTAATACGCTAAAATAAAGGCATCTCAATGTATATTATACTATAATACTCTATTTTAGGCAATTTGTCATAAATTATAACGAGATGGGAAGATATCTCTCACTTTATAACTCTTTACTTTCGCAAAAACCCAGGTGACAAGTAATAGCGCATATACATAAACATTTTTAAGTTATTGATAACGTCATTTGATAAACAGCAGGCTAAAGGGTATAATATAGTTATTATAGGATAAATATGACATATAATTATCATTAAATTTAACAGATTTCATTGAAATATCAGGAGGAAAGATGTCAAAAATACAGCTTATCGCCACAGCATCCTTTGGAATAGAGGCAATAGTAGGAAGAGAGCTTAACTGGCTCGGCTATACAGACCAGTTTGTAGAAAATGGAAGGGTCACCTTTGCAGCTGATGAGTCTGCCATATGCAGGACAAATCTATGGCTTCGTTCAGCAGAGCGTGTTCTTGTCAAAATGGGTGAGTTTAAAGCACTTACCTTTGATGCGCTTTTTGAAGGGACAAAGGCTCTTCCATGGGATGAGTGGCTGCCAGCAAATGCTCAGTTTCCTGTAGACGGCAGATCGGTTGACTCTAAGCTATCCAGTGTGCCCGACTGCCAGGCCATTGTCAAAAAAGCTATAGTTGAGAAATTGAAGTTAAGATACAAGAAGCAGTGGTTTGAGGAGGACGGACCTATATACAGAATTGAGGTAGGTTTGCTGAAGGATATTGCAACCCTAACTATAGACACTACAGGAGTAGGCCTTCACAAAAGAGGCTATAGAACACTTAATACAGGTGCTCCTCTAAAGGAAACTCTTGCTGCATCTATGCTGTTAATAAGCAGATGGAAGCCTGACAGGGTCCTTATAGATCCATTTTGTGGATCAGGTACTATACCAATAGAAGCTGCACTTATCGCACTAAACATTGCTCCCGGCGCTAAGAGAAGCTTTTCAGCTGAGGGCTGGAGCCAGATACCGCAGCAGCTGTGGACACAGGCTAGGGAGGAAGCAGCAGACAAGGTTAGAAAAATGCCTGAAATAAGGATACATGGATCAGATATCGACGACGATGCAATAGGTATAGCCAGATATCACGCTCAACAGGCAGGTGTGGCTTCTGACATACACCTTCAGAGAATGGATGTTGCTGATATCAGCTCAAGGTATAAGTATGGATTTATTATATGCAATCCTCCATATGGAGAGAGACTTGGTGAAATGCCTGAAGTGGAGAAGCTATACCGAAATATGGGAAAAATATTCAAACGCTTTGACACCTGGTCATTTTATGTAATGACGTCACATCCTAACTTTGAGAACTTATTAGGCAAAAAGGCAAACAAGAAGCGGAAGCTTTATAATGGGCGTATCCAATGTAATTATTATCAGTTTTATGGACCGCAGCCACCGAGGATTAGACCAACTGATGCGGCAGAGGCAACAGACTTGACATGAAATATTTCAATGTATTATATTTATATTAATGGTAACTATTACAAACATTTGAAGCATGGTAGGAAGGCAGGAAGTAATTCATGAAATTAAGAGTAGAAAGGTCAAATGTGTCAGGATGTGTGAAAATACCAGGCTCAAAGTCCCACACCATAAGGGCTTTGTTTATTGCAAGCCTTGCTGCGGGACGTTCTGTTATTACAAATCCACTCATCTCTGATGATGCCTTATCGGCTGTTGCTGTATGCAAGGCTTTTGGTGCGGGTATACAAAACACTGGCGATAAGTTTATTGTTGATGGTTTTAATGGAAAGCCAAGTATTCCGGATGATGTGATTAATGTAGGAAACTCCGGAACAACGCTTCGTATCGGCCTAATGACCGCAGGACTCATTGATGGCTGCACAGTCTTTACTGGAGACTACCAGATAAGGAGGAGGCCACTCGAACCGTTGATTACTGCAATGAACTCTCTTGGCGCTAATGTTTTTTCCGTGAAGGGAAACTCAATGGTGCCTGTGGTAATAAGGGGGAGGCTTAAAGGCGGCAAAACAAAGCTTGACGCGATGACATCGCAGTTTCTCACGTCAATACTGATCAATGCGCCTTTGCTTGAAAACGACACAGAAATTTTAGTAACTAGACTCAATGAAATACCATATGTGGATATGACTATGTGGTGGCTTGAAAATCAAGGCATTGAGTATAGCAATGATAATTACAGAACTATAATTGTTAGAGGAAATCAGAGCTATAAGCCATTTACCGCCGCTATTCCGGGTGATTTTTCTTCTGCGACCTTCTTTATGGTTCAGGCTGCGGTATCCGGCGGAGAATTGACGCTTAAAAACCTTGATATTACAGATCCTCAGGGCGATAAACTGGTTTTGGATTACTTAAAGGCAATGGGAGCAGACATAAGTATTGGGGCAGATTGTATCTGTGTGAAGGGAAATAACCTCAAGGGTATAGAAATAGATATGAATGCGACACCAGATGCACTTCCGGCAATGGCTGTTGCTGGCTGCTTTGCTGAAGGAGAGACAAGGCTTGTTAATGTTCCGCAGGCAAGAATGAAGGAAACTGACAGAATACATGTGATGTTCACTGAGCTTCGAAAAATGGGTGCAGATATTGAGGAATTACCTGACGGGCTTATAGTAAGGCACAGCAGATTGAACGGCACAAGGGTTTGCGGACATGACGACCACAGAATTGTTATGGCTTTAGCAGTAGCAGGTATGAATTCTGATGCAGTGACAACTATTGATGGTGCAGAGGCAATGAATGTAACGTTCCCGGATTTTGTAAGCCTGATGAGCAGTTGCGGAGGAAATTTAAGAATGGTTGAAGCCAATTAGGCTGTATACATAATCCAATTGACCAAAATTGAACTTAGGAGTGATTTATATACAAGGTAATACTTTTGGAAGAATGTTCAGAATAACTACCTGTGGAGAATCCTATTCAGGTGGTTTTAGAAAGGATCCGTCAATACCGCATGAACTGTTTGGCGGACAATTTGTAATAGTAGATGGAGTGCCTGCAGGATTAAAGATCACAGCTGAGCTTATTCAGGCTGAACTTGATAAGCGGAGGCCGGGGATGTCGGAGCTAAGCACCCCGAGGAGTGAGAAGGATAGGGTATATATTTTCTCCGGTGTTATGGAGGATGATTTATCAACCGGAGCTCCTGTAGGAATGATTATACCTAACAGCGATATTGAAGATGTTCACATAAGGCAGCATAAAAATAATAGAAACTTCATCAGACCCGGTCAGGCAGCGTATACGTACAGTAAGAAGTACGGTAAATATTACGATTGGGCCGGAGCAGGGAGAGCTTCTGCAAGGGAAACAGCAGCCAGAGTAGCGGGTGGTGCTGTGGCTAAGCTTATACTTGACAGAATGGGTATTGATGTAATAGCCTTCGTAGCGGAGTCTCACGGCATAAAGGCGAAGAAAGTAAGCTATGAGACTGCCAAGATGAACTACCGTAAAAACGAACTGAATTGTCCTGATCTTGAAAAAGCGGAGGAAATGATAAAGGATCTTATTGAAGTAAAAGCAACAGGCGATTCTTGCGGCGGAGTCGTAGAGATCATTGCAGCCGGCGTGCCCGCAGGTCTTGGAGAGCCTGTATTTGATAAGCTGAGTGCAACAATAGCGCATGCGCTGATGTCTATTGGGGGAGTTAAGGGAATAGAATTCGGTGATGGTTTCGAGCATGCAAGAATGAAGGGATCAGAAGCAAATGATACACCATATTATGATGAAAAATCAGGGGAGATCAGATTCCGCACTAATAAAGCAGGTGGACTACTCGGAGGAATCTCAAATGGTGAGGAAATAAGAATAAGGGTCGCTGCAAAGCCGACGCCTACCATACTGAAGCCTCAAGCCACTGTAGATATGGTTAAGAGGGAAAACATCAGTCACATTTTTGCATCAAGAAGTGACCCTACTATATGCACCAGGCTTTATCCGGTGTGCGAGGCCATGACAAGAATTGCGATACTCGATGCAATATATATGGCGGGCGGCTACAGGAGCATCATGGGGACTATAGACCCTGAGTGGGGCAGACTATGACAAATATAAACAGAACAGATGTAAAGGATCAATACAAAGGGTTTAGTATTATTTTGATTGGAATGCCAGGAGCCGGTAAAAGTACAGTAGGACCATTGCTTGCAAAACATTTGGGTTATGTGTTCAAGGATACTGATATTTTGGTAAAAGAGTTCGATGGAAGAGCATTGCGGGATATTGTATTACAAGATGGGTACGAAGCTTTCATGAAAATTCAGGACAGTGCTTTAATATCCGGTTTATCTGACGGCTGTGTTATTGCTACAGGCGGCAGTGTGATTAAAAGCCCCAAACTGATGAACTATCTGAAAAGCCTTGGCAGAATTATTTATTTAAAGTTGGATCCACAGACACTTGAAAAGAGGATGAAGCCTGACAGAAGGCTGGCAAGGGCTGATGGACAGACATACAAGCAGGTGTATGAGGAGAGGGAACCATTATACGCGAAATATGCTGATAGCGTTATAGAATGTGATGGGAAAAATCCATTAGAAATTACAGATGAGATAATTTTAAGTATTAATAATATGATTTGATATGTATTTGGAGGGCGCTAATCGATGAATGAACAAATTTCCATTCTAATCATTGATGATAATATTGATTTTTGTAATGTACTCAATGAATACCTGAATCAGATAGAAGGATTTGTAGTGAAGGGTATAGCAAAGGATGGCATGGATGGAATATTAAAAGTGAAAGGATTAAAGCCTGATGTAATTATACTGGACCTTATTATGCCAAACCTTGATGGTATAGGTGTTTTAGAGAGAATGTCCAAAATGCAGTTTACGACAAAGCCAATCGTCATTGTATTATCAGCTATCAGTAAGGATATCATTGTACAAAAGGTAATGGAATTAGGTGCTGAGTATTATATTCTAAAGCCATTTGATATTGATTTACTGGTCTCACGTATAAAGCAGCTTTACAGAGAAAGGGAGAATTCTGTTGATATGCGAAGCATAATAGTCAATAATTCTACCGAACAAGAGGATCAAAAAAATGAAAGAGACAAGAGTAAGCTGGAGCATGTAATAGCAAACCTTATAAAGGAAATGGGAATAACACCGAATATAGCTGGATACAGATACTTGAGAGAGATCGTGACCTTGATGGTGGAGGGCGGTGTTAATAATAAATATCATTTAAAGAATGCATATAAAGAAATTGCGAACATGCATAAAATTACACAGGGAAACGTGGAGAGGGCTATAAAATGTGCTATTGACAGTGCGATAAAAAAATCCCAGGGGAAAACTGCCGGTAACACCCATAACCTGGTTAATGGCGGCCTAAGGTTAAGTAGCTCACAGGTTATCAACCTTTTGATAGATAAAACTAATTCCATAATGATAGAAGAATAAGAACAAGAATAAAAGCAAAAACAAGAACAGAAATAAGAATAAGAGCATATAAAAAGAACAGAGGGCTGCATAACCTTCTGTTCTTTTTATATTGAATATTATTTATTTACTTTATCCTTTAAAACTTTTCCAGCTTTGAATACAGGAGCCTTTGATGCAGGTATAGTAATCTCTTTCTTAGTCTGAGGATTTCTGCCCTTTCTGGCAGCTCTGTTTCTGACTTCGAAAGTACCGAAACCAACTAATACAACCTTGTCTCCAGCATTGAGAGCTTCTTCAACTGAACTGATGAAAGCATTAAGAGCGATCTCGCTGTTCTTCTTGTTTAAACCTGATTTAGCGGCAATAGAATTAATTAAATCTGTTTTATTCATTAATACAACCTCCTAAATTTGGAATTCGACATTATTTTATAATGAAAGTGGCTTAAAGTCAAGCTTTTAGCAACAAAATAGGCTTTTAGAACTATATTTTTGTGCGACCTTATTCGACAGATTGTAAAATCATGACACGATTTTCAGTTCTATACTGCTTTTAAGAGAATTTTTTAGCTTTTTCACAAAATTATTCTCACTGTTCGCCGATGGAGATTTACCAAGGATTATCAAGCCTATATTGTTATCCTCAGCGTATTGAGCTATAGCTCCTTCGATGTTATCAGCTTTAAGTACTGTTAAATTGGCTCCAATTCCTTTGGAGATGCTGAATAAATACTCCAATGCCTCTGATTCTTTAGGACTATCCAAAAAATTGACATCATTTTTTACAACATTAATTACGAATAACTCCCCCTTATACTCACTAAGTAAATTGTGCGCTGTATTTATCAATCTTTCACAGGTTTTTTGCTGTGTTACGCATACCAGTATGTTTTGAGTACCCACAAAACGACCTCTTTTCTCTTGCACTATATTATTGATTTATACTCATATTCTTATCTTAAAATTAATTTGTTGCTGTCTTGTTCACCTATTTATTATACTAAATTACCAGTAAAAAGTCTTATAACATATGTTAAAATTGTGTTAACAGGTGCTTCTGAACGGTGTTGGATTATATAGATGCGTCCTGCTTGAATGGAATACTGACCATAATATGACAATAATAAGGAGGAAGATGTGACATATGCCCGTACGAACAGTAATTGAAGCTGACAAGCTGGTGTTATTTGGGTGACACTTGTTGCTTGAAATTTGAAGAATGATAATATAATATAGGTGCTAGAAATTATCATGGAGGTAATAATGAGGGAAATAGAAGCTTCAAAAATAACCGATACAGTTGAAACGCTCTGTATGAGTGCAAATTATAATCTTAACAGCGATATATTAGAGGCCTTGGAAAAAGGTGCTGAAAGCGAAGTATCCGACACAGGAAGGTGCATATTGTCACAGCTTGTTGACAATGCAAAAAAAGCTGCTGCAGAAGGAATGGCAATTTGCCAGGATACCGGCATGACCGTAGTATTTGTAGAAATAGGCCAGGAAGTGCATGTAACCGGCGGCAGTATTACAAAGGCTATAAATGAAGGTGTCAGAAGAGGCTATGAAAAGGGCTTCCTAAGGAAATCAGTCGTAGCAGATCCTTTGGAAAGGGTAAATACAGGTGATAATACACCTGCTGTCATTCATTTCGATATTACAGAGGGTGACAAACTAAAGATAATTGTGGCCCCCAAGGGCTTCGGCAGCGAAAATATGAGCGGACTGCGCATGTTAAAACCGTCCGACGGAGTAGAAGGTGTTAAAAGCTTTATAATGGAAACAGTAGAAAAAGCAGGCCCAAATCCATGCCCGCCGGTCATAATCGGCGTAGGCATAGGCGGTACTATGGAGAAGGCGGCTATTATTGCAAAGAAGGCGTTACTCAGACCTGTAAATCAGAGAAGTACTAATGAATATATATGCCAGCTGGAAAATGAGATGCTGGAGCGTGTCAATAAAACAGGGATAGGCCCCGCAGGACTTGGAGGAAAATTAACCGCACTTGCAGTAAACATTGACGTATATCCAACACACATAGCAGGCCTTCCCGTGGCGGTCAATATGAGCTGTCATGTTACGAGACACGCAGAGGCAGTACTGTAATAAGCAGCATTTATGAGGATGCAGGTTATATAAGGATATTAGACTATACTAGAATATATAGCGAGGCGAAGGATTTTCTTTGAACCGAAGTATTATAAGGAAGGGATATACATGAATAACACAATACAGATACAGACGCCTATGACAAAAGATTATTTACGGCGGTTGAAGGCCGGCGATACAGTATACATAAACGGAACGGTCTATGCAGCAAGAGATGCTGCTCATAAGAGGCTGATTGCACTTATTAATGAGGGAAAGGAATTACCGGTCGATTTTAAAGATCAGATCATCTACTATGTAGGCCCATGCCCACAAAAGCCGGGACATGTGATCGGCTCTGCAGGACCAACTACCAGTGGGAGAATGGATGCCTATGCTCCCAAATTGATTGAGAGAGGCCTTACCGGCATGATCGGGAAGGGACTGAGAAATGACGATGTAGTTTCAGCTATGATTAAATATGGAGCAGTTTACTTTGGAGCAACCGGGGGCGCGGGGGCTCTTTTGGCCAGCTGCATTGTCTCGCAGGAGATCATAGCTTTTCCTGATTTGGGACCTGAAGCGTTAAGACGGTTCAAGGTCAAAAACTTTCCGGTTACTGTGGTCATAGACAGTCAGGGTAATGATCTATACAAGCTAGGTAAAGAGAGTTTCAGACAAATATAGGTTTGGGAGTGTATAAATAGGGTATAGATAAAGTATAGATAATGTGTATAAATAACAGCGTATAGAAACAGTGTGTAGAAAATGATAATTTATACAAAAGAAGTGTATATTTAAAATTAATATTAGTGTATAATAAATTGGTTGTTAAATTGCAGCCGGGTGTAAGCAAAAACTAATATTTTACCGGTTGCAACATGAGGAGGATGCATTATGGCTAAAATAACAAAGGATATGATTATTGCAGATATTCTCAAGCTTGACAGAGGTACTATTCCAATACTGCTCAACAGTGGAATGCACTGCCTTGGTTGTCCATCTTCATCAGGTGAAAGCCTTGAGGATGCTTGCATGGTTCATGGGATAGACGTGGATAAACTGGTCGATGAGCTTAATAATTATCTCGAAGGTAAATAAGAATATTTTTTTATTTGTGAATAGGGGATTGAAGTATGGCGGTTAGAGTTGTTATTGGTACACAGTGGGGGGATGAAGGCAAGGGAAAGTATATTGATATGCTTGCCGAAAATTCAGACCTCGTTGTCAGATTCTCCGGCGGAAACAATGCAGGGCATACAATAGTTGCCGGAGGAGTAAAATATGCTTTGCACCTGATCCCATCAGGAATACTTCATGATGGAAAAACCTGTATAATAGGTAATGGCGTAGTTGTAGATCCGGCAGTATTACTGGAGGAGATGGATGAGCTTGCGAAAAAGGGAGTAAGCACCGAAAGGCTGCTTATAAGTGACAGAGCTCATGTAATCATGCCATACCATAAGCTTTTTGACGAATTGCAGGAGAAGCAGAGAGGCGCAGATAATATTGGTACCACAAAAAGAGGAATAGGTCCGTGCTACGCTGATAAGATTGAAAGATGCGGCATTCGCATGTGTGATTTTATAGACCGTGAGAAGTTTGCAAAAAAGGTAGCAGAGAATCTGGAAGTCAAAAATCAGATTATCGAAAAGGTATATAAATCAAGCGGGCTTAATGCTGAAAGTATAATTGCGGAGTATAACACATATGCCGACAGACTGAGAAAGTATGTTACTGATATTAACACTATTATAGGCGACGCGGTGGACGAGGGTAAGGATATTCTGTTCGAAGGCGCCCAGGCTACGTTCCTGGACATAGATTTCGGCACATACCCTTATGTTACATCATCAAATCCCACGGCAGGTGGCGTGTGTACAGGAGCAGGCATCGGTCCGACATATATTGACGAGGTATATGGTGTCCTCAAAGCGTATACATCCAGAGTAGGCTCAGGACCGTTCCCAACAGAGCAGCTCAATGAGACAGGTGACACTATACGCGAGTTGGGATATGAATACGGTACTACTACAGGAAGACCAAGACGCTGCGGCTGGCTCGATACAGTTATGATAAGGTATGCTGCACGTGTAAACGGCCTTACGGCGCTGGCAATAAACCATGTGGATACAATAGGCAAGCTTGATAAGATCAAGCTGTGTGTTGCATACAGGATAGATGGCGAGCTAACAAGAAGCTTCCCTGCAAGTCTTGAAGAACTGGCAAAGTGTGAGCCTGTTTATGAGGAGTTTGACAGCTGGAAGGAAGATATATCTTCAGTAAGATGCTATGATGCTTTGCCGGAAAACGCTAAGAAGTATCTGAGGCGTATAGAGGAGCTTACAGGTGTCAAGATAGCGCTTATAGGCGTAGGAAAAGACCGTGAGCAGACTATAAGGGTTTGACCAAATAGCTTGATAAGCAGTTAGTGTGCTTAAGGCACATATTAGTATTGCGTAATACGCTCCTTTACAGTTATTTAAGAGAGCTCTGCTTTAGAATAATAAAAAAGTGTAGTGCAAATACCGGTAAAAGTAGGAATATAGTACAGAAACATACAAAAAAGCTCAAAAAATTTATTTGGTTGACAAAACCAAGTATCATACTGTATTATATATACTTGTGTGATTCAAGCACAACGTTTATATAATACAATATGGGCCATTAGCTCAGTTGGCAGAGCACTTGACTTTTAATCAAGGTGTCCGCGGTTCGAATCCGCGATGGCTCACCAAGGACTCGGCTTTGCGCAGCAAAACGATGTCCAACCTTTTGAAAGCTTCCCGCAGGGAGGCTTTTTTGTTGTTCAAAGCGAAGCGGAGAAAAGAGCCAACCTTTTAGAAGCTTCCCGCAGGGAGGCTTTTTTCATGGCTTTGCATAGCAACACGATGTCCAATAAAGCTTCGGCTTCGCATAAGCGAAACGATAGCTTACCTTTAGAACGCTTAACGCAGTTAGGCTTAAAGCTTCGGCTTCGCATAAGCGAAACGATAGCTTACCTTTAGAAAGCTTAACGCAGTTAGGCTTAAAGCTTCGGCTTCGCATGACTATTACAAAACACTCATCAAAGATTCTACTATAGCAGAATATAACAATCCTTTACATACGAACATGAGTTTGGTATTATGGTGTTAAAAAATGTAATGAATAGTAGAGGAACACCATGGACGCTCAACCATGCATGGAAAGCTTTAGTCCCTTGATCAGGGATTGGTTTCTTGAAAACATCGGCGAACCCAGTGAACCACAGAGAAAAGGATGGCCGGAGATCGCGTCGGGCAGAAATGTGCTGCTTTGTGCACCAACCGGCTCAGGTAAGACCTTCGCAGCTTTTCTCAAATGCCTCGATTGGATTTATACAGAGAAAGCACCGGGGTCTAAAAATGCCGGTATCCGTATCGTTTACATATCGCCTCTAAAGGCGCTTAACAATGATATTTACCGCAACCTCGAGCTCCCGATCAAAGGCATCCGGCAGCGCGCAGAAATGCTGAACCAGATTGTTCCGGATATCGAAGTAGGCGTACGGACGGGGGACACACCGCAGAAGGACCGGACGCGGATGCTTAAAAATCCACCGGATATTCTGATTACTACTCCGGAGTCGCTGTACATCATGCTGACTTCGGATTCGTACCGGAGACTTTTCGCCACCGTCGAATACCTGATCGTTGACGAGATTCATTCTATTTGCCCAAACAAGCGCGGCGTCCATATGGCTGTAACCATGGAGAGACTGGAGCAAATTGCCGGAAAGCCGCTCAAACGCATTGGACTGACAGCGACTATTCACCCCCTTGAGGAGGCGGCTCACTTTCTTGCCGGAAGCAATCGGAATGTAACCATTATCCACTGCGATCAAAGGCGGTCCCTTAAACTCGATGTATGTCTTCCGGTCAAGGATTTGAAGGTGCTGCCGGAGAACTCCATATGGCCTGCCATCTATTCCGAGCTGCTTGCATTGATCCGTTCCCATCGTTCCACATTGATTTTTGTGAACAACCGAAAAGTGGCAGAGCTTGTTGCTTCAGGCATCAACAACCTGGCCGGAGAACATTTTGTGCGGACCCATCACGGCAGTATTTCCAGGGAAGTGAGGCAGGAGCTGGAGCGACAGCTCAAAGACGGTGAAATTACCTGTCTTGTGGCGACCTCATCACTGGAGCTAGGCATCGATATCGGAAGTATTGACCTGGTCGTACAGGTGAGCGCACCTGGTTCCGTTTCACAGGTGCTGCAGCGGATTGGCCGGTCCGGACATCGGCTGGATGCCGTTAGCAAAGGCATTATTATTCCCAAAACCAGAGGCGATCTGCTTGCCTCCACATTTATCACCTATCAGACAAAGCGCTATGAAATAGAACGTACCGTTGTGCCGCAGAATTGCCTGGATATTCTTGCGCAGCAGATTACCTCCATGGCCTGTGAAGGAGAACAGCAGGCTGGTGAAATATATAACGTCATTCGCCGTTCATATCCATTCAGGGATCTCCCCAAAAAACAGTTTGAAGATGTGCTGTTCATGCTGTCGGACCCGTCACCATCGGAGGCGCCTGGATCAGTAAAGCCCAGGATTGTATATGACCGGGGAAACGGACTGGTCAGGAGTACACCGGCAGGGAGAAGAATGTGCCTGATGAACGGGGGCACCATACCACATAAAGGCGATTATCCTGTCTACCTTGGCGATGCGGGTGTCAAGCTGGGAGAGCTGCAGGAGGAGTTCGTATTTGAAAGCCGGATTGGAGACCGTTTCTTTCTGGGCAGCTCGGTATGGCGGCTTGAAAAAATAGAAAAGGACCGGGTCATTGTAAGCCCCTCGTCGGCTTCCGGAGCAAAAATACCGTTCTGGATCGGAGATCAGGTCCTCAGGTCATATGAAACCGGCAAAAAGCTGGGAGATTTTTTAGAGCTGCTGGAGAGAAAATATGCCGACAGTGATTTTTGTGATACCATGGCCCGTGAATGCG
This sequence comes from Bacillota bacterium, assembly GCA_023409735.1. Lineage (GTDB taxonomy): Bacteria > Bacillota > Clostridia > Acetivibrionales > DTU013 > JAEYRB01. Next base: position 60,622 of record JAEYRB010000049.1, on the reverse strand, counting down.
GACTTGATAGATCAGCGGCGGAAAACCTGAAGGTTTATATCTCGGATCAAATGGACGATACGGGTTACCTGCCGGGAGCAAAAAGGATTCTGTGTGAACATTTCAGTGACGAGACAGGGGACAGGCGCATCATGATCCATTCTCCCTTCGGAGGAAGAATTCATGCTCCCCTTGCCGTGCTGCTCCAGGCGAAGCTGTCCCGCCTTCTTAACTGTCGTATGGAATACGTATATAACAACGACGGTATTCTGTTTCACATCTTCGGATATTCCGGCAAGCTGTCCAACCTGTTTTCCCTTCTGGACTGTGAAAGCCTGGAGAATGAACTATTTCAGCTGCTGCCGGAAGCACCGCTGTTCAATATCAATTTGCGGTACAATCTGACCCGGTCCTTGCTTGTGGACTTGAACGGCTTCGGCAAGCGAACGCCCTTGTGGATACAGCGGCTCCGATGCGCCGAAACGGCAGGATACGTGCTGGGTAAGCCGGACCACCCCACCGTTGTTGAAACCTACCGTGAGTGCATGAACGATCTGTTTGACATCCGCAGTCTCTATGACCTGCTCAGACAGATTGGAAACGGACAGATACATGTAAAGGACGTCTATACGGAAAAGCCGTCGCCTTTTTCAACGGAGCTCATCTTTTATTTCTGGCAGATATACCAGTATAGCTATGATCTACCGGTTGCAGAAAAAAGAAATCAGCTTCTTGTTAATGACAGGGCCTTTATTCAGCTTGCCGCAGGAGTCAATGCGGAATATGAGCTACTGGACCCACGGGCGGTTAAAGCGGTAGAAAAAGAACTGAAGTCGTATAAATTTGGCAGAAAGCTAACCAGCGCCGATGACCTCCACTATTTCCTCTATTCCTTTGGTGAACTGAAAGCGGAGCCCTATTCAAGCCCGGCTTTTGAACAAATATCCTCCGAAGTTCTGTCGCCGTTGCTTGAACAATTGGAGCGTCAGCGCAGAATCATACGGATACCGGTTAATAGAAGCGGGGACAGCTGCTGGATTGCTGCGGAAGATTATCCGCTCTACTGTATAACGGCCGGCATAGAGCCGGAAGGACAAATACTGAAGGTCGGTAGGCCGGGCGCTGAATTGGAAGCAAAGGCTGTTGACCTATTGAGCAGTTACATTTTCACGCTTGCTCCTTCTGAAAAGGAGGCGGCAATTCGTCTCATCAGGAGAAATATCCTATGCAGAGGCCCTTTTACTGTACAGGACCTCATGCAAACCTATCCAATGAAGCAGGAGACTACCTTGGAAGCCATGTCGGCGCTGGTTTCAAACGGCGAAGCCATCCTGCTGAAGGATGGGCCGGAGGAAGAGAGGATTTACTGCCATGGAAAGGTCTATGAACGTATACGTCAGAAGACAATTGTGCTGGCCAGGAGCGATATAGAGCCAAAACCGGCGGAAGTCTACTGTGCTTTTCTTTTCAACCGACACCGGCTTACAGAGGATGTTTTGATACCAGATGAAAAGCTGTTGGAAGTGATTAAACTGCTCCAGGGACAATTTTATCCCGCATCCTGGTGGGAGGATTTTATTCTGCCATCAAGAATTGTAAGATACAACCCTAAAATGCTGGATATTCTTTGTTCTACGGGTATGGTCCAATGGGTTGGCAGGACCAATAAAAGTACCAGAGAAGCAGCGTTTTTCATCATCAGTGAAGAGGATGAATCGTCGGATGAAGAGGGTGTAAATTATTTTACAATGGACGAAACTGAAGAGAAGCTGCTGGACCTGCTGAACACTCGAGGCGCAAGCTTCCTCAAGGATCTGTCAAAAGTCCTGGGCCTACCGCCGTCGGATTTGCTGGCGAAAATGGAGCGTCTGGTTTGGAACGGTGTAATTACCAATGATTCTTTTGCAGTCGCTCGGTATTATCTGGACAACGAAAAAAAGAATTCACCGTGGACTAAATACAACACCTATCCCAGCATGGGCCGATGGTACAGGGTATCCGGCACCATGGCCGGCTGTGGCGAAATAACGCTTGAGAAATATGTTCACAAACTTCTTGGCCGCTACGGTATTGTATCAAAAGATATAGCCGATTACGAAAAGGGAGTCTACCGATGGCCACAGTTGTATGGCTGGCTGAAAAATAACGAGCTCGGTAGCGGAATTAAGCGTGGATTTTATGTTTCGGGCCTCTCCGGTATTCAATTTGCCCGTGATAAGGATGTTGATCAGATCCGGTTACAGGAATCCAACCAGACGGAGCAATTTGTGACATTATGCAGCTGTGATCCGGCGAATCCGTATAGGGATATCCTTTACAGAACAGGTATAAAGACTGTCGGGCCATCCATGCCCTTACTGCCGGCAAAGCATCAGGGAACGGCTGTCGTTTTCCGAAACGGAGCCCCGGTGCTTCTGGTGAAGGAATATGGAGCCAGCCTGCAGCCGCTGTCCTGCGATTCGGATATTCTTCGGAAAGCTGCAGAGAGCTTTGTGAAGGCCTTCCATTCTCGCATGCTTTGGACGTCCAGGAAAAATATTTTTACGGAGTATTGGAAGGATACGCTACAGGGGGATTCGGAGTGCAGAATCGAAGATTCACCACTTTATGACGAACTGCTGGAGCTGGGTTTCGAACGGGGATACAATGGAGTCACGCTGTGGCGCCAAAGTATTTGAACGTACTATATAAATAGGAATTTGTTAAGCTTGTTGAAGTACAGACAAATTACTTATAACATTCGTTAAATAAAAGAGAATGAAGTTATTGGAGGATAAGAATATGGATAAATTTGAATACAAGACTCTGTTTACTGATACAAAAGGGGTGTTTGGGGGGAAAGTTGACAAATACTCATTCCAGAATGAATTGAATGAATTAGGCTCGCAGGGATGGGAGTTAGTTAGCACTGTTGCTACCGCTCAAAGCTATGGCAATACAAGGTGGGTCATCTCAGTATTAAAACGTAAGATACAATAAATCCCATTATGGCAGAAAAGCTTAACGAAACAGCTTATAAGCGGCGGTACGCTGAACAAGCAAAGTATAAGAAGTCAAGAAAAAGCGAGTTTCTTGAATTCTGTACATAATCATTTGTGAAATTGAAATACTCAATGTACCTATGCTATTGTTTTTTATGGCTGTTTTACTTAGTGAAAAGGCTATTTTCCCACTAATGAGCAGTCAATAACTTAACATAGATGAAGGGAATGGGCTTAATGTCAACAAAAGCACATAGAGGAAAGACATTATGGAAATCGCCATCACATGGTAGAGGTACTTGACCTGTTTGTAAATTTACAAGAATTAAAGTGCTATATGAAGTCATTACTGGTGATGGTAAAAAGATTAGGGTTTGTAAAAGATGTCAAAATAAAAAAGTTGCATCTGTAGTCAATCTTTAATTCAGGGGACAGCTTTATAAAAGCGGCTGTTCTTACTCCTGATATTAATAGAAAAATAAGCCTCCTAAATAACCTTATACTTACCGGCTATAGACTGTCGTATAACCATACAAGTTATGGACGTGTCCGTCATTAAATGATGTAGCAGACTGATAATAATGTGTATGGCCTCCATCAACAGGAATTTCCGGACTTGTATATAAGGCATAGCGGTGTACGTGACCATCGTTAAATGTTGTTGCGCCCATCATATAATGTACATGTCCGGGGACATCAGGATTTAAGCTGGTTACGCCTATATATCCATGTATATGCCCGTCATTGAATGTAGTTCTCCCACTAGAGCCATGACTATGCAGTTCATTTGGCATAATATTCACCTCTATAATATATTATGTTTACTTGAGGAAAACGTTACATATATTTATAGTCAGGAGATCTATAATATATAAAGGACAATTAAATCATGAACATAAATTACTACGGTATCGTTTCGGCTTCGTGTAAGTGAAATGATGGCTTACCTTTAGAAGGCTTAACGCAGTTAGGCTTTTTCATAGCTATATGCGAACATTAGAAGAACTCTCTATTAAAAAAACAAGAAGCGTAAAATCTTTACAATGGTTCAAGAAGTCATTAGGCAGATATGATTCTTATTAAATGTTATTAATATCCATGTAAAATTAACAAAAATATGTTATTATAAGAATAAAATTCTATTGATAGCGAAACTTGTTAGACATGGTAAAAGGACCATAGCTTTTATGAAAAAAAGTAAAAGATGCTTATTGATTGAGAAGCTTGTTCAAGATGGATGGTTCGAGGATGAAAAGGAAGCAATTCCATGGATTATGGCTAGAATGGTGTTGGTTAATGATCAGCCGGCTACTAGCGCTAAAGAGAGGATATTGCATGAATCCTCGATAAGAATAAAAGAATATTACAAAAAAAAATATGTCAATAAAGGTGGGTTAAAGCTCGAAGGCGCGATAAAAGACCTGTGTATTGACGTGAAAAACAAAATTGCATTAGACTGTGGGGCTTCCACCGGTGGTTTTACAGACTGCTTAATCTACCATGGAGCCGCAAAGGTATATGCAGTAGATGTTGGATATGGACAGCTGGCAGGTAAGCTTGCTATCAACCCGAATGTAGTTAACATGGAAAGAAGAAATATAAGTGATCCGTTACTTTGTATGTTGGATCCAAGACCTGAAATTATTACTCTGGATTTATCATATCTATCGCTGGTCCAGGCTTTACCTATTTGTAAAAACATATTCAAAGATCATATCGGAATCGTTATTTGTTTGGTAAAACCACTTTTTGAAGTAGAATCGTCTGAGATTCGGAGAATAGGAAAAATAAATGATAGGGATACCCTACGGGAGATACTTAAATCGTTATGCAATCAGTTCACTACGCAAAAACATTCTATATTGGGGATAACTAATAGCCCTATTACCGGAAATAACGGAACTCTTGAATATTTTATTGAATTACAGTTGAATGATGATGTAGCTACAGTTATCGACGATCTGGATGAACAAATAAAAAATGCGGTTGATAAGTCATTTAGCATATTAAAATTCGAAAAGAATAATTTTATTGTAAATGAACTGTATGATTGCAAGGAGATTCATATTTAATGAATCTGTTACATCATTTGGCGGCATATAAAGAATATATTTGGTATATAGAGGGGAGAAAATATGAATATTTTTTTAATAAGGCATGGACAGAAAATGGAAGATGATAAAAACCATGAAGGTCTTGGATTAACTGAAGAAGGGCTGAAACAAGCGGATTTACTTGGGAAGAGATTATCTAAATATAATATTGAAAAAATCTATTCTAGTAACATGAAAAGAGCAATTCAAACGTCAGAGGGAATAAATATGTATTTAGGTTTAGAGATAATTATCAGACCTGAATTAAGGGAAATTCATATGGGGGACTGTGATATATATGGATGGCGTTATTTAGAAGAAAATTATCCTTTGTTTATGGAGGAGTTTATAAAACATAACTCTGATCTCCGATATCCACCAAATGGAGAATGTGGTGGTGATGTTTGGCAACGGGCAAAAGATGTAATTTATGAGATAATAAAAAATGATTATGAAAATGTAGCAATAGTTACACATGGTGGAGTTATAAGGTCGTTGATCTGTGGATTTCTAAATATTAGTCAAAGTAGGAGGTTCTATTTTGGAAATCCTCCCGAAAATTGCAGCATAAGTATGATAAAGTATAATAAAAACACTAATGAGTTTTTTATACATAGCTTCAATGACTGTGCACACTTAGCGGTGTATTGATATTCTTTTTGAGTATGTACCATCTGTGATGTATTTTAATTCCCGAAATAGCCGGTCAAGAACCAAAACGGAAGGAGATTTTTAACACCGAGCGTAAGATGGATGCTCTTGCTGTTAAATTAGCCGACCAGTTGGAAACAGAAGGGTATAAAAGCATTGCCAAGCTGAAAGTTGGTCGCCTTTCACATAAAACTGTCGCACTTAGAGCCGGATTAGGGTTTATCGGCAAGAATAACCTGCTGGTCACTAACCAGTATGGCTGCGCAGTGATGTTGGGCAAGGTCTTGACCACGGCTCCCTTTATAACCATGAGTGAAAAGGTGAAAGAACCGCAATGCGGCGATTGCAATATATGCGTGGATGTGTGCCCGAGCAAAGCTTTGCTAGGCAAAACATGGAGCGTACCTCAATCCATTTATGGAATTCCACTCAACAAAAAGAGACTTACCATATTACTTATTATTAAGACTGACCTATTAAGGCTGTCTCTTTGCAGAAATGTTTACTTGCGTCTAACAGTAATGTATAATTTTTGTAACGGCTACTCATACATTGAGGTATTCATTTTCAGCACATCTGTTGGGAAAGGCAGCCTTGACTCAGCGTACATAACCAGGGCCTCTGGCTGTCGGGTGTGAAATATATATGATGGGTTAAGAATTAGAATAAAAATGCATTATTTGGAACAATATTGATATGGAATCGTCTTTATAAGGGGTGACATTTATGAAAATAGTTAAAAATTCGTTTTTTGTTATTCTCTTGGTTATTATAGTTTTTGGTTACTCACCATTAGAAAGTACAGCAATAACTCTGAATGAAGCGGAAATGCTAAATAAGACCATTCAGGCAAACCCAAAGGAAAGTAATACTGAAATAAATGATACTAAAGTAGTTGATGGAAAGATGGTTATGCAACCCCAATATAATTGTGATCCCCGAATACTGATAACAAATGTTCCCGATATTGATCCGCATATCCTTTTAGAAGAATTACCATAGTTAAAAATATTATTAATCATATGTGAAATAGATCAGAAGGTATTTTTTTAAAGCAGAAGATTGGGTCAACTATTCATGGGTGAAGAAAATGTATATATTAGTGATTTATAAATGCTATGGCATAGATTGTTGTAGAGGTGAATTATCATGATGATTTGTCCAAAATGTAAATGCACATATCAAGAAGGTTATAAGGAATGCAGTGATTGCTGCGTAGATTTAGTGCCGTTTGACGTCAGCAAAGAAAAACGAATTAATAGCAAGGGGATATCTTTAGTTAAGTATGGGATTGGATTACTGTTTTTTGTAATGTTTCAAATAATTATAGTAATAGTCGTATATGAGTTTTGGTGGGTATACAGGTTAAGCAATTCTGGTGTAAGTGGCAATGTTATAGAAAATGTAAATCCTATTATTTGGTGCTTGGCAGTAATAGAAGTACTTATATCAATTGGAATAATATCATGGGGAGCAAGTATGAAAATGTGGCACAGGTTATCATGAAGCGTTTTATAAGAAATGTAAGCATTGCAAAATAAGCTATATGGATTTCTGTTGGTGTCTTGCCAGTAATGAACGTGGTCTGGTTAGCGATACTTTATATATAGTACATTGAAAGTATTCTTATGCTGTTAAAACTTGTATAACGAGGCGCAAGCGACTGCTGAGACATATACTATTCTTTAATCATTTATGATAATATAGGGCAAGAATTACATCTGCAATAAGTGTTGTCATGGAAAAATTATTAAGTTTTTGGGGTGATAGGATGAGAAGGAAAGATCGGGAAGTGTCAGATATAGAAGAAATAAAGAGCATTATTGAAAAATGTAAGGTATGCCATCTCGCCATGGTGGATAAGGGCTTGCCTTACGTTGTACCATTAAGTTTCGGATACACAATTGGCGATAATTCACTAACATTGTTTTTTCATAGTGCAAAAGCAGGACGTAAGCTTGATATTTTAAATGAGAACAATTCTGTGTGCTTTGAAATGGTATATGAAGGAGAGTTGGGTTTAGTTGAAAATCCATGTAATTCAGGCTATTACTTTGAAAGTGTGCACGGATTTGGATGTGTCGAGTTTATTGAGGATGTCAATGAAAAATGTAATGCACTCACACTGTTAATGAAACATCAATCAAATCAAGACTTTGTTTTTACAGAAAAGCAAGCAAACAGCGTATGCGTATATAAGGTAGTATCAACAGACTTTATCGGTAAGAAAAAACCAAAGCCTAATGAGCATACCTGATGTTTCGGGCTGCCATATATAGCTTGGTATTGTGGTTGCATGACAACCTTCTTGGTATTATATTGCTGCTGCCGAAAAACGTCTTCTATGTAGGTAAGTCTCTATAATATTAAATTTTCGGATTTCTTTGATAATATACAAAATCGGAGGTTGTCTTGTGGAAGATATAATTGTTCTAAATGTAAACTATAGATTTGGAGATATTGAAGGTGTTATTCATCCTGTTGTTTTAAAAGATATTAATGAAATGATACTGATTGATTGTGGATATACAGGTTTCATGACAATTATTGAGGATGCTATGAAAGCGGAAAATTTAGATTGCAATCAACTTACCAAAATTTTAATTACACATCATGACCATGATCATATGGGTGCTTTGGCAGATTTTAAACAAAAATATCCCAATATTAATATTATCGCAAGCAGAATTGAGGCTCCTTATATTGCTGGGGAAGAGAAATCATTACGGTTAGAACAAGCAGAGAAGCTGCAAAACACCTTAAATGAAGAACAAAGGTCATTTGGAGAGGCGTTTTGTAAAATTCTAAGAAGCATCAAACCTGCTAAGGTTGACTTGCTAGTGAGTAATGGTGAAGTCATGAATTGGTGTGGTGGATGTGAGATCGTCAGTACTCCCGGGCACACTCCGGGCCATATATCTCTATATTTAAAGAATAAACGAACCCTCATAACAGGTGATGCAGCTGCTTTGGAGAATAACCAATTGGTCATTGCAAACCCGCAGTTTACACTAGATATTGAAAGTGCTAATAAATCTATTTCAAAGATATTGGGCTTTGATGCTGATACTTACATATGCTACCATGGAGGAGTGTATAAGAAGAATAGATTAACGTAACAAGAATAATTTACTGTATTACTATGGCCTGAAGTCTACTATCAGTATGTTTCAAGGTTTATAAAGATAATGATTTTATTATTGATAAATATATTTTGCAGAGGAGAATAACAACAATGGAAATGATGAATACAGAACAGTTGTCAGAAGAATTTATGTGGTCTGATTCTGTTGGCTTGATCACAAAATTATTGGGTTCAGCAGCAGGAAGCCATAAACTATATGTAAACATTGATTATGTTCCGCCAAATGCATTTAGTACTAAATATCACAGCCATTCCCAGCAAGAGGAGTTCTTTTTGATCCTCTCCGGCAACGGAAATTTGAGATTGAACGGTGAAGAAAAACCTGTAAAACAAGGTGATTTTTTTTCAAAGCCGGCAGGACAGAGTATCGCACACACATTTTTCAATGATAGTAATGAAAATTTGGTTATTTTAGATGTCGGGACAAATGAAAATGAAGATACATGTTATTACCCGGATGAGGATATGTATCTGCAAAAATCGAATGGGCAGTGCCGTGCTTTTCGAGGTGCAGATTGGGATTTATCATGGACATCAGAACCTAACCATACAAAATAATCATTAGCTCTAGTTGTAGTTCTCATTCTTCATATAAGTTGAAGTGAGAAAAAGAAACAGGGAAATTTTGACAGGACACGAAATAGATTTAGCACTTTATTCTTGATTCGGGTAGAATTTGAATATAGGGCAATAAAGTGAAACAAATTATTGATATATAGGGAGAAATCACATGTTAAAAGCTGTTATTTTTGATATGGATGGTGTTATAGTAGATAGTGAACCTATTCATTTTGAGGTTGATAAAAGAGTACTGAAAAAATGCGGTTTTATTGTAAACGATGATGTTTTATATCCATATGTCGGGGTTTCAAATCCTGAAGTGTGGAAGGATCTAAAAGAGAAATATTATTTACCTCTGAGTGTGGAAGAATTATTAAAATTACAATCTGAATTAAAAGCTGAAATTTTGAATGAAATAAAAATAGAAGCAATAGATGGGATTAAGGAATTGCTAAATGAACTAAAGCACCGCAAAATTCTTACGGCAGTAGCATCTTCTTCACCAAGAGCTTATATTGAAACCATACTGGAAAGAATAGGAATAAGAGAGTATTTTAAAGTAATATTAAGTGGTGAAGAGGTCCCAAGAGGAAAACCTTACCCCGATATTTTTTTGAAAACTGCGGAAATGTTAAGAGTTGATCCGGAAGAGTGTATAGTCATTGAGGACTCTACAAATGGTGTAAAAGCTGCTTTGTCTGCCGGAATGAAATGTATTGGATATGCTAATTTGAATTCCGGCTCACAAGATTTGTCAAGTGCATCTATAATAGTCGACAGTATTTGTAAGCTGAATTATGAATTTATGATGAGCAGCATGTAATAGGAAGGTTATTATTTAGCAGCCAAACTGATAGCTTCAACATTTATGCACAAATAGCTTTAAATACTGTGTTTAGTAGTAAAGGAACCAAACATATCCTCAAAAATAATTTTAGGTAATTTACTATCAGAAACGTGTAAAAAGAAACTGTCTGATTGAGTTCTAACAAGCTGTCATTTGAAGAAGTAGAGTATTAGCCGGATTTCAAAACAGAACAACAAAGGTTAATGAAACATTTATCGATCAAGAACAGTACATAATTGTTTTTGAGCTTGAAGTGTCAGGACTTATATGATATTATTGCCAAGTGAGTATTATAATTGGAAAGGAACATTCCTATGATATCGTTGCAGGCATATAATCGAAAGCTCTGCTCCGCGCAAAGACCACAGAAACTAAAGTCGGCGATGCTTTGCTCGGAGCCTGAAATCATAAAGTAGCTGATGTTGAAATAGTTAATTTACTTATAGGATTCTTCTCATCTATTTTTGAGTAAGGGTTTATTTGGTGTTATCTTTTTCAACATAAGTTATTCTTGTGAACAGGTATAAGGAATGTCTTTGATAGAACAAGACTGCAGCAGGCACAGCCTACACTGCAGTTTTTTAATGAAATTAAGTTGTGGTCTTTGCTTTAACCATGAAACAATTTGGGAGGAGCAGAGATATGAAATATATAAAGGCGCAGGATATAGTACCCGAGGAAGTAATAAGAATAATTCAAGAATATGTAGATGGAGAATTTATATATATACCCCGAAAAGATGGTAAGCAGAGGGCTTGGGGAGAAAAGAGCGGTGCAAGGGAAAGCCTTAAGGAGAGGAACAAAGAGATATATAGAAAGTATAAGGACGGTGCTACTGTTGCCGGACTTTCAAAAGATTACTTTCTTTCCGAGCAAAGTGTAAGAAGGATAATAAGCGAAGAAAAGTCGAAATTCTCGAATTCTATACATAATCATTTATGAAATTGAAATGCTCATTGTACCTATGATATTGTTTTGTTATGGCTGTTTTACTTAGTGGAAAGGCTACTTTCCCACTAATGAACAGTCAATAACTGAACATAGATGAAGGGAATGAGCATAGTGTCAACAAAAGCGCATAGAGGAAAGACATTATTGAAGCTGCCATCACATGGTAGAGGTACTTGCCCGGTTTGTAAAGCTACAAGGATTAAAGTGCTATATGAAATTATTACTGGTGATGGTAACAAGATTAAGGTTTGTAAAAGATGTCAGAATAAAAAAGTAGCATCTGTAGTAAATCTTTAATACAAGGGACAGCTGAATAAAAGCAGCTGTTTTTTTGTTTCATACCTGCCAAAATGGGCGTTCCACTTTGCTTCATATATAATGGAAGTTTATATATTTTTACAGAACAAATGTTTGGATATGTATTGAAAGGTGCATAAGCGCGGCATATAATGGATGAGTAAGCATACATAAAATACATATTAATCACGCATTGAGGTAGCAGTTTTGTATGAATAATGTGAACAAGCTACAGAAAATACAAGCGGAACAAAACATACAGCAGCACAAATTGCGCTCGATTATGGCTACATAGATGTTGATGGTAAACAACCTAAACCTTTAGATGTTTCGAGTTGTAGATAATAGAAGGCGACATCACTATTGCCTTTACGCAAATGTTGTCGATTGAATAACTCTGGATAAGCTGTTATTCGAGCTCTAAAAGGGGTAATAGATGTAGGTGGCAAAATACTAAAAATATCTGGGCAATGGTTGGCGCAAGGATATCTGGGGTAGTGATCCGACCCTATAATTATGAGTTGAGCTTTTTGGGTAGAATAGGGTAATTGAAGAAATGCTATTGACATTTTATGAGGTGATAAGATGGGGGAAAAGAATCTGGAAGTCTCAGGCGAAGATATCTATAAAAATTCCAAATGGGCAAAAGAAATTATCGCTAAACAAAACAGTGAGGGTTCGTGGGGGTATTTTCATACGCTAAGCGAGCCTAACAAGTTCCCAATTACGACTGAACAGGCTTTACGGAGGTTGCAAATTCTCGGATATACCATTGATGACGAGCCTATACAAAGAGCTGTATCCTACATGGGTGATTGTCTTAATGGGAAAAAGCAGACACCGGACAGACGGGAGAAGCTGCACAATTGGGACATATTTATGGACCTAATGCTTTCGACGTGGATTAGGAGATTTACTTATGAGATAGATAAGGCAAATACAGTATCTAAAACTTGGGCAAATATTGTTAAGTGTGCTTTTGCAAAAGGAGAGTATCTACATGCCGACTACGTGGAAGCGTACAGGTCAGCCTTCGGGATGATACCTGGAGGGGGTAGGCTGGTTGATTTTATTTCCTTTTATCAGGTGTCGCTTCTGGCCTGTCAACTGGATGATTCAACGGAGAGCGAGTTATTTGACTACATCATGAATAAAGACATTGGAATATATTATATTTACAATAAACGTTTAAATGATTTGCCAGATAGCTTTACCTCAAAACAGGCTAGCCGATATCTCGGAGCTATTGAGCTTATGTCATTGTATCACAGGAATATATCAAAGTTAGGCTTTGTTGCCGATTGGCTGAAAAGTAATCAAAATGAGTCTGGTTGCTGGGACATGGGGAGCGGTGTTAAGGATTATATATACTTTCCGCTGTCTGATTCGTGGAGACAGAAGTGTGACCGGGAGATGGACTGTACATACAGAGTAAAAAAATTGCTTTCTGCGATAGGTAGGACAGAAAAATAGATCAAAGTACTATGTTGCTTATCGCCTCTAAGCATTTAATGACAAGACAAAAACCGTATATCAGTATGTATCGTATGAGTATCGGTATTACGGAATTGGTAAGCGCTTATTAGAGAAATGCGTTGAGTCTACTTTAGTCAAAATATCCACTTTTGCACATTTATATAAAAATGTGCAAGCTACGATACAGTCTTTCTTGGAACGAACTCATTCCTGTTTAATATAACCAATTATCTCAAATGGCGAATGCTCCAGCTTTTCTCCATAGGCAATTCGCATAGCACATCGGGCAAGCCGATAACCTATTGGCTGCTTATTTTGTGGATGCAGGTCATTATGCTCACCGAGGTCAAAGGCGGCTGCCATTGCTGTGTTTGATATCGTTAGTGCCTTCCACTGCTCCTTGCGAAGCGACTCCCAATCTGTTCCTATGCTCCAGTGCGGAAGCTCCACAAAAATGAAAGGAAATTCACAGCTCCAGTTTTTTCTCCAACAGCTGACCAGGTGTATCATTTTATCACAATAGTGTTCAGGATTCGTACAATCAGATTCGCCTTGATACCATATAGCTCCCTTAACCGCATATCGTTTAAGCGGCGCGATCATACCATTATAAAGGCCCACGGGCTTATACTCAAAAAAGGTTATAGGTATCGGAGGATCACTGTATCCACCTTGACGGAATTTCCACGAAGTGTTGAGATTAAATGATCCCTCATCGGTTGTAAGAAGATATTGTTTTCCTGGTGTAAAGTAGCCACCATTATTGCTTATTGCGCGGATCGTTATGACACATTTGCCGTTTGGCAGCGAAGGAATTACATATTCACGCGGGGGATAACAATATACAGTATTTCCAACAGCTTGGCCGTTTACATAAACCATATCCCAGTCTGTCAATGTGCCTAAAAAGAGTGTAGCAGGCTTGCCGGCAAGCTCGGAAGGGATCTGGAGTGTTTTACGAAGCCAGATAGAGCCTGAACCCGACCAAGGGGAAAGAAGCTCCTTGTCATCCCAACTTATATCATCATAATCAGTCGAATACCACTCTTCCTTCAGACCGGGATCTGTACTGTCTATATCATTGAAAAAGCACTCTTGATGCTTTGCATCCTCAGACTTCACCGCTGATATATATTTATCTTCCATACAAATGTCAGCTTCATGTAATAATTCCGGGAAATCAGCTAAAGCCTCTCTGCTCATCCATGAATGTATTTTGGTGCCGCCGCTTGCCGCAAGGATCAGTCCTATAGGAACGTGGTATTGTTCAAAGAGACGTTTCGCAAAGAAATATGCAGCGGCGGAAAAATCCATTATTGTTTCAGGCGAAGCGCCCATCCAGCTGCCGTCATTTAGTTCTTCTGCGGGAGCCTTAAAATCATAATGTATAGGCACAGTAAATTGCCTGATGCATGGATTATGCACTTGAAGCTCTTCAGGGTACATGTGTCTTGTACGTCGTATTGGGATCTGCATGTTTGACTGGCCTGAGCATAACCAAACATCACCTACAAATACCTGGTGTATTGAAATGTTGTTGATTCTCATTTCAAATGGACCGCCGGGCAGTAGCTTGCTCATGGTAATTTCCCAATTCCCGGCTGAGTCCGGAATTGTATGGTACTCAATGCCTAAAAAACATACAGTAACGGGTTCGTCTGCTGTACCCCATATTTTTACTTCGGCATCCCTCTGCAAAACCATTCCGTCAGATACTAAAACAGGGAGCTTAACGCTCATTTTGATCATCCCTTCCGTTGATAATTGCGATTGAATATCAGCATGCTCAGCAGGAGAACTTTTGCTCATATGTCTACAGAAATTACTTCAAGGTAGGAATAGGAGTTCATCCTGACAGAATATTTGTTACTTGTGAAGAATTTCATTTCAAGCTTATATTTGGCGAACAGAACTGCGCTTGACCAGCTCCGGAGGAAATAGAATATTGTGCCCCTCAGATCCATTTATCATTGAAATCAGCAGACTTGCAGCTGCTGCGCCCAATTCCTCGGTTGGTCGGGCAACGCTTGTAAGAGAGGAGATCCTGGCAATCTCCGAATTGTCAATGCCTACTATTGATAAGTCTTCAGGTACACTCCTGCCATTTTGATGAAGCAAATCAATAATTCCCAATGCTGTTGTATCGTTATAGCATAGAACAGCTGTTGATTTTAGAAGCTGTTCAAAATACTGCCTGCTATTTAGTATCTCATTCATATTTGCTCTTGAATGCCAGCAAACAAGTTCGTCGTTAATCGGTATACCGTATTCTGAATGTGCCTTTACATAGCCTAAATAACGCAGATGACCCTGCCTGTGGCTATGTGGAAATATCGCTGATATTTTCCTGTGCCCCATACTAAGAAGGTACATTGCTGCCTCATAGCCAGCTTTTTCATCATCTAAGGCAACATATGGATTAGAAAGCTCCGGGTAAAATGAGTCTATAAATACAAGCGGTATCCCCAGTTGATTGATTTTATTGTATAAAGACAAATTCGCGCATGGAAGAGCACTTCTGGTGGGCTCAACAATAAAGCCCTCAAGCTGTCTGCTCAACATAAATTCCAGTGATCTGGCCTCTCCTGATATCATATTGTCGGTGGATATGAGCTCCATAGCATAGCCTTCAGCTGTTAATACATGCTCTATGCCTTTAATGATGCCGGGGAATATGTAATTATCCATGTATGTATTAATAAAGCCTATGGTAGGAGTTCTGTCCTTCTTAATAGTCTGTTGGCGCGGCTGGTATGCTTTATTTTGTGATACAAAGGTTCCGCTGCCTTGAGAGCGAGTAATCAGCCCATTTTGTTCAAGCACCTCTAATGCCCTGCGCACTGTCTGGCGCGAGCAATTGAATTTATTTCCGAGTTCAGTCTCTGAGAAAAATTTATCATTAACTTTAAATGCGCCTGATGAAATTTGCCCTGTTGCCCATTCTACTATATCCATATATTTCAAGGTGTTCATATTAGTATGTACCTCGCTTCAATACCGGCTATAAAGCCGCTGCCTTTATAGTACTACCTATTTTGCCGTTAAGTATATAGTTGCATTAATTCATTATAGAACAAGTATCATTAAAAATACAAGCTATATTTAGTTATAATGACAAGATGGTAATAAAAAACAATATACATGGCACATGTTTTGTGCAACATGAGTAATATCTATTTAAAACGTACCATAAAATTGTTAATAGTGCAATAAAATGTATTGACATAGCTTTATAGCAATGGTATTCTAATTTTGAAATTGTCAAACAAGTTGTGCAAAATACAATACAAGTTAACTATTAACAATACAAGTTAATGCTTAATATTACCACTGCAAAGGGGAGGATGTCTTGAAAACTACTGCATCAATATCAGAACCAATGCTTCGGAAAAGCAAAGCAACAAATTATATTAAGAAATATTGGATGCTTTATTTAATGCTGGTATTACCACTTACATATTTCATTGTTTTTAAGTATATACCGATGGCTTATATACAAATAGCATTCAAAAAGTATAATATATTTCAAAGCCCATGGGTCATGGAGTGGGCAGATAACAACGGGTTTCAATATTTCATTGCCGCGTTTAAAAACAGGGATTTCATTTATGCTCTGAGAAATACTTTGATGCTTAATTTGCTGGATCTTGTAATTGGATTCCCGGCTCCTATTATACTTGCATTGATTCTTAATGAGCTTCCGTTTAGAAAATTCAAGCGTTTTAGCCAGACTGTAGCTTATATGCCGCACTTCCTGTCATGGATAATTATTGCGGGCCTGGCTAAGCAGATTTTTGCTCCAAGTACAGGCCTTGTAAATATCATGCTTGGGAAGCTGGGAGTTGGACCGATACCGTTCTTGAATGAGCCGGGTTACTGGGTGGGTACTTACATTTTATTAGGTATATGGCAAAGCGTAGGTTGGAATACGATTATATATCTTGCGGCAATAACAGGCATAAATCCTGAGCTTTATGAAGCGGCTGCAATGGATGGAGCCGGACGCTTCAGAAAAATGTGGCATGTTACATTACCGGGAATTAAGTCTACGATAGTTGTACTTCTTATTCTGAGTCTCGGACGTATTCTGGGTAGTGAATTTGACCGCCCATTCGCCCTCAGGAATCCATTGGTCAATAGTGTTGCAAATGTTATTGCAATATTTGTCTTCGTTAACGGTATTCAGGGACTTCAATTCTCGCTGACAACAGCAGTTGGATTGTTCCAGTCTGTAGTAGGTGTAATTTTTGTACTCTCGGCGGATATAATATCCAAAAAGCTCGGCGAGCGTGGAATTGTTTAGAGGAGGATAATAGTAAATGGTTAAAACTGGAAGTACTAAAATTGGCGATTGGATAATAGTATTTATATGTTTTTTACTTATACTTATTTGTATTCTTCCCATACTGAGTGTTGTAGCACAGTCTCTCAGCTCGGCAGAATTTCTCATAAGAAATGAAGTCATGTTTTTGCCCAAGGGCATTAATCTTGAAGCATATAGTATGGTTTTAGGGGATGTGGTTTATCGTCGTTCAATTATCTGGACGGCATTTCTGACTGTTATATGTACCGTTATTTCAATGATCATGACAACCATATGTGCCTATCCATTGACATATGACAAGCTAAAGGGTAAAAAGATCATCGGAGCATTTATTATATTCACTATGTATTTTAATGCGGGAACAATTCCCATGTACATGCTGCTCAAGCAGCTGAACTGGATAAGTAAGCCGATAGTCCTAATCATTCCATATACTTTAAGCGTGTTTAATATGATCATTATGAGAAGCTTCTTGTACGGTATTCCAGAAAGCATGCGTGAATCGGCTGAAATTGACGGAGCAAATCCTATAAGGACGCTTATCAGCATTTATCTGCCGATGTCCACGCCTGTAATCGCATCACTGTCACTTTTCTATGCTGTGGGGCGCTGGAATGGCTTTTCAGATGCACTGATGTTCATGAATGAGAGGAAATACTATCCAATACAGCAGCTCCTGTATTATTTGATAAACAATCTTGCTGCGATAGACACATCTTCAGTCGAGGGCTTCAATCCTCCGGGAATGCTTGATAGTGTCAGGGCTGCAACAATAATGGTAGCTACCATCCCCATTTTATTAGTTTATCCATGGCTTCAACGTTACTTTGTTGCAGGCGTTACTTTGGGTGCTGTGAAAGGCTAGATAAATGTTTACCAAGGCACTGGGTGTCTTAAAATAAATTAATTAGGAGGATCAATATGAAAAGAACGATTTCTATCTTGTTGGCGCTTGTTATGATAGCAGCATTATTTACAGCCTGTGGAGAAGACAAATCAAAACAGCAGGCAGAGCCAACTACAACTGCAGAGGCTTCAACTCAGGAGTCAACTGTTGAGGAAACTGCGAACGCTGAAGTTGTCGACGGAAAATTTGTTGAGAAGAGGTCTATTACAGTAGAAATTTTTGACCGTAATAACGACGGAGGCTCAGCACCTGAAGATAATTTCTACACTAACTACATAAAGCAGGAGATGCTTGAGAAATACAATGTAGAGGTTACATTTGTTCCTGTAGGCCGTTGGACAGAGGATAAGGATATGCCCAATCTGCTCGCTGCAGGTACTGCACCTGATATATGTGTAACGTATAATTATCCTGCAATACTTACATACGCAAACATGGGCGGCATAGTTGAATTAAGCGCACCAATTGACGAATACAAGGATTACATACAGAATCTTTGGAACTGGCTTAAGGAAGAGAATATTTATTGGGATCAGGACCCAACCACCAAGAAACTCTGGGCTATAGAAGCAAGACTCAATAATCAGGCTCGACTGAATACATTTGTACGTGAGGATTGGCTGACTAAGCTGAGCATGTCTGCACCAACAACTCTTCAGGAATTTGAAGATATGCTTAAAGCGTTTAAAAATAATGCTGACAAGCTTCTTGGAAAAGATTCAAGCAAAATGATACCATTCCTTACAACCTTCGATTTGGGATGGGATTTAAATCCGATCTGTGTATCCTTCGTGCCGGATTCTATCACAGACGAGGAAAGATACGTTTATGGCTTTGACGACAGACAGCTTTTATTAAGGGGCTATAAAGAAGGTATGAGAGTTGTCAACAAGTGGTACAACGAAGGACTTGTATGGAAGGACTTCCCTCTCTATGGAGCAGGCGATCAGACCGATGAAAACCTTCAGAAAGCGGGTTATGTAGGAGCTTTCTGCGCAAACTGGGATTATCCTTACCGTGACGGAGATAAGGGTATTGCAGGACAGATGCACAGTCTTATTGGAGCTGATGCAAATTACATAGCTGTTGAACCCTTCAAGAATGATGCAGGTGTTGCAAGAAAGTATATCAATAACAGTATAGACCGTAAGGTATTTTTACCTGCTACTAATGACCAGATTCTTGCTTCATTCATGTATCTTGATTTCATTAGCGATCCTGAAACAATCAAGTTCCTGCAGATTGGTGAGAAGGGCGTTACGCATGAGGTTATGGAGGATGGAGCTATAAAGAGCATTGCTGCTTCAGGCGACAAGATAATGAATTCTTTGTATAACATAGACTATACAATTACCGCTAACGGCTTAAATCTTGGAGATCCTGAATTAACAACAAAGTCCCTAGCATTAGGATATGCCGGTGTTGAAAGTAAGTATATTGCATCAGCACTTAAAACTGCTATGAATGAAGGCAGATCTCTGAAAAATTTCTCTTGCGGCGAAATTAAAGCCGAAGAAGGAATGAGTACTCCACTTAAAGATAAGCGTGATACATTCCTCGCACAGGCAGTAACAGCACCTGCTGCTAATTTCGATAAGATATATGATGCAGGTATGGCAGATTATCTTACATCAGGGGGACAGGCAATTATTGATGAACGTAGAACTGCTATTAAGACATTCTACGGAGCAGATGTTAAATAACATTTAGTGTAAGGATAAAAGGAAATGCAAAAGCCGACAGGGATCTATTAAGCCTTGCCGGCTTTTCTATTAATCTTCAGGCTTGAGAAGAATATTTTATGGGTGCTTGACAAAGCGCATTAATGCACGGTAAGGCAGCTAATAATGACAAATTACAGGTCTCTATAGAAGGCAAGGTTATTTACAAGGGCTTCATCAAGCTTACCGTCATATTCTTTAAGATAATGCTTATATCTATTTTCCAATTCCCTTGCCTGTTTTGCCTTTTGAAGCTTCATGGCTGCTATCATGTCTGAGTATATGGGCTGCCTTTCCAGTTGGTTACAAATACTTATAGTAAACGGGCAATATTTAAACAAAATTCCTCTTGCCACTTTATTAAGTCTTGGACTTGCCTTTGATTCATACCTAATCCATTGCTCATAATCAGCGGTAAAAATTTCCCTCATTCTATTATGGTGTTTTTTTATTTGTGATTTAATTTTCTCCTTAGCCTCTTCTGAAAGATCCCTGTTTTTCTTGTAAAACTGAGTATAATCTGTATACTCCGAAGTGAGAGAGCTTATTGTTACATCGTTCCAGGCACTACCCATCATTGTACGGCACAATTCCCATCTGAAGTGCCCAACTAGTCTGATAAGCATTTCTTCTATATCGCAGTCCGTAAATACAGGGATTAAGAATCTACCGGGCGTATTTCTGTGGCGTCCTGATATTTCCTGCCACATCATTGCACGTGAGCCATATACCGGAATTAAAATTATGTCAGGTAATATGCGCATCATTACAGTTTCTTTTTCAATACCCTTTTCTGCATCTCTGAAATTTATTTCTCTATGGAATGCTGAATAATCGATTTCCAGAATTTTATCCAATTTTTCTTTAACAATTGCAGGAGTCACATGTGAACGTGAAATATTCTGCTGGATCATATCCTTATGGAGGATTGGAAAGTATGTGGATAATTGTCCGTGACAAAGCTTACTATTGATATGCAGCATATTGTTTATCTCAAATTCGACCCTGCCATCTATATCTCTGCTGTAAGCCTCCTTGTCTTTATCTGTAACCTTGCCCTGCCTTTTCAATTCGCGGAAAAGATCAAAATAATCCTGTCCGTACTGATTTATAGATGGATCCTTTTCTGCTGAAGCGATTTTTACCATCCATTCATAGGCGTAGTTCACATTTGAGCCGGGGCAGGTATTGTCGGCGCCTGCAAGTTTAAATAGCTCAAGCACCTGATCTGTATCCAGAAGCTTTTCGTCCATATAGCCATAGGATAAGAACATTTTTATCAGTCTTGACGTATCCTTTGAGCTGTTCGCCTTTTTGAAAACGGCTGTATATATGTCAAAAAACGTGTTTGATATTGCATTTCGGATATTTCTTGCGGCATCATCATTTGAAAGCTTATCCTTCAAGTTTCTGAAGGCGATAAGGTTCATCATAAAGCCGACAGTTTTCTCCTCCGGTATTTCTGAATATTTGAGAATTTTTGCAGCACTGTCGCTTAATTCTTCCGGAAGCTTTTGCATAGCACTGTCTACAGACATACTGGAGGGGTTGGCACTTATTTGCTGAGCTGTGAAGGATGAAACAACATTTGAATGAAAGTGCCTGATATATTCAAAATCCAGGCCTGTTTTGTAATCAAATTCTGTCTCGATTTCATTTGATATTTCTTGCAGCTTATCTAATATGTAAGCTGAGGTTTTGACTACACTTGAAGAGTCCAGCCCATTTTCATTAATTTCCTTAGCCGCATTCATAAAGCCTCTGTAAGCATTATTTGAGTTATTGCTGTATAGACGGCTGATCCGGTATTCAATAAGAGAAAAAGCTCTGCGAAGGTAGTCAAGTATAGTATCAAGGCATTCTGACGAATTTTTTATATGACAGTCGGCAATATATTGATCCGCTCCGAAGAAAGACTTCATAATCTCAGGAGAAAGCTTTCCCATGTGAATGAAGTACTCCACTTTTTTTTCTGCTTGAACAAACAATAATTCTTCTTTATCAAGGTTATATGGTATCTGACTTTCAAAGAATTGTTCATTAAAATAGTTTGGGACCAGAATGTTGTTGTCCTTTATTGTATCAAAAACAGGTTCACAACCGGCAAATATTTCCGGCACATTTGAAAGGTCATACTCCTTAGCTATGGTGTGATAAAAAACAGTAAGATTATTGAAAATATTTGATAGCTTGCGATTGAAGGCACTAGCCCTTTTAAGAACCTTAAATGAACTGGTGATCAGGCTGCATAGCGATCCAATTGCGTATGCGCCGTAGTCCTTCTGGCTGTGTATAACGGACCACATGTTTTGTGCGCCGTCGGCATCATATAAGTAAAGATTGGAATCGCAGGCTGCAATTAATGTCATTGTGCTTTTTCCGCCTCGGAGGATATCGTTTATCCCTGTAAAAATGTTTTGCTCCAGACTGAAAAGCTTATAGCTTCTTCGTTTAAGTAAGTCAAAGTTATCTGGAAGCTTTTCGGTAGAGGATGAAATATAAGCGTCAAGCCTGCCCTGCAAAAGTAAATTCAGAGAAGCTGCACATTCGCCTTCCAGTACGATTGGATCAGCCTTTTTTACCGCATAGGCACCTTTTTTTATCATAATAGCCCCCTAATATATAATGAGTCGTTGAATTTTACAATATAACGAGGAACAGCATATCCGAAACAAGCCTCGTTGAAACACGACAGTTTTTTTATATAGCATCTGATGCTTAGGCTGTGTGTAGTAATTACATAGTACATTATAGTACAATTTCAATTAATGGAAAATAATACTTTAGTCCTATCCCTGTATCTGTCCGGCATTATAGGTGGTGAGCAGTGCTTAAGGACTTTGGGGAGATGTGCTGAGACAATTATAATGATAAATTAAATAAAAAAGGGCGAAAACTCTGCATTTTCACCCTTCAATACAAACTCTATTCAGCCTTGTACAGCAATGTCGGAAAGTTCAAGGCCCTTATTACGCTCAAGTGCCCAATTTATGGACCAGTCGTTTTCGAACAGCAGCATAGGTCTTCCTTCTTCATCTTCAGCAATCATTGTTGAGCTTGTAAGATTAAGGGACCTCATTTCTTCAACCTCAGATACTACCCAGCGTGCATATCTGAAAGGCAGCTGCTGAAGTCTTAAGTCTACTCCATACTCATGTTCAAGCCTGTGCTGAAGCACTTCAAACTGAAGCACTCCTACTGCGCCAATGATAAGTGTTTCTGTGCCTATGTCCGGCTGTTTGTAAACCTGAATGGCTCCTTCCTCAGACAGCTGTGTAATACCCTTTATAAACTGCTTCCTCTTCATCGAATCTGCCGGATAGACCCGCGCAAAATGCTCTGAGGGGAATATTGGTATTCCTTCATATTTAAAATGCATGCTTCCTTCACATAATGTATCGCCTATCTTGAAAATACCGGGATCAAAAACACCAATTATATCGCCCGGATAGGCTTCCTCAACAATGGCACGCTCCTGTGCCATAAACTGCTGGGGCTGAGCTAGCTTAATATCCTTGCCTGCCTGTATATGATGCACTGCCATTCCGCGCGTGAACTGGCCGGAGCATATTCGGATAAAGGCTATTCTGTCACGGTGAGTGGGATTCATATTTGCCTGTATCTTAAATACAAAGCCTGAAAATTCTTCTGCTTCAGGATCTATCTCACCGGAGGTGGAATTTCTGATACCGGGTGACGGAGCCATGTTTAAGAATTCTTCAAGGAAGGGCTGAACGCCGAAATTAGTCATGGCGCTACCGAAGAACATAGGTGTGAGCTCGCCGACCCGTACCTTTTCCATTGAGAATTCGTCTCCTGCCATATCAAGAAGATCTATATCATCACATAGTTTATCATGATAATGGGATCCCAAGAGATCGGCAAATATCTTATCATCTACGCTGCCTTTTATGGAATTGACAGCTGTCTGGCCGTGCTTGCCGCCTTCAAAAAGCTCGATTTGCTTGAGCTTCCTGTTGTATACACCCTTAAAATCTCCGTCTGTTCCTATAGGCCAATTCATTGGATAAGAACGTATACCCAGCACACGTTCGATCTCTTCCATCAGCTCAAACGGGTCCTTACTGGCACGGTCCATTTTATTAATGAAGGTGAATATTGGTATACCTCTCATCTTACAGACATGGAACAGCTTTATTGTCTGAGCTTCAACACCCTTTGCACCATCTATGAGCATTACCGCACTATCGGCAGCAACTAGAGTCCTGTAGGTATCTTCACTGAAATCCTGATGCCCGGGTGTATCAAGAATATTTATGAAATGATCGTTGTATTCAAACTGCATTACACTGGAGGTTACAGATATTCCTCTTTGCTTTTCTATCTCCATCCAGTCGGAAACAGCATAATTACCGGCTTTTCTGGCCTTGACGGTTCCTGCGAGCCTAATTGCTCCTCCGTATAGCAGAAGCTTTTCGGTTAGTGTAGTTTTACCTGCATCAGGGTGAGATATTATCGCGAATGTCTTCCGTCTGCGAGTTTCTTGCTTAATTAATTCAACTTTGTCCTGCATTTATTCCAACCCTTTATTTTTATATTAATATAGATAATTTTTACCTAATCATATTAACTTATTACAGAGCTACCTGTCAAATATCATATTACTGCTTGCTGGCAATACTGTGACTATTCAGGTATATAATTTATGAATGGCGTTGTATCTCCAGTCTACAGCAAAAAGTTGAGGAGGGCTAAATGCCCCCGAGACTTTTGTTAAGCTATTGCACAATGACAAAACCGAAGCTTCAATTGCTAGAGATATCTAGTTCAGCACAATGCCAGCACCAAATATGCAGGTAGGTTTAAACGGTTCACTGCAAATGCCACTGCGCTGTTTAACCCTTGTTAACCGATTTTAATATAGTATAATATTAAGTATAATTTACGGCAATTTTAGTAAGAAGATCTCTTGAAATCAGCTATATAACATGAAAGTTTGATTGGTATTTGGAGATAAATATTGTGAGGAGTGACCATATGATATCGGACACAAATAATATAATAAAGGTAATTATTGAGCCCGGTGCTGAAGTGAACGTTAAAAAGGGAATTACACTAATGCAGCTTTCAAAGGATTACGAAAGCTTCTATAAAGAAATTATTATAGCAGCCAAGGTAAATAATGATATAAGAGAATTAAGCTTCGCACTGGAGGAAGATTGCAGGGTAAAATTCATTGACCTCTCCCAAGAGGATGGCATGAGAATATACAGAAGAAGTCTTTACTTCATATTTATGAAGGCGGCAAATGACCTTTTCCCTGACAGAAGGGTTATCATAAGCCATGCGGTAAATAAGGGACTGTTTTGTGAAATAAGAGGTGAGACTGAGCTTCAGCCTTCAGATGTAAAGAAGCTAGAGGCGCGGATGCATGAAATTGTAGACAAAGCCATACCGTTTAAAAAGAGGGAAATGGCGTTAGATGAGGCTGAAGAGCTATTTAAGCGTACAGATAGAATGGATAGGTATCATGCAATAGAGCATCGTAATAAGAAGCTTGTAACCATATACAATTGTGATGGTATGGATGATTACTTCTATGGCTACATGGCTCCAAACACGGCTTATATTAAGGTGTTCGAGCTCAGATACCATACTGGAGGGCTTATTATTCGATTCCCTGAGCGCACATCGCCTCAGACACTGCCGGGATATATTGAGCAGGAAAAGCTTTTCAATATATATCTGGAGTTTAAAAAATGGAATCGCATTCTGGAGGTAGAAAATGTAGGAGCCTTAAACGATGCTGTAAAGGCCGGAAGGGCAACGGAGCTTATACGAATTTCGGAAGCTCTGCATGAAAAGAAGCTTGCCAGTATTGCGGATATGATCTCAAAAAATGAAAATAAAAAAAGGATCGTTCTGATCTCAGGTCCTTCATCGTCAGGTAAGACTACATTTGCCCAAAGGCTGGCGATACAGCTTAGAGTGAACGGACTTAAACCGGTTACCATATCACTGGACGATTACTTTGTAAACAGAGAGCAAACGCCGCTTGATGAACATGGAGAATATGATTATGAAGCACTTGAAGCAATCGATGTAAAGCTGTTTAACAGACAGCTTAATGAATTGATCGAGGGCCTTGAGGTGGAGCTTCCCATATTCAGCTTTGCTACAGGCTGCAGAGAGCCTGTAGGGAAAAAGCTCCACATAAATGACGATAACATAATAGTAATAGAAGGTATACATGGGCTAAATGAAAAGCTTACATGTGAAATTGCAGCAGAGAGCAAGTTCAAGATCTACGTAAGTGCTTTGACATCTATGAACATCGATGATCATAATAGGATCCCTACTACGGATAACAGGATCATCCGTCGAATTGTGCGAGATCACCAATTCAGAGGTACCAACGCCGCAGCAACTATTAGGAGATGGCCTTCTGTCAGGCGTGGTGAGGAAAAGAATATTTTCCCGTTCCAGGAAAGTGCCGATGTTATGTTTAATTCATCTCTTATGGTTGAATTAAGCATTTTGAAGCCTTATGCAGATCAGTTGTTAAATGAAATAGAAAACAGCCAGCCTGAATACTCTGAAGCAAGGAGACTTATTGAGTTTCTCAGCTATTTTGTTCCCGTTGATAGCAAAAATGTACCCGAAAACTCGATCATGAGGGAATTCATTGGGGGCAGCTGTTTCTATTAAAATAATGAAAACGGACGGCGGATGTATATCCGCTGCCCGTCACAAATGAGCTTTTATATTACGCCGCTGCTTTTTCGAAGCGGCGTTTTTTATTAATTGCGTTGAACGAAGGTCTGCAGCAAAAAGCCGAGTAGGGTTCAATGTCCCCGAGATTTTTACTATTATTGATGTAAGCTCCTAATCCTTCCTTGTAAAGGTTGAACAGTCTGTCTCCTGTTCACTGGATGCATTCATTGGCTCAACCTTGATTTTATCAGCGGAGCATTTATCACCGTTCATGTAGAAGTAGCATGTGTTTACAGAGCAGTTTATACCTTCATTGGGCTCAGACATTTTTATTGCTTTCATATCACATATCTCCTTTTGTTTTTGACTTAATATTATTATTCGCATATTTTTGATATTTATTTATGACAAATTGTTAGATTACATTAAAAAGTAGTGCTGTTATTTTAGAAATAAATTGATTATTTAGTGCATAAAGGGTATACTTAATAATATAACATTATAAAGCTTAATAGGAGGGAATCACATGGCATATCTTCTTGGTATTGATATAGGTACCTCAGGTACAAAAACAGTTCTATTTGATGAGCATGGAAATACTGTTGCAAGCGCATTGGAGGAATATCCGCTTTATCAGCCTCATATCGGATGGGCAGAGCAGGATCCGGAGGATTGGTGGCAGGCAACTGCAGCCAGCATCAGAAAGGTTATTGACAAGAGTGGAGTAAAGGCTGAAGACATCAGCGGACTTGGATTATCAGGTCAAATGCATGGCTTGGTTATGCTTGATGCAGAAAATAAGGTGTTGCGCCGTTCAATCATATGGTGCGACCAGAGGAGTACAGCTGAATGTGAGCAGATCACCTCGCTCATAGGAGCAGAAAGACTGATAGAGATAACAGCGAATCCAGCGCTTACAGGCTTTACAGCTTCAAAGATCATGTGGGTCAAAAATAATGAACCTGAAATTTTCGAAAAGGCTAAAAAAATATTGCTTCCAAAGGACTATGTCAGGTTCAAGCTTACAGGCGAATTTGCAACTGAGGTATCTGATGCAAGTGGTATGCAGCTGATGGATATTGCCAAGAGAGATTGGAGCCCTGAGGTACTCTCAAAGCTTGGTATCGAAAGAGGCCAGCTGGCAGATATGTATGAGTCACAGGAAATAAGTGCAAGAGTAAACAGTGAGGCTGCAAAGCTTACCGGACTTAAGGTCGGAACACCCGTGGCAGGCGGAGCAGGCGATCAGGCCGCCGGTGCTGTTGGAAACGGAATTGTTAAGTCGGGAGTTGTTTCGTCAACGATCGGATCTTCTGGTGTTGTATTTGCTTATCTTGATAAAATCAGCATAGATCCAAAGGGAAGGGTACATACCTTCTGTCATGCAGTACCAAATACATGGCATGTTATGGGCGTTACTCAAGGTGCAGGACTTTCACTTAAGTGGTTCAGAGATAATTTCTGTCAGGACGAGATGAATACTGCAAAAATGATGGAAGTCGATCCATATGTACTTATGGACCAGGAAGCTGACAAGGTATGCACAGGCAGTAACGGACTCCTATATTTGCCTTATCTGATGGGAGAGAGAACACCGCATCTTGATGCATATGCAAGGGGCGTATTCTTCGGTCTTTCTGCAAAGCATGAAAAGAGAGACATGATAAGATCGGTTATGGAGGGCGTAACCTACAGTCTGAGAGACTGCATGGAAATTATAAAGGAAATGGGCGTAAGCGTCAGCGAGATAAGGGCTTCAGGCGGCGGCGGAAAGAGCAAGCTGTGGAGACAGATGCAGGCTGATATATTCGGAAATGCTATTACAACCATCAATTCAAGCGAAGGGCCGGCACTTGGTGTTGCGCTTCTGGCAGGAGTCGGAACAGGTGTTTACAAGAATGTTGCAGAGGCCTGTGATACTGCAATAAAGGTCAAAAACGTGCAAGAGCCTGATATGGACAAAAATAAGATATACGAGAAATATTACCGCTTATACAACCAGCTGTATAGATCTCTCAAAAATGATTATAAGGATCTGGCTGACATAATGAAAACTATCTAAGAGGGATCGTAATGAATAAAAAGAAGACCGGTAACAGCAAATTCCTTAAGGCATATAACGAGGCTGGTATACTGGATCTGATAAGGACAGAGAAGGCCTTATCCAGGGCTGAACTCTCGAAGCTAACAGGGCTTTCACCTACTGCTGCAGGCACCATAGTATCCTCATTGATGGAAAAAGAATACATCCATGAGAAAGGTACAGGTCAATCCAGCGGCGGGAGAAAGCCCGTACTGCTTGAGCTTAAGCCGGGATCATATTATTCTATAGGGCTTGATGTGGATGTGGGCGGCATTTCATATATGCTTGTTGACATTACAGGGAGGATAATTGATCAGGGAGTTACTAAGCTGCCGGACTCTGAACAGGAAAGAGTCATTTCCACTATAAATAATTGCGTAGCAGAACTTGTTGAAGGTAATTCAATAGAAGTCTCAAGACTTCTCGGCGTTGGTATTTCAGTACCTGGTATGGTTGATGCGTCTACCCATAGGGTACTGCTGGCGCCTAATCTTGACTGGGAGGATTTCGACTTGTCGGGAGAGCTTTGGAAGAAGCTGAAGCTTAATGTGTATATTGAAAATGAAGCAATGGCCTCAGCTATTTATGAAAATTGGATTGGTTCATGTCAGCAAGTACATAATTTTGTGTGTATAAATATTAAATCAGGGATAGGAGCCGGTATATTCGCAGGTGGTAAGGTTTACAGAGGTTCAGGCGGAATTGCCGGGGAAATAGGCCATATAGTTGTGGACGAAAACGGACCAAAGTGTGGCTGCGGCAACTATGGCTGTCTTGAAACATTTGCAGCTACAGGCAGAATCGTTGAAAAGGCTAGAAAAATCGTTAGACAAGGCGTTGTGTCAAGCCTTAACAATCTTCCGAATGCTGATGATATTAACTTTGAGGATGTTGTAGATGCTGCCCGGATGGGCGACGAAGCTGCAAGAAATTTATTTAATGAAGCAGCAAGATATCTTGGAATAGCGTTATCAAACATCATTAATACTCTTGATCCTTCAAAGATAGTGCTTGGTAAGGATTTTGCTGAATATGGCGAGCTTGTTATGGGTACGTTAAGAGGCGTAGTAGACAGAAGGTCGCTTAAAAGAACTAATTCACGGGTAGATATATCTATATCAAGGTTAGGAGATAAATCGTCCGCAATGGGTGCGGCAATTATTCCATTAAAGGTCTTATTTGGTAGGTAAATTAACCTAAATATATCATTAACGTGAGAAGGGAGAGTAATTATGACAGAATATTTTAAAGAAGTCAAAAAAATTAATTACGAGGGGAGCAAATCGGATAATCCGCTGGCGTACAAGTACTACAATCCCAGTGAGGTAATTTTGGGCAAGACAATGGAAGAACACCTCAGGTTTGCCGTAGCTTATTGGCATACATTTCAGGCTACAGGCGTGGATCCGTTTGGCGTTGGAACTGCAGTTAGACCATGGGATAAAGTGACTGATAAAATGGAACTGGCAAGACTAAAAGTAGATGCTAACTTTGAGCTCTGCGAGAAGCTTGGCGTGCCGTTCTTCTGTTTCCATGACAGAGATATAGCTCCTGAAGCCGACACTTTGGCAGAAACGAATAAAAGACTTGATGAAATCGTTTCGCGTATAAAGGATAGAATGAAAAATAGTACTGTCAAGCTTCTGTGGGGTACTACAAATGCATTTGGCAATCCGAGATTCGTTCATGGTGCATCTACTTCTCCAAATGCTGATGTATTCGCTTTTGCAGCTTCTCAGGTTAAGAAGGCAATGGAGATCACATATGAGCTGGACGGTCAGAACTATGTATTCTGGGGCGGCAGAGAAGGCTATGAAACACTTCTCAACACAGACATGAAGCTGGAGCTGGATAATCTGGCACGCTTCCTTGGTATGGCTGTAGATTACGCTAAGGAAATAGGCTTTAAAGGTCAGTTCCTTATAGAACCTAAGCCCAAGGAGCCTACGAAGCACCAGTATGATTTTGACGCAGCTACAGTAATAGGCTTCCTGAAGACTTACGGCCTTGATCCCTATTTCAAGCTTAATATTGAAGCAAACCATGCAACACTTGCTCAGCATTCATTCCAGCATGAGCTGAGGCTTGCACGTATTAACGGTATGCTTGGAAGCATTGATGCAAATCAGGGCGATATGTTGCTTGGATGGGATACAGATCAATTCCCGACCAATATATATGATACGACTCTCGCAATGTATGAGGTCCTTAAGATGGGCGGACTCACAAATGGCGGCCTGAACTTTGACTCAAAGGTGAGGAGAGGTTCGTTTGAGGCAGTAGATCTATTCTATGGGCATATTGCGGGAATGGATACATTCGCAAAAGGCCTTAGAATCGCAGCTAAAATCGTAGCAGACGGCAAGCTCGACAAGTTTGTTGCTGACAGATATCAGAGCTATACAACCGGCATAGGTAAGGACATTGTTGAAAAGAAGGTCGGTTTCAAGGAACTTGAAAAATATACCCTTGAGCATAATGGCGTTGTAAATACTTCGGGCAGACAGGAAATGCTTGAGTCATTGCTTAATCAGTATATACTGGAAGGCTGACAGGATTGACCTGCACAGGCAATAGAAGCTCATAACACAGAGGGACAATTCTTTATGCAATCGCACAGGAGAACCGTCCCTCTGTGTTTCTCTGTCTGCCTTGTAGCGCAGGATAGCCGTCCCACTGTGTTAGATTTATATTTGTGTAGCCTCTATGTCTGCCTCGTAGCATAGGAAAACACCCATGCCGCAAGCCGTACACAAGATTGTATGAAAATCCTGTATACTATACATACTAACCGTCCCTTTGTGTTAGCTTTGTTTACTGTGCTACATTAATTTGCCAATTTGTCTTCTTATATAACCGTCAAATTGCAGTAGATATTTTTATCATGCTGCATAATATGTGTAATAGAAGTGATAATGAGAGGATAAGTAAATGTATAATATTGGGCAGATACCAAAACGGAATTTGTTTGAATATAACAGGGATAGTACATTACAATATGCGCATAAATGGGCTTATGCAAGAAATCCGAACTATTATGACTTTGAAGATCTGGGCGGTGACTGCACAAATTTTGCATCCCAGTGTATATATGCAGGAAGCGGTATTATGAATTACCTTCCGGTCTATGGATGGTATTATGTAAACACATATAACAGGACTGCATCATGGACAGGAATTAACTATCTGTATAAATTCCTCATCAGTAATACCGGGCCGGGTCCCTATGCTGAGGAAGTAGATGTTGCCCAAGTGCAGCCGGGGGATCTGGCACAGGTATCGTTTGCGGACAAGACACTTTTCAATCACTCGCTGATAATTGTGAAAACTGGCAGTATCCCTGCAGATGATAATGTGCAGATAGCGGCACACACCTTCAATGCTGATTATTACAGACTATTGGACTTGGAGCCTATGTACATAAGATATTTACATATAATAGGGGTACGAGACTAAATATATAGTTATTAGTAAGCTAAGAACCATGAACTTCTCACGGCCGGACCAGGTTATTTGATTTTTGTGCCATTATAATCCATACTATTACTACGTTACACTCAAATATGTAATATAAGTAACTCGAGAAAGTATATAATAAAGTCATGCAAGTATGTATTGTACGATACTGAGAAAGGACAGATGGCTTTCCACCTGTCCTTATAAATCTTTAAACTAGCTTAAAAAATCTTAGTATCAGTCGTTTACTGCCTTTGCTGCATCATCGGCAGCCAGAACCTTTTCCAGGTCAAGCAGCATTATGATTCTTTCTCCGGCTTTAGCCATGGAACTAATATATCTTTCTTTAAGCTGTGACAGAGATTTAGGTGCTGCCTCTATATTTTCCTCGTCAACAGTGATTATTTCTTTGACTGAATCGACAATTAACCCAATTGCAGATATTGACGACTTGACAATAATAATCCTTCTGTCCTGATCAGATTCTGTATCAGGCATATGAAAACGCTTCCTCAGGTTAATAATCGTGTGGATCTTTCCTCTTAAATTCACCATTCCCTCAATATAATCGGGGGTGTTTGGAATTTTAAAAATATCCATCATATGCTCGATAATATTAACATCTTCAATGTCTACTCCGAATTCTTCCTTATCAATAGTAAATACTACCAGCTGTCTCATGTTTACTTCGCCTCCTCATTTGGGAATAAACCCATATATAAGAGAAACCATATACAAAATTACAAAAAACGCTATGATCTGTAGCCTGCATTTATTTTAACATAATCACAAGAAAAATCACAAGTCCAAACATGGTCAGAATATATACCCTTGTTTAATTTTACAAGAAGCTTTATCTCTTTCCCCTGTAAAAGCTGCTTTGTTACAGCCTCATCAAAATCAACAGCACTTCCGTTTTTGCATACAAGCATGTCACAGACATAAATGTCTGTATATGCAGGGTCGAAATCAGCTCCGGAGTACCCAACTGCAGTGAATATCCTGCCCCAGTTGCAATCTTCACCAAAAATCATTGTTTTGACAAGGGGGGATTTTGCAATGGAACAAGCTGCCTTATATGCGTCCTCCGGATTTCCGGCACCTTCAACAATAACATCTATAAGCTTTGTGGCGCCTTCGCCGTCCCTTGCTATCAACTTCGCCAGGGAAGTACATACATATTCCAGTCCGGCCTTGAATTGATCGTAATCCTCGTTTTCACTTATTATGCCTTCATTGTCTGCCATACCATTTGCCAGAATTAAAACCATATCACATACACTCGTGTCTCCGTCAACAGTAACACGGTTGAAGGTGGTGGAGACTACTTCCTTTAAAGCCTTGTCAAGAAGCTTCCTTGATATGTTAGCATCTGTTGCGATAATACCAATCATAGTGGCCATATTTGGATGGATCATGCCTGAGCCTTTAGCCATTCCGCCTATAACGACCCTGGAACCCTGCAGTTCAAGCTCGACTGCGACTTCCTTAGCTATGGTATCAGTAGTCATAATTGCTTCTTCTGCATCATGACCTCCGTCAGGAGCCATGCTTGAGACCAATTCCTCTATACGAGGCCTTATAGCATCCATATCCAACGGCTTTCCGATCACACCTGTGGAACCTACCAGTATATCCTGCGGTGTGCAGTCAAGCAAGGAGGATGTAAGAGTAGCTATTTCAAGCGCATCTTCATAGCCTTGCTCGCCAACGCATGCATTTGCATTTCCACTGTTTATAACAATCGCATTTGCATAACCGGTCTTTATATGATCCATTGTAAGCTGCAGAGAGTGCCCTTTAACCTTATTGGTAGTAAAAACACCTGCTGCTGCAGCGCTGTCCTCTGAACAGACAATTGCCAAATCCTTTTTCCCATTCTTCTTAAGTCCACAAGCCACTCCTGTTGCAAAAAAACCCTCAGGTGCGGTAACTCCTCCTGCTATTACATGCATGACTATCACTCCAAACACTATTATATAAAAATTTCAACCTTCTTTAAGTAATTAAATTATACATAATTCTGCCAGTGTATTCAATAAATTACGAAAATAATGAATTAAACAAGTGCAATTATAGTATGTACATAACCTTGAGTAATAATCAAGCTAAGCATTCTTTTGGAATTGCCGCCTGCTAAACTTTGAATTTCGAAACTGCCTGAACCAATTTTTCTGAGTTACTCTTTGTGCTGCCGGCATACTGAAGGATACTGCTTGCTTTATCTGTAACTGATACTGCCTTTTCAGCTATGTGTGAAGTTCCATCTGCTTCATCACTAGTGGCGGAGGTTATTTCATTAACCGCCTTTGTTATGTTCTGTATTGTCGATGATAGCTCTTCGATTGTTGCACTTAAATCTGTTACAATATTATTTATTAAAATTGAATCATTATTATACTGTTCACTGCTGTTTACCAGCTTATCATAATCATTAAGTACCTGCTTATCAATAAAGTCCAACATATTCATGGAGCTCTCTGATAAGTTCTCAACTGAAGCTATAATTGTTTTTGTTACTTGCTTAATCTCTTCAACAGTTTTCTTGGAATCCTCAGCGAGATTTCTTATTTCATCAGCTACAACAGCAAAGCCCTTACCGGCCTCTCCTGCCCTTGCAGCCTCTATTGCGGCATTAAGCGCCAGCAGGTTAGTTTGGGATGTAATCTCCAATATTGCCTCTGACATTGTATTGATCTGTTGTACCTCTCGTGATTGTTCAATAGCCTTCTTCAGTGAGCCTTCTGAAGTGGTATAAACTGAATGTGCTTTTTCTCTTGATGCCAGAGTGTCAGCTTTTAAATTACCTGCTCGTTTGCCTATCTCAGATGATGTATTGGAGGCAACCTGTGCACTCTGTGCAATTGATTCAATAGCATTCTCTATCTCACTGAAGGATGCATTGATCTCCTGAGTGGATGCAGCAGTCTCTTCTGCACCCGCCGATAGTTCCTCGGTAGTAGAAGATACATCCTCGATCTCCTCCATCAATTCCGCCACATTTTGCTCCTGTATTAAAGTGTTCTCTGAAACTTCAGCTGCTCCGCTCTTGACTATGCTTATTACTTCTTTTATGGATTTTTGCATTGAATCCAGTGATCTGGCAAGTCGGCCTGTTTCATCCTTTATCTTTAATACTGATGAAGGCAGGTCTCCTGTAAAATCGCCTGATGCAATAACGGCGAGTCTTTCGGTTATAACCTTAAGCGGCCTGACGATTAAACCGGACAATATGATTCCAAGCGCTGTGCTTATTATTAAAAATAATACTACAAAGGTAATGATAGCTAATTTTAATGGGGTAAGTGCAGAAAGTATTTCATCCTCTGGAATGGTTACAGCAAGAAGCCATTGTGCACTACTTACAGGAGCATATCCTATAAATTTTTTCTGACCATTGTAAGTGTAGCTGCCGAACCCACTCTTATCTTCAAGCATTTTTCTTTCAATGTCTGCCATTTCTTTGAAAGCGGGATTGGTTTCGGCATTTGTGATAGCATTATCTCTGGCTAACACCAGATCTCTGTTATAATTAGCTATAGTTACTGCTTCGTTATTAATCATATATGCAGAGCCTGTTTCTCCAAAGGTTATCTTATCTGTTATATTACTCAAGTCGTTTCCATCAGCAACCTTAAATAGTATGCCAACTATTTGATTCTCCCATTTTAATGGTATTGAATATGTAATTATCATAGTTCCCGGAACAGTCCTGTTTTCAATAGGATCTGATACTGAGGGGATGCCGGCTATAGCTTTCTTAAAATATTCTCTGTCACTGATGTTAGTGGTCGAGACTCCATCAGGTGATAAGGCATTACCATATTTATCCGAAATAGTAATATTTACAACACCTGTTTTTTTGGTTTCCTTCTGCAGTATTGCGGCTTTTTCGCTCATTGGAACATTTGGATTGCTGATTTTTTCATTGGATGCTATAGCCTCCAGGTATGACCATTGTGCATCAAGTGAAGCATCTACAATAGTTGCACCTTGCTTTGCTAATAGTGTCAGTTCTGATTCTATATTTGACACTAAAGCTTTAGAAGATATAATATAAGATGAAATTCCCATACCGACGCAGGCAATCAGCAGCAAAGCACAGATAACTAGAGTGATCTTAGTTCTTAAATTTTTCATATCTTACCTCCACTTATTAGTGTATTAATGTGTCGAAAAATTACTTTTTTGTATACAATATAGTACTTAGTTATTGATATATATACAGGAACTAATAGTTTCAAACATATTTTTAAGAAATATTGATTTTCAGCTAGAAGAGTTGATAACTATATAACCCTTGACATGATTTTTTCAATAATATATTATCATATGTAAATAGTTTTTATGAAACAATGATCGGGAGGAGTAAACCCGCATCTGCCCAAAAGAGAGAAAGGTCCGCCGGCTGAAAGACCTTTTTGGGTAAAGCAGTTGAAGGTCGCCCGGGAGTTCTGCAAAAAACAGGCTTAGCACCGGATATAATTGTGCCGGACTTAGGTCTGTAAGAATGCAGCGGTAAGAG
Source organism: Bacillota bacterium (assembly GCA_023409735.1). Classification (GTDB taxonomy): domain Bacteria; phylum Bacillota; class Clostridia; order Acetivibrionales; family DTU013; genus JAEYRB01. The sequence continues at coordinate 23,950 of JAEYRB010000049.1, read as the reverse complement.
CCGTTATTTCTGTAAGCAGCCCTTTTTAGGGAATTTTGGTGGTACCGCGGAGAATGCCCTTCGTCCAATAAGTATGGATGAAGGGCTTTTTATATATAGAAGAGAGGTGATGTTGATGCTGGCAATGAAGATTGCTGCAGCTGTCATTCTGGTGATAGGCTTTGGAACGGTAATAGGTGCTAAGTATATTGTAAACGGAATGAAGCTGAAGGAACAGACAAAGGTCAAATTTGAAAATGAAATGGATGAAGAAGAGTTAGATAGGTATAAATTCAACAAGGCGCTGGTAAATGTCAAGATGGTCGGAATGATTATAGCACTGCCCGGAATTATACTTACGCTTATTGCTTTTAAATAAGACTTATTGGAGGTAATTAAATGAAGAAGTTTGAAAACATGGAAAAGACCTATGATCCGTCACAGGTTGAAGAAAAGCTTTACAATGAATGGATGGAGAAGGATTATTTTCATGCTGTTCCTGACAAAAACAAAAAACCTTTTACTATTGTGATCCCACCACCGAACATCACAGGCCAGCTCCATATGGGGCATGCCCTTGACAATACGATGCAGGATATCCTTATTCGCTGGAAAAGGATGCAGGGCTACTGTGCTCTCTGGCTTCCCGGAACAGACCACGCCAGCATTGCAACAGAAGCTAAGATAGTGGAGGCAATGAAGAAGGAAGGAATTACAAAGGAGCAGATAGGCAGAGAGAAGTTCCTTGAAAGGGCCTGGGAATGGAAGGACGTGTACGGCGGGAGAATTGTCAATCAGCTAAAGAAGCTGGGCAGCTCCTGTGATTGGAAGCGTGAGAGATTTACAATGGACGAAGGGTTGTCTGAAGCAGTTCTCGAAGTGTTTGTAAAGCTTTACCAAAAAGGACTTATATATAGAGGCGACCGTATAATAAACTGGTGCCCGCATTGCAAAACGTCCATATCAGATGCAGAGGTTGAGTATGAGGAACAGGATGGAAACCTCTGGCATATAAAGTATCCGATAAAGGATAGCGACCAATTTATCACAGTGGCGACTACAAGACCGGAGACTATGCTTGGTGATACTGCTATAGCCGTGAATCCTGAGGATGAACGCTATGCGAAGCTTATAGGCAAAAAAGCAATACTGCCGCTTGTTAACAGAGAAATTCCTATAATTGATGACGAGTATGTTGATAAGGAATTCGGTACAGGTGCCGTTAAAATTACGCCTGCTCACGACCCCAATGACTTTGAGGTGGGACTGAGGCATGATCTGCAACAGATCAAGGTCCTGGATGACGGCGGATGCATGAATGAAGCGGCAGGAAAGTATGCCGGCATGGATAGATATGAGGCCAGAAAGAAAATTGTTAATGACTTGAAAGAATTAGGCCAGCTTGTCAAGATCGAAGCACACAAACATAATGTAGGAACCTGCTACAGGTGCAGTACCGTTATCGAGCCTATTATGTCAAGGCAGTGGTTCGTTAAGATGAAACCTCTTGCAGAACCTGCAATAGAGGCTGTTAAGGACGGAACGGTTAAATTTGTGCCTGACAGATTCTCAAAGATCTATTTTAACTGGATGGAGAACATACAGGATTGGTGTATATCAAGACAGCTTTGGTGGGGACACAGAATACCTGCATTTTACTGTCAGGAATGCGGCAATATGGTGGTTGACAGAGAGTGCCCAGACGTGTGTGAAAAGTGCGGAAGCACAAGGTTTGAACAGGACCCGGATACACTTGATACATGGTTTAGCTCAGCACTATGGCCGTTCTCCACGCTTGGATGGCCTGAAAAGACAGAGGATCTTGAGTACTTCTATCCGACCAATGTGCTTGTTACAGGTTATGACATCATATTCTTCTGGGTTGCCAGAATGATATTCTCCGGAATCGAGCATATGGGTAAGGCTCCGTTTGAATATGTATGCATCCATGGACTTGTGAGGGATGCGCAGGGAAGAAAGATGAGCAAGTCTCTTGGCAACGGAATCGATCCTCTGGAGGTAATTTCGCAGTATGGTACTGATGCGCTGAGATTCGCGCTTACAATAGGAAATTCAGCCGGAAATGACCTTCGCTTCTCCGACGAGAAGATTGAATCCAGCAGGAATTTCGCAAACAAGATATGGAACGCTACACGATTTGTGCTGATGAATTTTGATGAGAATGTTGATTTCAGCGGAGTTGACAAGGCTAAGCTCACAGCGGCAGACAAGTGGATACTCAGCAGGGTAAATAGTGTTGTTGCCGAGGTAACAGAAAACCTTGACAATTTTGAGCTGGGCATCGGACTTCAGAAGATTTATGAGTTTATTTGGGATGAATTCTGCGACTGGTATATTGAACTGGTGAAACCAAGGCTATTTGACAGGGAGGACAATACAAGGCTTGAGGCTCAGTGGGTGCTCAACTATGTACTTTGTACCTCAATGAAGCTGCTCCACCCGTATATGCCGTTTATAACAGAAGAAATTTACGGACATCTTATAAACGATGACGAGAGCATTATGATATCGCAATGGCCTTCATATGACAAGGAAATGAGCTTCCCGGATGCGGAAAAGGACATGGAGCTTATTATGAGCGCTATCAAGGCTGTCAGAAATATAAAGGTGGAGATGAATGTACCGCCGACGAGAAAGACCAAGCTCATCTTTGTAGCAGGAGCTTCCGAGGGGAAGATGCTTTCCGATGGTGCAAAATTCTTCGAACGTCTTGCAGGTGCCTCAGAGATTGCAGTACAGCCTGATAAGACAGGTATTCCACAGGATGCTGTTGCGGCTGTTATCGCAGGTGCGGAAATCTATATACCATTAGAGGATCTTGTAGATATTCAGAAGGAAATTGAGAGACTTGAAAAGGAAAAGCTAAATCTGGAGAGCGAGCTTGCCAGAGTTAACGGAAAGCTTAATAACCAGGGTTTCGTTTCAAAGGCTCCGGCAAAGGTGATCGAAGAGGAAAAGGCCAAAAAGGAAAAGTACAGCCAGATGTACGATAAGCTGTTGGAACGCCTGAAGAGCCTGAAAAAGTAAGGAAAGGCAGCTGCAAAATAAAATATTGATATGTTTTTCTGGCAGATAATCTAGTGAGTAAATAGGTTACTGCCAGTTTTATTTGGCGTTGACCGAAGAGTTGCAGCAAAAAAACTCGGGAGCTCGATGGCTATGAGACTGTTATTTGGGCAGAGTGGGACTTAGCAGCAAGAACCTAGTTTATTTTTATATAAAATGCTTTAGCAGGAAGAAAATCTTAAGATGGATACGTATCATGTTATAATGAGGGTACAATATAGAAATTTTTTATCAAGGTGTTATAATAGGGACCGTTAGTGATGTATAAATGTTGCAAATGTCCAAATAAAAGGGGGCAACCATATATGATTATTGGTGGAATTATTCTTTTGGGTATGTCTGTTCTTTTGCTTATATTAGCATACTGTGTTAAATACAAAAAAGCTTACTGGCTTATTTCAGGATACAATACAATGTCTGCAGAAAAAAAGAAAAACGTTGATACAAAAGCACTGGGTGATTTCATATGGAAGATAATGTCTATTATGTCGGCAATTATTTTTGTGTCAGGTGTTTTGATGCTTTTGAAACTGCAGACTGTGGGTATAATAGCCTTTTTGCTGATACTTCCTCTTTCGTTGTATTTAATAATACGGGGGCAAAAATTTGATGGCAACAATTATAATGAAAATGGAAGCATGAAGAAGGGTTCCAAGGCAATTGTGAGTTTGTCTGTAATATTTACGCCAGTTATTCTTATAGGTGTCGCAGTCGTTTTGATTCTCAGTGCAAAGCCGGCAACGTACACTATTGAAAACAGTGTGCTTAACATATCAGGTATGTATGGACAGAAGATACAGCTTGATGATATAAAGAGCATAGAGCTGCGTGAAACACTTCCGGAAATAATTATGAGAACCAACGGTTCAGCCTTAGGAACAAAGCTGAAGGGAAACTTCAAGCTTAGCGAAATAGGAAAGGCAAAACTTTTCCTGGACAAATCAAAACCACCATTTATATATGTGGAGACCGGTACGGGAATCATAATCTTCAATACTAATGACAGCAGCCAAACAAAAGAGTTCTATGAAGAGCTTAAGACAAAATGGGATAAGACTTTGGGCAAGTAGGTACGTAGGTGCAGCTTAGGGGCGCTGCGGAAATGGCATGTATTTATAATGAACGGTTTATGGTATAATAACCGCAGAAACTGTAACCGCGGTTATTATAATGCCTATGTTCATAGGAAATTTTTCGATTGTAGAAAAATTTCTTGACATTAAAGGCATTTCAGCGAGGCAAAGACATATAGCGACTCGTTATAACGCCTTGCTATATGTGATTTAAGTTGCCGTGCGAAATTTTCGGCAAGCCGAAACGCACATGGCAAATTATACCATGAAAGCTATCACTTTCATAATATAATAACCGTAAGAAAATTGAGAGTAATTAAATAGCTATATTAAATAAATGAATGAATTGCAGGTGCACAGATGGATTATGGATTTGTAAAGGTTGCTGCTGCTGTACCGGAACTAAAGGTGGCAGACTGCAGCTTTAACGTTGACAAAATAATTGGAATGATAAGAGAGGCAGATGAAGCCGGTGTTCAGATAATAGCCTTCCCTGAGCTGTCATTGACAGCGTATACTTGTGCGGATCTCTTTCAACAGCAGCTCCTGCTGAAGAGAGCGTTGGAAGGCTTGAGGAGAACCGCCGAGAGCACAAGGGGACTTGGACTAGCTGCGATCGTTGGACTGCCCCTGTTTGCAGACAATCAGCTTTTTAACTGTGCTGCGGTCATTCAGGATGGCAAGGTACTCGGGATAGTTCCTAAAACATATATACCAGGCTATGGAGAATTCTATGAAGAACGTTGGTTTGCATCAGGCAGGGACGTGAAAAACACATCGGTAAATCTTTGGGACATCCAGGTGCCTTTTGGAACAGACCTGCTGTTTGAAGCGCAGGGGAAGGATAATGTAAGCTTTGGAGTGGAAATTTGCGAAGACCTGTGGGCGCCGGTGCCGCCAAGCTCATATCTGGCAGTAGCGGGGGCAGCCTTGATATTTAATCTTTCTGCCAGCAATGAGCTCATAGGAAAGCATGAATACAGGCGCGAGCTTATCCGCCAGCAGTCGGGCAAATGTATAGCCGGCTATATTTATGCATCCTCAGGTGTAAATGAGTCAACCACCGACCTGGTATTTGGCGGCTATGCTATGATAGCTGAAAATGGCGGTATACTAAAGGAATCTGAAAGATTTATTCGCAGAGGACACATGACCATAACTGAAATAGATGTCCGGAAGCTTGAAAATGACCGTATACGGAATACAAGCTATATGTCAGGTGATAATGCGCGCAGCTTCAGAAGGGTTTCATTCAGCCTTTGTGACAGCAAAACAGACGGGCTGAAGAGGCGTGTAGACCCGCATCCTTTTGTGCCTTCCAATGAAGCGGAAAGAGATATCAGATGTAAGGAGATTTTTTCTATACAGACTGCAGGACTTGGCAAGCGGCTGTCGCACACAGGTATTAAAAATGCAGTAATAGGCATCTCCGGCGGCCTGGATTCAACGCTGGCGTTAATAGTAACAGCAAAGACCTTTGACCTGCTTGGAATACCAAGGGAGAACATAACTGCAATAACTATGCCGGGTTTTGGAACTACTGACGCTACATATGATAACTCTGTGCAGCTGATCAGATCCTTCGGCGCAGCCTTCAGGGAGATCAACATAAAGGATGCGTGCCTTAAGCACTTTGATGATATAGGACATGACCCGGTAATACATGATGTCACATACGAAAATGTACAGGCAAGAGAGAGAACGCAGATACTTATGGACATAGCAAACAAGCAGGGCGGACTTGTTGTGGGAACAGGAGATTTATCAGAGCTTGCGCTGGGCTGGTGCACATATAACGGAGATCACATGTCCATGTATTCTGTAAACTGCGGTATTCCCAAAACACTTGTAAAATATCTGGTTAAATGGGCAAAGGATAATGTCGCAGATGAGAGCACAGCTCAGGTGCTTCAGAGGATACTTGATACACCGATAACCCCTGAACTTCTACCGCCGGATACAAGCGGCAAAATACAACAGAAGACAGAGGATATTGTGGGACCATATGAGCTTCATGACTTCTTCCTCTATCACGCGCTAAGATACGGAGCTGAGCCGTCAAAGGTATTGTTCCTTGCAAAACATGCATTTAAAGGTGTGTATGACGATACAACCATAAATAAATGGCTTGTTAAATTTTATAAGCGCTTCTTCTCTCAACAGTTCAAACGCTCATGCTTGCCGGATGGCCCCAAGGTAGGTACAATCAGCCTTTCTCCGAGAGGCGATTGGCGTATGCCAAGTGATGCTTCGGCGGAGGAGTGGATCAAGGAGCTTGAGCAATAAATATGTGCATGAGACGGCATCGATTATCGGTGCTGTCCTACTGAAAGCTTTGGCTGCGACAAATAGATGAAATAAAAAATGTGACGGAATTGTATTATTTACTTGACAAAAAGCATGCTGTGCCTTAAAATAGCATATGTCTCTTGAATACCGCATGTATGGTGGGCTTAGCTCAGTTGGTTAGAGTGCCAGGTTGTGGCCCTGGAGGTCGTGGGTTCGACCCCCATAGCTCACCCCATAAAAATTAAGGACTTTGATATCAAAGGTCCTTAATTTTTTATAAACCTTTATTTTTGCTTTTGCTTGACAAATTGAGCTTTGCCCTTTATAATTTACCTTGCGTCAAAAAATGTTGGGATGTAGCCAAGCGGTAAGGCACAGGACTTTGACTCCTGCATCTCGCTGGTTCGAACCCAGCCATCCCAGCCATTTACGGGCCATTAGCTCAGTTGGCAGAGCACTTGACTTTTAATCAAGGTGTCCGCGGTTCGAATCCGCGATGGCTCACCAAAGATTATCCGCCGAAGGCGGCATAATCTACCACTTTAGAAGCTTCCCGCAGGGAGGCTTTTTTTAATGGCTTTGCGTAGCAAAACGGTGTCCAACCTTTTGAAAGCTTCCCGCAGGACACTGTGTTCCAAGGGTTTTTATTTTATCCGGGAGTGGCAAGCTATTAGACAAAAAATTGAATCTGAATTGAATGGGAGTAATTTTTATACCTCTGAACATAATCTGAACGAATCATTAAGTCCGATTTACACGTTTATAATCGATAGTGAAGCATTTAGGCAGACCTAAAGCGACATTATCGAAGGTTAACAGATAACAGCTAAAAAGGCAATGAAGTAATTAAACTTGAAGGCAAACCTTTCTATAGACTCGTAGAACTGACGAAGGCAGGGAACAAAAGAAAACATAGAAAAAGACTCGTTTGAGTCACGAGCCTTCCTCATTTATCTGTAAAGTCTTACATTTAGTGATTAATTTGATTTGGATTATTAAAGCTTGCTGGCTGTGGGTTATCAGCATTAAAGAACTGGTCACCCGGTGTAGAAAGATTGAAATACAGCTTAGAGTCTTTTGTGATTCCCCAATCTTTTAATGAACCGGTATCCTGAATTCTATTAAACGCTTCTCTAAACATAGTATTATGGGCTTCTTCGCGGTTTAGTAAAAAGTCGATTGTATCCCTTACGCCTTTATCGTTTATTTGCTTATGGAGATATTCGTAAACAACTTTTGCTCTCTGCTCTGCTGCGATATTGGACAATATGTCGGCTGCAAGGTCACCAGTCTCATTTATATAGGCAGCAGTCCATAAATAGCCTGATGCATTGCTTAACACAGGGGTAAGTCCTGTTAATACGTGTGCTTCTATATTACCAATTGTTGCATTCTTTGCATCAAGTACATGACCGTTAAGCATATTTATGGTAGTAGCAACCATTTCCATATGGCTTAATTCCTCAGAAGCAATGTCAAGGAATAAATCCTTAATTTCGGGGTCTTTTATACGAAAACTCTGAGAAAGATACTGTAGTGCTGCTTTCAATTCGCCCTGAGGCCCACCAAGTTGTTCTTGCATCATAGTTGCATAATTTGCGTTTGGTGCATCTACTCTAACTTCATGTAGAAGGTTCTTGTCATGTTTAAACATATTTACAACTCCTTAGTGAATTCTGTATTTTTATTAGCTTTAGCATATTTTATATAAAAAATTCATTTATTAATCGTTAATGGCCATGGGGTGCGATACCTTTTCCTTTTCCTGTTGCCATAATATCACCTCCCTGGAAACGTATAATTCTGAATTATTATCTGCAAAAAGAGAAAATAATACATACTTAATTATAGCTTTTAAAATATTTCACACGTTATTGATTTGCACATGATATGAATTATTTTAATCCGAGAACAAGATATATCTGCTGAATAAATAGAATTAATTCAACAAACCATACATTATATAGATATACTTGGAGGAATGCTATGAAAACAATAGTTTATGAAGGAATAAAAGACGCCATAACTATTAATAATAGATAGACTGGAGATTATTATGATAAATAACCTATTAAAAGGATTATCTAAAATAACGACATCATCACAACAAGTAATCCCTGATATTTTACTTTTGCAATTTACCATCGTAAATGCTTGCGTTGTCGGTAATTCAAATCAATGGGTTCTTGTAGATGCGGGATTGGAAAACTCCTATGAGTATATATTAATGTCTGTTAATGAATACTTAGGGAAAAACAGCCGTCCGCAAGCAATAATTTTAACTCATGGACATTTCGATCATGTTGGCTCCGTTATAAGACTTGCTGAGCTATGGGATGTCCCTGTTTATGCTCACGAATATGAACTTCCTTATATTACCGGAAAAAAAGATTATCCTCAAGGTGATTCAACTGTTGACGAGGGTCTGGTAGCCAAAATGTCTCCAGCATTCCCACATAGGAGTATAAATCTTGGACACCGTGCGATTGTACTGCCTTTGGATGGAAGCGTCCCAGGTATGCCGGAATGGAAATGGATTCACACACCAGGGCATACGGAAGGTCACGTTTCCTTCTTCAGGGAAAGAGACAAAACGGTTATTGTTGGAGACGCATTTACGACTACAAAGCAAGAATCATTTACATCTGTTTTAACCCAACATGAACAAATAAAAGGACCTCCTGCGTATCTCACTACAGATTGGGATGCATCGAAGAAATCTGTTGAACGTATCAAGGAATTAAAACCTGAGCTAGCCATTCCAAGCCATGGTTTGCCGATGAAAGGTAACAAATTGACAGAGCATTTAGATATGTTGTTACGTGACTTTAACGAAATAGCAGTACCCAATCATGGTCGTTTCGTTGATAAACAAAATTAATATAAGTTATCGCACGTCATAGATGATGTATTATCTTGAATAAACTGATACTTCATATTTAATGGCTACTTGTTCGTGTGCTAAATTGCTTTACTCACCTTACAACATCTCCATTATTTGCCTAGGGTGCGGTTTTGTACCCTGTGATTATTATGTGTTTGCGACTCTCTGTTGCTGTAATTTTCCTATAAGATGAATGATAAAGTAACGGATAAATATGCTCTTTAACTTATGTAAAGCTGAAGGGCGTTTTTTAATACAGCAGCTTGCTGTGAGCAATACAACTGTAGAGACACTGGCGGATGGCGGCCTGACTACATTAATACTTGTTACACGACCGGAAACTGCACCATTTAAAGAAGCGGAACGGGTTTCTGGTGGTCATTTCAGTCTTGGCTAATGGAAAAAGCTGCATATGAACAGACACGAGCAATGCTGACGGAAATGGGGCTAAAGCTGGATGAGATGCTGCAGCACAAGGACAGGCTCTCAAAACTATCACTTGACATGGAAGCGGTCCGTTTGGAGCAGCAGCATTTCCTGCAGTATTACGACGAAACAAGTGACAAAGATATTGATTTACATTCAACCCGAAAAATGAGTGCGGCAAGATTGTTGAAATTGTGGGCTCAAAGTGAAGAATGCGGTAAGGAACATAAGCAAGTCTCAGGATGGAGAAAACTCCTAAATTTTTTTTAGTTTGGCATATATAATGCTTCCTTTTATCGGAACAGCATTGAAAGAATCATAGCGATTTGCCAAAGGCAGTATTATGAGGCAGTTCTCGCAGCAATGTACAAACAGGTTGCCGATTTGCAGCAAATGCTTTCAACATATTCTTTCGATGAAAAAATGAAAGAATATTCAAATTTATCTATGAGTCTTTTTAAAGCGGATGTGGCAAAGAAATTTAGTAAAATAGATAAACGCCAAGTTTATGACATGAATGATCTGTGGAAGAGGTCCGATCAGTTTATATCAGACTTCCCAGTTATTTTAAGTACGACATACTCATTAAAAAACAGTTTGTCTGCCAGATTTGTTTACGATTATGTTATTGTTGACGAAGCCTCGCAGGTCGATTTGGCAACGGGAGCGCTCGCTTTGCCGTGTGCCAAAAGAGCGGTTATTGTTGGTGACTTGAAGCAATTGCCGAATGTTGTAAATGAAGAAACTAAGAAGAAAACGGATGCAATCTTTGGATGCTATTCTCTGCCTGAGGCATACCGGTATTCAAACCACAGCCTGCTGTCTTCCGTAAATGAACTGTTTCAGGAGATTCCGCATGTAATAATGAAAGAACATTATCGATGTCATCCAAAGATAATTGAGTTTTGTAATAGAAAATTCTATGACGATCAGCTTATCATTCTAACAACACCACAGTCGGAAAGGCCTCCTCTTGTGGCCTACAAGACCGTAGAAGGGAATCATGCCAGAGGTCGTATCAATCAGAGGCAAATTGATGTAATAAGGGACGAGGTGATTCCCGGACAAAGACTGAACGTGAATGATGGTACAATTGGAATAGTTTCGCCTTATTGCAATCATACTGAAGCACTGCAGAAGGTTTTTGACGGAACTTCAGTAAAAGCTGCTACTGTTGATAAGTTTCAGGGACAGGAAAAAGATACGATTATTCTTTGTACGGTCGATAACGAAATCTCTGAATTTACCGGCAATCCGAACAGATTGAATGTAGCAGTCTCCCGAGCTGTAAATCAGCTGATTCTGGTAACTGACGGCAATGAAACGCAAAAAGATAACAACATTAAAGATTTGATTAACAATATTCAGTATAATAACTTAGAAGTCATCCAAAGTGAGATATATTCAGTCTTTGATTATCTATATAAAAGTTATTCGGAAAAAAGGCAGGTATTGTTGAAGAAACAGAAGAGAATATCCGAATATGACAGCGAGAACCTTATGAACATGTTAATAAAGAAGATTCTATTGGCAGATGCTTTCACAAAGTGTGATGTAGTCTCACATGTTCCTTTGAACATGATAATTCGGGATCTTCATAATTTGAATGACAAGGAGACAGCATATGTCATGCATTATTGTACCCATGTTGACTTCTTGATATATAATAAACTCAGCAAGCAACCGATATTAGTTATTGAAGTTGACGGATACTATTTTCATGGACCGAATACCAGACAGAGCCAACGAGACAATATGAAGGATGAAATATTACAAAAATACGGAATCCCCATTGTCCGATTTAAAACAAATGAAAGCAGCGAAAAGAAACGGCTTGAAGAAGTATTAGCTGAAATTGTGAGATAATTAAAGCAACGCCAGAGAGAAGGGCTAGCGCTGGTCAGCTCATAGGCATCGTAACTGCTAATCCATTATCGGAAAGATGACAATATCCGCGATGTCGCGATATATGAAAGCTGTTGTGTACAAAAAAGATATATAGGAGGTTAGAATGAAGTATAAAGCTATCATTTTTGATGTTAGCGACACACTTGTAGAATATACTCCTAATTGGGCAAAGATATTCGGAGATAAAATCCGTTCATTAGGTATAGATGTTACCGATGAAATATCTTGGGAAATAAGCAAAGCAGTTTATTGGGCAACTGGAGAGCAAACCAGAAGAGAACAAAACGGTGCGCCTAAAGCAACTGAGGATGAGTTAAGTGGATTGTTGGACGAAGCAGCTTTATCCTGTGTTCAATTTCCTTATGAAATGAAAGAAGCTTACTTAGAATTAATGGCACGCACACCAATGCCAAAGCAAAAAATAACTGTTATTGAAGGCGTATTTGATATGCTGGATTCTTTACTTGGAAAGTACCGATTAGCGATTGTATCTAATCACTATACATGGCTTGTTGATTATCTGAAGGAATGCAATCTTTATAACTATTTTGAGTCTGTAATAGTATCTGAAGTGGTCGGCGTAGAGAAGCCAAATGTACGGATAATGGAGCTTGCAATGAACGAACTTAATTTACCGCCGGAAAGCTGCCTTTATGTGGGTGATCATCAATTGGATGTTTTATGTTCAAAGCAAGCGGGAATGGACTGTGTATGGATTACACATGCTGATACTAAATTGCACGAATCTATTCCGTATACTGAAGATTATAGAATTGAAAACGTTACGCAGCTTTTGGACTTCTTGTGATTATGAAGCATTAAGTAAAATATATGGATCTGCAACAGAATCTACATGTCTCTGACATTGAAGTAAGGCTGGAATACCTGGCTGACGGGGAATGTCCTTCTTATAAATTTACGAATAGCGATATAAAAATGGCGGCCAAACGGTATGCACGGTGCTGTGAGAGGACGGCGGTTAATCACCGCCTCTATTTGGTTGACATAAATGTATATATAGTGTATGTTATATAACATGGTTTATAAAAGGAGTAACTTATGCCGCCAAAGGCTAAAATCAATAAAAAAATGATAATAGATGCTGCTTTCAATATTGTAAATAATGATGGTATAGAAAAAATGAGTGCCAGGACAATATCAGAAAGATTAAAATGTTCCACTCAACCAATACTTTATCATTTCTCTTCAATAGAAGAGATAAAAAAGTCTGTTTATGAAAAAGCAGATATGTATCATTCAGAGTATATCATGCCGAAGGGAACTGAAAATGTGTCTCCATTAATGGAACTCGGACTTAATTATATTAGATTTGGCTATGAAGAAAAGAAACTTTTTCAGTTTCTTTTTCAAACAAACCAATTTAATGGTTTTAGTCTTGACGAATTGATAGATAGTGCAGAATTATCTGAAATACTGCATATGGTTTCTATGGGAACTAGATGTGATGAAGCTGCAAAAGAGTTGTTTTTGAATCTGTTTATAGTAGCGCATGGATGTGCAAGTCTACTTGCGAATAATGCGATGGAATATGAAAGAACAAAATGTGAGAAAATTCTGGAGAATGTATTCAACAATTTTCTGTAGCTTTGACTTGACAGTATTTTAAGAAGAAAATGATTGAAATATTCGAATACGAGCAGCATTGTTTGTAGCTGATGTAATAATTCTGTTTTTATTGTTAGGAATTAAAGACGCAGAGTATTCAAATATTGTGGTGCCAACTCTTGGCTTAACGCTGAGGTTTTTTCAGCAGTGAAGCTTTAAATAAAGGGTTTGATATTATTTGAGTGAGGAGTATTTTTGATGAAAAAGTTATATGAGAAAAGTGAAATATGGTTTGCAGTGTTGTGGATTATCATCTATGTCGTTGTAATGGGAACTCTTAGAAATAATTTTGGTGATGCAAGTCTATATTCACTTTTAGGAATATTGGTAATTGCAATTACCATAACAATCTTTATTGCAAAAAACAAACTTGGAACAAAGTATGGATTAGTTGGCTTGTCGAATATGAAGAAATACTTATATTTCATACCATTTGTTCTGTTAGTTTCGGTGAACTTTTGGTTTGGCTTATCTATGCATTACGATTTGTTACATCAAATTTTTGCAGTTATTACGATGGGTTTGGTTGGGTATGTTGAGGAAATTATATTCAGAGGGCTTTTGTATAAAGCGATAGAGAAGGATAGCATAAAAAAGGCTATTATAATATCTGCAGTGACTTTTGGTGCTGGACATATTGTAAACTTACTTACAGGTCATGCAACGTTAGACACTTTTTTACAAATTGGGTATGCAATTGCAATAGGTTTCGCATTTGTTATGGTATTCTATAAGAGTGGAAGCTTGATTCCATGCATCATCACACATAGTTTGGTAAATATTTCATCAACATTTTCAGTTGAAAATGCCGCTACTACATCTATCGTATGGAAGTATGCTCCAGCGTTTTTTATTATTGTGGTGGCAGGAGGATATGCCCTATATCTTCATAAAAAAAGTAAAATAATTTCTTAATCGAAATCAGAATGTATGGCTTGGGTGAATACCGTCTTGACAAGTGAACAATAGATAACGTTACAAATAATGAGACCTGAAATGGCCAATGCTGGTGTTTGAGATCAACCAGGGATTGTGTGCTTTACCTTGAAAAAGCATTTTATTATGGGAGAGATAAAAATTGACGAATAATGAAGAAACACTAAAGAAACTATCATTTCCGTTATTGTTAATATCATTGCCTTTAACTGTAATGGATGTTTTATTACCAATGTACACATCCGCTTTGGGCTTAAATCCGCTACAGGTAACGGGGCTTTTTTCTGTATTTTCGCTTGGACTTATAATCATGCGCCTAATAACAGGTTATGTAACAGATAAAGCAGGGAGAAAACCTGTATTTGTTTTTGGCTTAATGTTTTATGCATTATCATATATATTTTATTCTAATGCTAAAACGATACCATTGATTTATATTGGAAGAGGTTTGCAAGCTATCGCTTCTGCATCTATTAGCATATCTGCATGCAGTATGATTGCAGACATGAATATGAAAAATAATGCGCACAATTTTGGAAAAAAAAATAGCTATTCTGATAAGGGAGGCTTATTAGGAGTAATTTTGTGCTTTTTTGTTCTTAATACTCCAAAATTAATTGATGGCTGGTCAAATCTGTTTAGAATATGTGCAATTGCTTCTGTAATAGCTGCCATTTATTCTGTTGTTTTTTTAAAGGAAACAAAACTAATAAACAATAAAAAGCTTTCAGATATTTCGTTACCACATAAGAAAAATAAAGTAATATTATTCAATTTAGTTTTTAGTGTTTTTGCAAGCGTAGTTTCTGCAACTTTTGTATTATATTTAGAAAGCAGATTCAATTCAAGTTTATTGGAAATTGGTATTGCATTTTTATTTCCTACAGTAATAATTGCGTTTTTATCCCCCAGACTTGGAAAAATTAGTGATATAATCGGATGTAAAAAAGCATTCATTTTTTCTTTAAGCACGTTGATAATCACTTTAATAATATTACCATTTACAACAGATATTTATTTGTATGGAATTGTGTGGACAGGCTATTGCATAGCTTTAACTTTGCTTGACTTAACGTTAAATGGCGTTTATGTTGAAGACATAGAAGAAGAAATTAGAGGAATTGCTATAGGTAAATTTACAATGGGATCTAATATTGGTACTATTATTGGTCCAATAATAGGCGGTCTTGCTTTCAAAGAAATAAGTATACAAACGCCATTTTTCATAAGTTGTGTAGGGTTTACTATATTGTTAATGTTATATATAAAGCATAATAAACGCTTGTGATTTACTATGAGGCGAATAATATGCCATATGATTTAGAGAAAAGTGTTTATTAATGGATTGATCAAAGGAACGAATCCATAAAGTAAGAAACTATAATGAAGTGAAAAAGAATATCAGTGTAATTATGTAGACACATATATAATGGGATATTTATAATTGTTGTATAATAGAACAAAAGAAGTCACATTTTTTATGAATGTGACTTCTTTTGTGGACCATAAATTTTCCTTTTCCAAAAGGAAGCATATCCTTTCCAAACGGAAAATTTATGGGTATTGCAACATAAAAGTTTTGATTTTCTGTATTTTCCGAGGTGTATGTGAAAAGATTCATTTGAGGTGTGTCCTATTCCTCAAAGAAAATCATGCCCTGCCTATGTATTGGCAAGCAGCAAACTCGCTTGCAACCAATCTAGTTGAAACACAGTAGTGGTTAGTCATATCATATCACTTATTACAAATATTATAATTGATATATTTTTTACTTGTGTCTTATAAAAATGTATAATTTTGTAAGCATGATTGCTTATACACTGAGATATTCAAATGCAGCACGTTTAATGGAAAATGGCATAGATCTATGATATATTAGGAGCTTATAGAACATGCCAGTTCCAAGACAACGGAGATATATTTTCATGTGCATGAAAGGGGCTTATTTCATAAATTCTTATATGTTTAATATGCTGAATATAAAGATAGAAATATTTTTGAAACATGAGGAAAAATGTTATGAATTGCATAGTTGATATTAAAAAAGAAGGAAATAAAGTTTTAGCATTTCTTCCTTTTGACCCAAGAGCAGAATTTCATATTCCTAAAGGTACAATATTTGTAAAATGTGTTCTTGAAAGCGTTCAATTTAAATCAAGGTTAATGTCCAGAGGCGATAGAAAGTACTGCATATTCTTTAGTAAGCAGCTGCTCAAGGATATTGGGATCGATGGCGAAGAAAAGTTGAATATTCATTTGAATATAGAGCTTGACACTATAACATCAGTACCAACACTGATAGAAAGTCCTGAAATGATTCATAATGAAGTATTAAAAGCTATTTCTCAACGAGCAAGTATTCGAAAATTTTGCGATAAAGATATAGATCAGGTTCAGATAAATACGATTTTGAATGCAGGACTCTGTGCTCCATCGGCAACAAACAAAAGACCATTTCATTTTGTTGTAACTAAGGATAGGGAGAAAATGGCGAGAATTATTGGTGATAATCATTATGTGGAAATGCTGAGGAATGCTGCAGCATGTATTATCGTCTGTGGCGACAAAGTGATTCAAGGTATTCCTGAATGGCTATTAGCTGATTGCTCTGCTGCAACTCAAAATATTCTTCTTGCTATCCATTCAATAGGGCTTGGTGGTGTTTGGTGCGGGGTAAAACAGAGCTCGGATTTTTATAAAGGTATAGTAAAAGAGTTCACTTTGCCTAATCATATACGACCGGTTTCTTTAATCGCATTTGGATATCCTGCTGATGAAAAAATACAATTTAATAGGTTTGAACTTAGTAAAATACATTTTGAATCCTGGGAATAAGAATTTAAGGAGTATATAACAAATGAAAAAATATATATTAAGTGTTTTTACAGCAATTTTATTAATATCACTCTTATGTGGCTGCAATAATGTTGATCAAAAAGCAGAAAATGATGAACATGAAGAGAATGAATCTGCATTAACCGGACAAATAACTGAAGCTACAGAAACTCAATCTACGGAAACAAACGAATCTACAGAGACAAGCAAATCTACGGAAACAAATGAATCCACTGAAGCAATTGAAGCTTCTGATGAAAATAAAGATGATCAATCTGTAAGCCTTACCCTAAACAGCCCAAATGAAATAAATTTGTTGCCACTTTATCTTGATGGATTGAAAAGTAATGATCCGGAAATAAGATGGTACTCATGCTACAAAATGATTGGTTATTACAATACTGATCATCGCAATGAAATTACTGAAGCATTAAAGGTGCTGCTAAATGATTCAAATGATAGTGTAAAGCAGTCAGCTGAATTTGTTTTATCACTATATGGAAAGTCTTTTGAAGCGGAAGCATATTCCAAATCGCCAAACGGAAAGTACATTGCTTTTTATTGCTTTGGAGAGACCAGATTCAATGATGGCATATGCCATATTTATAATGCTGAAGAGGATTGTATATATAGCTTTGATAATTCTTATACAAGTATAAACGGCTTTGATTGGTCACCTGACGGTAATATATTATGTGTTTCCCATGGGGGAAGGACATGGATTGATATTAGCTTCATTGACGTGAAAAACAACAGGACCTACACACCCGGCGTACAGATCTATATAAATGAAAACCAGAAGGAATTGGGGTACGTTACAGGTGACTGGGGACGTCCTGATCCAACTACCGGACTTATTGAATGGAGCCTTGACTTGAAAAAGGTCTTGCTATCGTACACTTTTATAGACGATGACAAGGTTGGGCAAAAAGGCTTGTGTATTTATGATCTTGAACAAGAAAAGATTGAGAGAATAGTGAAGCTTGGCAAATTCGATGAGGATCACCCCTCCATTGATAAACCTGATGATTTCAAGTGGTAGCTTCCTGACCTTGCATTTATCGCAGATAAGAATTTCCTAGAGATGTTTAAAGCATTAACTAAGGGAGGAAATAAGTTTGGAATCCCTTTAGATGGATCTTTTTTTAATGTGTTGAAAAATAATTTGTCCTAAGCCACAGTTACAAGCTACAAACAGTAAAAAAATATTATTTTTTGCAATTTACAATAATACTCTATCATAAAAACACTAAACTGACTAGAAAATTTTTGAATATGTTAGTAAATTATGTATGTCGTTCTACTCAAACATGTTAATAGTGATACAGTGTATATCTTCATGTTTTGCATTAAAGCTTCGCTATAGTATTATGTGTTCATTAAGTCAAGTAAGAGGGAGGCAGCAAAATGGACATAAAACAAGTAGAACACTACTTGAAACAAACAAGTTTTACTAACCCATTTGAGTACTCATTTATGTATGAAGGTATTCCGGATAATATTGGTGACATTTGTAATTTAGTAAATCGGCAATTAATACATCCCGCAAAATTGCACGAATACCCTGAAGTTAAACCAAATGAAAATGAAATATGGAACAATGAGCCTAAAACAGTTCAAGAAATGCTAAAGAGACTTTATGAAAAGAATAATGAAGGAATTATTTACAATAAAGCTCCTAAAGACAGAGTCGTTGTTACATGTCGTGGAATTACACTACTTTTAACTTCAATTCTAAGATATAAGGGTATACCTGCAAGAGCTAGAGCCGGCTTTGTACCTTATATTACGAATAATGGACTCAATATTGACCATTGGATTTGTGAATGTTGGGATAAAACCCAAAATAAGTGGATACTATTGGATGCTGATTTTTTAATGATTGATTTTGCGAAGACTGAATTCTACTACTCTGCTAATGTTTATCTGGATGCAATTGAAAATCGGATAAATCCTCTAAACTATGGTTGGGATGAATGCTGGGGAATGTGTTATATAATCTCATACATCAATATCGATTTGTTGAACGTAATATATGAAGAACCTTGGTACAATCCAAGAACAAGTTTAACAGAGTCATTAAACTGGGAACAAGAATCAAGTTTTTTAAGTGCAACCAAAAATTTGAGTAATAAGAATGTTGACCTTGTTAGAGAGCTTGCAGAATTGCTCATAGACCCCGACTTGAACTATAAAGCTTTAAAAGAGCTTTTGACTGAAAATGAGCAGCTCATGCCAATAAAATAGATGTGTAAATCATGGCCTAAGCAAGGTGGAAGAACCGCTTTTTATAAGTAGAGATGGTGAACTGAACTCTGAAAACTGAGCCGATAGAAAAGTTAATCACAATGTGATAAAATGCAGATAGAGTGATTAACGTGAAGAAACGGGTCATTGAGGAACAGATTATCAGAATTTAGAAGATATGAAGCATATAGCCCTTGGAGAGGGGCGCTAAACACTACTACTTTATAATGGCGAGGATAAACTTATGGCTTGTACAACTATTCTTGTTGGGAAAAATGCATCCTATGACGGCTCTACCATGATCGCACGGAACGATGATTCTAGTTCTGGTCATTTTACCGCTAAAAAATTTGTAACGATCCATCCCGGGGAGCAGTCTGCAACCTACAAATCCGTGCTTTCCCATGTGACAATCGAACTGCCCCAAAATCCCATGCGGTTTACTGCAGTACCGAATGCCGTAGAAGGCGAGGGCATTTGGGCCGCCAGTGGCGTGAATGAGGCAAATGTTGGCATGACGGCTACGGAAACCATTACTTCCAATTCACGAGTGCTGGGAGCGGACCCACTGGTCGAGTATCATCCGGAGCAGGACGGGCAGCCTGAAACTGTCGGCGGCATTGGCGAGGAGGATATCGTTTATATTGTACTTCCTTACATTCACAGTGCTCGTGAAGGTGTTGAGAGGTTGGGGAGCCTTCTGGAAAAGTACGGCACCTATGAGATGAATGGCATTGCTTTTCAGGATGTCAATGAAATCTGGTGGCTGGAGACCATCGGTGGCCATCACTGGATTGCCAGAAAGGTGCCGGATGATGTTTATGTCGTTATGCCAAATCAGCTGGGGCTTGACCGGTTTGATCTGGAGGATGCACTTACCGAAAAGAAGAACTATATGTGCTCAGCTGATATGAAGGAGTTCATTGAGGAGAACCATTTGGATCTATCGCTGAACGGAGGTCTTAATCCGAGAGACGCTTTTGGAAGTCACGATGATGCTGATCATGTTTACAATACGCCACGCGCCTGGTTCATGCTGCGGTATTTTAATCCCCGCACCAAAGTGTGGGACGGCTCAAATGCGGATTACAACCCGTATTCCAATGATCTGCCCTGGTGTATGGTGCCAGAGAAGAAGATTACGCCGGAGGATGTTAAATATGTGCTGTCCTCTCATTATCAGGGTACACCGTATGATCCATATGAAAGCCATGGCGATCCAGCAATGAAAGGCATCTTCCGCCCGATTGGCATCAACCGGAATGACTTTATGGCTTTAATCCAGATGCGCCCGGACGTCCCGGAGGAGTTCCGCGTGGTGGAGTGGATCGCATTCGCCTCCAACTCCTTCAATGTGCCGGCACCTTTTTATGCTAATGTGTCCGCAACACCGGACTATCTTGCCAATACAACACAGGAAGTATCAACAGACAACTTTTACTGGTCCAGCCGCTTGATTGCAGCTATGGCGGACGCATCTTACGGTAAATCCATATTTCATATTGAGCGATATCAGCTTGCTGTACAGTCCAAAGGACATGCGCTTATCAACCAATATGATGAAAAGCTCCGGCAGGAAGCGGATATTGCAAAACGGGCCGCTCTTCGGGAACAGGCCAATCAGGAAATCGCAGATATGTTGAAAAAGGAAACTGCCGATACATTGGACAAGGTTCTCTTCGAACTGAGTAGCCGGATGAAGAACGCCTATTCCAGATCGGATGCTTGATTGAAACACGGTGCTCAACTAAAAAATTATTCAAACCCTCCATTATAACACCAGACTTTTAACTGGTGTTATTTTTATACTACACAAACAGAGCGTGCCTCTGCTCGTAAGAGTATTATGACAGAAATAATTACAGGGATCCTTGTACTTGAAATGAAAGGTGAGAGTGAAGCAATGGAAAAAATAATAATTAATGACGCATACCAAAATAATCTGAAGCACATAAGCCTTGAGTTGCCGAAGGGTAAATTTATAGTATTTTCGGGATTGTCGGGAAGCGGAAAGTCAACACTGGCTTTGGACACCTTACAGAGAGAATGCCAGAGACAGTACATGGAATCCATGGGAATGACTATGGAAATAGGTACAAAACCAAAGGTTGGCTCTATAGAAGGGCTGTCTCCGGCAATTTCCATTAATCAATTACATGTAAATAGAAGTCCCCGTTCAACAGCCGGTACGATCACAGAGATCACGCCGTATCTCAGAGTGCTGTTTGAGAAGCTTGGGAAAAGAGAAAACGCAGCATTACAGGAGGATGATATTGAATTTACAGCAGATTTTTTCTCATATAATAAGCCGGCCGGTTCATGTCCGGCTTGCAACGGCGTTGGAGTTATCAATCAGGTAGATGAAAATAAGCTTATCGATTGGGACAAAAGCATTGTTGATTTTGCGATTGAAGGCTGGGATCAGGTGTATGTAGACAGATATGGCGCTTCTATTCAAAATGCAGCGAAGCATTATGGCTTCGATATAAGGATGGATGTTCCGGTTTCACAATACAATGAGGTGCAGAGGGAGCTTTTATTGTATGGTGTGCTAAGTCCACAGCTAGAAAGGCGTTTCCCTGATATACAGCCGCCTAAAACAGTGCCGGCTGGACGATTCGAAGGCGTTGTTACAAATATGATGAGGCGTTATGAGGAGCAAAAGTCTGTACAGTCAAAAAAGAAATTAGAAAAATACATGATATTAAGTCAGTGCCATGAGTGCGGTGGAATCCGGTTCAGAAAAGAAGTGCTTGAGGTAAAGCTGCAGGGTAAAAACATATATGATGTTCTTCAGATGCCTATAAATGATGTGCTAAAATGGCTGTTAAGCATTCGGGAGAATTTGACAACAGAGGAGAGCTGTGTAGTTGAACAGCTTCTGGAGGATATAGTAAAGCGTACAAAAAGAATTGTGGATGTCGGAGCAGGATACCTATGCCTTGGACAGCCAAGCAGTACCATCTCGCCCGGAGAAATTCAAAGAATCAAATTGGCATCTATTTTAGGAAGCGGTTTAACCGGTGTTTTGTATGTATTGGATGAGCCATCTACAGGATTACATAAAAGAGATGTTCCTAAAATCATAGAAACAATAAAACAGCTGAGAGACAAGGGCAATACGGTAATAGTAATTGAACACAACCTTGATATTATAGGTTCTGCTGACTATATTGTTGATTTTGGGCCTGGATCCGGAAAAAATGGAGGAGAGATTGTTGCCACAGGTGATCGTCAGGCCATAATCAACTGCAAGGAGTCTATTACTGGAAAATACTTGAGCAGACAAAACATTGGGTTTGAGAGAACAAAGAGAAGAACTTTTTCTAAATATCTCTCGGTAAAGAACGCTTGTGCCAATAATCTAAAGCATGTTAATGCGGAGATTCCACTTGAGTCATTTGTTACGATAGAAGGCGTGTCGGGAGCAGGGAAAACAAGTCTTGTATTTGGAGAAATTGCAGCTGCAGCAGAAGAGTATTTTGAAAATCCGGCCCAAAAGCATGCAGGCAGGGTAACAGGCTTTGAAAATGTGGAGGGCGTAGTAGTTATTGATCAGGCTTCCATAGGAAAATCAGCAAGGTCAAATGTTGCAACCTACACAGATGTCTTTACAGATGTAAGAAATCTTTTCGCCTTGAAAGCCAGAGAAGCAAACTGCAAGCTTGAAGCGAAGCATTTCTCATATAATGTTCCCGGTGGAAGATGTGAAAACTGTGAGGGTACGGGAAGCCTGGTGGTTTCCATGAACTTTTTGCCTGATATTGAAGTGGTATGTCCTGTATGTAAGGGACAGCGTTATCTTAAGGAAGTTCTTAAAGTGAAGTATATGAATGCAAGCATTTCGGATGTGCTAAATATTACAGTAAATGAGGCTGCAGAGCTTTTTGTTAATGAATTTGAAATTCTTAGAAAGCTGCAGCTGCTTCAGGAGGTCGGCTTGGGTTATATCGGTCTTGGACAGTCTACAAGCACCTTGTCCGGTGGAGAGGCGCAACGATTAAAGCTGGCAAAGGAGTTAATGAGGGTCAAGAACAATAAATCACTCTATTTATTTGATGAGCCAACCAGAGGCTTACATCCTGATGATGTAAATAGATTAATAAGGGTATTTGATTCTCTTGTGAAAAGAGGCTGCAGTGTAATTGCTATTGAGCATAATCAAGAGATGATAAAAGCTTCAGATATTTCCCTTGAATTAGGACCCGAGGGGGGTATCAACGGAGGAAAAATCATTCGCATAAGCTGATTATGTAGATTTTTAATCAAGTTTGAGAGCAAGAATGATAATTTATGAGCATTAAATATTAGTGAGGGAATTAAGATAGTTAAGTCATGAGTATGTGGGCAGCAGAGCATGGAGTTGTTTATGTTTATATGCTAAGGCAGGAGCTATGTCTGAGATTGCCCTCCTGCCTTTTATACTGTACTTTGAACAGACAGCGGCTAATCACCGCTGTCTACTCGGTTTGTCCGGTATTCTACCCGCAATTTCTTGAAAGAATTCTATTTATTTCGTTCATTTGAGCCTGAGAAAGTGGACCAAAATCCATTGCTTTTGCGGTCTCTTCAACCTGCTTCGTATTTTTAAATCCCGGTACAGGTATAGTGCTGCGGCTTTTGCCCCAAATCCATGCTAAAGCTCCCTGGACCAGAGTGC
>JAEYRB010000047.1 GCA_023409735.1 Bacillota bacterium | reverse complement strand
ATACAACAATGAATACGCCAATTTTATGTTAAAAATCTGTACCCTACTTGAAATTCTGCTCATTTTTTAGCCACTTTCCAAAATAATGTACCAAACTCGAAAAAATGCGCATAAGAAAATGCTACAGCTAATTTTCTGAGTTAAAGGCTGTTATAAGTTCACGCATCTCATCCCCTGCTCTGTACGAGGGCTGAAACTAGCATAAACGCTGGGTTTCAGCTCTTTTTTGTTTTTCGGAAAAAGTGATTAGTAACAAAATTAGTAACAAGCAAAATATTATAGAAAGGAAACGGACTGTATACTTGAAAAGCATCCTTTAAGGGTGCTTTTTTAAATGGTTGAATTTACCATGTTTTGTGATATACTTTATTCAATGAAAGGGATAGATAAATAAGAATTTGACGGAGAGATTACTTATGGAAAAGAGAATGTACGATTTAAAAAAAATCGGAATAAATGAAATAGAAATAATAAAAGAATTATTCGTAAGTGTATTTACAATTGAACCGTAGAATGATGACTGGTCAAATCAAGAGCAGCTTAATCTTTATTTGTTGGATTTGATAGGTCAAAGCAACTCATTAACCTATGGATTGTTTGAAGACGAAAAGTTAATTGGTGTATCTATGGGACACATCAAACATTGGTATTCTGGTACAGAATACTGTATTGATGAATTGTGCATACAAACAGATAAACAAGGAAATGGAATCGGAACTTATTTTCTGAAAGAAATTGAAAAAGGAATGAAGGAAATTGGTCTGACACAAATCTTTTTGCAAACAGAGAATAATGTTCCTGCTTATGGTTTCTATCAAAAAAATGGATTTTACGAATTGAAAGAGCATGTATCATTTGCGAAACAAATATAGTGTAATTTCAGTTAGATAATACCAATTTATGGAGATGATAAAGCAATGGAAGTAATAGCATGTGAAATGAAGTACACTAATGACAGCGTTGAAAAAAGTGATATTGCTTGTATTCCTTTTGAATTTGAATACTTTCAAGAATATATGAGAATATACAATGATTGCTTTTACGAAATGCGACAAGCACTAGATATCCAACCATACAATTTCTTGAGTGATTATGAGCAGATTGCAGAAAAAACCAAGGACATCTATCTGCTTGTAGAAAACGGAGAAATTGTGGGTTCTGTTGCCTGCTATGGTAATGAGATTGATGATTTGATAGTAAGTACAAAGTTTCAACATAAAGGATATGGAAAACAACTTTTACTATGGGGAATGCAGTGTATTAGGAAAAGGAATAACGAACCAATTATATTACATGTGGCTGAATGGAATAAGGCGGCACTGATGTTGTACAAAAAAATCGGATTTGAAATTACAGCTGTTGAAAGAATCCGATAAATTCTAATTGAACAAAATCGCTTACTTTACTCAATGAAAGAGCTGGATAAGAATTTGGTGGTGAACTAAGATATGAAATTAATAGCGAAAGGAAATACCGCTGAAATTTATGAGTATGGAGATAACCTGATATGTAAATTGTTTTATCCTCAATACCCGATAAAATATATTGAACATGAGTTTCATAATGCAACTATGGCATGGGAATTAGGAATAAGAACGCCAAAGGCTCATAGGATTATCGTAGAAGGCGAACGACAAGGCATTATTTATGACCGGGTTGTTGGAGAAGTGCTTTCTGTTAAATTTTCTGATCCAAGCGAACCTGCATATGATGTGTGGATAGATAAGTTTGTTGATTTTCATAAACAGTTAATGCAATTCAGTATAGATGATGCTATCTCTTATAAAGACTTTTTGAAAATGTTCGCAACGGATGAAGAAACAATTGCTAAAATAAACGCATTGTCTGATGGTAATTGTTTTATTCATGGTGATTTTCATCTGGAAAATGTGATGCTTGATGAGAATAACAAAGTCGTGCTTATTGACATGATGAATGTATGTAAGGGCACGGAGTTGTATGATGTTGCAAGAACATATTTTTTGTTAAGTTATGATTATAAAATCCAAAGTAAATACTTGGAAAAGATGGGATGCTCTGTAAAGGATATTATGCCGTATTTAGATGTGATTCTAACGGTTAGAGAGAATGAAATGAAGAGATAACTTTCAGTTTGTCGGATTGACAACTTCCAATTAATTGTAAGCTTCACCCTTAATCGGGTGGAGCTTTTGTTGTCTAAATAGAATTTATTTTAGACCATCTACAAAGTTAAAAAAAACAGAAAAAGTTCTTGACTTGAAATTTACATTTAGGTCTATAGTTTAAGTGAAAGGAGTGGTAGGCAAAATCCTAGGCTTGCTTACAGCTGATAGTGTTGTATATGATTCTGCTAGAATCACCAGATAGGAGTGTAAGTAACTAATGTGTATCATCTAAAAAATCAAAAAGGAGATCAGATTATGAATATTATAAAGCTCAAGATTGACGTTCGTAGTATCGGAACAAAAAAGTTACTCGTAGATGTAACTCCAGCTTATGTATATAAGAATGGAGTAAAGACAAATGAGATTGAAGGATATCGATATGGATTGGTGCTGCCAGAGATCGGTTTCGAGCGTTTGTCTGTTAAGATTCTCGGAGATAAGCTAATAGAACAGCCAGAGCAATATGCAGAGGTAGATTTAGAGGGGTTGGAGCTAAACTTGTACCATAAGGGCGGAAGCTATGATGTCTCTGCAACTGCAACTGGTATTCGCTTGGCTAAGGGTGCATGACAAATCCAATCCATGGGGCGGAAAGGGGTACCGTTTTCGCTCCATGGACATCAGCATGGGTAGCCTTGCCTATGCTGATGTAGCATGTAGGATACAGAATTATAAAAGGAGGTATTGCTTTGGCTCCAAATAATCCGCAGTCTAGAAAATGGCAGCTAACGATAAATAACTATCAAACAAATGGATTGAGCGTAGAAGTAATTCTGTCAATTCTAAATTCATTGACACTTGATTATTACTGCCTATGTGAAGAAATTGCAACAACAGGAACTCCTCATGTTCACATTTTCCTATATTCCAAATCTCCTATTCGTTTTTCGACAATAAGAGATCGATTTTATTCGTTGGCTCATATAGAAAAGGCATTTGGAACCGCAGTGGAGAATCGTGACTATATTTTAAAAGAGGGAAAGTGGAAAGATACTAGTAAAGCTGAAACAACTGTACCAGGCAGTTTTATCGAATTTGGAGAATTGCCTTCGGAAGGACGTGAAAATTCGCCTTTAATGGCACAGTTAATCGATGATATAAATGCTGGTTATTCAACTGCACAGATAATCACGGAACATCCCAAATTAGCTTTTAGGGTAAGGGATATTGATTCTTTAAGAGAAGTGCTCTTGTCAGAAAAATATACAAAAGAAAACAGAACACAGCTTACAGTTACTTACATATACGGAAAAACAGGAACAGGAAAGACGAGCGGTATATTTAAAGAACATGCCTTTACTGATATTTGCCGAATTACATCCTATACAACAAATGGAGTGAAATTCGATGCATATCATGGCCAGGATGTCCTCTGCTTTGAGGAATTTCGTCATCAGATTTCCATGGCGGATATGTTGAGTTTTCTTGATATATATCCTGTGATGTTACCGGCGAGATATGTAGATCGAGTTGCCTGCTATACAAAGGTTTATATTCTGTCTAATTTACCATTAGATAAGCAATACACCTCTGTACAAAAGGATGATCCAGCTACCTGGAATGCTTTTGTTAGACGAATCACAAAAGTATATCATCAAATTGCCATCGGAGAGAGACAAGAAATAAATAAGGAGATATATTTGCATGGATGATGACAAGACTTTATTCGAAGATTTTACCGATAAGAGAAATTGGTTGGAAATAGGATTGCGATTCAAGGCAATAAAATTAAACGTTGCCCATAGTTGGGGATATAGAATATGTTTGGTTATGCACATGGTTCATATCGCTGCTACGTGTTTTGCAATATACTGGGAAGTAAACAATTTTCCACTTTTAGATGCACTATATAGATCTTCCTGGCTTGTGCTTTTGTGTTTTCTGTGTGGAATTATCTGTTTCATGGTAACCAGTAATTTCGGAAAAAATAAGAAAATACAGGAGAACTGTGTAAAAATAGGTCTGACCAATAAAATAGGGGAAACTCCAATTTTCTTGCACGTAGAAAAGCAGAATGATGTTAAAAGGATGGAGTTTTATTCAGATGGAATTCCTTTAACTGTCTGGGAAGAGAAAAAAGATGCAATAGAAAATATTTTAAACATGACAATCACAGACATCTCCTTTGGATCAGCACGAAAGGAAATAAGGTTAACTGGTTGTAACGGTTTGATCGATTATGAAAAAAACTGTTACTTGAATAAAAAGATGCTCTCGTCAAGTTCTGTAATGTATTTAGGGGAATGTTTGGGCGCTCATGTAAAATGGAATCTTAATGGATATGCTCATCTTCTAATTGGAGGAGCGACCGGATCGGGAAAAACTTATTTGCTCAAATTAATTTTGTACCAGGCACTAATGCATAACTTTCAAGTGTATGTCAGCGACTTCAAAGGCGGATTGGATTATACTCCAAAACTGAAAGCACACAGTGTCTTTTCTACAAATGAAACAGAGACAGTGCAATCCCTGGAAACAATATGCAAAGAACTTGATCGGAGAAAAGTGTTATTTGCCCAGGCAAATGCTAAAGATATTGATGTATATAACAAGACGCAAGAAGTTAAGTTACAACGCATTATTTTTGCATGTGACGAACTTGCGGAGATGTTATCAGCCACTGGATTATCGAAAGAAGATAAAGAAAAGGTACGTCAAATGGAAAAATACATTAGTACCATTGCTAGGTTGGGACGAGCATTAGGTATACATTTAGTTTTAGCAACTCAGCGTCCTGATGCCGATGTTTTGAATGGACAAATCAAATCAAATATTACCTATCGTGTTTGTGGTCGTGCAGATGAAATGCTATCTAGGATTATTTTAGACTCATCGGAAGGAGCTAAGGTGATTCCTAAAAATGCAACTGGAGTTTTTCTTAATCAAGATGGGGTGGTATTTAAGGGTTATTTGTTTCAAGAAGAGGAGTAGTAATTACCCTGTGTTGGGAGGGGGTGATGCATACGGATGTGGACTTGAAAAAGGCTGTGGAACTTGGTATCATTGACATATCAAGTGTACAGTCCCTTGTGAAAGCAATGGACAGAAAACGTTATTTAGATATGCACACCTTCCCAATTTGGGAAGGGAAAAATGGATACTTTTATACGAGATGGAGTGATGGAGCGTCTGATAAGAAGATTTTAGTGAAAAAGAAGAGGCGAGAGGATCTTGATGAGGCTATCGTTCGGCACTATATGGAATATGAAGTTAATCCATTGGTACGAGATGTTTTTGAACATTGGATAGAGGAAAAACTTCTGTATGCTGAAATATCAAAAACTTCATACGATAAGTACAAATCAGATTACAAGCGTTTTTTCGAGAGTACAGAATTTGAACGGATGAAAATTTCTGTTATTGATGAAGATGATATAGAGAGATTCATCAGAACTACTATCATCAATCAAAGACTTACGAGAAAAGCGTTTAATGGAATGCGAATATTGATTATGGGTATATTCAAATATGCCAAAAAGAAAAAATATACTCGAATTAGTATTAGCAGCTTCTTCAATGATTTGCAGTTACCGGCAAGAGCGTTTCAAAGGACAGTAAAAGATAATGAGTCTGAAATATTTACGGATGATGAAGTAAAAGTCATTTCGACTTATTGTTGGGAGAAAGCAGACATTTGGAGTCTTGGTATTTTGTTGGGTTTTATGACAGGACTCAGAGTCGGAGAGTTATCAGCTCTGAAAAGAACCGATTTTAAGGACCGAACTGTACATATACAACGTACGGAAATAAAGTATAAAGACGAAAATGACAAATGGGTGGTTTCCGTTTCTGAATATCCAAAAACAGAAACAGGCGACCGATATGTGATTTTACCTCAACAAGCCTTGGATGTTGTAGATCATATTGTACGGATATCAGCCAATGGCGAATATCTATTTACAGGGCGAAAAGGTCAACGAATCAGAGGAAATACATTTAACAAACATTTGTCTGGTATCTGCGACAACCTCGGTATCAAGCATCGTTCAATGCATAAGATTAGAAAGACGTATGCAACCACACTCATTGATAGTAACGTATCTGAAAGCCTGGTTCAAAGTCAGATGGGACATGCCGATATAGCAACCACACATAAGTATTATTATCGAGACAACAAAAGAATTGATGAAAAAGTAGCCATTATTGATAAAGTTTTTGGATGTTAATTAGTAACATTAGTAACTGAATAATTCGTGAAAAAGCTAGATTTTATGCGGTTTTCAGGGGATGAATGTATCTTCACGCATCTCATCCTCTGATGTGGCTCTGAAAATTCTATCTTTGAACTGTCCCGTGCTTCTGCAGCCCTTCATAAGAACAAACCTGTCAAGGGGACGGGGTTTGACACTGAGAGCAGGTCTATTGTCCTACTATACTATTACTACAGCTGACTTTCAGTACTAAAGGCTGTTACAAGCTCACGCATCTCATCCTCTGATGTGGCTCTGAAAATTCTATCTTTGAAATGTCCCGTGCTTCTGCAGCCCTTCATATACCACGCTATATGCTTGCGCATTTCACATACGCCTGTGTGCTCTCCCTTAAGCTCCACCAGCATTCTGAGATGCCGCAGGATCATTTCCTTCCTTTCCTCAAGGGACGGATCAGGTAATACCTCCCCTGTACTGATATAGTGGTTTATTCTGTTGAATATCCATGGATTGCCTTGTGCTCCCCTTCCAACCATAACTGCGTCACAGCCGGTAACATCGAGCATTCTTGCTGCATCCTCAGGTCTATATATATCCCCGTTGCCTATAACAGGTATAGATACAGCATTCTTAACCTCCCTGATGATATTCCAGTCCGCCTTTCCACTGTAAAATTGCTCTCGTGTCCTTCCATGTACTGCTATTGCAGCAGCACCATTTTTCTCAGCAATACACGCAATTTCGGCTGCATTTACATGCTCATCATCCCATCCCTTGCGTATCTTTACAGTGACGGGCTTATGAGATACTGAACTGACTGCTTTGATTATTTCACCGGCAAGCTCGGGTTTCAGGAGCAAAGCACTGCCTTCTCCATTTTTAGTTATCTTTGGGGTGGGACATCCCATGTTTATATCCAGTATAGCAGCATCAGAGCTGTTGAGCTTTTCGGCAGAGTCGGCAAGAATGTCGGGCTCAGAGCCAAAAATCTGAACTGCTGCCGGCTTTTCGCTATCGCTGAGCTCAGCCAGCTTCCAGCTCTTTTCATCCTTATAAAACATGCCCTTAGCGCTGATCATTTCTGAATAAACAAGACCACAGCCGTGCTCCTTGCATAATATGCGGAAGGGCATATCTGTAACTCCTGCCATAGGTGCCAAAAAAATATTATTTTCAAGTGCTACATTACCAATTCTCATCAATTTTCCATCCATATTTCATTAGTTTTCGTGCCGCTTCCAACTTTCCGGTATACTTTATATATAAACATTTAGCCATTATTTTTCAACGGTGTTTTCTATTTGTTTTCTCATTATACTAAAAGCAACGTTCAAACACCATCATATTTTCGCCTCAACACAGGACATATCATGCCCATATCATATACCCCCGAAAAAATAATTTTTTTAGTAACAATACGTCTATTGGAATGGAAAGCAAAGGCCTGCTTTGAAAATGCTTATGTATGAAAATCAGCTCTAAAACTGAACTCAATTATCTATCGATAGAAAAACAATGAATTCTACAGTTGTCCGGTTGCCAATTTTATATTCTTTTTATAAGATAAAGGCAAAGAAGAAGAGGTGACAAATATGTATGAAATTGACAAGAAGAAATTCGGCGCTTTTATTGCAGAGCACAGAAAAGAAAAAGGCTATACACAAAAGGAGCTTTCTGAACGCCTTTTTATATCAGACAAAGCGGTCAGTAAATGGGAGACCGGTGTAAGCATACCCGATGCCGCCCTTTGGATCCCTTTAGCCGATTTACTTGATGTTACTGGTACAGAGTTGCTTATGTGCCAAGTGTAGAAGAGACTACTCAAATGACTTCCGATCAAGTAGAAACACTCGTTAAAAAAGCCATCAGTTTTTCTGATGACAACCCTGTTCTCACAAAGCGCATTAAAAGACAAAGAATAGTTCTATTTTGTATTTGTTTATTAGTTACCTTCATGGAGAATTTATTTATATACACGAAGGGAGTAATGTCGGAGATATTGATTGTAATTGATCTGATGGAATTTCATTTGGGGCATATTTCCTAATATTAGCAAAAGAAAAACTACCTGCATATTATAATGAGAATAAGATTACATCTTACAGAGATGGCATTTTTGAAATGAATATACCCGGCTTGACATTTAATAACAGCAACTGGCCTCATATTATGAATATGGGTCGTATTTGGGCAATAGCAATTCTCACTGTATATCCGGTTATATATGGCGTCTTTAATTTATACCTCCCGGCTGTTTGGAATATGATTGCGCTATATTCAACCCTGATATTTGTATTAGCTGGGCTTTTTATCCCGATGTATATAATCGTCAAGAAGTATCAGTAAAATTATTGCTGTACATTCTTGTTTTTTGCTATAGAACTTCAGATAACACTATGATAAAAGTCTTGGGGACATCGTGCCCCTCTCGAGTTTTTACTGTAGGTCCTTCGGCCAACGCCATTAATGAAAAAGGTTTTCAAGCAGTCAGCTCTGAAAACCTATAAGCTTCTGTGTCATTTACTCAATTTAGATGCAGGGAAAATCGCTAACTATAAATAATGGGAAATTTATTATACCTTGTTTGTAAAATGAAAAATCGACAATTCAGACAGTAAAATCATATCTGAATTGAGGCGGCCATAAAGCATTGTGAATATGAGAATAAACTCCTGTTCTAACTTTCGTATATGGTAGCTATATCATGTATTCTACGCTTCATTTCCATGCGGATATGCAATGGCTCTAAACACTCACATTTATCCCCAAAACTTAAAAGAATATCGTAACAGTATTCATTCTCTATAAAAGGAAAACTAACAATGAAATGCTCGTCACCGTCTGGCGAGAAATCTTCATAAGCGCAATAATCAAGCACCCTGTACATCACAGATTTATGAATACGGATTTTGATTTTTGTTTGCATAGTCTCCAAAATTTCTTCAAAGTCTAAAGTCGGTTTTTGATAATCTCGTGGTGTAAAAGTTTCCTCCCGTATTTGCAGGTTTGACATGCGGGATAGTCTGAATAAGCGAAAATCATTTCTTTTATGGCAATACCCTTGCAAATACCAATGACTACTTTTCAATACAAGCTGATACGGCTCGGCTGTTCGTGCAGTTTTATTTCCGTGGTGGGCTATATATTCAAACGAAAGCAGCTTACTTTCCATCAAAGCTGTTTTTATAATTTCTAAATATGGTTGTATGCTCCTGTTACCCATCCACGGACTTAAATCTATATATACTTGATTTACTTTTAATTCAATGTCTTTTGCTCTGTCAGCAGGGATAAAACTCTTGACTTTCGCAAGAGCGTGTACCAGTTCATCACCTCGTATCATATTGGAAAGACTGGAAAGTCCCATCAAGAGAGCGGAAAGATCGGCAGTCGAAAAAACCTTTCTATCAATTTTGTATTTCTGCATGATTTCAAAGCCGCCGCCCACTCCTGATGTTGAGCGAACAGGAATACCCGCCATGTTGATAGCGTCTATGTCGCGGTAGATTGTGCGGGGTGAAACTTCAAACATATCTGCTAACTCCTGTGCGCCTATTCGCTCTTTATCAAGGAGTATCATAATAATACTAACAAGCCTGTCTACTTTCATTTGGCAGCCGCCTTTCAAAAATCCTTTTATTATTTGAATTATTGCCATAGTGTTGTCAGTAATTGCATAGTACAATAAAAAGGCAATATAGCAGTGAAAGCGGAGGAAAACTATGTTTACAATTTATGTTTATGTTCTTGATACCTTGGCCGACTGGGAGCTGGGTTATGTTATTTCGGAGCTGAATTCCGGTCGATTTTTCAAAAAGGGGTCACCATCTGTATCGCTCAAAACAGTCAGCTATTCAAAGGAGCCGATCAAGACGATGGGCGGACTGACAATCGTTCCCGATTGCGTAATTGATGATATTTCAATGATTGAAGCAAGCGTGCTGCTGTTACCGGGCGCAAACACATGGAATGACCCGGAACATGGCGCTATCATCAAAAAAGCAAGCGAGCTTCTCTCAATAGGCGCTACGGTATGTGCCATCTGCGGAGCTACCACTGCGCTTGCAAACTTTGGACTATTGGATAAGCGTCCACATACCAGTAATGGATCTGGATTTCTAGAAATGTTTTCTCCAAGTTATAAAGGGCAAAGTTTCTATATTGACAAACCATCTGTTACGGATAACAACCTTATCACCGCAAGTTCCACCGGGGCGTTGTTGTGGGCGAAACAAATTATTGAGCATTTAGGTGTTTTTGAGTCAAACACATTGGAATTTTGGTATGAATATTTTAGTACTGGTGAGCCTAAACATTTCTTTACCCTTATGCAAACTTTGCCATCTAGCAATGAAAATTGATCCACCTTTGTCCTAAATAGAGCGGGGACATAGACCATATTGACGCCTTACAAACAATCTTGAAATTTACTCGTCGCGCAAAGCGGAAAAGAAAAAGCCGTTACTTGGTGGGTATTTAGTTGTGTTCGAATACTGTTCTAAACAATGAACGGCGGTTTTCAAAACCGCCGTTCATCTGGCGTCCCAGACAGGAATCGAACCCGCATCAGTGGAACCGGAATCCACTACCTTATCCATTAGGCCACTGGGACATTTAGTATTGTGCGAAACGCTACTAATATATTATAGCAGGATTCGGCGCATTTACAACCATCAACTTGCAAGCAAATATATACTGTGAAACATACCTTAATTGTAAAACATATACCTATAGTGTCGTAGTTAACGGCATAAACCACTATACCACCAGCGCAAACAGGCGATTCAGCACTCGATATTCTCGAAATTATCCTGAGATTTTTCAAGCACTGTCATAATGGGCATATACGATGTGATATTAACATAATATTATACATTCAAGTGAAACATTTTCTGAGAATCTCCGTCTATATGCGGAGATAAACAAATCCCAATTTACGGAGGTGATTCCAATAACAGACATATCGAAAAAAGCTATATTTGCAGTTCTTATAGTTCTTGTAATAGCAATTTGCTTGTTCTTCAGCATAAATAATATCATCGGGCGAAAGCCATTCAAAAATTTGCAGGAAGTAACTTCAGCTACTGTGACATTAACACCTCCTGGGGAGACAGTCCAAATTGTCGAGCTTTCAGAACTTCTTGATTACCTGGATGATGTTGTAATTTATAATAAAGATAATTCTTATACAGAGTATGACGGTCAAGGTGTAGTGTTTAATTTAATATTGTCTAGCGGTACACAAATGGCAATCAACGCTTATAATCCTTTTGTTATCATTGATGGGGTTGGCTATCGGACAAAATACGAACCTTGTGAAGCATTAAGCAGTTATGCAAACAAGTTACTTAATTCTGAAAAGTAACAGTTTCAAGCGTAACAGCTACAGTTTGTAAATACAAATTTAAAATATTACGCACTTTTTCATCATAGTACAAAAGCTTGGAATACATCATTCGCAATAGATTCCAAGCTTTTTCTTCTCTCAAACTGTAAGACGGAATAATAGCAGGATTAGGCGTTTTTACAACCATCAACGTCAAGCAACACGGTACATTACTGCCTGAAAGTGACGAGATTCTATGCAAAATTAGCAGTTGTACCCACATATAACCTTAGCTTACCATGGGACAAGGAACCTGTCCTCTTGTGCCGCACATTTCCCGTGCAGGTTCGTCCTGTGATTATCGCAATAACCCTAACCTATAATGTAGCCATAAATTACACGCCACATCAACGGTTCGCCAGCTTATAAATCTGGTATGCATCCTCTCCATCAAGCACCTTAAAGGCTCCGATCTTACGTGTTCCTCGATACATGCAACGATCAGCCAGCTCACGGAGTATTTCCTCACTCTGTATCCCTATCCCAAGCTCGCTAAAGCAGGTGGGCATACCTATTGATGAGAAATATTTTACAGTGGCTTCAATTGCCAAACATGCTGCTTTATCAGTATCCTTCTCATCAATATTCCACACTTTTCTGCCGTAACGAGCAAAACGCTCAGGCTTCGCACTACAGCAGTATGACGCCCACGACCCCCAAATGGTTGAAAGTGAGGCACCATGTGCAACATCAAATTTAGCACTTAATTCATGTCCCAGTTGATGAGGAGCGAAATCCTTTTCGGCTCCAAGTCCTGTAAGCCCGTTATGTGATACACTGCCACACCACATTACTTCGCTCATTGCGTCATAATCATGAGTATTCTTCATTGCCAGTGTTCCATTTTTTATTACTACACGAAGAAGTGCCTCTGCAATTTCATCAGTAAGCTCGTTTCCTTCCGTTGATGTAAAGTACCTGTCCAGCGTATGCATCATTATATCTACTATGCCGCAGGCCACCTGATATTTAGGCAGTGTGAAGGTTAATTCCGGATTCATGAGTGCAAATTTGGGACGATTAAATGGAGTTGCAATTCCTTTCTTAACCCGATCCTCCTCATTTGTCAATACAGCCGAATCACTTGTTTCACTTCCCGCAGCTGAAATCGTCAGAACAACTCCAACAGGGAGGCTTTTTGTTAGTTCGACTTTATTTATCCAAAAAAGCCATACATCAGTGTCAGGGTTTGCTGTACCATGAGCAATTGCTTTTGCAGTGTCAATAACACTTCCCCCGCCTACAGCCAAAATAAAATCAGCACCAAATGACTTTGCTTTATCAATGCCGCTTCTTACAAAAGAAACGACCGGATTTGGCTTTACGCCTCCTATAGTTTCATAATAAAGGCCTTCTTCATCTAGTACATGCTCAATTCTGGCCAGCAGACCGCTTTTTACTGCGCTTTGTCCACCGTACACCAGCAATACGCGTGAACCACCATGTTTCTTAATTTCTTGAGCAGTTTGCAGCTCAGAGGCCTTCCCGAATATTACTTCTGTAGGCGAATAAAAATTAAAGCTTTTCATTTTTTCATCTCCATAATTAAATAAGATACTCATATACCATTATGATTACCAAGTACTTGCACTATCAGTTTATCATCAAAGTTATAATTTATAAAGTGATATTAAGTATGCGGACAAAATTGCGAAGCTAATAAACGCGCAATATGGATTTATTATGTAACCGATAAAGCTTTAAAGTCAATAAACAGTAAGGTCAATATGCAATAAAATAAGTAAGTCCTAACGTAAATGAACATTAAAGTAACTAAACCTAAAAACAAAGAAAGAAGAAACTTATATCAGAGCATTAAGTCGATAATGCCATGAAGCTGGGAAATACCGAAACAGGCAACTCCTTGAGCTCTTAAAGATGCTGAAGATGTAGTGTTCACCTCTTACACTATTGAAGCTCTTAAGCCTTACTCAATGAATATTGTGTATCAAACATTTATATATGTCTGTCAGTTTAAAATTTTTATATTACACTTGACGTTTGTTATACATAAGGAGGTATACCATGTCCACCTCTATAGCCATTAGTTCTTAAGGTTAAAACAATGAATATTAGGAGATCACATATTTAAATAATTAACACTTGACGTTTGCTATGCATAGTGTTATATTGTGTATATACGATATATACAATTATTAAGGAGGCTGCTGCATAATGAATATATTAACTGTTCAGGGCCTATGTAAAGAGTATGAGAAATTTCAACTAAAGGATGTATCATTTTCGCTTGATAAGGGATATATAATGGGCTTTATCGGACGTAATGGCGCAGGAAAGACAACAACACTGAAATCCATGCTCGGACTTGTCCATCCGGATGGTGGCCAAGTAAGTATCCTAGGTAAGAATTTTGCAGAAAATGAGTTTGCCTGCAAGCAGGAGATCGGGCTTGTCCTCGGAGGTGCTGATTATTATCCAAAGAAGAAGCTTAAAACAATAACCGATGTGACAAAGCGGTTCTATAGTAACTGGGATGAGAAGAAATACGAATGGTACCTCAAACATTTCTACCTTGATCCAGAAAAAAGAGTAGACCAGCTGTCATCAGGAATGAGTGTTAAGTATTCTCTTGCTCTGGCATTATCTCACAATGCAAAACTTTTAATACTGGATGAGCCTACCAGTGGACTTGACCCGGTATCGCGGGATGAGATCATTGAACTATTTCAAGAAATTATTGAGGACGGAGAGCACAGTATTCTGTTTTCAACGCATATTACCTCAGATCTTGAAAAATGCGCAGATTTCATTACCTATATAAAAAACGGCGAGATCATCTCCTCCACAGAAAAAGATAGTTTTCTGGAAGGTTACCGTCTTGTAAGCGGTTCAACTGAACACCTTACACCGGAGTTATCACAGAAGCTTATAGGCCTTAGAAAGCATAAATTCGGTTTTGAGGCCCTAATAAAAACAGAGAGTCTTCCTGTGCCTGACGAAATACAGGTATCGGCCTCAGATCTAGAATCTATAATGGTTCATATTGAAAGGGAGGATCATAATGATGACTAATCTTATTTATAAGGAGTTTAAGCTCTCGGCACATCCGACAATATTTATTTTCCTCTCGTTTCCACTTATGCTGTTTATTCCTGCATATCCGTACTATGTTCCGTTTTTTTACACCTGTCTATCATTTTTCTTCTTGTTTATATCAGGCAGAGAGAACAAGGACGTTTTATATACTACAACTCTGCCCATACGCAAAAGTGATGTTGTAAAAGCTCGCTGCCTGTTTATTGCATTTATTGAGCTTGCTGTTATTCTTATATCTGTTCCTGTTGTAGTAATAAAAGCATTGCTAATTTCTGATGCCAGCAATGTTGCAGGCATTGATGCAAATCCTGCGTTTTTCGGACTTGCTTTGATTATGTTTGCTCTATTTAATATTATTTTTATACCTGCTTTTTACAAAACAGCATATAAGGCCGGCGTACCATTTATTATCAGCTGTGCAGCAATAGCCATATACATTATTGCAGCAGAGTCACTGGTATGGATCCCTTCTCCAATAAGAGCATACCTTGATACCACTGACCCGGCATTGATGGTAAAACAGCTGCCGGTCCTTATTGCAGGTATAAGCATTTGGGTACTTACAACCTTCGCTGCATATAGGAAGGCTGCCAAAAACTTTGAAAAGGTAGATATTTAATGCACAATTTGAATATAACCATATCAAATACATCCGAAAGCCCTATATATCAACAGATATATGATCAGATCAGCGCTCAGATCATCAATGGCGAGCTTCCGGGAGATTTTTGTCTTCCACCCATACGCACAGTTGCAAAAGAACTGCGCATCAGCATTATAACAGTAAAAAGAGCATGGGAGGAGCTCGAGCATAGCGGCTTTATTTATACAATGACCGGTAAAGGCTGTTTTGTTAAACCTCACCCTGTCGAAAAGCTAAATACAAGACGTACAACGCTCGCATCCGATAAGCTTGCAAAAGATATAGAATATTACAGATCCCTTGGGCTTTCTTTGTCAGATTTAATAGAGCTAATAAAAGAGTGCTGGAACAATGGGAAAACCTAAGGAATAAAGGTTTGGGGGGCATCGAGCCCTCCTCACATTTTTGCTGTAGATCCTCGGTCAATACCATTTATAAAACCGATAGTAACCTATTTACTAAAAAAGTGGTCTGTAAAACAAAATTTTGCTAATACAGACCACATTAATTATGTATGTCTCTTTGTAGCACTTAGAATGATTTGCAACAATGAAGTGCTACAAAACACTAGCTTATCTGCCAGTAAAATATATCAATATTTACTTCGCTAGGGGCGTACACCAAAGTCTGTGAAATGCTCCCTTTATAGTTGACAATGATTTTTGAATAACCTTGATGTATCATTCAATTCCCTTATCAATTTCAAATCGCAGTATCTTTTTTGATGTATTCTTTTTAAATTCCTCATTGCGGACCTTAACCATCTTAACAGCTTTGTATGAAACCATTCTGCTGTTGACCTTCTTTATTTCTTCATCAAAATATCCCTGTGCATTCTCTATACCTCTTGCCTTTAGTGCGTCAAAGTCAGGAAAAATCTCTGCAACAATTACTTCCTTCCTGTTTGACCTGCTCTCACCTGCATAAACGATGCACTCAGAAACACCATAAATTCTGGATATCTCAGTTTCTATTTCCTCAGGATATACGTTTTTCCCATTACTTAAGATAATGAGGTTTTTAACCCTTCCCGTTATGTATATCCAGCCTTCCTCATCCAGTCTTCCGTAATCACCGGTCTTGAAAAAACCTTCCTCATCAAAAGCAGCTTTAGTTGCCTCAGGATCCTTATAATAGCCAAGCATCACATTAGGTCCTTTTACGCATATCTCGCCCTCACCATTTTCATTAGGATCCTTGATTTTTACCTGTTCTCCTATGATTGGCGTTCCAACGCTGCCCTTCTTCTGATATTTATTTCTGTTACAAGAAATCAAGGGTGCACATTCTGTAATTCCATATCCGTTTAGTATGGTAATACCTATGGCATCGAAGGTATCTATTATGTCCTGATTAAGATTGGCGCCTCCGCATATTATCATACTCAGCTTACCGCCAAAGCTCTCAAGCACGCTTTTAAAGAACACCCGGCGAAGATCTATGCCAAGCTTGCGAAGTGAGTTGCTAATCTTAATCATTCTGCGCAGCGTCTCTGCCTGACCCTTCTTTTCTGCAGCCTGCCATATCTTCTTATAAAGCGTTTCCACAAACAAAGGCACAAGTATAAGGTGAGTTGGCTTCTGTTCCTTCATTTCCTCAGCGATATACTTAAGACCGCTTGAAATATAAACCTCTGAGCCCTGGGCATAATGTCCGACGAAGTTTACTGTTGAACCGAAGGTGTGATGCGGCGGAAGCACATTCATTGTCTTTGGAGTAATTGCAAAATTATACATTCCCTGAGTCATATCGGAAACGATATTCTTTTGCGAGAGCATTACACCCTTGCCCTTTCCTGTCGTTCCTGAAGTAAATACAATGGTTGCAAGGCGCTCCGGGTCAATTTTATAATCATAATATGAATTATCTCCATTTTTAAAGAGCTCGCCGCCCTCCCTTACAGTATCTGATAGTTCAAGTGCACCTTCCATTCCAGCATTTCTCAAGCAGACATATGTCTTAAGGTTCGGAACCTCATCTATTATCGTATTGATTTTTGATTCAATATTACTGCTGTAAAAAATTATCTCACATTCTGCGGTATTTAGTATCCCCGCAACTTCATCTCCGGGAAGCTCCTTATCTATCGGAACAACAACAGCTCCAATGGACATAAGCGCAAAATATGTGCATACCCACTCATAGGAGCTTTCTCCTATTAAAGCCGCATGCTTGTCACGGCACCCCATTGATATAAGCTTGGTACCCATATCCCGTATATAATCCCTGGTCTGTAAATATGTACGCTTCACCGTTTCCTTATCGTGAGCATTCTTTTTGAAAGAAAACGCAATTCTGTCAGGATATTTTTTTGCAACATTCTCGGACATTATTCTGAAATCCTCAAAAACGGTGGTTTCATATAATGGGTAATTCTTCTGTGCCATAAAGGTTACACACTCCTTGTTTATCTTGTACTAAGACATTTTAGTATGCCTTAGCTGAATCGGCTATACAAATTAACCAATACATCAGAGAACTTACAATTAGTTTACCAATACATTCTATCAGCATCTCATCAAAAAAGGAAGTTTTATTATCACATCATAAGAGTATGATATAATTAATATCCGCATTATAATAAAATTCTAACTCAGAGGTACAAATGCTACAGAAATTAAATACTAAAGATTTTGATAAAGTATATAGCTTAATGCAAGAGAGCTTCCCGCCTGATGAGCGGCGAACCTATGAGGAGCAAAAAGCCCTTTTGAACGATCAACACTATTGCATTTACACCTTGCAGACTCCTAAAGCTGAAAGTATAAAGGCCTTTATTGCAATATGGAGATTTAATGACTTTGCTTTTGCTGAGCATTTTGCTGTAAATCCGATCTATAGAAATAGCGGAACAGGCTCGGCCATACTGAGAGAGATCACCAAATCTCTGCCATGTTTACTTTGTCTCGAAGTAGAGCTTCCTGAAAATGAGCTTTCCAAAAGGCGAATCGACTTTTATAAGAGGAACGGCTTTTTCTTAAATCCCTATCCTTATATACAGCCTCCAATCTCAAATGGACGAAGTCCCGTGCCGCTGATGATAATGACATATGGCTGCGAGGTCACTGAACAAAAATTCAAGGAGTTAAAGGCAGTTTTATATAAATATGTTTACAATGCTTCGGGGGATTTTAGCGCTTGACACGCTAGTGAAATTCCAGATTTCCCGTGCCATACGGCAATTCTTGATTTACGCCTTTGAACATGCCTTATTGAATAATTTTATTGACCGCCTTCATAAACTTAATTTATAATGAGTAGGTTGCTTAATTAGCAGGCAGTATATCATTAAAATGAGCAGACAGCTGATTTATTAGGCACCAATATTTTTTACAAGGAGTTAAAATGGATATTGGAATTATAGGTGGAGCTGATGGCCCAACAGCCATATACATTGCAGGCAGTCCTTGGCCGTCGATAATTACAGGCGTTGTAATTGCCGCAGCTATTGTTTTGATTATAATATATAGGCGTAGGAAGAGAAATAAATAGCATCGTGAGACCATGCATACCAATTATCAAGATATTAGACTTACACTGAATATTTAAAAAGCTTTGCCAATAAACTGGGGTAGCCATCACGGTGGGATAGGTTATGTTGGTGATGCAGCAATTTTTATATAAAATGTGCCTATACACATTTTTTCTTTTGGCTCGTGCCGCAAGGTTCGATTCCGCCCTTTACATTTCTCCAAAATAAATAAGGCCACGACTATTGTCGTGACCTTATTTATTTTGGAGCTGGTGGACGGAATCGAACCCCCGACCTGCTGATTACAAGTCAGCTGCTCTACCTGCTGAGCTACACCAGCATATTCTGTTATGCTTTCGCAAACTGCTTTATTATAATACCACCCGCATATTTTACTGTCAACCCTTCAAAATAAAATTTGCGTCTAGGCTGAGTAAAAATTTATGCCACTTTTGTCAAAAAGTTATGGCTATGGTCACAATATTTAGTTGGTATGAGATTTTTATATGGCTTTAATTTTAACCACTTATAAGTCACACTTAACTATTTATTCCATTCGTAATCAGATGACAAACCACTTGGAATGCTTATAGTTTTCTTTTCTCTGAAAATCATTCCCTCATCACAGTTATCCAACCCTAAATTATCTACTAGCCATTCATCTTCTGATTGATCCTTTAATTTACATACAAAAACCTTGTTCCCATCACTTTCATAGTATCCAATACACTCTCCAGCTTGTGATGGGTCCGATGCACAGTATGGAATATATTCTTTGTCACCCCAGACAATTGACATATATACCCCATTATCTTTTGTATTAAATACAACAGGATTATCAGGTAATTCTAATTTTGAACCGCAACCCACAAGTAATATCAATATGAAGACTGGTATGATACATATAATCTTTTTCACGCATTTATTCCTCCTCGTTACCCTCAATGGCGTCCATGTAGTGCTTCACAAGCTCAGGATATTCCTTCAGGAATTCATGTGCACAGTCATTGAGCTCATACACTCCTCTTGAGACCTTCGAAAACCAGCCATAATGGTTGGCTCCCAGAATACTTTGTGTCTTAGCTGACGTTCCAAGCTTTTTCAACTGCGCCGGCGAAAGCTGACCAAACTTTATAAGGCAGCATGCAATATGGATAGCTTGCTCTCTGTAGGCTGTAATAAGCTTTGTCCTATTGCAGCCTCCGGTATTGTATTGTCCGCTGCGGCCAGCCGCTTCCTTTATAATACTGCGGCGTATCTTCTTGCCTGAACGCTTGCTTTTAAGGCAATCAAAGGTTTTAGGGTGGAAATGCACCTCCACACCTTCTATACCCTTACTTATATCAACAGTAATGAGTCCAAGCTCAAGGCGTCTGAGTAACATGCACATATCTCTCCAGCCAGAGGTCCATGCGCCTCCTTTAGGCTTTGGTATGCCAATATAAACTGAGTCTGCTGCCCTCTGGCGCTTAACCGCCTGTGAAAGAAGCTTCAGGTTAAATGCCGCCTTAAGTTCAACAACTAGCAGGTCATCATCTTTAATAGCTACTAT
The DNA here is from genome assembly GCA_023409735.1 of Bacillota bacterium. GTDB lineage: Bacteria > Bacillota > Clostridia > Acetivibrionales > DTU013 > JAEYRB01. The sequence goes on along the minus strand of JAEYRB010000047.1, from coordinate 12,348 downwards.
ATCACAATCGTCAACTTCACTCTGGACATTGTAGCCAAGCTCTTCAAGATAATTATGGATCGGCTTATAAAGGTCCGTTTCGTGTATTGCTGCCATCTTTTGCCCAGGCATTTTACCACTCCATTTATATCGAGTATACGTAATATGAATCAGTATAAAATAATCAGGCTGATTTCTGTCATCCATACCATCTGTTATAGTGATTTTATATTATTTATAATGATATATCAATAATAGTTGATTACACATATCAACAGCTGTGACAAGGTGTAATATGTTAAGCCAGATGAGAGTCATATTTCCCGTCTTTAAGTAGGATAGGTGCCCTAGCTATTCCGGCCTTTTCATATCTTCACCAATCTTCCCCTCAAGCTTAGCTGAAATATAAGCAGGCACATCATCTTTATGAATTCCAAGAGCTGCGCCCAGCTCTCCGAAAAGCAAGTCCTCCGCACGTTTCATAAATTTCTCATCGATTGCTCCAAGTTTACGGCCTTGCTGAATAGCAGCCTGTCTTTTTGCGTAAATAGACATTGTAATTTCAATTAATTTCTTACAATCATTAGATCTTACAGCTACCTCATAGTGATCGATCAATTCTCTCAAAATATGGCTATGGTAGATTTCCACATGCATGGTCGGAATCATGTTGATTACTTTTTCAGCATACTCCTTTGATATGATCGGGCGCATAAATACTCTTGTATTATTTACAGGTGTAGAAATAACACATTCCTGATATAATGGCTTAAGAACGTAGTAGCTTTGACTTCCTCCGTTATCATTAATATCAAATGAGGTAATACCTGTTACACGACAAACGCCATTAGTTCCGTATATTACTAAATCATCCACATTAAACATTCAATTTTCCTCCATGCCTCAAGCACTCCTGTGCCAATGGGCCTTATCCCGCCATAATACTTTCCCGCTATATGCTCCTGTGTTTCCTCATCTAGGGAATTAAACTGCTCCCACAACTCCCGCATACTGCTCTTCTTGATATATAGGTAGTCTTTAACAAATTCTGGCTTCATGACTAAACGAATTTCAATTCGATGAGCCCGTAACAATCAAGCATTTCCAGCATCTCTCCAATACTCTTAATACTAAATATAAGATAATGACTCGCATAATATTACCTTGCCCAATATAAATACAACGTGTAGTCGCAACTGTATTTACATTTACCTAACCACACGTTGTATATATATATTAACATATTTCTTCATTATAATGTAAGCAGAAGTTTTTTTGTCCAGCTTATCTGCTGCAAATTGTTGATTAACTCTAGCATTATATCAGGCCGCTGCCTGTGAATATCACAAACTACTTTGCGGCCATGCATTACCATTTATTAATATAGCTATTAAAATAATCATACATGACCTTAGCCTAAATAATAATGATCCTGAATCGCTAAGTTATGCCATAATAATTATATGTGTCGTTGAATCCTTTTCTTATTGTCTAGTGAATCCAACATTTGCATTATTAAGACCGGATTATATAATGTAGACCTCTCATACCAATACAGTGTTTCATAGCTCGTCTTAACATTCTTATGTTTTAACTGTATAATATTCCTATACAATTGTATTATTTGTATACAATAGATCTTCATTTACATATTTGGAGGAAAAGGAGAATGGTGTTTTCCAGCTTCATATTTTTGTTTGTTTTTTTACCTCTATTGTTTTTAGTATACTTTATCATACCTATTAGGTATCGGGAAGCACGGAATTTTGCATTGCTTGTTTTCAGCTTAGCTTTCTATGCTTACGGCGGCATCACGTTTCTGCCGCTGATGCTCGTATCGATTATAATCAACTATGTTTTTGGACTATTGGTATCACCTAAGCTTAGCAGTTGTGTAAGGAAGCTCTCAGTGATAATCGCAGTTGTGTTGAATCTGAGCCTGCTTTGTTATTATAAGTATGCAGTTTTCTTCATTGAAAATCTAAGACAGTTAGGGCTGCCGCTTGCAGTACCGGACATTGTGCTGCCCATAGGAATTTCATTTTTTACATTTCAGGGCATGAGCTATGTTATTGATGTTTATAGAGGTGACGCTATCCCTGAGCGAAACATAGCACATGTCGCTTTGTATATATCACTTTTTCCGCAATTGGTGGCAGGGCCTATTGTTCGTTATACTACCGTAGCTAATGAGATATATAAAAGGAATGAGAGTATTGAAGCTTTTTCAAAAGGTGTTATACGCTTTTGTTTTGGATTTGCTAAGAAAATGCTCCTTGCAAATAGCTTAGGCGCATTGGCAGATGAGGTATTTGCATTACCTATTCCAAATCTTACTGTCAGCCTTTCATGGTTAGGTGCAATTGCATATATGGGACAGATCTATTTTGATTTTTCAGCATATTCAGATATGGCAATAGGATTAGGGCATATGTTCGGTTTTGATTTCTTAGAAAATTTCAATTATCCGTATATCTCAAAAACAATAACTGAATTTTGGCGGCGCTGGCACATTAGTCTCTCAACATGGTTTCGCGACTACGTCTATATTCCTTTAGGAGGAAGCCGCTGCAATAAAAGGCGCCAAGTCTTCAACATTCTGATTGTTTGGGCTCTGACAGGCTTTTGGCATGGCGCAGCATGGAATTTTATTGTGTGGGGATTATATTACGCCTTTATCTTATTAGGTGAGAAATTTATATGGAAGCGCTTTGCAGACAATGGCCCCTCCTTTTTACGCCACATATACACTTTACTTGTAATTATTATAGGCTGGGTATTCTTCCGTTCAGGTTCATTGACATATTGCATTGGTATGGTAAAGACAATGTTTGGCGGCGCAGTATTTGCAGATGGTCAAACCGTATACTACCTTAAAATGTATGGCTGGATGCTGCTTATATCAATTGCTGCAGCATTACCCATTAAGCTTTGGCTGAAGGACTTTTTTGACAAACGAAAAGACAATAACCTGTTTGGTTTTATACAGACCTGGGCTCCAGGCTGCATTGCACTTGCTCTATTAGCCTTTTCCTACATGAAGCTCTTGAGTTCGTCATTCAATCCGTTTATTTACTTTAGGTTTTAGGAGGCGCGCAAGTTGAAAACTGTTTCACGCATGTTATTTATAGCAGCATTTTTCATGTTCATAATTACAGTATTGGTGGTTACACTAGGTAAAAACAATATAACCGCTTCATTTTTTGAAAATCGTGCTCTTAAGGGAATACCGGCTTTTAGCCAAGAGAAGCTTGTTAATGATGAATACTTCAAAAATTGGGAAACCTGGTTTACAGATCATGCAGCAGGACGGAATACTCTCTTAAAGGCAAATTCCTGGCTGGAATTGAATGTATTACATATGCCTGTTGTAAGCAATGTGGTTGTTCAGGATGACGTACTTTTGAGTTATATCAAATATGGCAGATGGAGTACATCCTCTTATAAGGATATTTCAGAACATACCGCCAAAAATCTTAGGGATTTTGCAGACTATGTGCATACATTGGGCGGAAAATTCTATTATATGGGGTTACCGGAGCAATTTTCTTATTTTAACCATCTATATCCTGATTACCTGGAAAACAGAGAATGGGCCTTAAGGCCTATGCATACTTACTTTGCCCAGGCAATGCAGAAGTATGGCGTTAATTATATTAATATGTATGAAGTGTATAATGCTCTCAACAGACCTAAGGAATATTATTCCCTGACAGATCATCACTACACCTTCTACGGTGCTTTAAAGGCATATAAAACTCTACTTGATACGATTAACGATGATACAGATATGAATCTTCGCATTTTGGACGATGATGATATGAAAATAATAGAATTGCCTAATCCTTATCTCGGTTCACGTAATCGCAAGCTATGCGGTATGCGCTATATGGGTGAACATGCCGCATATGCAGTTCTCAATGCTCCTATCCCATTTTCACGCTGGGACAACGGTATACAAACAGACGCACCTGTATATAATCTGCCGGACAGCAGCGAAAAAATAATTGACTATAATCTCTACATGAAAGAGGATTATGCAGAAACTATCATACGCACAAATCGAGAAAAGCTGCCAAATGCCCTTATATTTGGAGACTCCTTCACTAATGCAATAGAGACCTTGCTGTATACCGCATTCAATGAGACACGAAGTCTTGATCTGCGTTACTATACTGAGAAAACGCTTCGTGAATATATTGCAGAGTACAAGCCTGCTGTAGTAATTTGCGTTAGAGATGACACAGCTTTTTTCTCAGAAGAGGGTAACGGCAATTTGAAGTGAAGCTGTGAGTAATTTTAGCTTATCTATTTTCTTTGTAAATTTGGTCTGAAGCTGTGATGGGTAAGCTTATCCGCTATTTGTTTGGTTTGGATTAAAAGCAATGATGGTTTTAGCTTATCTTAAAACCAGCTAATTCACAGCGCTTTACATTACCGACCGGATCGAGCGTTCCATCTGTGCGGCTGGTGATGATGCCTGTCGACATAGCCCAGCGCATTGAATCATACGCATATGGGCTGACCTTGTCCACATCAGCAAATCCAGCCAACCCCATTTCTCCTCCTTCATCCTCAACCACTCCTTTAAACACGGCATAGCGGAAGAGTATTTTTATTGCCATACTTACCTGCAATAGATCTTCATAGCTTCGAGGAAAAATGCTGCACAGCCTTCGGCAACTTTTTCATCATAATACTTTGCGAAACGCGGGTCATCCACGTAAGTCTGCGCAAGCCCTAGATGCGCTTCCTTAGAATAGAAGTTCCAGTAATATCCCAGCCACCTTCTGTGCATGTCGCATACCTTCTGAGCAAGCTCTCCTGCCGGATCTCCCTGCTCATATGCAAGCTTAAGGGTCTCGTTTATCTGCCGTGATAATTCCTCAGCCTCATCATACTTCTCACGGGACATTCCCATTATTTTTTCATTACTTGCATCTATGGTATCATTACCAAATCTCTTTCGAATCTCAGTACCATACATCTTTTCATTATCCTCTATCAATTTTTGTTTAAAGCCTTCAAACTTTTCCTCATTATTCATTGTAATTTCTCCTTTCGTTGCGGAAATAGTTTTTTCCACATTCTCTATCAACAGCTCTATTTGCTCCTTTTTACTTTTAAGTGCGGATAAATGGCTTTGAAGTGCTGCAATACCGTCATAGTTTTTTGCACCAATGATATTCTTGATTTCATTTAGAGGTACTCCAAGCTCACGATAAAACAATATCTGCTGCAGCTGATCTACCTCACTTTGCCCATAGACCCTATAACCGTTACTGCTTATCCTCTTAGGCGATAGCAGCTCTATTTCGTCATAATAATGCAGGGTACGAACGCTTACCCCCGCAAGCTTAGATAAACCATTGATACTGTATTCCATATACTCACCTCACCTTACCGTTCATCACAAAAATATCACGACTGTTTCACAATATCCTCTCCATTAATAAAAGCCATTGTCGCTTCAGCAACAGTCTTCGAAGTCTTTCTAAGGTAGGACTGCACTGCATATGCAGGCCTTTATTGCGAGAAGCACTACTCCTCATGTTGGGATATTTACACTACCAAATAATTAGTTAACTCATTGGCCACTGAGTAACTAACTATAATATAAACTATGACGTTACGTTAAGGTCAATAGGCAAATGAGATATTCTATTTTCTTAGTTGGATAACACTGTTTGTAAATCAATCCACTGACCAGCATTGAAGAAAAGCTCAGCCCCTCAAGCTCTGGGGTGTACATCCTTTGATTGCCTTAAATGCTCTGTTGAATGTCCTTATACTGTTGAAGCCTGCCTCATAGGCAATTTCCAAGATGGTTTTCCCTGTAGAAATTATTGCCGTCTCAGCTTTATCAACGCGGATTCGGGTAAGGTAGCTGTTAAAATTCATACCTGTGGTCAACTTAAACAGACGACTAAAATAGAAGCGGCTAAGGTTGACTTCATTTGCAATCTGATCTAGCGTAATGTCAAGAGTATAGTTATCTTCAAGAAATCTCAGGGCTTTTTGCATCGGCTTTATACCTAAAGCATCATGCTTACTGTTAATATAATTTTTGCAGTCATTAAAATAAGCTGGAATATTTCTGAATATAGTAAGGAATACATTATATAATTCAAGACTTGTAGAAAGCGGATACAAATCTTGCTTAAGTTCCATTTCTTCAATAATAGTGCATAAAAGTGTTCTTATGCACAGTGACACTTTTTTATACTGTTCATTATTAGAAAAAAGCTCCGCACCTATAAAAGCAGAGCATGGCAAAAGCTTATCCGGCCAGTAATTCAGCGACCTTAAGACCTCAGGCTTAAATATGGTAAGCATCGTTATGGATGGAAAATCTCCGACAGTACTATAATAATGTATGTCGCCGCAGCCGCAAATAGCAAGCTCACCCTTGTTCAAAACTCTGTATTCATTTTGGATACATACCCCTAAGCTTCCTTCACATACATAGACCATTTCGATCTCCTCATGCCAGTGGGCTACAAAATCCAAATTTTCAGACTGGAATGCAATTATAGATATTCGCGAATTGTATTTCCTACTTTCATAAAATGCGTTCAATTAAAGCACTCCTTCGTAGCATTTATATTTGTCTGACTTCTTTATATTATCTCATTATAGCAAAATTTGTCTATATAATTTCGCAAGGTGGCGAGACTTGCTTCTGCTTATCACATATAGTTAAGTTAATGAATATTTTGCAGTCAAAGGTATACCTCAACTATTTTCACAATGGAATCAGTGCTGATTGTAACTCGGAGATTCTTTTACAGTAAATAGCAATGAATTAATATTTTAAGGAGGGATCGTGTATGAGAAAAGCTTTGATAGTACACGGCGGATGGGATGGACATGAGCCGGTACAGGTCTCAGAATTATTTCGCAGTGTTTTGGAAAAGGAGAATTTTGCCGTTGAGGTCAGCGACACCCTGGATGCTTTTCTAGATGTGGAAAAGCTTAAATCCTTACATTTAATTGTTCCTGTATGGACGATGGGAGAAATAACAAGAGAGCAGGTCAATCCTGTCATCGAGGCGGTTGCCTCCGGTGTAGGTATAGCAGGCTGCCACGGCGGCATGTGTGATTCCTTCCGTGAATGCGTTGAATGGCAATTTATGACTGGCGGCCAATGGGTATCACATCCCGGAGGAGACGGAGTTGAGTACAGAGTGAATATTAAGAGGGCATCCAGTCCCATAGTTGATGGGATAGAAGACTTTGTTGTAAAGAGTGAGCAATATTACGTTCATGTAGATCCTGCCATTGAAGTATTGGCAACTACTCGTTTTCCCGTAGTTAACTGGTTTCATTCCTCAAATGGAGAAGTCGATGTGCCGGTTGTCTGGACAAAGAGATGGGGACATGGACGTGTATTTTATAATTCTCTGGGGCATCATGCTGATGTATTTGATATTCCATCAGCACTGGAGCTTATGAGAAGGGGGTTCCTGTGGGCTGCTGAGGGAAAGGATATTGCTGTTCGGGATGGCTTAGAAATAGATGTATTCAAAAATGAAGCTAAAATGTTTTAATTACTGATCTCCATATGGTAGGTCATTTGCACTTGAGCAGGTAATAGATACAAAAAAAAGTTTAAAAGAGGTGAATTTATATGGATAAGATAAAAGTTGGTATAATAGGCTGTGGAACTATAAGCGGGATATATTTTAAGAATCTTACAACCATGTTTAACAATACCGAGGTAGCAGCCTGTGCTGATCTTATTCCCGAGAAAGCTGAAGACAAGGCAAAGGAATTCGGCGTACCTAAGGCTTGTTCTGTTGAAGAACTGCTGGCCGATCCTGATATCAAAATCGTCGTTAATCTGACGATACCTTCAGCCCATACAGAAATCAATCTTGCTGCGTTAAACGCCGGGAAACATGTGCATTGCGAAAAGCCTCTGGCAACAACTCGTGAGGACGGGAAGAAAGTAGTTGAGCTTGCACGAAAAAAAGGGTTAATGGTAGGATGTGCACCGGATACATTCTTAGGAGGCGGTCTTCAAACCTGCAGAAAGCTGGTAGACGACGGGTGGATAGGGACACCTGTAGCAGCCACGGCTTTTATGACATGTCATGGACATGAGAGCTGGCATCCGTCACCGGAATTTTATTACCAATATGGAGGAGGTCCAATGTTTGACATGGGTCCCTACTATTTGACCGCGCTTATTTCATTGCTGGGACCTGCAAAACGAGTTACCGGCTCTGCAAGGATTTCCTTCCCTCAGAGAACAATTACCAGTCAGCCGAAGTTCGGCAAGGTAATCGATGTTGAAGTTCCGACCCATGTAGCAGGCGTCCTTGATTTTGAGAACGGTGCAATTGCAACAATTATTACAAGCTTTGATATATGGAGTGCTAACTTGCCTCGTATAGAAGTATACGGCAGCGAGGGGTCTTTGATGGTGCCCGACCCAAATACCTTCGGTGGTCCGGTTTTCTATCGCAGGGGGGACCAAAAGGAGTGGAAGGAGATACCTTTGATTTATGGCTACAGCGAAAACAGCCGCGGAGCTGGTGTTGCTGATATGGCCAGAGCGCTGGCTTCGGGAGGGAAAAACAGAGCATGTGCTGACCTGGCTTTCCATGTACTTGATATTATGCAAGGAATTCATGAAGCATCCAACGAGGGCAGGCATTATATATTAAATAGCTGCTGCGAAAGACCGGAAGCTTTTAAACTTGGAACAGTATTATAATGCTTAAAAATTTTGAATCGAGTAGGAGGTAGGTGATTATTTCACCTACCAACCTCCCAGTCGAGTAGCCAAAGGGAGTTTCACCCTAAGGCTCTCTACAGAACCGTACGTGAATCTCTCGATTCATACGGCTCTTCATATTCAACAATTAACCCTTGCATTTACTGAGAGTCCAATGTTCAAACATTCCGGGCTCTCTTTTTCTAACCGTCTCAAGCCAGCTCTCAGCCAATCGTCGATTGTTTCAACCGTACTTCGCAAATACACTCTGTACGTCCGTGAGACCTCCCCGATTAAAAACAGTAACTTTCACCCCATGTCATCGCTGTATTTACACCGTGGAGTCCGTGTATTGTTGGACTTCGTTTTGTAGTGCAAACTCGTCCGCTCCACGTATACTTGTATACAGTTCCTGTTCGTCGATGCAGGACTTTGCCTACAGCTTCTTTCAGTTTCCTCGTCGCCAAGGACACCCTTGCTGTTCAGCTAATGGTTCCCACTACCAAGCCCATAGTGGACTTTCACCGCCGAGTTACCGCCCATGTCGGACGAACATTAATAAAGAGCCAATTGTATAAACCACTTTTGAGGGTCGCCGCCGTTATCTGTCCATTGCATCACATTGGATGCATTGATAGTGACATTGCCATTATCCAAAGCTTTGCCACTCATCTTATTGATAAGCTTATAATAGCCTTAGTGTCTACTTTTAGCTTACCACTTCACGACTTGAAAATGTACAAAGGTTTGAGGCATCTCCATAAGAAGTATAAAGTAAATGTGGGTGGAGTTTAGTTTTATGATTAAGGTTTTTCTTCATTCACAACTGTCAAAGACCCGAATAAATAGTACGCATTGTGTAGAATTGTGTAGAATTGTGTAAAATTGTGTTATAATGTAATTATTATTCGAATGACCTATTATAAGTAACTAATCTGTTATAAGGAATTGGCCTACCGCAGGGAGGGATACTATATTTGTTGAAAATTCTTATAGTCGATGATGAGGAAATGACTAGAGAAGGAATAATAAAAAGGATTCCATGGGACAATCTGGGTATAGGAAATATAGAAAGGGCTGATGACGGCATTAACGCCCTCAAGATTTTGTCTTATTTTCAGCCTGACATATTACTCACGGATGTACGCATGCCCAGAATGGACGGAGTGGAATTGTCCTATCGGATACGCGAAATCTTACCAAACTGTAAGATAATTTTTATGAGCGGCTACTCGGATAAAGAGTATTTAAAGTCGGCTATCAAACTGAAAGCAATCGATTATATAGAAAAGCCAATAAATATTAACGAATTAAAAAATGTAATTGGAAAAACAGCGGCTTTATGTATAAACGAAGAAATGAAAAGTCAACATGAAATTGCGATCAATTCCACTATTAAGACCAGCGCTCCAATCATAAAAAATGAAATTGCCCTACAACTCGCAAAAAGAAATTGTGATACCGCTTCCATTCCCAACCATATCCGTGCTGTAGGTCTTGATATCCAAAACAATGATTGTTTTAATACTGTTTTGATCAAAATTCCATCAATTGAAGAAATTGATAGCGAACATCTGGTTTCTCTAAAGACTGTAATTACCAATGCTTTAGAAAATAGTTTCTCGGATTTTGGCCCTCATGGAATTATTGGCTTTAAAGACGACGGGTATTTCATAATACATTTATACAGCCGTGCCTCCGAATGCCATCTGCTTTCAGCAGTAAAACTAAATAGTTATTGTTCTACATTATTATATACTATAAAAGAATACCACCAAATTTTCATTTCTATCGGCACAAGAGTAAATGGACCTGAGAATATTTACCGTTCCTATGACACAGCAGTTATTGCGATGCAAAAGAGTTTTTTTAAAGACTACAACTCAATACTACCCTATATGGAAAGCGATGTCCCTTCCTATACATTCGACAACAAGTTATTATGTATTTTTGAGAATATACTGCTTAACAACGGCAAAGAGGATGCATTGTTTTTCGTTAAAAGTTTCTCATCTGAATTAAGGCGGTATGATAATACATTAGTCATAACAATAAAAGATATCTTTTTCAAATTGACTCAAATATTATCAAGGTTTTCAGCAAGAAACCAAGTTGATACCTTCAAGGAATTTATAAGCGAGAATTTTATGTGGGAATTCATATTAAAGATTAATACATTAACTGAGTTAGAAAAATTCCTAACCGGAAAAATCGAAGCCTATTATACCCTTCTCAAAGAAGAAACGGAGAATAGAGGGATTGTAAAAGAAATCATCAAATATATACAAAAGCATTATGATAACGAAGCCCTTTCCATAAACAAGATCAGTGAATTTATATACCTGTCTCAAACATATATTTGTTCTCTTTTTAAGGAGGAAACAGGAAATACAATAAATCAGTATATTACAGAGTATAGAATTGAAAAATCAAAGCAACTGCTGAAGGATGTCAGGTTAAGGATATCGGAGGTTTCAACGGCAGTAGGGTATACAGATGCAAATTACTTTACCAAGCTTTTCAGGAAAATTACAGGACAATCCCCGTCGGAATATAGAGAGAAGGATATCCCATGAAATCTCTTTTCAAAAAACTGCTAACCTTTTTCTATCGAAAGACACTTAAGCAAAAATTACTATTATCTTATTTAGTCCTCATTGTTATTCCCTTGGGACTTATATCATTTTTTTCATATGGGGAAGTTTATAGAATAATTGAGGAAAATATTACATTTTCAATACAGCAGGGATTTGAGCAATCGAGCAATTTCCTTTCATATAAGCTGTATAATACTTATGGGGTATCCAACGTCTTTATAACCAACAATACCTTTTCCGACATCGTTCAGAAAAGCACTGATGCTTCATACTCCTTTCTTGATCAGGTACAGGACATGTATAGTCTGCAGCAGTTCCTTCAGTCCTTGCAAGACGGCGCCAATGTTATTAAAGTCAGATTATATGTACCTGACAATCTCATGTATTCAAGAGAAGGTAATAACATATTCAGTATTAAAGATATAGAGAATACCATATGGTATAAGCAGCTGTTAGAAGGTGATAAGGCATTCCTTTGGGCACCTTCTTCATACCTTGATGAAAAGGATCAAGATAACAGCAATGTACTCTCGTTAATCAGAGTAATCATAAATAAATACAACTATATGGACAAAATTGGTTTTATAAGATTTGATTTTTCAAAATCCAGTATTATCGATTTATTAAATGATGCATCTACAATTAAAAAAACGAGTACATATATTCAAAATTCACTCGGGAACATAGTTGCCAGATCCGGTCAAGAAATAACCGACACTTATAAGATTGACAGCAAATTGATCAAACAGCTCGAAGAGGGGGCAAACCATTGGGTACAGCTGAATTCGGGAAATAAGGAATTGATGATATCAGCAAAGTTAATAGATAATACCGACTGGTACCTGGTTTCAGTTACTCCATTGGATGAAATTTACAACTCAAGCAGGTCAAGTCGCAACAACATCATTATCCTCGTTTTTACCTCCGGTACTATAGCTTACTTTCTCGCATACCTCATATCAGGTTCAATAACACGAAGGCTTTCTGTTTTAAGCCAAAAGATGAATGACATACACGAGGGGAAACTGATCACTATAGAAGCCACTTCTG
>JAEYRB010000020.1 GCA_023409735.1 Bacillota bacterium | reverse complement strand
GTAGCGCTGTGATAATATTCTTTTTTCCTTCACTCATTGTTTCGCGTCTTTTTGCCATAAAAAAGCCTCCTATGATTTTATATTTTATCATAGAAAGCTTATTTTACAGACTTTTCTTCACAGGCTCAATTCTGAGATACCGTTCGTTGCATACAGGGCTTTGAATTGCTCTGTGTGCAACGAATTTTTTTATCTTGTACCTCAATGGATCACTTTAGCGCTGAAACATTCTCCTTTGTGATTGCCGTGTATTCAATTTTTACCTCTGTGGCATTACCGAGCTGCTGATTATACCAGTTCTCGTAATCCTCCTTGCTGAGTGTTTTTGTCGAATCATCCACGGTAAGTAGGAATACAATTCCGTGACCGTTGGCGTCTATTTTATCAGGGAATGCTTCGCCATCATAATTCTTATCTGCAATTTTTTTGTCCCAGGCATCCACAGTAGCACTCACCTTATAGCTATCACTCTGTGCGTCATAGACATATAAAGTATATGGCCAGAAGCTTTCACCGGCATGTCCTTGATTATGAGACCAATCAGCCTTAATATGACCATCTGAATAGAAGGCTAAAGCGGGAAACTCTACAAATTGAGAAACAAGCTTACCTACTGCTTCATCATATCTGTAGATCTGTTCCATCATCCCGGCCATTGGAGCTGATGAAATTACTACGAGCAGCTCATCCTTACCGTCAGAATCAATATCATAGATTGCGAAATGGTTATCTGACATGGGACCGAAGGAGTCGTCCGACCCTAAATCGGTACCGTCAGGCAATTTATGCTCAGTGCAGATTTGCTCCAGTGCGGTGCGGTAGGCTTCCTTCATAAGGGAGGACTGTACCTGGGCAGCCGACTCTGTACTCTTTTCAGTGGATTGTGATGCAGCAGTTCCATTCTTACCTCCCTCTGCGGGCTGCACTGCCGGTGTGTCAGCAGCGGAGGGTGTATCAGTATTTGAGGGTTTAACAATAGTTGAGGATGTATCAGCAGCTGTAGGTGTAGCTGTATCAGTAGCAGTTTTCCCGCTGCCGCAGGCTGTAAGCATACTTAATATTAATGTTAGTGTAATAAAATGAAAAACTATTTTCTTCATTATGATGCCTCCTAAGAACATCGTGGATTATGTGGTTCATTAACAATAGACTGAGGCAGTTATGTTTTGGTTTCATTATCGGACAAATATTATTGAATTCACGATGCATTGGAATTGTTTCGAAAACTGACTGAAATAGATATTGCAGAATAGGAATGTATATACTACGTAGATCCGAAAAAATAGCAAAACTGAATATTATCAAGAAAGGCAAAGTATTTTTCCTATTGCCTTGACATATATCACGCCGTGATGTAATATATTTATATCATAACGTGATATAGTTTGATGTGATACAGAGAGGCGTGCTATGAATATTGAAAAGATTAAAAAACGATTCATTCCTATGAGCGAAACAATGCTGTATATACTTCTTTCGCTCAGAGAAGAACGGCATGGTTATGGAATAATGCAGCATGTCAAAGAACTAACGGGTGGGCGTATCGTGCTCGGTGCGGGTACCATCTATCAGAGCTTGGGGAAGCTTGAAGCGGACGGCCTGATATACCCCACAAGGGAAATCGAACGCAAAAAGCTCTACCTTATTACAAACATAGGAGAGCAAATATTAATGGAGGAAGCAAAAAGGATAAAGGAAATTTATTTGAATTTGGAGGCGTTATTATGAAAAACCGTAAAGTATTCTTTTGTTCTGCATTGAGATATGTTGTTCCTGCGGACTACGAATGCTGGTTTGAGGAACTCGCGGCTGCAGGCTGGCATCCGGTAAAGGTCGGCCAATGGAGCTCCATCGCTATGCGGTTTGAAAAATCGGAGCCGGGGAAATACAGATATGTAGTCGATATGCAGTCTGCACCGAAGAAGGATTATAAGCAGACCTATGAGGAATTTGGATGGGAGTATATCGGGCAGATGGCAAGCGCACATGTGTGGCGCAAGAAGTATACAGACGAGCGCCCAGAGTCATTCAGCGATGCGCCCAGCCGTGAAGCACGCAACAAGCGTTTTATTGCCGCCATATCCGTATCTTTTATAATATTTTTCCTTGGTGCACTCGCCTTTGCAGCAGGAGCTTTATTCAGCGATATTGCCTCCTCTGATCGGCTGCAATTTGGTATAGCTGCGGCACTGTTTTCACTGTTTGCTATTCTCTTGGGCCTTGCAATGGGCAAGGTGAGAAAAAACATTGACCGGTAAGAATTGGAGTTAATAGGGGGCGGTTCCTTATTGATTCTTGAAGTTATACATGATATGTTGATTACATCCATTTTATAGGAGGCAAAAAAATGCCAAGAAGAAGCCGAAATCATCTAAGCGAAAGTGGAACGTATCATGTCATGATCAGGGGGATGAAAGAAAGGAGCTGTGAGGAATACATAAAAAGATTTTTTGAAATCGCATCATATAGACAAGCAAGTAGTTAGATTAAAGGAAAATAAAGCTTTATGTGAATCTTTAATCCGTTACCTGAAAGAAAAACCTGATTTATCAATTCGTTGTATCTCAAATGCGCTGAATGTAAACAGGAGTACAGTTCAAAGAATGAGATGAATTGGATAGCAGTTTGACTTAAGTTACCTAGGTCTTATTTGAGTCAAAGAAGAACCGTCCCCCAATGTCTCCGTAAGTTTTCAAAAAGAGTTGTCTCACTACACTCTGAGCCAACTCTTTAATAATCAATAAACCAATAATGCTGTTCTATCTTTTTTAATTGGCCTTTTCAAACATATATGTCTGACTTGCGTCTGATGCCTCTGTCCACAGGATGATATTGGTGAAGTTCTCAATTTTCCCGCCGGATATGCCTACATAAAGCCCCTTGTTGTCCATGATTCGGTAGGTTCCATCTTCATGCTTTGTTATTGTGAAGGTGATGGCACTATTGTCGGCTCCAGATCCGGATTGTGTAAGCACCGTTCCCTTTTTTCCGCTGCTTGTCCACCATTTGCCTGAATGTACACACTGAATGGTGTATTGATTGTCTTTCACTTTGGTAATCCTGAATTTTTGATGATTGCCACCGTTGTTTGTATAAAGAACAAGTTTTCCACCATCCGCTTTGCTTTTACCATTAACATCGATGACAAAACATGGGTCTTTCGCAGCCTTAATGTAGTAAACACCGTCGTCTTCCAGTTCGTCACTGGTGTATGCAAAGGCTACCGATTTCGGCGTATCTGTCAGGAAAAATGTGAACTCTGCATTCTTGGGAGCGTCCATGTTTTTTTGTGCTGACAGGATTATGGGTGTACCTTCCTTTATCGTACCGGAAGCAGTGAGTACCAGACCGGTGTTAGTGGACGGACGCAGGCTGTACCTGTTGTTGTCAAAAAAACCGCCGTTGTTTTCAAAATAGATATTCCAAAGATATGGACTGCTTACCGCCTTTGCTCTTACCCCGTTAGCTGCGGTGCCGTCTATTCCCAAATACCTTCCGTCCGCCATTCGCAGGGTAACCTGATTGTTCCTCATTCTTTCCACATAAAACGGCGTTTCGCCCCGAAGTTCAGCGTTTCCTTTTGCATCAATTTCCAGCCTTAAAATATCATTTACGTGATCATACATAAGCTCGTACCAACCGTCGTGGGATAACAGCAAAGCGTTGGGGTTTGGAACGTATGTGACCGGAGCTGAACCGGCGCCGGACGGAACATAGAACTGCTGGAGAGTAGTCTTTGATTCAGCGATTTTCGGGGCGGAACCGCCGATCTTGGCCACTATTTCAACGGGGACAACAAATATTCTTACGATGAAAAAAGCTGCACCGACATTGCCATATTTAGATTTAATCGCTTTGTCACTTGTCTCTGTACTAAAATAATACTCATTACCGTTTGTTAATGTGACAGAGCCGCCCTTCGAAAGCTTAGCTGTTTCGCGGTCATCGTACTCGCCAGCATATGTTACTGTCGGCCACAGAGCCCCACTCTCAAAAGATATGGCGCTATAAGGTGCAATAGTATACTCTGCTTGCTGCCAATTGGGAGTGTCAAATGGAGGGACATATCTCGTGCATTTTACCGTTGCGCCCTCGGGAACGACTACAAAGTGAACAGTCGTTGCACCTGACGGGTCGTAGCCAAGAACGCGGGCATAGGCATAAGTATTCGAGATTTCAAGGGTAAGCAGATTCTCCATGTTGATTGTCCTTGTGGTTCCCCCTTTTCCCTTCGTTGTGGTACCACCGCTTTGGGGCGCATTTCCGGTGTAAGCCACGCCTGGTTGGATGACTGCCTGACCTTTGGTGCTGTCCCAGTATACATTGAACTGTGAGGCAGTTCCGGATAGCTTCTGTGCGAATTCACGCAATTGAATGTAGTTGGTACCGCCGTCAATCAATCGGGCGTCTGAAAAGGTAAAAACATTGCCGTTCATCTTAAACTTTGTATCACTCTTCCGAACGTCAGTTGTATTTTGAAGCCTTGTTTGGGTAATTGTTCCGTTGTATAGCTTTCCTGGCTCAATCACGGCATATTGGCCATCCCAGCTTACATTAAACTGCGCAGCGGTACCATTCAGCATTGCTGCGATTGCGCGAAGCTGCAAGTAGTTAGTATTGTCTATTGCGTACGCCGCCGTGACCGATACGGGCTTGCCATTTATCACGAATTTAGTATTGCTTGGTGTGGCAGTTGCTGCAGACGCCACTACGGACAGCTGGGTCAGCATCATACACAGGACGAGCAGAAAGCCTATAAGTCTTTTTTTCATTGCATTATTCCTCCTTAAGTACTGCTGATTGTAGAATGACATCCTTGCTCTCATTCTATCAGAAAATTCCCGCAAAAATTGTCCGCTGCATGAAGCACGATTTTTTCGACATGAATCATGGTTCTGAATTATACAGACCTTTATAATGGTCTCCTTTAGTTTCTTACTTTTATTTTTGACATATGTACACTTTGTAATTAAAGAGGCAAAAGACAGTATTTCTATGTCTATGAGAAGAATTAACACAAGCTAAGCCTATTACAATAAAAAGTATGTTTAGTGTAGCGCATGTGTTTCAGGATAGATACCGAAGCGAAGCAGTTGAAAACAGTTCAAAGAATAAGATGAGTTGGATAGCGGTTCGACTTAAGTTATCTAGGTCTTATTTGAGTCAAAAAAGAACCGCCCCCCAATATCTCACCAAAATGACTCACATTATTTTTGATAATAAAAATGGTACAATAATGAAAAATAACGAGCGTGCTATGCGTGTTATAAGTGAAAGGAGTTGAGCGACTTGAATTCTGATGGTACCAAAGAATTCATTGAACATGCTGTCAGACAGTATAGTTCCATGCTTTTGCACCTGGTGGCATCACGCCTGACTTCTCCCTCTTATGCGGAAGATGTTGTGCAGGAGGTTTTTATGAAGCTGCTGACAGCGGCACCGAAGTTTCATGATGCAGAGCACGAAAAGGGCTGGCTAATTCGAACGACACTTAATGCAGCCTGTGACTATCGCCGAAGGGCCTCGGTCCGATCAGCCGAGCCATTGTTGGAAGAGCAGGCTGCCTGTATTATACCGGAGCCGTCTACACTTCTTGATGCAGTCAGATTACTGCCGGACAAATACTGCGCTGTGATTCATCTGTATTATTACGAGGGATATTCCATTAAAGAAATTTCCAGGTTTTTACGCCTTCCTGTGCCGACGGTCGGAACCAGACTTGCCCGTGGCCGGGAAAAACTAAAACAGCTGCTGAAGGAGGAAGATTTATGAATCGTGACGATTATCGTGCTGCCATGGATGTTATTCCATTTCATGCGGACTTCCAGCAGAAAACAATTAACAAACTCACTGCTGCAGCACAGGAGATACGAAAGGAATCAAATAAAATGAATTTAAAACGAATGACTCGAACTATTCCCATTGTAGCCGTTTTGGTTATTGTTCTTTCAATTACTGCATTTGCAGCTGTATATCTGCTGCGTCCAAGTGATGTTGCATCCGAACTTGATGATGCAACACTTTCCCAAGCATTTGAGGGAGAAAACGCGGTTCTCATCAATAAAAGCGTGGAGTCGGATAACTGTGTCATTACACTGGCTGGTATTGTCAGTGGCTCCGGTCTGTCGGATTTCTCTCAGGATGTTGATGTAAGCCGTACCTACGCGGTGGTTTCACTGAGACAGAGCGACGGGACACCTTATGAGGAAACCCCTACGTCAACTGTTGCTACGCCATTAGTTTCTGGCTACGCTCCCCGTGCCGTCAACGCATGGACTCTCGGTGGAGGTTATTCATCCTTTGTCAAAGACGGTGTTGCCTACTTCCTGTTTGACTATCAGAGCCTAGAAATGTTTGCAGATCATACAGTTTATCTCGCAGTCTATCAGGGATCTGTACCTTCGAATGAGAGCTTCACCATGTCCGCGGATGGAACAATTTCGTTTACTGATTCCTATAAGGGACCTCATGCGCTGTTTACCCTGCCCATGGATGAATCCAAGGCGGACCCGGCAGCTGTGACGAAGTACTTCCATGAAAAAGGTATTGATGAGCTTATAAATCCAACGGTGAATTAGGTGCATTCTTGGGCTGCAGTTTGTTTACAAAAAAAGTAAAACAAAGCAAGCCACAGAGGTACTTAGTGCCCATCTTTTCATTTGCTGGAGAAATGCCCGATTCCATGGAATGCACATTTCATGTGCAGCTGAGCATCCTTTGGATGCCTCATAAGCGGAGAGAAGCGTTTTTAGCTTCTCTCTGATTTTTATATGTGGTTGATATAAATATTTGTAGTAATTATTAAAATTAACTACAGCAATGTAAAGTATATAAAGTGGTATGCTGATAATAATTTCATATTGTTTTCCTCGATGCACTCGAACTTATAGTTCTATTGGGGTATCAACATTTTTACACAACTACTCTAAGGCTGAATAAGTAAAGTATAAAATAAATTAAGACTGTATATGACAAATTATTCATAATATACTTTGTATAATATTAATTATCAAGCACACACAAATATATTAAATTAGTGAAGCCGAACCATGAATTATGCTTATTTTCAGGGAGTGATAACATTGAAAACTAAGATCAGAAAAATGATTCTTCTATTTTGTACAGTTATTCTTATGACAGGCTGCAGTAGTCAATCTCTGGATAATACTCTTAAAGTAGAACCTTTCACAGTTTCAGAAGAAAAAATTAAAGACAAAGTTATTGATAAAAATACGCAGCTTACAGATATCTATAGTGAGATCAGTGATATGTATAGTGATTCTGATTACATTGTTTCCGGTACAGTAAAAAGTATCAGTTATTTTGAGGATAACTGTATTTTGTTAAGAAAGATTGATGTTCTTGTAGATAAGAGTTATAAGGGCAGTATCAGTAAAAATACCCTTATTTCAGTCCTGGAGAAGGATGGCTATGCTCGATTAAAATCAATGTATGAAGAAGCTAAAAAGAATTATGAAGAGAAAATGGGGATAAAGAAAAGGAAGAAGAGTTTTGTCTCAGTGCAGCTCATATGTCTGATATAAGTGATATAAATAACGATATGCTGGTCAAATATAAATATACTAATAAAGTAGATAGCAGGATAGATGATAATCTTTTGCTATTCTTGACGGATAGTTCAGATGATACATATAAGGATAAAAAAGTAAAGCTCTTTGATGGTAAACTTAATTATCCTGAAGGTGCATATGTTCCTCTTGGCTTATTTATGGGCAAATTCACTGTGGAAGATGATTATTACCATCGTTGCAATACTTATTATACAACTGTAATAACCGAAGAAGAAAGTTACGTTAGTAAACCTCAAAGAATAACAGCATCCTATTCTGCTAAGGATATGGAAGATATACTTAAAAACTTCGAAAATAAGTGAGTGCTCAATCTTGATGCGCCTTGCCGAAACCCTTATGGCACAATGATTGCCTTTTTTTACTTTTTCACAAAAAATAAGTATGCTGTCCGAAGTAATGAGCAAGTGGAAAAATCTAAATGTCTGACATATAGGGCTATAAAAATCAAAGTGTTCGGTCTATAGGGAACATTATAAAATACTATCAAAAAGCTGAAAATGAAAATCAAAAAACCTGCACAAATGCTTAATTTATGCAGGTTTGGCGGAGAGTCAGGGATTCGAACCCTGGATACCTTGCGGTATACATGATTTCCAGTCATGCGCCCTCGACCAGCTAGGCGAACTCTCCTTGTTCCGGTCAATTAAATAGCAGCACTATCTGCGCTGCTTAACCATTTTACAATATAAAAAGTACCTTGTCAATGAGAAATAAAGGGGGAGAGACTCCCCCGTATAATGCTTGTATAATGCCCTCAGTTGACATTGTAAATGCAACTGTGGCGTAAAATGCCGGCTTTTTGCTGAGCACGCGGTAATTCACCATGTAGTATTCATTCCGACCAAGCTATAGCCATACGAGTAGTGGATAGAAGTCCTCACGTGATTCTGCATGTTATATTTAGTCAGACTTAAGCCCTAATCACCAAGCGCCTGCTTAATATCATCAATTATGTCATCTACATTCTCGATGCCTACAGAAAGCCTTATCATATCAGGCTCAATACCAGCAGCAGCAAGCTGCTCATCGGTCAATTGCCTATGAGTTGAACTGGCCGGATGAAGCACCGCTGTTCTTGCGTCAGCTACGTGAACCACGATTGCAGCAAGCTTCAGACTATCCATAAATTTAACTGCGGCTTCGCGGCCACCTTTTATTCTGAAGGAAATAACGCCTGAGCAGCCATTTGGCAGGTACTTGTTCGCGAGTGTATGGTATTTATCACCCGATAAGGTAGGATAGCTCACAGACAAAACCCTGCTGCTGTGTGACAGAAACTCTGCTACCTTAGCGGCATTGGAGGAATGTCTTTCCATTCTCAGGTGAAGAGTTTCAAGCCCCAGGTTAGTGAGGAATGCATTCATTGGGCTCATACAGCTACCAAGATCACGCATATATTGAAGTCTGGCTTTTGCTAGATAGGCTGCTTTGCCAAATGCTTCTGTGTATATTATACCGTGGTATGACTCATCCGGCTCGGTCATAAAGGGAAATTTGCCATTTGCCCAGTCAAAATTGCCCGAATCAACTATAGCACCGCCCACGCTGGTGGCATGGCCGTCCATGTACTTAGTGGTGGAATGGGTAATTATATCTGCACCATATTCTATAGGCCTCAGCAGGATCGGTGTTGCAAAGGTATTGTCTACGATTAACGGTACATTGTTTTTATGCGCAATACGAGCAAATTTTTCAACATCAAGCACGCTTATCTTAGGATTAGCTATTGTCTCACCGAAGAGTACCTTGGTGTTAGGCCTGAAAGCTTTCTGTATTTCATCGTCAGAGCTGTCCTGATCAATGAAGGTAACTTCAAGCCCCATTTTACGAAGTGTTACATTCAATAAGTTAAAGGTACCTCCATATATTGTGCTTGATGCAACTATATGGTCGCCGCACTGGCAAATATTCATGATGGCAATCATGCTGGCTGCCTGACCGGAAGCTGTGCAGAGTGCTCCGACTCCGCCCTCTAGCGCTGCTATCTTGTTTTCTACGCACTGTACTGTTGGATTGCTTATTCTCGTATACATATGACCTTCAGCGGTCTGATCGAACAATGCGGCGACATGCTCAGTAGAGTCATATTTATATGTGGTACTCTGTATTACCGGAAGTATGCGCGGATCGCCATTCTTAGGCTGATAACCCTCTTGCAGACACTTTGTCTCAATATTCCAGGCTTTCATAGGAAACACTCCTTTACTTGTATAAATGCCACAGACGAAACATGGTCGGCCGTGGATTGTAATCAGATATTTTCTAATAAAGACATTTGCCATGTAACCTTAAAGTAATTTAAAAGCATGATATATGATGGCTTACTACAAGCTACATCCGCAATATATCGTGCCTAAGAGGCTTGAAAATGGTACAACGCAAATGCTCTTAATAGTATAATTGATTAACACTAAGTATACAACATTAAGCTAATATTTTGTATTAAAGGAAACCTAATATCTTAGTGTTAAGGAAACAAGGATTTTACCATCTAAACAGAACTAGTTACAGCGCCTACATAAGACTTGCACCTTGGTTCTACCTAGACCTACATAGTCACTTAAGGGATGATGTGTTTTAGTTTCTATCTAAGCCAAAATTTTAGCCATCTAGGTATGATGTCTCTGTCTTTTAGCATCAATTCAAAATATTGCCTGACTTGAATTGTATTGTTAATGATGTATGAAGATAAAAAAGCTATGATGAATCTCTAAGTTAAAATAATCCTTTGTGTTGAATGATGATTTGATATAATATTTATCATAAGTAAGATAATTATAAGACCTGCTTGACACGTAAACGTAAGGTAATTAATGAAACACCCAGAAAACTGACTATAGAAAATAAGATGTATTTGTAAGAAGGTAATAATATGATGAGACCGGTAAATTTATTTTTTTATTCTACTGTCATTGGCATGGTTGGTATTGTTGATAACGGTGAAGCAATTACCGATTTGTTTTTCTGTAGAAATGATTGCAATGAATATGGTGAAACTGAATTAGATAAAGAGGCTCTGCTGCTACGTGAGCCGAAGTCATCCATAGGAAAAATGTCCGCCTCCATGGTTATGAAAGAAAGCAGAGAGTATGATTTTCTCCCAGGGGAGTATTGGCAAATTGTAGGTAAAGCGTCAGAAAAAAGCATTGTTATAAAGGAGACAGATTTGCTAAAGGAAGCTGCGGCACAGCTTAATGAGTATTTCAATGGCGTGCGAAAAAGCTTTAAGCTTCCATTGTCACCAGCAGGCACAAGCTTCCAGATGGCAGTTTGGAATGCTCTCCTGGAAATTCCCTATGGTGAGACACGGAGCTATGGGAATATAGCAATGGCAGTCGGAAAACCAAAAGCCTCCAGAGCTGTGGGTATGGCTTGCAATAGAAATAAAATTGCCATATTAATACCTTGCCACAGGGTTATTGGAGCGGATGGGAAGCTTGTTGGTTTTGGTGGTGGAATCGGAGTAAAACAGAAGCTGCTGGACATTGAGGGCTATTGCAGAAAACCGGGAAGCGGCATGTAAATTGCCTTGCAGAATATGAGGGGCTTGTTTACCCGTGCTGTGCCGGTGGTATAATATAGCTGTGGTTGATGAAAGAAACTGTTTACTAGAGGTATATTCTATAACAGTTCATTATGTAGTATTTGAGCAGATAGTAAATGAGTAAACGCAGTAACAGTATTTTAGGCTAATGAAACATAGATATATCAAAGTAACTAGGTATGTAATTTTAAATGAAGGCTGCTGTAAAATTCTTGAGATATAATAAAATAAAAAGGTTTAATAGTCTGTAGCATGTATTGGCATTACTGAACTCATAGGCACTCTTGGAGTTAGTGGAAGGTTCCATAGTAATGGAAGCTGTTTCAATACTTGGGGTATAGCAAAGTATGAGGATTATATAACACTGTGAAAATATTTCGTTATTTTATAGGAGGATAAGTATTATGTTACATATAGGTTGCCATTTATCAGCATCAAAGGGTTACACGCATATGATCAAGGAGGCTCTCAGTATAGGAGCTGATACGTTCCAGTTCTTCACACGAAATCCCAGGGGCGGAAAGTCTAAGGATATAGATGAAAAGGATATTGCAGCGTTCCTGGAGTTGGCAAAGGAAAACAAGTTTGCTCCTATTGTTGCTCATGCTCCGTATACGTTAAATCCCTGTTCTATTGATGAAAGGATCAGGACATTTACACTGGAGACGATGGCAGATGACCTTATGCGTATGGAATATACCCCGGGAAATTATTATAACTTTCACCCGGGAAGCCATGTGGGGCAAGGGATCGAGAATGGAATAGATAATATTGCTGATATTCTCAACAAGATCCTTAAACCGGAGCAGACAACAATAGTCCTGCTTGAGACAATGGCAGGAAAGGGCAGTGAGGTTGGCAGCAGATTTGAAGAAATAAGAAATATAATTGACAAGGTAGAGCTAAACGATAAGCTTGGGGTTTGTCTTGATACATGCCATGTACATGATGCAGGCTATGATATTATAAACGACCTGGATTTTGTGCTGGCTGAGTTTGATAGGATCATTGGGCTTGAGCGGCTTCATTCGATCCATATGAATGACAGCAAAAACCCGTTTGAAAGCCATAAGGACAGGCATGAGAAGATAGGTGAGGGAAATATAGGTGTCAATGCTTTAGAGAAGGTCATTAATCATCCAAGGCTTCGTGACCTCATCTTTTTACTTGAAACACCAAATGAGCTTGACGGCTATGCCGCTGAAATCAAGCTGCTCAGGAGTCTTTACAAGGAATAACGGAGTTGCAGGTTGTCAAACCCCCGTCCCCTTGACACGACGTCCCCTTGATACGAAAACCCCACGGGATGTCAAACCCCCGTCTCCACGACACAGATGACAAGGAGTAGCTGAACAGAGCTACTCCTTTATTTAAGTGCGTTGCCACAACACCTACAGTAAAAAGACGAGAGGGGCTCGGTGCCCCCGAGACTATTACTGAACTTCAAGTAAATTTGAATCAGGAGAGGAAAGCAATGATATATGAAAATATACGGCATGCAGTTTTTCTTAACCGCCCAAACCGCTTTATAGCCAATATTGAAATTGATGGCAGAGTAGAGCCTTGTCATGTTAAAAATACAGGCCGCTGCCTTGAACTGCTGACAAACAGAGCCGAGCTTATAGTTCAGGAAAACTGCTCACCGTTGCGTAAAACGAAATTTGACATAATATCTGTTTATAAGAGCAGCCGGCTTATAAACATGGATTCGCAGGTGCCCAACAAGGTATTTGCAGAATGGGTGAAGAGCAGTAGTTTATTTAATGATATAACGCAGCTGAAGCCTGAACACAGCTTTGGCTCGTCGCGTTTTGATTTCTTCATAGAGGCTGATGGGCGCAAGATATTTGTTGAGGTAAAGGGTGTTACACTTGAGGAGGACGGTGTTGTAAGGTTTCCTGATGCACCGACACAGAGGGGCGTCAAGCATCTACATGAGCTTACTGAAAGTTTGAGACTAGGCTTTGATGCTTACATCGCCTTTGTAATACAAATGAAGGACGTAAAATACCTAGAGCCTAACTGGGCAACTCATCCGGAATTCGGTTATGCCCTTCGTGAAGCTGTAAAACAAGGTGTAAAGGTCATTGCTTTGGATTGCATAGTAGGTGAAAATAGTATAACAGCCGCGGATCACGTTGAGGTACATCTATAGTCCTGCCATGATGAGCTTTAACAAAACAATTCTTATATGTATTTTGGGGCATAAATATTTTTCATTATTTTTTTGTCCATATATTCTTATAAAGATTTTTTATAGATAATTCTGCAATACCTTTCTCGTTTAGTGATACTTCCCTATTATCATATGCTTTAGACGGGAATACATAAAATCCAAAATCGTCTCCATCTTTATAATTTAATCCACTTGTACTTAACACATTACTCTTATAGTTTTTTCTTTGTATTTTACAATCATTTCTGCAGTCATGTAGGCTCTAAATGAATTATCGTTAACGGTCTCATGGTGTACACCTGAAATTAATGTTGCACCATTTAGTGAATATTGTCCACAAGACTTAAAGCCAATCCTATAACCACCAGTATTTGTACTTCCAGTATTATCAATCCAACTTACATAAATTTTATTCTTGCCATCATTATATAATTCTTTTCCAATATTACTTTCTAAATCGTCAAGATTAATAGAAATTGAATATTCATCTGGTATTGGATGACCTCCTTTATCATTAAAATCTTTTGTGTTGTTAGCAATATAAGCAATTCCATTCAACCATAGTCCAATAACTCCTGTGAACCATAAAGTGAACATAATTATTGCGATCGCTGATATTAATACTATTCTTGTCTTATCTCTCTTATTTTTCATGCTTTCCCCTTAATTCACTATAGATTGCAAGTGTCCCCTTATTAAATTATACATTATATGGTTGTAAGTATATATAGTTGCATTCGCAATATCAACGGAGCGAGCCATTCTTAATGAATTATCTAAATATGTAAGATTGACAAACTAATACTATTAGTTTATACTGTTCTACTATACGCAGTGAGCAGATGGCGTAGTCACTACACTTGTAAGCATTTGGGAGGACATATGGCAAGGAAGGGATTGACGCGGGAAGTATTAGTAGAAGCAGCCGAGGAACTGATAAGGAAATATGGTTATGAAAGCTTCTCCCTTAATGAGCTGGCAAGATATTTAGGTGTGAAACCTGCATCTCTCTATAATCACGTTAAAAGCGCAGAAGAAATATATACAGAAGTGGGATTGCGAGCAATCAATGGTATGAGTACTGCGATGAATAACGCAATGGTTGGTAAAAAGCAGGATGATGCGATTAAGGCTCTTGCTCTCTCTTATCGTACCTATGCTCATAATAATCCGGGGCTGTATAAGGTAATTATGGCACTTCCGATGACAAAGGATAAAGTCCTTTCCGAAGCAACACCTGAGATAATTCGGCCAATTATGCAGGCTCTTTCCGTGTATAGGCTTACCGAGGAACAAATAGTACACTGGCAGCGTATTTTGCGCAGTGTCATGCATGGCTTTGTATCACAGGAGGAAGCAGGCTATTTCAGGCATTCAGCTATAAATGTGGATGAAAGCTATCTTCTTGGGGTGGACAATGTTATTTACGGCGTCCAAAAAGCGCGGTGCAAAGATAGTGCAGACGTCCATGAAGAGCAGGGGCAAAGATAGTGCAGACGTCCAAAAAGCGCAGGGAAAAGATAGTGCAGATGTCCAAAAAGTGCAGGATTAATATACTGCGGGTGCCCATAAAGTACAAGGTGAATAGTCCGTCGAAAATACTTGAAATGTTAGCAGGAAATTTTGAGGGGGGTAAGTGCAGCAAATGTATAAGCGTCTTATAAAAAGTATAAGAGAATATAAGAAAATGACGCTATTGACGCCGGTATTTATTACCGGTGAGGCAATTATAGAAAGTATTATTCCATTTGTTATTGCAATTTTGGTAAATGAGATCAAGGCCGGTTGTGAATTCAATGTTATTGTTAAGTATGGCGGTATTCTTTTTGCGATGGCATGTATATCGCTGTGCTTCGGCGCTGTTGCCGGCTTTACTTCTGCAAAGGCTTCAAGTGGGTTTGCCCGGAATCTTCGTCATGATATGTATTATCAGGTACAGAAATATTCTTTCGAGAATATAGATAAGTTTTCGTCGTCATCTCTTGTAACACGCATGACTACTGATGTCAGCAATGTGCAGATGGCCTTCATGATGGTTATCAGAATAGCTGTCCGTTGTCCGCTGCTGTTTATATTTTCCATCATTATGGCATATGTTATGGGCGGCTCATTAGCAACGATGTTTGTTGTTGTGGTTCCTATACTCGGCTTTGGCCTATTTTTCGTAGCACGCAAGGCTATGCCTGCTTTCAGGCGCGTTTTCCGAAAATATGATAAGCTCAATGAGTCCATAGAGGAGAATGTTATGGCAATGCGTGCTGTCAAAGGCTTTGCACGTGAGGAACATGAAAAAAAGAAATTTGGTATTGCCGCTGAGGATATTCGTGGTGATTTCACACGAGCTGAACGTATAGTCGCAATAAATGCGCCGCTTATGCAGTTCTGCTTGTATTTTAATATGGTAGTTGTTCTGCTTTTCGGCTCTCAGATAGCTATTACGAGTATGGGACTTAAGCTGGATGTTGGACAGCTTTCAGCCATGCTGACCTATGGTTTTCAGATATTAAACTCGCTTAATATGCTTTCGATGGTATATGTAATAATAACTATATCATCAGAGTCTATGCATAGAATTGTTGAGGTACTTAGTGAAGAACCGGTGTTGAAGAATCCGGAAAGCCCTGTTCATGAAGTCCGTGACGGTGCTGTTGACTTTGACGGCGTAAGCTTTAAATATTCTGCTCATGCAGAGCGTTATGCACTGTCCGATATTAATTTGCATATACGTTCGGGTGAGACCGTTGGCATCCTTGGAGGCACAGGCTCAAGCAAGTCAACGCTTGTCCAGTTGATTCCCCGCCTTTATGATGTAACAGAGGGTAGCGTCAGGGTTGGCGGCGTAGATGTGCGAAATTACGACATGCAGGTCCTGCGTGACAAGGTAGCTGTAGTTTTGCAGAAAAACCTGCTTTTTTCCGGTACTATTAAAGATAATCTGCGCTGGGGTAATAAGGATGCAACAGATGCAGAGCTTGAGGAAGCCTGCCGGCTTGCCCAGGCTGATGAATTTATTCGTTCCTTTCCCAATGGATACGATACTATGATAGAGCAGGGAGGTACCAATGTATCAGGTGGGCAGAAGCAGCGCCTATGTATAGCCCGCGCACTTCTCAAAAGTCCTAGGGTATTGATTCTGGATGATTCCACCAGCGCAGTCGACACCCATACCGACATGCTTATTCGTAAAGGGTTTCGTGAGTTTATTCCCGATACAACGAAGATTATTATTGCTCAGCGAGTAGCTTCTGTACAGGATGCGGATAAGATAGTAGTCATGGATGGCGGCAGAATATCTGCTGTTGGGACCCATGAGGAGCTGCTCGAAACATGTGAAATATACCGGGAGATTTTCGTCCAGCAGACAAGGGGAGGCAATGATAATGAAAGATAAGAAAAATATATATACAAAAAAGGGTACCTTCAAGAGAATCATTAAGACTCTTCTGGGATACTTCCCTGTTTTGGTGCCGCTGACTGCTGCCTGCGTTGTGTTTTCAGCTGGTGTAAGCTCTATCCCGGCAATTTTTATGCAGAAGGTTATTGAGGTTATTCAGAAATGGTATGAGACAGGCGACTGGCAGGCTGCAAAAGTTGAGATAGTGCCGAAGGTAATGCTTCTGGCAACGTTCTACCTTTTATCCATCATTTCAGCTGTGCTATATACGCAGCTTAATGCCTATATCACGCAGGGTTTCCTGTGTAAGCTGCGTCGCTCAATGTTCGAGGGAATGCAAAACCTCCCTATCAAATATTTTGATACACATAAGCATGGCGATATTATGAGTCATTATACAAATGATATAGACACTCTCAGACAGCTTGTTTCTCAGTCAATACCACAGATGCTGCAGTCGGGTGTTGTCGTTATCACTATTTTCTTTATTATGATATATTTCTGCGGCTGGCTTACTCTGCTTGTGCTTGCAGGTGTTGCAATTATGTACTTGGTAACAAAGAAGGTAGGAGGCGGTTCTGCGAAGTATTTTATTCGACAGCAGAAATCGCTGGGACGCGCAGAAGGATATGTGCAGGAGATGATGAACGGACAGAGAGTAATCAAAGTATTCTGCCATGAGAAAGAGAGCGAAGAAGAATTCGACCGCATAAATGATGCACTGTACGATGACAGCTATAAGGCTAATGCCTATTCAAATATGCTTGGCCCGATCATAATGAATATCGGTAACCTGTTATATGTGCTGGTGGCAATGGCGGGCGGCCTTCTTCTGCTTACGAAGGTACCCAACCTCAGCCTGTCTGGTTTACCAATAGGGATAAGCATAGTAGTGCCTTTTCTGAATATGACTAAGCAATTCACAGGTAATATTAACCAGGTTACCCATCAGATCAATGCAGTGGTAATGGGTATGGCAGGCGCAGATAGAATATTCTCGCTGATGGATGAGAAGCCGGAGGAAGACAACGGCTATGTTACGCTGGTGAATGCTAATATCGCAGAGGATGGTACAATTACTGAATCTGATGTTCGTACCGGTGTATGGGCATGGAAGCATCCGCATAAGGACGAGGGAACCGTAACTTACACAAGGCTTGCAGGCGATGTTAGAATGTTTGATGTGGATTTTGCATACGAGGAAGGCAAACAGGTGCTTCGCGATGTAACGGTTTATGCGGAGCCGGGACAAAAGGTGGCATTTGTAGGTGCAACAGGCGCCGGAAAAACCACCATTACAAATCTAATTAATCGTTTTTATGATATTGCCGATGGGAAAATCCGCTATGATGGAATTAACATAAACAAGATCAAGAAGGCAGATCTTCGAAGGTCTCTGGGAATAGTCCTTCAGGAAACAAATTTATTTACAGGCTCCGTTATGGATAATATCCGCTATGGTAAGCTTGATGCTACTGATG
Source organism: Bacillota bacterium (assembly GCA_023409735.1). GTDB lineage: Bacteria > Bacillota > Clostridia > Acetivibrionales > DTU013 > JAEYRB01. Next base: position 25,244 of record JAEYRB010000020.1, on the reverse strand, counting down.
AGGAGTGTAAGGCTGCCGCCAGGATAGCAGGAGCAGATGATTTTATTACAAGGCTTCCTGAGGGCTATAACACGATCCTGTATAGCAACGGAGCTAACTTGAGTCAGGGGCAGAGACAGTTGATTGCCATTGCCCGTGCGGCGGTTGCTGATCCCCCGGTTCTAATCCTCGATGAGGCTACCTCGAGTATTGATACGCATACGGAAGCTATAGTACAGAAGGGTATGGATAAACTGATGGAAGGCCGCACAGTATTTGTTATTGCGCACCGTCTGTCTACCATAATGAATTCCGATGTGATCATGGTGCTGGAGAATGGGCGTATCATTGAACGCGGGAGCCACGATAAGCTAATTGCAGAAAAAGGTACGTATTACAAGCTCTATACTGGTGCGTATGAGCTTGAATAGCTTTATAAAAAAGCGGATAGATATACTTTATACAGATAAAAAACTATACCATACTTTATAATTTATTTACTAATGCAGTCTTTATGTTAACTGAAGACTGCATTTTTATCGATACAGGAGGGAAAATCACATCCCTCCTGTAAGTATATCCATGTATTATATAGTAGGCTTAATTAATGTAAAGAGTATTAGCATTTAAGCTATAAAGTTTTGGTTGCTTATTAATGCTTAAAATCTAAATATTTATACACTTAAAGCTGTAAAAAGCTTGCAACAGAATTGTATTGATTATAGTATAAATGTGAGGATAGTAGATCAATAAATATAACAAATTGTAGGGTAGTGAGTGGCTGCTGCCAGCTTACCGGAGGTGCGTTGAACATGCAAAATGTTAGATATTACGGAGATGATTTTAAGTTTCATTATGGAAATGTTCATACAGAGAATGGAAGAATTACAGAAATTGAAGAGCTTAGCGAGCCTGCTCCCCAGAACTGTGATATTCTGATACCCGGGCTTATTGATATACATAATCATGGGAACTCAGGTGCCGATTTCTGTGATGGTGATTATGAAGGGCTTGTAACAATAGCGGAGTTTTTGGCGAGAAACGGTATAACGTCCTTTGCACCGGCTTCACTGACCGTTTCAGAAGCTGTCCTGGATAAGGCATACAGAACAGCCGCAAAGCTTCACAGGGAGCAGCCTTCGGGTGCCGCGTGCTTGCGTGGAATAAACATGGAAGGGCCATTTTTCAGCTACGGAAAGAGGGGAGCTCAGAATCCCGACTTTTTGAGGATGCCTGATATAGAAATGTTCAAGAGATTAGATGAGGCGGCAGAAGGCTTGATTAAGATTGTTGATGTTGCACCTGAGCTGGATGGGGCACTTGATTTTATTGGAAAAATAAGTAGACATAAAACGGTTTCGATAGGACATACCGAAGCAGGCTATGAGGAAACTAAAGCAGCAATTAAAGCAGGCGCAACTCATATCACACATTTATTTAATGGTATGGAGCCCTTGCATCATAGGGCACCAGGACCGATTGCAGCTGCTTCTGAAGCTGAAAATGTTCGCGCAGAGCTCGTAAGCGACGGGTATCATGTGCATCCCGGCATGGTTCGTCTGGCGTTTAAGCTATTTGGAGCTGCAAGGATCTGCCTCATTAGCGATGCACTTTCTGCCTGTGGAATGCCTGAAGGTGAGTATGAGCTTGGCGGACAGAGGGTAATTATGAAGGACAACCTTGCAAGACTGGCAAGCGGTTCTATCGCCGGTTCTGCAACTAACCTTTTTGAATGTATGAGAAAGGCTATTTCCTTCGGTATACAGGAGGAAGATGTCGTGCGAGCAGTAACGTATAACCCTGCCTGTGCAATAGGCTTGGAGAACAAGGTCAGTACCATATCAGAAGGAAAGATTGCAGACCTAGTCTTATGTGATGCTCAATGGAACTTAAAAAAGGTTTACTTAGCCGGTAATGTTATCTAAGCGATGTAACCTAGAATAGTTTAGCAGTACGATATATGGAGGCTCGCTACCAGTTGCAATATATCGTGCTGCTGGGCCTGGAAAATGGGGAGTTTTTTCCTAACGATTTTTTATTGGGTGTTTCCGCATATATTTCAAAACCCAATTTCTCATAAAAAGCTGAATGACCAACATAAAACTATCTTGGCAAGGGCTCTTCTTACTTCTCTCGGAGGCTCTTCTTCTCTTCATCTATGACTTTCGCTACACCAGTTCACACAATAACAATGTGAACTGGAATACCATCATCATGTGGTTTTTTCGCTGATTCTAAATCGGCATCTTTGGTTTCCATCTAATACGGATTCCATTTTTTGAACTTCAAAATCTTTCGTAGGTACAAGTTCTTTCATTTCGCAGATGATACTCTGTCTTGAGCATTCGCATAGCCTACAAGAATTCATTTTGGCCTTAGTATGTAAATCACAGGAACAATTCTTGAAAATAATATCGAAGACTTTCCCAGCTTCGATAACACTACCATCTACATCCTTTATTTCATTTAAGCGACTGAAAAACATATCAAGATTGCCTTCACAATCATCGAATAATTCTCGATAAAGATATTTTAGAGCATCTTTTGCGCATTGGGACGCACAAGCTGAGAAAAGTCAAGAGCACTCTTCTTCGCTCATATTGTTTAAACCTTCATTAAAGGCGCAAAACCAATTTGTAAAAAAAGTATCCATCATACATTCATCTCCTGTTAGTTGTTATACTGTTAAGAATTTACAGTTAATCATAAAATACTTTTTATATGTTGTAAAGGAGATTCGTGCTATCGCACTCAACATGCTTTTTGATTTCATTTGCAACATACTGAAAATCTTTAATATAATAGGAAAATTTTCTATGATGATATGTTATAATGTTATATGGACATTTGAAAAAGAACGAAAGGATCGTATTATGATGAATGTAAAAATAATTAAAGCAAAAAATCCTGAAGAAGTGGGTAAGCTGGCCGCTGATGTTTTTGAAGCAGTAATTCAGAAAAAGCCTGACTGTGTACTTGGTCTTGCCACCGGATCTACGCCGCTTCCACTTTATAAGGAATTGATCAAACGTGAAAAGGAGGGCAGGATAAGTTTTTCTAATGTGCGATCTGCTAACCTTGATGAATACAAGGGCCTGGCACCTGATCACGAACAAAGCTATAGATATTTTATGAACACTAACCTGTTTAACCATATCTCCATTAAACTAGAAAATACGATCGTACCCGATGGTCTTGCTAAGGAGCCTGAAAAGATGTGTACTGAATATGATCAAATGATTGAGAGCTTGGGTGGCATAGACATTCAGCTTCTTGGTATAGGACATGATGGACATATTGGATTTAATGAACCATCCTCTGAGTTTGTTGTACCTACCCATGAGGTACAGCTTACTGAGATGACCAGAGAGGCAAATGCGAGGTTCTTCTCATCACTGGATGAAGTACCAACGGCTGCATATACCATGGGAATCGGAACTGTTATGTCTGCGAAGAAGATAGTTATGGTTGCCTATGGCGCAGATAAGGCAGAAATCCTGAGAAAGGCATTCTTTGGTCCTATTACTCCTGAAGTGCAGGCATCTATTCTTCAGCTTCATCCTGATGTTACGCTTGTTGCTGATGAAGCGGCATTATCTCTTTGCATTTAGTAATTGTTGATGATTCGATAGAATAGGCAATGCGGCGTACAAGGCAGCTGTATTGCCTGTTCTGTTAATGGCGTAGTACCTCCGGTCTACAGCAAAAAGTTAAGAACCTACCCCGCTTTTTTTCCTTTGTAACACATGTATTGCAATCCTACATATGAGAACCGTTACTGTCAAAAAGTATGGTTGTTATATGGCGTGGGAATAAAGTATAATATAGAGTAATGTGTTTGTTTTATTGTTACTGTAAAGACAGGCTAATTATTTTAAAATAGGTTGTTGTAACATAAATTGAGGTATATTATGTATGACATAATAATTGTTGGTGGAGGACCGGCAGGGTCCACTCTGGCGAGATTTTTGGGCAAAAAGTATAAGATACTGCTTCTGGAAAAACGTACATTTGCAGAGGGTATGCCATTTCCTCTTCAAAAGTCCTGCGGAGGCCTTCTGGATCCTGATGCACAGAAGATGATGGCCAGATTCGGACTTGGCATTCCTAAGTCAGTTCTTCTTAGTCCTCAAATGTTCGCTGTCCGCACCATTGATATAACAAATCACATTGAACGTTATTATCAGAGGCACTATATAAATATTGACAGAAATGAATTTGATAAATGGTTATTGTCGATTGTGCCCCTTGAGGTTGACAGGGCTTATGGCAGCCTTTTTATGAAACTCATAGAAAATGAGGATTATGTATCTGTTAAGTATAATTACGGTGGTCATAACTGCGAAGCCAAAGCCAAGATAATAATAGGTGCCGACGGAGCATTTTCAGCTGTCAGAAGGCAGGGCATGGGAGACAGGTGTGCGCCTGAGCTTTATCTGACAATACAGGAATGGTTTGAAGCTCAGGAAAATCAAAATTATTATGGGGCGATATTTGACAATGATATAACTGATTTCTACTCATGGACAATACCTAAAGAGAACGAGCTGATCTTGGGAACAGCTCTGAAGCCCGGAGAGGAAGCCCACAAGAAATTCAAGATGCTCAAGGAAAGGCTTTGCAGCTATGGCTATGATTTCAGTAAAAGCATTAAAAGAAACGGAGCATATTTATATAGACCTACGAATATAAAGCAGGTTTGCACAGGCAAGCAGAGGGTTGCACTTGCAGGTGAAGCAGCAGGCTTTATAAGCCCAAGCTCCGCAGAAGGAATAAGCTATGCTTTTAGAAGTGCGCTTGCACTTGCAAGCGCGCTGGAAGACGGCATAGATGGCTATGAAAATCGTTATATTGAGTATATACATCCGCTACTGAAAAATATTGTGTTAAAGAATCTAAAGTCACCTGCCATGTATAACCCGTTTATTAGGAAATGTGTTATGAAAACAGGCCTCTTGAGTATTGATGTTGTATGATGTAACGAGGCAGAAATGTCTTTGCTTATTTATAATGAGAAATTAGCCGGCGGTTATGAAAATATCGGCAGATGTAAAACGTACAAGGGAGATTAAATTTTTTTTTCGTGTTATAATACTGATACATCTTATAAGAAAGAAGTGGAATATGATTAGTAGTTTTGCGGATTTGGGTATTGCGCCTCCCATTTTAAAGGCCATTGAGGAAATTGGGTTTGAAACACCCACAGAAGTACAGGCAAGAGCTATACCTCACATTTTAAACAAGGAAGATCTAATTGTCATGTCAAAGACGGGCAGTGGGAAAACCGCTGTTTTTGGTGTTTCCATGCTCCAGCTGATCGATCCAGGAGTACCGGGGCCACAGGGCTTGATCCTTACACCGACAAGGGAACTTGCTGTGCAGATAGATAGTGATCTAAAGCAGTTTGCCAAGCATATCAGCCATAGGACAACGGCAATATATGGACAGCATAGCATGAATACGGAAATTCAGGCTCTTGGTAGGGGTGTTTCCATTGTAACAGGAACGCCGGGAAGAGTTTATGACCATATTCAGCATGGAACTCTTGACACAAGTCATGTTAGCTTTCTGGTATTGGACGAAGCAGACAGGATGCTTGATATGGGATTCTTTGACCAGGTTGTCAGGATCGTAAAAACGCTGCCCAAGGATAGGGTGACGCTCCTGTTTTCAGCAACAATTCCGACAGAAATACGCAGGATCTGCAGAGATTATATGAAACAGCCTAAGACTGTGGAAATAGAATCACCAACAATGACAGTGGACACCATAGACCAATTATACTACCGCGTTGAAAGAAATGAAAAACGGACTCAGCTTAATAGAGTCCTTCTGATGGAACAGCCGGAGAGCTGTATGATATTTTGCAATACTCGTGCTGCGGTAGATCAGGTAAAAAGCTTTTTGAACAAAAAGGGATATGCCGCGCAGGCATTGCATGGTGAAATACCACAGGCAAGACGCATGAAAACTATAGAGCAGTTTAAGCGTGGTGATTATCATATGCTTGTTGCTACTGATGTTGCGGCTCGCGGCCTTCATGTGGAGGATCTATCACTTGTTGTAAATTATGATGTGCCCAATGAGAAGGATAATTATATACATAGGATCGGGCGTACCGGAAGAGCCGGAAAAACAGGAAGGGCAATCACTCTTGTCACAGGGGACGACATTATGAGTCTCTATGAAATTGAAGAGCATATCGGAACGACAATCATAGAGAAGGGATTGCCCGATGAAGCTGCTTTTAAGGATGCCTCTGCTAATGCTGAGGTATGGATAAAAGAAAACGCTGTAAAGGTCGTGCCGTATAACAGATACGGTGAAGGAGAGACAGGCAGAAACAGCAGCGGACAAAAACGGAGCAGGCCTAAGCAAAGCAGGAACAGTCAGCAGAATAGAACTTCGGCAGGTCAACAGGACAGGCAGAACAGAGGCTATCAACAAGGCATTAATGCTGAAGGCAGTGAGGAAATTCAAAATAAGAGCTTTCAGCAAGGCAGCAAGGCTGCAGGCCGTCAGGATAGGCAAAATAGAGGCTATCAACAGGGTAACAAGGCTATAGGCCGTGAGGACATGCAAAACAGGAATAATCAGCAGAATAGAAGTACAGTAGGCCAACAGAACAGGCAAAGCAGAAGCTATCAGGAAAGCCCTAGCACTGCAGGTCGTCAGGACAAGCAGAGCCAGAGAAGTAGAGTCGGGCAAGGCTATAATAAGCAGGAGGGTATGAATACTGACGGTAACAAGAAAGAGATGACCGGTGAAAGAGTGCCATGGTCAAAGGCAGCCAACTATGGAACATCCGGGAGATCATCGTCAGGTTCAAGAGCAGCCTCAGACTTTGGAGCAAGGACAGGCTCAGGAGCAGCAACCGGTTCTGAGATAGCATCCAGCAGGCAGGAATCAAGGCAAAGAACAACAGCAAGCTATGGGAAAGGCTCAGTAACAGGTTCAAGGTATAATGGCGCAAATGCAGCTGCGAGCGGAAGCAGTAATCCGAGATACAATAAGGATAGCAGACAGCAAGGAAATGCTTCCGGATATCAGGGGGCATATGGTCAAAGATCTGCTAATAGATATGCACGTAATAATAGTAGTGTTAATCAGGCTACTGGAGCAAGCGCAAATAATTCCGCTGCACAGAGTAAGCCGGGACAAATGCAGTCTCAGCAGGAAAAAAAGCCGCTGCTGAAGCGCTTAGTTCAAAAGCTGTTTGGGAAATAGGCATTTTGCTCTTTTATTTAAGGCAATTGTTGTAATTGTATAGTGATGCATTTAGGTCAGCATAGTTGACCTAAATGCATTTAAGTTGAAAGCATTAAAACATATTAATTTTCCATAATATTATAATACATGTTGTTTTATTATCATAGTCATGTCCTATTTAATAATTAGTTGGTTCAATTCATAAAAGCAATAAGTTATAAATGAGAATATTCATTAAAAATTAGCTTAATATAAAACGAACTGATCAAAGCTGAAGTAATTTTTACATCAATTTTGATAACTTATTGAACCATATTGACATTACAGCCATATTTGGTACAATAAAAATGAAACGTTTTATTTAGGAGATGGTACTTATCGCATCAACGATAAAGGATGTAGCCAAGCAAGCAGGTGTATCAGTTGGCACGGTATCTAAATACATAAATGGTGTTACTGTAAAAGAACAAAATAAGATTAAAATCGATGAAGCAATCCGAAAACTTGACTTTAGGGTCAATACCATTGCAAGGGGACTAAAAACTAATAGAACAATGACTGTCGGCGTTTTGATTCCAAGTCTGGAAAATATCTTTGCCACCAGCATTGTGTCATATGTTGAGCAGCTCCTGCTTGATAACGGATACAGTACAATTATCTGTGACTACAATCATAATAGTGTACTCGAGGTCAGTAAATTTGATTTTTTAATGAGTAAATCAGTAGATGGAATAATTATTATGCCTTTAGCGATAACGCATGACAAAATTCAGGAAGCTATGGATAAAGGCGTAAAGATTGTACTGATAGACCGGCCTATTAAGGGCGGGGATTGTGATGTAGTACTGGTGGATAACCTGAACGCCTCCTATAGTGCTGTAGAACAGCTTATTATCAGGGGGCACAGAAAAATAGGCATCATTTGCGGTCCGCAAAGCATATATACAGCTCAGGAACGTTTAAAGGGATACCTGCGTATCTTTGAGGATTATGACATGCAGGTGGATGAAAAGTATATCAAGTATGGTAATTACGAGATTCAAAGCGGTTATGAACTCATGAAGGAGTTTGTTAATTGTGACGATACGCCTACAGCCATAGTTGTTACCAATTATGAAATGACTCTTGGCGCTGTTATGGCAATAAATGAGAGTAATATCAGAGTGCCGGAAGAGCTTTCGTTGATAGGCTTTGACAACCAGCAGCTGGCAAGGGTAGTCAAGCCCAATCTGGCTATTGTTATTCAGCCAATTCAACAGATAGGAGAATCTGCTGCTAATTTGATGCTGAAAAGGTTAAAGGGAGATGAAGGAAATTTTCCTGCAATGCTTCGGTTAAAGACAGAATTTGCACCAGGTCAATCTATACAGGATATCACGGAGTTATAGACAAAAATAAATCCCGGTAAAGACCAGAGCATAGCAAAACCCAAAGCAATGCCCAGAACAAAGCCCAGAGCATAGCAAAGCCCAAAGCAAAGAGTAAAGCAAAGCCCAGAGCATAGCAAAACCCAAAGCAATGCCCAGGGCAAGTTAAGAACAAAGCTTAATTTAGGAATAATAAGCTATATTAATATACTGTGAATATAAAATGTGCGATGATTGACAGTGACGTGAAAGTAAAATATAATAACAAATGAAACGATAAACAACTATTTGTTGCATGAAAGTAAAACGTTTCATTATGTTATTCAATAACCACAGAATAATATAGGAGGTTGTTATGGAAATGGACAAAAATTGTACTTGCTGTAACAAGGTTGATCCAAAAAATGTTCCTCAAAGGATACTGCATACTGGCGCAAAAATGCCGGCAGTCGGACTTGGAACTTTTGGTTCTGATCGGTTTTCGGGAGATGAGGTAGCACAAGCTGTCGAAGATGCCATATCTATAGGTTACAGGCATATTGACTGTGCTGCGGTTTATGGAAATGAGCATCTAATTGGCAATTCACTAAGGAAGGCCATGGAATGTGGAGTTAAAAGGGAAGAATTATTCATTACCTCCAAAGTGTGGAATAATATGCATGGAGACGGGGATGTACTGCTATCCTGTGCACAAACGCTCAAGGATCTGAAGCTGGAGTATCTGGATATGTATCTGGTTCACTGGCCATTCCCCAATTATCATGCTCCTAAGGTAAGCGTTGATTCCAGAGATCCTCATGCTGTACCATACATTCATGAGAATTACATGAAGACATGGAGACAGATGGAGAGACTGGTAGACGCAGGACTGGTAAGGCATATAGGTACATCTAATATGACGATACCAAAGCTGAAGCTGGTATTAAAAGATGCAAGAATAAAGCCGGCGGCCAATGAAATGGAGCTACACCCGCACTTCCAGCAGCCGGAGCTGTTCCAATACTGTATAGATAACAATATCGTACCCATTGGTTTCTGTCCAATAGGTTCACCAAATCGTCCTGATAGAGACAGAACTGAGAGTGACACTGTGGATCTGGAAGATCCGGTGATTAAGAAAATTGCAGAGAGCCATGGCGTTCGTCCCGCCATCGTTTGTATAAAGTGGGCTGTACAGCGTGGACAGATTCCAATACCATTTTCTGTACACAGGAAGAATTATATAAATAATCTTTTATGCTCTACAATCGATCCTCTGACGGATGAAGAAATGAAGGCTATCGAAGGCATTGACAAGAACTGCCGTTTGATCAAGGGACAGGTTTTCCTTTGGGAAGGCGCAAAAGACTGGGAAGATCTCTGGGACGTCAATGGTGTAATACCTGGATGTCAAGAGTAAAGTGGATTTAAATTACGGTAAAACCGTATAACTAGAGGACAAAAAATGACGAAGGGGAGAGAAGAATGTTAAAAGGAGTACCATCGATTTTACCACCTGAGCTATTAAAAATATTAATGGAGATGGGACATGGAGATGAGCTTGTCATCTCTGACGGTAATTTTCCGGCGGCAGCACTGGCAAATAGACTGGTAAGGTGTGACGGGCACGGTGTTCCAGAGGTTTTGGATGCAATATTGAAGTTTTTCCCGTTGGATACTTATGCAGAAGCTCCAGTTAAGTTAATGGCAGTAGTACCGGGTGATCCCGTAAAACCGGTTATTTGGGATACATATAAGGAAATTATCAATAAGCATGAGAAGACGGCAAACAAAATAGAATTTGTTGAACGGTTTGCATTCTATGATATGGCAAAGAAGACCTATGCTATAGTCTCAACAGGAGAGAAGGCTCTTTATGCAAATATCATATTGAAAAAGGGTGTTGTGGTAGAGGAATAATTAATTACTTAATAATTAATTGAGGAGGAAAATGCAATGAGTAAACTTATGAAAGCGGCTTATTTACCGGGAAACAGCACAGTTTTGCTGAAGGATGTTGAAATACCTGAGCCCGGACATGGACAGGTGCTTATTAAGACAAAAGCGTCAACAATTTGCGGAAGCGATATTCGTGCCATATACCGCGAGCATTTGGGAAAGGGCCCGGAAGGATATCAGGATAAAATAGCTGGTCATGAGCCTGCCGGACAGATCATTAAATGCGGTCCCGGCATGAGACGCTTCAAGGAAGGCGATAGAGTTATTATATACCACATTTCCGGCTGTGGATTATGCAACGATTGCCGCAGGGGGTATATGATAAGCTGTACAAGCCCGCTGAGAGCTGCTTATGGATGGCAGAGAGATGGAGGAATGGCTGATTACATTCTTGCAGATGAAAAAGACTGCGTACTTTTGCCGGATGAACTGACTTATACTGATGGCGCTCAGATCGCATGTGGCTTCGGAACAGTTTATGAAGGTCTGGAGAAGATAGGCATATCGGGTAATGATGCTGTACTTGTTGTAGGATTGGGACCTGTAGGACTTGCCACATTAATGCTTGCAAGGGGAATGGGAGCTCAGAAGCTTATTGGAGTAGATGTGACCCCTGAAAGATGCCAGCTGGCTCTTGACAAGAAACTGGTAGACAATGTGTTTGTATCAGGACCGGACACACTTGACAAAATCCGTGCACTTACAGGCGGATTTGGTGTTGAACGTGCTATCGATTGCTCTGGTCATACTTCGGGACGTCAGTTGGCAATACGCGGGACGAGAAAGTGGGGAAAGATCGCGTTTGTCGGAGAAGGCGGAACTGTAGAGTTTAACCCAAGCCCTGATATAATTCACGAGCAGAAGACTATATATGGCTCATGGGTAACTAGCATATGGAAGATGGAAGAGCTCGTAGAACGAATTGTAAGATGGGGAATTCACCCTGAGGATCTTGTTACACACAGATTTAAGCTTGACGATGTATCAGAAGCTTATCGTCTGATGGCAGAAGGTAAGTGCGGCAAGGTAGCTGTAGTGTTTGATGAAGAAATAAAATAGGAGTGTGCAGGCATGACCGGTGCGAAAAGAGATTTGAGGCTGTGGTATCTATCACCAGCAGGTTATTGGGATTGGAACAGTGCTTTGCCCATAGGAAATGGAAGCTTGGGCGGAATGATATTCGGAGGGGTAGAAACAGAGCACATCCAGCTCAATGAAGAAACTATATGGTATGGTGGTTTTAAGGACCGAAATAATCCTGATGCACTGAAATATTTGCCGACAATACGGGAGCACCTGTTAAATGGAAGGCTTAAGGAAGCTGAAAGACTTGCAATAACAGCATTATCCGGTACACCTGAGGGGCAGGGGCACTATGAGCCCCTAGGTGACCTGTTCGTTGATCTTGACAACCAGGATGGCCAGATAGAGGGTTATCGGCGTGAGCTTGATCTTGAGAATGCTATTGTTAATGTTATCTATAAAAAACAGGGTATCTGCTATAGGAGAGAAATGTTTTGTACTGCTGTTAAAAATGTAATTGTAGTACGATTGACAGCCGATCAGCCGGGAAGCATCTCTCTCCGACTCCGTTTGACCAGATCGGGAGCTTTTGACAGAACGGAGCCTATTGCGCTTGACACATTAATGATGAGAGGAACCTGCGGCGGTGACGGCGGCAGTGTGTTCAGAGCATCATTAAGAGCATGTGCAGAGGGTGGAGTAATATATACAGTGGGAGAACATCTGGTCGTTGATAATGCAGATGCTGTAACGCTTGTATTAGCGGGCAGAAGCAGCTATCACGGTGATGATCCGGAAAAGTGGTGCTTAGAGACGGTCAATAATGCAGCTGCTGTTCCATACGAACAGCTCAGGGCGGAGCATATAACCGAGTATCAAGCCTTCTTCAAGCGTGTTGAGTTTTCATTAGGTTCAAAAGAAGCTGAATATGAGCCTGAATTTCCCACGGATATGAGACTCCAAAGAATGAAGGACGGAGATGAAGACCCCGGTCTCATTTCCCTCTACTTTCAATTTGGACGGTATCTGCTAATTTCCTCCAGTCGTCCGGATTCATTACCCGCAAATCTTCAGGGTATATGGAATAAGGATATGCTTCCGGCATGGGACAGTAAATATACGATCAATATTAATGCTCAGATGAATTATTGGCCGGCTGAGGTATGCAATTTATCGCAATGCCATCAGCCCCTTTTTGACCATATTGAGAGAATGCGGGGTCCGGGCCGGAATACGGCAAAGAAAATGTATGGCTGCCGAGGCTTTACTGCTCACCATAATACAGATATTTGGGGTGATACAGCTCCTCAGGATCTATATATGCCGGCAACCCAGTGGCCTATGGGTGCTGCATGGCTATGTCTGCACCTGTGGGAGCACTATGAATTTACCTGTGATAAGGATTTCCTGGACAAGGTCTATGATACACTTAAAGAAAGTGCTCTATTTTTTGTAGATTTTCTGATAGATAATGGTAATGGGCAGCTGGTTACCTGCCCTTCTGTTTCTCCTGAGAATACATACATTTTGCCAAATGGTCAGCAGGGCAACCTGTGTATCGGACCATCTATGGACAGTCAGATTATTAATACCTTGTTTTCAGCTTGTGTGAAGGCTTCTGAAGTATTGGGCAGAGACGGGGAGTTTGCCGAACAATTAAGAAGCTTACGGGATCGACTGCCTAAACCGGCTATAGGCAAGTATGGGCAAATACAGGAGTGGGTTGAAGACTATGATGAGGTTGAGCCTGGTCACCGTCATATTTCACATTTGTTTGCCCTCTATCCGGCAAACCTGATCACTATAAGAAATACTCCTAAGCTGGCTGTCGCAGCAAGAAAAACTCTTGAGCGAAGACTTGCTTTTGGAGGAGGACACACCGGCTGGAGCCGTGCGTGGATCATCAATATGTGGGCCAGACTTGAGGATGGAGAAAAGGCATATGAGAACGTGTTGGCATTATTGCGTAAATCAACACTACCTAACCTTTTTGATGATCACCCACCATTTCAGATAGACGGCAATTTCGGAGGAACGGCAGGTATCGCTGAGATGATTCTCCAGAGTCATGAAGGAGTGCTGCATTTACTGCCTGCATTACCGAGATCATGGCAGCACGGCTGTGTAAAAGGCCTATGTGCCCGCGGGGGCTTTGAGGTCGATATGGAATGGGAAAACGGGAAGCTTACCAACGGTAAGGTCAGGTCAAAAGCCGACACCTCCAGTTGTCGTGTGAGATGCTCTGTACCTGTAAAGGTATTTATTGGAGGCCGTGAGATGGAAAGCAGGTATTCTGAAAAATTTATGGCGTTGGAGTTTAAGACAGAAAGGGGTAAGGAGTATTTATTGAGGCTCAGGTGATAATGCTGTGTCTGAATGCATTGTTTCTGATGAATGAACGAGGAACCTTTTGTGGGATTTATTGATTTAAACAATTTAACATAAAATTCATTATACTCAAAAATCGACTATGGCAAGTGGAATTAGAGCAACCGGGTGCTGGCAAGGGTTTGCTCCAATAACTAACCCCAGCCTTGTGCTCCCGGCCTCCCAAAACCTACTGTTTCAGGCTGTTGATTACCTGATGGCAGATTTGCTCTGCTGTTAACCCATCGGCATCAATCACCGGTATTTTTGAAACAATGTCTTCAACGCCTAGAAAATCTCTATTTATACCTGTAATAACAACCGCATCGTACTGTTCGATATTTTTACTGTATTCACTACTTATATCAATACCTTCTACCTTATAGCCCTTTTCGGATAGCAAATCCATTACCGGCGTTAAGCTATTCTCTACGGCAATCGTTCTGTTCATCATTTCTACACCCTTTCGTTTAATAATCCATTGTACGTTACTATTGTTTGCGAAATCCTCTTTTCTATACTTTTGCAAAATGTAGTTACCATTAGGGTACATTTTCTTGCGTTATTGTCATTATTGTAGTATTATTTTTTTTGGTGATATTATGCTCATATTTGGTAGAAGACGCAGAAGCAAAGTTTCAAATACTTTTATACATGTAGAGTCGTACAAGGGGCATAGAAGGCACAATAGGCAAAGGAGAGCATTTAGGATATGTTCACTTTTAAGAAAACGTATAGATCATACATAAAATGCCTAAGTGTATGCCGATGCTGGAAAATTCTACTGATAACGGATTCATAGAGTCCGTTTTTTGTTTATTGCGTTGACTTTTGTTTTTCTCCTGTACTGGATGTAATGGAGTAGAACAAAATTTCTTTACTAACTTGCTTTCATATAAAGGATACTTATAAAAAAAGACTGCTTCAATATAAATTTGAAACAGTCCAAAACATTTGGGTATTACCTCTATACTATATCGACTTCTTTTTTATAATGCGCCTTTTGAGTGAATTACAGTTTACTTTTTAAGGCGTATAACATTCCAGGAAAGATTAGAAAGCTTAACCTGCAGTACATTATCCTTAACCTCAGCAGTACCGGTCTTAACAAACGGTACAACGTTGTTAGGAGTTGCAGCAGAATTAACAGCCTTTATATCATAGCCTTCCATGACAATATGTTCAACAATCTTATAATTTCCGTACTGATTTAGGGAACATTCCAGCAGAACAGAATCCTGCATATCCTTATTGACTGCAAAAATCACCAGTTCGCCGTCTTGTTCATTTTCAACCGCAATAGTATCAATTACCGGTACATCAGTAAAGTCCTTCGAATCGTACTTAGGTGATGAGACGATAGTATTCAATACTGTTCCCCTGCCTAATGCGGAGGCATGCATAAACGGATAGAAGATGGTCTGACGCCATGCGGGACCGCCGTTTTCTTCTGTCATAATGGGCGCTATAACGTTAACAAGCTGTGCTAAACAGGCGATTTTCACACGGTCAGCATGCTTGAGAAGAGTGATCAGCATAGAGCCTACCAGCAGAGCGTCCTCGAAGTTATAAATATCCTCCAGTTGGTGAGGTGCTATTGACCAGCGTGGTATTTTTGTATCCGCATCATTGGAGTGGTACCATACGTTCCATTCATCAAAGGAGATATTGATATTCTTTTTGCTGCGCTTTTTAGCCTTAACGTAGTCACAGCAGGCTATTACTGACTTTATAAAGTTATCCATATCCATATTGCGCGCAAGGAAATTCGGAGTATCATTATCGCGGTTGCCATAATAAGTGTGCATCGAGACATAATCTACATAGTCATAGGTATGTTCAAGTACAGTTGCTTCCCATTGTCCGAAGGTAGGCATTCCGCTGCCTGAGCTTCCGCAAGCTACAAGCTCGATCGACGGGTCGACACTTTTCATGACTTTGGCAGTTTCTGTAGCAACTCTTCCATACTCCTCTGCAGTTCTTTGACATATCTGCCAGGGTCCATCCATTTCATTTCCGAGGCACCATAATTTTATATCATGTGGCTTGTCATAGCCATGCTTTTTCCTCAGGTCACTCCAATATGCTCCACCGGGGTGGTTAGAATATTCAATAAGGCTTCTTGCTGCGTCAGCACCTCTTGTGCCGAGATTAACCGCCATCATAATATCTGTATTTGCTTTTTTAGCCCAATCACTGAACTCGTTTAGGCCGATCTCGTTAGTCTCTATTGTACTCCAAGCCAGGTCAGTCCTTCTTGGCCTATTTTCTCTGGGACCTACGCTATCCTCCCAGTTGTAGCCTGACACAAAATTGCCTCCGGGATAGCGAACAACCGGTACCTGAAGCTCTTTGACCATATCTATGACATCTTTACGAAACCCCATATTGTCGGCACAAGGATGACCGGGCTCATATATGCCTCCATACACTGCTCTGCCAAGATGTTCAATAAATGATCCATAAATTCTTTTATCGACCTGACTTATGACAAATTCCTTATTTATTGTCATTTTTGCGGATTTCATAAAATTCCTCCCATAACATTAATATATTTATTAATCGGTAAACATAAAAATTAATAACAAAATTATACTGTTGGATAATAGTGTTGTCAATAAGCTCATATAATTTGATTCAATATTAGTAGTAACCATTGTGTTTTTACTTATGCTAATTTATAATTACATTAATCGGTCGTAGGGGGAATTAATTTGAAAATAAATATAAATGAAAAGTGGCTTCCGGTATATGAGGCTCTCGCCAGCCCGGTGCGGTTAAAGATCATCAATCTGCTGGCTCAGACACCGATGAACATAAAGGAACTGGCCGGAAAGCTCGGCTTAAGCAGTGCTATTATTACAATGCATGTAAAAAAGCTGGAGAAAGCTCAGATAATTTCTTCTGAAAGGGTTAATATCAAGGGAGCGGTACAAAAACAGTGTAAGCTGATTACGGAGCATATTGACGTGGACTTTCCGGCAGGAAAAACAGAAGACCGAAAGTGCCACATTTTTTCAGTTCCGATTGGGCAATATACCAGTTTTTCAGTTACACCGACTTGTGGATTAGCTACAGTTGATAAAGTTATTGGCTATTTTGATGACCCAAGGTATTTCCTTGACACAGAAAGGGTAAATGCAGGTATTTTATGGCTCACACAGGGATTTGTAGAATATTTGATACCCAATTACCTATTATCCAGCCAAGAACCGGAGGAACTGGAAATATCCCTTGAGCTTGGTTCCGAGGCTCCGGGTGTGAATAGTAAATGGCCTTCGGATATTACCTTCAGGATTAATGGAATAAAGGTAGGCGAATGGACAAGTCCAGGCGACTTCGGAGGAACAAAGGGAAAATACACTCCTGACTGGTGGAGTCTTGCAGTCGGACAGTTTGGACTTATGAAGGTATTACGAATAAACTGTGAAGGAACCTTTATAGATGGACAGAAGGTTTCAGATGTAACTCTTGATGCGATTAATATAAAACAGAAGCAGTGGAGTCTTCGCATATCTGTAGATGATGAAGCAAAGAACAGAGGGGGCCTGACTCTGTTTGGCAAGGGATTTGGAAACTATAACCAGGATATTGTGCTTAAGCTTTATTATAAATAACCTAATAAAGGACCTTAAGTGAAAGATTCACGTCAACGAACCTGAGTTAATGGCCTTTAAAACAAAGACCCAAGGCAAAGAACCATGACAAAGGGCCAGGCAAGGCAAAAGGCAAAGACTCAAAGCATTGACCATAGGACACAGACATAAAGTAAAGCCTTAGAGCAGTAACATAAAGATTGTAATTATGATAAATAACAGGAGATAAAATGTACAAGCTTATAATATTTGATGTAGATGGAACTTTAATAGATACAACGGATCTTGTAAAGGAAACATACCAATATGCTATCTCAGAGGGACTCGGAAGGAAGTTGACTGACGAAGAGCTGGAAGGCCTTGTAGGAGTGCCGACGACAACAGCTATCGCAATGTATATTAAAAAAGATGTGGAAAAGGCTGTCGACCGTTATTTTACCAGGATATTTGAAGTATTCTCCAAGGATGTGAAGCCATTTGACGGTATCGTGGAGCTGCTTGAGGAGCTTAAGAGGTGCAGGCTGCAGTGTTCCATAATTACATCAAGATATAAATCTGAGGTTGCAAATGATGCTGCATTGAACAGTATCCTAAAATATTTTACATCTGTTATATGTTTTGAAGATACCCAAAGGCACAAGCCTGATCCGGAGCCGATAACTAAGCTGCTTGAAGCAGCAGGATATCGCGCTTCAGAGGCGATTTACATAGGAGATACATATTCCGATTATTTGTGTGCTGCAAATGCAGGAGTGGAATTTGCTCTTGCTGCGTGGGGTGCAAAGCAGGATGATAGAATTAAGGCGGATTATACACTCGGAAAACCGTCTGAGTTGCTTATGATACTGTAATTGCACATGCCTTGTATTAAATTTTGCAAATTATAGATATAAAAGATATACTTAGTGTTATAGAATAGAAATGAGATATTGACTATTTTTGTATCATTACATTGGAAAAGCAGGGTATTAAGGATGAATGTGTGTTTGACCAACGACTCTTTTCCACCATTAATTGACGGAGTTGCAAACGCTGTTTTGAATTATGCGGCTATAATTCAAAGGAAATATGGAAATGCTGTTGTGGCTACTCCTGATTATCCGGGTATTATTGATGAATATCCTTTTGATGTAGTACGGTATCCGAGCGTTGATACAAGCGGGCTTGTGGGCTATCGTGCCGGGTATCCCTTCTCTTTTGCGACAATGCATAAGCTGAAGGGACATAATCCGGAAATAATTCACAGCCATTGTCCTGTTGCGTCTCTGCTCCTCGCAAGGCAGCTAAGGGAGGTTGCAGAGGTTCCGGTAGTTTTTACTTATCATACGAAGTTTGATATAGACATTAAAAAAGCTTTAAAGCTGAAAATCATTCAGGAAAAGGCTATAAACCTACTTGTTAAGAACATTGAGGCATGTGATGAGGTATGGGTGGTTAGTCATGGCGCAGGGGAAAATCTGAAGGGCTTGGGATATCAGGGTGAATACCGCATTATGGAGAACGGTGTTGATCTTCCGAAGGGGCCTGTACCAATATCTATAACTAAGGAACTCAGCCGAAAATACGACCTTATTGATGATGTTCCACTATTTCTATTTGTTGGCCGCCTCATGTGGTATAAGGGAACACGCATTATTCTTGATGGATTATTGGGACTTAAGAAATCGGGACATGCTTTTAAGATGGTTTTTGTGGGGGATGGTATAGACAGAAATGAAATTGAGTCCTACACTCATGAGATTGGCCTTTCACAGGAATGTATTTTTACCGGTGCTATCCATGACCGGGAAATTCTGCGTCAATGGTACAGCCTGTCGGATCTATTTCTTTTTCCATCTACGTTTGACACAAATGGTATTGTGGTGAGAGAGGCAGCGGCCTGTTCTCTCGCAAGTGTATTGATCAAGGGCAGCTGTGCCGCAGAAGGCATTACTGACGGAAGAAACGGGATTCTTATTGAAGAAAATGCTGAAGCCATGACTCAGGCACTCGTCTGCATAGCTAATAATAGATCAAGGTTAAAGGAGCTTGGCGCTAATGCTGGAAGGGACCTATATTGTTCATGGGAGCAGAGTGTTGATAGAGCTGTTGGCTATTATAATGAGTTGATAATAAAGTATAAAAATAAGCATGTAGTGAGAAGTCATGCTGATTTTGATTCTACATTTAAACTGCTTGGTGATATTTACAAGGGTTTGGACAAGGTTCGAACGACGAATAATGCTGTTTTCTCAGCAGCAGCGCCTGAACTGTTTAAGGAATCAAAAGCTCTTGCTAGTGCAAAAAAGCTATTTCAAGAGGACATTAAAAAACAATATGAGAAAATACAGGATTACCTTGATAGATACCTTTGAAAATATTGAGATTTTATTATCTAATGCTTGGATTTTTTTATGCATATGATAGAATAATTAACAAGAGTACTTAATGTTACAAGACATGATAAGGAAATAAATATAAGGCACATTTGCTGTATTGCCTGCATGTATAACAGGCCGACAAAGATGTGATACTTTAAGGTCAAATAAGTACATATTTGATAAGGAAGATTAAAAATCCGTACTTAAAAGTTGCAGGTGTTTCCGGCAGCAAGTTGTTAATTATTTGGTATTTTAAATTCTATAAAGAGATAACAATATACTTAATATAACTAAAGGAAAGGGTGGTGCCTAATGTCAAAACGGATATACCCATATTATGAAGTCACTAAATTTAATAGCATTAAGGAAATGCTTGATATGGCAGTAAAAGAAGCCGGTGATCAAGTTGCTTTTAAATACAAAGAGGACAAGGGGATTATATCGGTTACCTATTCTGAGTTTGTGCAGGAGGTTATCTGGCTGGGGTCAGCGTTGACACAATTGGGTTATGGAGATAAGCATATAGCATGTATTGGCCCTAACAGCTACAAATGGATCGTGACCTACCTGACTGCTCTGAAGAGTGCAGGAGTATTTGTTCCTGTAGACAAGGAACTTCCCCCAAATGATATTTTTCACATACTTAATGAGAGTGAAAGCAGCGTTGTTTTTTATACAAAGGCTCATGAAGAGCTTTTTATGGACAATGTTGACAAGCTCCCAAATGTTAAAATGTATGTGGGGCTAGATCGTACAGAAGACAGCGGCACTTTCAAATCCTTTGACAAGCTGGTAGAATACGGCAAGACCTGTGACAGCTCGGTATACAATTCTATGACAAGCGATCCGAATGCACTGAAAATGCTGGTATACACGTCAGGTACGACAGGTGTGGCTAAGGGTGTGATGCTGTCTGAGCATAATCTTGTATCAAGCGTATATTATGGCCTTCAGGTATCAACAGTTTTTGACACTTGTCTTTCTGTATTACCGTACCACCATACTTATGAGGCAGTTAGCGGCCTACTGGTTTCAATTCATCATCACTCAACTATTTGCATTAATGATAGCCTTAATGCAGTGCTGAAAAATCTTCAGATTTTTAAACCTTCTTATATATACTTGGTTCCGGCGTTTGCTGAGGTGTTCTATACAAGGATACAAAAGACTGTAAAAGAATCAGGTAAGGAAAAGGTATTCAATAAGATGATTGCAGTCAGCGGCCGTTTACGCAAGGTTGGCATCGACCTTAGGAAGCTTTTCTTCAAGTCGGTACATAAAGCATTTGGCGGAAGACTGAGAAAAATTGTCTGCGGAGGAGCACCTATACGTCCGGAGATTGGCAAGTTCTTCGATGATATAGGCATTAGCCTGATCAATGGATATGGTATTACTGAGTGTTCACCATTGGTTTGTGCTAATCACGATAAATTTAACGACTATCGTACAGCAGGAATCAAGCTGCGCTGCATTGATTGGAGGATCGACAGCCCTAATGAGGAGGGCATTGGCGAGATCTGCGTTAAGGGCGATGTTGTCATGCTTGGCTATTACAAGCAGCCTGAAAAGACTGCTGAGGTTCTGAAGGACGGTTGGTTCTACACAGGCGACTATGGCTATATTAATGACTTTGATCAGCTTGTCATCACCGGAAGAAAGAAAAATATCATTGTTCTTAAAAACGGTAAAAACATATATCCTGAAGAAATAGAAGAATATATACAGGGAATTGATTATGTCTCTGAGGTAGTAGTCCGTGCACTGATAGATGATAAGGGTGAAGAAAGCTCCCTGATGGCTGAAGTGTTCCTCAATGAATCGAGAACACCTGCAGAGATGCTCAAGGATATCAGGAAGGCATGTCGCGAGCTGCCGATTTATAAGCAGATTACAAAGGTAATTGTTCGTGACAAGGAATTCGACAAGACTACTTCAAAAAAGATTAAGAGGTAGGGGCAATTGTCTGCCTTAAGTTGATAAATGGGATTTCAGTAGGAGTAGTACTAACACATAGATTTGCTATAATGTAGTGCATCTGTTGGTCACATGAATAATGTCTGTATGAGTGTGTGGGTTCGGTAAATTACCACACTGAAAGGATAGGAAGTATAATGATTGAACTACCTGAAGCGTTGACACTGGCGGAGCAATTAAATAAGGCAGTCGTCGGAAAGACCGTTTCAAGTGTGCTGCCTCCTACTAAGCCGCACAAGTTTTGCTGGTTCAATGGAGAGCCGTCAGATTATGCTGAAAAAATAAAGGGCAGCAGGGTATATGCTTCCTCTGCATTTGGTATCTATGTTGAATTATTATTTGAGAATAAGTACAGGCTTTGCATCAACGACGGTGTGAATATACGCCTGATTAATGCAGAGAACAAACCGAAGGACTATCAGCTTCTTGTAGAGTTCACTGATAATACGGCGCTTTTATTTACTGTAGCAATGTATGGCGGTATTGTTCTGCATGATGGCAGCTATGACAATGAATACTATCTGAAAAGTAAGCAATCATTTTCTCCGTTTTCGCCGGGATTTGAGGAGCATTTTGAAAAAGTGCTTGCCGGAAGTAAACCGAATCTGAGCGCAAAAGCCCTTATTGCAACTGAGCAGCGATTTCCCGGTATAGGGAATGGGACTGCGCAGGATATCCTGTTTTCAGCAGGGCTTCATCCCAAACGCAAGCTTAGTACTCTGTCAAAGTATGATACTGACAAGCTGCTTTCCTGCATGATGTCTGTTTTACATGATATGACCGAGAATGGCGGACGTGACACCGAAAAAGATCTTTACGGCAATACCGGTGGTTATATTACAAAAATGTCGAAGAATGCGCTTACCAACGGCTGCCCGTCCTGCGGAGGCACTGTCACAAAGGAAGCTTATCTTGGGGGATCTGTTTATTACTGTCCACATTGCCAGCCGTTATGAATGGCCTAATGGGTCGGTCGCAAGGAGTGAACACATAATTGCTTATTTATGGAACCTAGGGAAAAGTATATAGAACCTGTCAGAAATGTTGAAAGCCTCAATATTCAGATGATAAACCTCAAGTCTCTTATAGCTTGAGGTTTTGTGTTATTGGCGTTGTACCTCCGGTCTACAGCAAAATGTCTCGAGGAGAGCTTGAAGCCCCGAGAATTTTATTCATATGGGAATCAAACAGGGGTTGAGCTGATACCGCAGCTGAATTCCGTATCATAACAGGCTGTAGTAAGTAAGGCTTGCTACAATTTGTGCGCCGGTGCGCCATCCCTGGCTATACACCGGCGGCTGCACCATCCGTGGTGCACCTTGTAGTTCCTTGTACCACATTCCAGCTTCGCCATTACTTCACAGCCACTAATGTTCCTTCACAAGCTGCATGTACCCAGCTTAACCCCTGTTCTCTGTATATTGGTGTTGTACCTCCGGTCTACAGCAAAAAGTCTCGAAGGCACGATGCCCCCGAGAATTTTATTCAAGGCCTTTGTGGGCGATTAATGGGGAAAATTTAAATGCAGTAGAAATTCCTTTGGTTTATATTCTGCTAAAACGGTAAAAATTACTGAGTGAGTATTATTAAACAAGGGATTTATTTTGCTAAATACTAATTCAGGACGGCGCAATAAGTGAAGCCTTATAACACTTTAGTCGTTTTGTAGAGCAAAATACCTGTTTTATAACCAATTAGTGAGGTGTGGAAATGTGGAACAGAGGCTTTGAAGGCTGGTACTTTAAGCATCAAGTGAAGGATTATATGCTTGCATTCATTCCGGGAAGATCTCAGAGCGGTTCGTTTATTCAAATGATTACATCAACCGGATCGAGACAATTCGATGTACAGCAGCTTACGGTTAAAAAAGATAACATTTACGCTGACAATTGTGTCTTCACTCCGTCAGGAGTTGAAATTGATCTGCCGGGTGTACAAGGGCGAATTGATTATTATAACCTTGTCCCATTGCATTCAGATATTATGGGACCTTTTAGTCATTTGCCAATGCAGTGCCGTCATGGTGTAGTCAGCATGTCGCATTCACTAAAAGGAAGTATCGAGATAGATGGCGTTGACAGGTGTTTTGATATGGGGCTGGGATATATTGAGAAAGATAGCGGACGGTCATTTCCACGATCATACCTTTGGATGCAATGTAACGATTTTAGCGAACCATGTGCGGTAATGGTTTCAATTGCACATATTCCATTTTGCATGTTTTCTTTTAAAGGCTGTCTTTGTGCTATTGTTTATCAAGGTAAGGAATACCGACTTGCCACATATTATGGAGTACGGATCCTTGAGGCTCGTGCCGATCATATTAAGCTGTTACAGGGAAAGCTTCTTCTGGAGATCAATATTTGTCCAAGTGAATTGAATCATACTTTACGTTCACCGGTGAAAGGAAGAATGTCAGGAAATATAAGGGAAAGCTGCAATGCTCTTGCACGGGTAAGACTTTGGGATGGTGACAAGCTGATTTTTGATCTCTCCAGTGAGCATGCAGTATATGAAGCGATGCTGTAAAGAGGTACAGCTGCGTTATGTGAGATTTATAATTGCGGCAGAAATCAGTAGAAAAATACGCAAGTCCATGATCATATAGAAAACGCAGTAAAAAGGAATATAGGAAAAGTAAAAAGGAACTATAAATTAGCAATTCCCAATACTATACGGATAAACAATTAGGCAGTTCTAAGATACTATTATTGTTACCTCTTTTTCTGCAAAGCAAGGACATTGCAGATTTAGCGCTGGGTATACTATTATTACATACTATTCAATACTAATTTTTATATATTTATGAGTGGATTTAACTGTTATACGATTAGAATTATATAGTACTATTAAGACTAACAAGACTAAAGGGCTGCTTTAATGCAGTCCTTTTTGCATGCTGGAGGATGTTTTAAAAAAATTTGCTTTGTTTTTTCAATTTTATATTTTGCATAGAAACATTTCATTTCTCATTCTACTGAGCCAGGCTAAAACCTAATTATGAAAACGTCAAACACGCCAAAAACCCGCTAAAATAGCGGGTTTTTTGGTAAAATTTGTGCGCCCGAAGGGATTCGACGCGCCGCAATGCCATAGCTTGCTGCGCTACCCGCTCGGACATGAGCTCCCCAGCGTCCTCGCGCACTCGCTGCGAAACGTGCATTTAGCACCTTACGCAACGCTCGTGCCGCAAGGTTCGAATCCCTTCTCTGAAAAACGCAAACTAAAAAAGCCACCACATATGGTGACTTTTTAGTTTGGTCGGACTGTCCGAAAAGTCGGATCTGTCAAATATTTGCACAGGGTATACATATAGAGCTGTGAACCTAACGCATTATGAAATATATCAATTGTTAACATGCCAAAAGTTCTTTAGGTAAGTGATAAAGAGTAGGAAAAAATATGTCCTTAATAATTGCCGTATTGCTTGA
>JAEYRB010000015.1 GCA_023409735.1 Bacillota bacterium | reverse complement strand
ATTATTATTGATACCGGAAAATATTTGATGAATGCCGGAATATTTATTAGTACTTTACTTCTTGCCAGGTTTTGTGCAAGAGTATACACTAATGTGTGGCGCTATGCAAATTCTAGAGCATATCTGCAGATGGTTATTGCGGACGTATTTGGAGGTATAGCGGCAACCATTATCAGCTGGTACATACATGCGACATATATAGGTATATGGCAGAATGCATCTATTGTCGCAATGTTTAACGTAGTGACGCTTTCAACACGATTTATATATCAGCAATATTACCGTCATCTTAATGTGAGCATGAATGAACTGAACAAAATAGGTGTTGCTATTGTTGGCGCAGGACAGGTAGGCTCTCTTCTTGCTCAGGAGCTCATGTACAATTCTTCTTCCCACTACAGGCCTATATTCTTTATAGATAAGCATCCAAGCAAAATAGGAAATCGTGTATGCGGACTGAAGGTATATGCGGAGGATGATAATATCATTGAGTTATTAAGAACCATGCCTGTTCAGGAGGTATTTATAGCACTGCCTTCTATTGATACTGAAACGGCCGGCAGACTTTTTAACTTTTACAGTATGAGTGGATGCAAAGTTAAGCTTTATGATATGCCATTTAGAGAAGGCATTTCTGATGAGAAATCCCAAAAACGCAATATTCGTGAAGTCAGGATAGAGGATCTGCTATTCCGTGATAGCCTTACAATCAACAATACCGAAGCTTTAGAATATTATAAAAATAAGACCGTTCTTATTACCGGTGGCGGCGGGTCGATCGGCAGCGAATTGTGCAGACAGATCGCCAGGCATAATCCAAAACAGATAGTTATTTTTGATATTTATGAGAATAACGCATATGATATTCAGCAGGAATTGACTCTTAAATATGGCGAGAAGCTAAATCTTGAGGTAGAGATCGGTTCGGTACGCGACAGGGCAAGACTGGAAGCCGTATTTGCCCATTATCGTCCTGAAATTGTATTTCATGCGGCAGCGCACAAGCATGTGCCATTGATGGAGCACAGCAGCTGTGAGGCGGTCAAGAACAACGTCCTTGGGACAAATAATACCGCTGATATGGCTGAAAAATATGAAGTCAAGAAGTTTATTCTTATTTCAACTGATAAAGCAGTAAATCCCACAAACATAATGGGAGCATCAAAGCGCCTGTGTGAAATGCTCATACAATGCCGAAAAGACAGCAAGACAAGCTTTGCTGCTGTCAGATTTGGAAATGTACTCAGCTCCAATGGTTCGGTTATACCTTTGTTCAAAAGACAAATTGAGAATGGTGGGCCTGTCACTATAACGGACAAGCGTATCATTCGGTATTTTATGACTATTCCCGAAGCGTCACAGCTTGTGATGCAGGCAGGCTCTATGGCAAGGAGCGGTGAGCTGTTTGTTCTTGATATGGGTAAACCGGTAAAAATCTTGGATCTGGCAGAAAACCTGATACATTTATCCGGCCTTAAACCGTATAAGGATATAGATATTGTGGAAATTGGCCTGCGTCCTGGTGAAAAGCTGTATGAAGAGCTTCTTATTAAGACAGAGGATATGTGCAAAACAGATAATAACATGATATTTATAGAAAACGATGAGCCTCTTACACGGCTGGAAATAGCAAAAAAGCTAGCTGTTCTTATAAAGGCATTAGATGACTCGGAATATGAGATTTCTTCCAATATCGTCAAACAAGCTATGAAGGCGATCGTACCTACATATCTCGATCCTGAAGAAGTTAATGGGAGAGCGGCTGAAGCGGCTGAAATGAAATTGGCCGATAATATGCCAAGAACCATGGAAGTAGTGGCGGCAGCCAAGGATGAACAGATAATAGCATAGTATGAAAAAATAATACAAAAAATGGTTAAATTAACCATAACTATTGAAAAGTAAAAGAATATAATGTAATATAAAAAATGGAATCTGAGTAAAAAACTAAATAATATACCTAATTATATTTTGGAAAGCATTTTCCTTATAAATCTGGTACATATTTTTATTTGTTTTTTTCAGTTAAAGAATTTTATAGAGGGGTTATAGTGAATGCTGAAAAATGATAATGGAGAAATTGATCTGCATGACTTAATTGGTCTGTTCCGGGGGAAAGTAGTTATACTTATAGTAATTACTGCATTATGTACTGCCATTGGATACTCCGTATCAAAATTTCTATTGGTTCCAGAATATCAGGCTAGTGCCACAATGATCGTAAACAATAGACAAGTCGTTGATTCTAACCTTACAAGCGGTGACCTGAGCGCGTCTGCAAGCCTGGTAAAAACATATGCCGTAATAGTAAAAAGCTATAATGTTCTTAATCAGGTTATAGAGGATCTTGACCTTGATACAACCTACGAGGATCTGTCAAAAGCTATTAAGGTTACATCTGTTGATGGAACGCAGGTAATGGAAGTTTCCATGACACATGAAGATCCCGAATATGCAGTATCCATCATTGACAAGATAACTGAAATTGCACCAGATATATTGGTTGACAAGATTAAGGCAGGTTCATGTGAGGTAATAAGTAAAGCGAGATACTCACCCGATCCGGTATCACCCCACTCTGCAAAGAATGGTCTGATTTTAGGATTTATCGGGTTTCTTGCCTGTGCCGCATATATATTCCTGCGCGCTATTTTAAATAATACCTTTATGACTAAGGATGATGTTGAGAGTGTTTTGGAGATTCCTGTCCTTAGTGTTATTCCATTTGTTTATGAAAATGGGAGGAAACAAAAATAACATGAATAAAAAGAAAAACAGTAAAAAGGATGTTAAGGAGCTATATCTTGCTGATAATAGTTCACCGTTCAATTATATAGAGGCATATAAGACACTTAGGACAAATCTCGAGTTTATCGCTTCAGGAAGTGAGCTTAAGAAGATTACGATTACTTCTACAATTCCTAACGAACAAAAAACCGGTGTTGCAATAAATCTTTCTACATCGTTAGCGGCTTCCGGTAAGAAGGTATGCATAGTGGACTGTGACTTGAGAAAGCCGATGCATCATAAGCTCTTGAAGCTTGGAAAGCATAAAGCCGGACTAAGCTCTGTGCTTAGTGGTAAGACAGAGCTTTCTGATGTTGTATGCTATGCTGAGAAGTTCAACATATATTCGGTTCCATGTGGTCCTATACCACCGAACCCTTCAGAGCTGCTTGCGAGCGATCGTATGAAAGCCGTAGTGGAAGCTTTGGCCAAAGATTTTGATTATGTAATATTTGATACGCCGCCTGCTTCGATCGTTTCAGATGCGCACATTATCGGGCGTATTACAGATGGAGTATTGTTTGTGGTGCTTCAGAATGGCGCCGATATTGGGGCTGTTAAGCGGTGTAAGGACGATCTTGTACAAAATGGCATAAGGATTCTGGGAGCGATTTTGACGGGCTTCGAGCAAAAGAAGTCAGCCAATTATTATAATTACTATAAAGACTATTCATATTCGTACGGAGAGCATAATGAAGTTGGTTGACCTCCACTGCCATATACTTCCGTGTATGGATGACGGAGCAAAGGACATAGATTCATCCTTGGAGCTTCTAAGAGCCCAAGCTGAACAGGGAGTATCTGAAATTGTATTTACACCGCATTTTGAGATCAGAAGGGAAACTGTTGATGCTTTTGTGCTACGCAGAGAAAAAGCTTATGCGAAGCTAATGAATACAGGTGAGCCCGAAAGACTTAATATATGCTGCAAGCTTGGTGCAGAGGTGTACTATAGCTCAAAACTGGCGGATGTTGATTTGAAGCCCTTATGCATTGCAGATACGCCGTATTTACTGATTGAGTTTCCAATGAGTCAGTGTCCGTTGGGTATAGATGAAACTCTCTATCACATACAGCAAAATGGTTACCTGCCGATAATTGCGCATCCTGAGCGCTATACATATGTCCGCAAGGATGTAAAGTGGTTATACGATTTGGTCTACTCGGGCAATCTGGTTCAGATCAATGCGGAAGCATTTCTTCAAGACACAAAGACAAGAAGGTTTGTATCAAAGCTACTGCAAAATAATCTAGCTCATTTCATTTCAACCGATACACATAGTATAAGTAAACGGCCTCCGAGGCTTGAGGCTGCGATAAGGATGGTCACAAAGGAATGTGGCGAGGCTTTGGCTCTTCGTTTATCGCAGGACGCAAGCAATATTTTTAATGGGAAGCAGCTGGATATGTATGAACCGGAAATGCTTCAAAAATTCCTTTGGACATGGAAATAGTTCCGACAAAATGCTATAATCAAAGGATAAATTCTACTTGATTCGGGAGGAACATATGAAACAGGACATGATAGTCATACTTGACCTTGGCAGCAGCAGGAACGCAGAGATAGCCAGAGCGGTCCGCAGCCTTGGTGTATATAGCGAGATTCATCCCCATGATATAACGATGGATAAGCTTTCTAAGCTTTCAAATGTAAAGGGTATTATTATTAATGGCGGCGAAAACAATATTTTTGACGGCGAAAAGATAAAGGTTGACCAAAGCGTTTATGCTGCAGGGTACCCCGTGTTGGCGGTTTGCCATGAGCAGGCTGAATGTGAAAGCAAGCTATGCTGCTGGCCTGAGAAAAGCGAAGAGCTGAGCAGTGTTCTCAAGAACTTCATTTTTAACAAATGCAAAGCTGAAGCTAACTGGAACATGAAAAACTTCGTAGCTGATCAGGTTGAGCTGATCAAGAAGCAGGTAGGGGATAAGAAGGTGCTGCTGGCTCTTTCCGGCGGAGTTGACAGCTCGGTTGTCGCAGCTCTGCTTATTAAGGCTATTGGAAAGCAGCTTGTTTGCGTCCATGTTAATCATGGACTTATGCGTAAGGGAGAGTCGGAAAAGGTTATCGAGGTTTTTAAAGATCAGCTTGATGCTAACCTGATCTATGTTGATGCTAGTGAGCGCTTCCTAAATAAGCTTGCAAATGTATCAGATCCCGAACAAAAGAGAAAGATTATCGGCAGCGAGTTCATTAGGGTGTTTGAGGAAGAAGCACGTAAGCTTGAAGGTATAGAATTTCTTGCTCAGGGAACGATCTACCCTGATATCGTTGAAAGTGGAACAAAGACAGCAAAGATAGTCAAATCACATCACAATGTAGGTGGCTTACCGGAGGATATGAAATTCTTATTAGTGGAGCCTTTATATTACCTGTTTAAGGACGAGGTAAGGGCATGTGGATCAGAGCTTGGATTACCTGATGTTATGGTATACAGGCAGCCATTCCCCGGACCTGGACTCGGCGTTCGCTGCCTTGGCGCAATTACGAGAGAACGTCTTGAGGCAGTAAGAGAGTCTGATGCCATACTGAGAGAGGAATTTGAAAAAGCAGGGCTTGATAAGAAGGTGTGGCAGTACTTTACCATCGTACCTGATTTTAAGTCAACAGGAGTCAAGAACCATGCAAGGTGCTTCGAATATCCGGTAATAATTCGTGCGGTAAATACTGTAGATGCCATGACGGCAAGCATAGAGCAGCTGGAGTGGCCTGTAATGCTTAAGATTACAGACAGGATACTGGCTGAGGTTCCAAATGTAAACCGCGTTTTGTATGACCTGAGCCCGAAGCCATGTGCCACTATTGAGTGGGAATAGAATAGAAGAACTCTACGGTTCTCATGTGTTGATACTATTGAGTGAGACAATAAAGACAAGGGAAAGACAAGGGGACGGTTCACCCGTCTTGTTAAATGAGCAAGACGAATGAACCGTCCCCTTGTCTTCCCTTGTCTTGTACCCTTGTCTTGTACATGCCTTGATAATATAAGCGCGCAGGGCTTTATTTATGTTCGCCCGAAGGGCTCCAGCAAAAAGACGATAGGGGCTCGGTGCCTTGGAGACTTTATTCTATTACTTCGTAAAATACTACTGACAAGCGTTAAATATGGCATCAAAGGCTTCACCGGGCATTCTGACAAAATACCAGCCCATCCACTGATATCCCACATAGCCGCCTTCCATTAATCGCAATTCGACAATTGTGTTATCGTTCATGCACAAATAAAGATGCGTTTGTTTTTTTGCATCCGAGTAGAAATTTGGATCTTTTTCATGCAGATACTCAAATCTGCCTGTATAAAGAGTGTCTAAAAAAGAATTTATTTGAGCACTGGTGATATCGGGTAAATCTTTATAGTTGTTATGTGAGTTGTTCCAATCGTCATGGGTTTGATATTTTATAGACTCCAAACGTTCTTTTGTGTTGAGACGGTCACCGAAGAGGTCTTCACCGTCTGTTATGCCAATGCCATTCAGCCTTTCAAAGAACTCAATATACTTCACTTGATTTCCATCTTCATCTTCATAGAACGTCGACATGCATAGCCTGTAGTCTGTGCTATATCCCTTTACTGAAAAGATATTACCGGTTATGCTTGAGGCAAACTCTTCAGCATAATCATCCTGAGTTGACCACTCATCGATTTCACCCGTTGCATATCCAAGCTTTTCACCTACTAACCCGTCAACACCTTCTGCATCAGCTCCAATATACCTCTGAGTTTGGGTGTATATACCGCCTTTATATACAACGAGGGCGATCATATCGAATTCTACACCTTTTGATTTTTTGGGCAATTGAATAGCAGGGATATTCAATGCATAGCTACCTGAAGCAGATGGAGTCAGCTTATCTGTTCCTTGTTGATCCGTATTACTAGATGACCCATCAACGTGTGTATTTGTTGACAAACTCCCATTTCCATGTGCTCCTAAGCTATCTGAAGCTCTGTTTATACGTCCTGACATAAATATGCCTGCGGCTGCCAGACATAAACAAGCAGCTATCGTGCCCCACTTGAGCCACGGCTTTGTTTTCTTTTTTGGCATCTTGCCGGCAGCTTCTATCAGGTCTTCATCAACATATTCCATTTTATCTAATAAATCATCGCCTCTCATAAGGCATAACCCTCCTTGATCAGATACTCCCGAAGCTCATTGCGGCTTCGAAAAAGCATGGTTTTAACTTTACTTTCGCTTATAGCAAAGCGTTTAGAGATGGCAGCAATGGAATCCAGATACCAATATCGTCGCATAAACACATTTCGGCGTTCTTCCGGTAGCCGTCGCAGAAATGTACTGATAGCACTTCCCAGAATTTTGCCTTCAATCTGGCTTTCAGTATCGTCCGGTGAGGAGACACACTGCTCAATTTCTGCAGTCAATTCGATCAGGTGTCCGCTGCGCTTGATCCTGCTGCGATTTTTGCAGCAGTCAAGTGAAATATGGCGTGTGATTCTTGCAAGGAATGCAAAAAAGTATGTTCGCGGCTCATGAGGCGGTATGGAGTTCCATGCCTTCATATAAGTGTCATTCTCGCATTCTTCAGCGGTAGTTATATCTTCCAGTATGTTGTTCGACAGATTACGCAAACGAGCTCCGTACTTCTCAGCTGTCTGCTTCAAAGCGGATTCATCACGGTTCAGATACAGATTGATTATCTCTTCATCCTCCAATGCATTCATCTCCTCTCTTACAGATATAAAAGGCCTTCACTCTATATAGCGACATTTCAAGGTGGTTGGTTACACAATACATAAATATTTTTATCATATAATAAGATTGTGGCTTTATGATATGTGCGTTTAGGCCTTGCCGAAATATTCGCACGGCATTTTAAATCTTTTAATAACAGCATATATGTTTTTATGCGGTTATTATAGCATACAGGTTATGCATAGGAAATGATTCAAAGAGGCATGAACCACTCAAAGCTTCTGATAAAGTACCTTTCATAGGGTAATTATAAAAAAGTTAAGCTGGTTCCAAGTTCTTAAAACGATATAATCCGGACTTTTTTGATTGGCCCGAATCGTCTCTATGCCATTTCCACGGCGTTTAATGAAAAACACATAAAAATTAATGATAAACATTAAAAATTAATTGACAAACGTGTAATAAAGACATATAATAACCTTGTAATCAAGCTTGAAGATATTGTAAAACTGATAAGTTTAAAGTAATAAGAGGAGGTTGTTATATGAACACCATACAAGAAAAGATTGTTAAAAGCAGTAAGGCAATGGCAACCATTTTAAAGGTTGTTTGCATTTCGCTTATTGTCGGGCTTGCTATTCCGGTGGCAGCTATTATTTGGATCGCAGTTGATCCTAATGCGAATGTCAATTCTGCTAGTGGAGGCTTTTATTCAATTACAGGTTTAGCTATGGAATCAACAGGTGAGGTTATTGCAGAGATGTGTACAATAATCCTAATAGTACTGTTTATGTTTGGAATATTCAAAATAGCATATTCCATGTTTAAGGAAATAGTCAAAGATGCAGTACCATTCACTAAGACAAATGCCAATAGTATCAAAAGAATAGGAACGATTCTGATAGTCTATTCGATCGTTGTTCCAATCGCACGAGCAGGATTTTATCACACTTTTGCACAGACTATCGATTATCGTGGATCTTTTGATGTCACCTTTGTGCTGCTTGCTTTGATATTCTATTTTATTTCTACAGTATTTGATTACGGCGCAGAGCTGCAAAGAGAAACTGATGAATTACTATAGGAGGAGGTATTACTTATGCCGATAATATTGAGACTTGATCGCGTTATGGCCGACAGAAAAATATCTCTGAATGATTTAGCGGAGAAGGTCGGAATTGCCAATGTCAATCTTTCAAAAATTAAGACAGGAAAGGTTAGTGCCATACGCTTTTCTACATTGGAAGCCCTTTGTGATATCTTGGATTGTCAGCCCGGAGATATACTTGAATATAGCCGTGAAGAGGGTCTTAAGAATGAAAATGACTAGGGGATAGATGAAGTTAAGTAATTAGGAAAAGCAAAGGCTAAACTTTAGGTTTAGCTTTTACTATATGATGGCTATAATGTGTTTGTATTATATAACATATTGTGTTAAAATTAGCCATAACATACATGCACGCTAAACAAAGTATGCTATTAGTTCGAATAAATGGAGGTTAGCAAATGGACGAGATGTGGGGTCCGGTGATTGGTAGTTTAGGCTTTACTTTATTAGTTGTAGGGACGTATATTACAAATAGAATAATCAAGTACAAATTGGAAGTTGCCAGGATCAATTCTGAAACAACAGTTAAAGCGGAAGAAATACGCTGTAGAAATCAGTTTGAGTTGGATAGGTACATAAGTCAGCAGGAAAGCGCCAGCAGTACTATCAGTGCCGGCAATAGCAACAGTGACAGATATAGTAGCAGTGCCGGAAATAGCAATAGTGCCGGAAATAGCAATAGTGCCGGATATAACAACAGTGTTAACATCACCAACAATGCAAGCAGTGCCAACAATACAAGCAGTGCCGGATATAATGACGCGGGTGATGAAAATTTCGATGATAAGACAAAAGACAGGGTAAGGATATAATAAACATAAAATTTTGCAATTGCGGCGTCTATTATATAACCATTCACCACTGTCTATTATATTTTTTCTAATCATAATGCTCAACATAAGCATTGTGAATGTTATGTTTTGTTTCTTTTAATTAGAAGCGACTTTTTCATCATCAATATCTTTTATACTCGGAAAAAGTAAGCTGCGTTAAAGGACAAAAGATTAAGCGAGCCTGTACTTTTCCTTGTAATGTGTAAATGCTTTGTTGAATTTTTCGTTTGACATATCCTTAACACTTTCCAGATACTCATGAGTATCAAAGCTGTTGTGCTCAACCTCGATAAGTGCGACTGCAATATTTGAGCAATGATCTGAAACACGTTCAAAGTTGTTGAGCAGGTCAGAGAGTACGAAACCCATTTGGATGGTGCAAAAACCGTTTTGCAGTCTTGCTATGTGGTTGTTCTTAATCTCGATAATGAGCATATCAATGACCTGCTCCAGAGGCTCAACACGGAAGGCCCCCTCCAGGTCATTCCTGCCAAAGGCGTCTATAGTTATGTTAAGTATCTCATTAAGAGCATTGGTAAGGACCCTAAGCTCATCCTTTGCCTGTTGAGAGAAATCAATTTCTTTATTTTTTATCTCCTCTGCAGTTTTAAGAATATTCACAGCATGGTCGCCAAGCCTTTCAAAATCTCCGATAGTGTGCAGAAGCTTTGAGATCTGCCTGCTGTCTCTGTCAGAAAGATCCTTACTGGACAGCTTTACAAGTATTGTTCCCAGCTTGTCCTCATACATGTCAAGCTCATCCTCGTTTTTGAGTATCTGTTCTGCCTTCTTGTTGTCAAAACTGCCAAAAAGGCTGATTGCTGATAATACTGTATCCTTGGCAGTTGCAGACATCTTAACTGTTAAGTTGTTGCACTCAGAAATTGCAACTGACGGAGTATTTAATAGACGTTCATCTATAAGTGTAAATTCCTCTGCGCTTCCTGTGTCGCGTACCATAAAATTCGCAATTCCCTCCAGTTGCTTCATAAAAGGAAGGAGCAGGGTTGTTGTAACCACATTGAACACACTATGGGCCACTGCTATTCCAAAGGGATTGATGATGTCGTCAGCAAACGCAAAGTTAAATATGCTATTTAACAGGTAGTAGATCACAAGGCATAAAATAGTTCCAATAACATTAAAAGAAATATGTACTACGGCCACCTTTTTTGCATTCTTATTAACGCCGATGCTTGATATGATTGCTGTAACACAAGTACCGATATTCTGTCCCATAATGATTGGCAGTGCCATTGCGTAGGTTATGCTGCCTGTCATTGACAGAGCCTGTAAAATACCAACAGATGCAGCAGAGCTCTGTATAATTCCTGTAAAAACAGCGCCGACCAGAACACCAAGTATAGGATTTGTAAAGGCTGTGAGAATGCTTGAAAATTCAGGCTTGTCCGCAAGGGGGCTGACTGCACCGCTCATTAGCTCCATACCGAACATAAGTACCGAAAAGCCCACAAGGATGGCACCGATATCCTTACGACGCTTCTTTTTAGAGATCATGATAAGAATAATTCCTATCAGGGCTGCTATTGGAGCAAAGGAGGATGGCTTAAGCAGCTTTAGCCAGACAACATCGCTTTCAATGCCTGCGAGGCTGAGGATCCAGGCAGTAAGTGTGGTTCCTATGTTTGACCCCATAATGACACCAATTGTCTGACCTAGTTCCATAATACCGGAGTTTACAAGTCCTACCAGCATTACAGTCATAGCGGAGGAGGATTGTATGGCTATGGTTATTCCTGCACCAAGTGCCAAGCTCTTTAATGGATTTGAGGTCATTCTCTTGAGTGTCCTCTCCAGCTTTCCTCCTGTAACCTTTTCAAGTCCCGACGACATTACATTCATTCCGTAAAGAAAAAATGCAAGGCCTCCAAATAGTGTTATGATAGAAAAAATGTCCATATTATCTCCAATTGTCTCTCTTACTGTGTAAGTATTTTAACATTTAAATAAGTAACACCAATGTACCTTAAACCAATATTAATAGACCGAAAAGCGCTTTGTGGTTCAATTTTTCATTAAGCACGAAGTATGAAAAAGCAATTGTAATAACTATACTAAGCTTATCAATTGGTACAACTACACTTGCCTGCCCATCCTTAAGTGCATGGTAGTAACATAACCAGGAGGCTCCTGTTGCGATACCTGAAAGACAGATGAAAAGCATGCTTCTTTTGTCGATGCTCTTTATTTGCGCCTGGGAGCCCTCAATAAAAACCACGAGCCAAGCCATTATAAGCACTACAATTGTTCTTACCGCAGTTCCGAGATTTGATTCTATGTTCTGTATACCGAGCTTGCCGAGTATAGCTGTAAGACTGGCAAACACGGCGGAGAGTACGGCATATATTAGCCATCTGCTGCCCGTACTATTTTGGACAGTCTCCTTTTTTTGAATCATCATATATGTTCCGGTTCCGATTAGCACAATACTTATTATTTTCAAAAAGCTTATGCTCTAACCTATAATAATAAATGCAAAGATAATTGTCAATATGGTGCTGGATTTGTCAACAGGAGTGACTTTTTGACGTCGCCAAGCTGTAAAGCCTTAAAATAGCAAAGTCATGAGGCACCTGCAGCAAATCCGGACAGTATGAGATACAGTAGAGTTTTTATGTCAACTACAGCAATTTCGCGCTGCCAAAATTGCTGTTACTCCGGCAAAAAAAGCGGACCTAAACGCATATAACAGCCACATGGAAAATCACCTCACCTGTGACATTTCTAACTTTATATGCTTATTATACATCAACGCGCTTAAATAATTTAATAGACATTAATATTTAGGCATTTACGATTATCATGCTATTAGCTTCAAAAAATGTGACCTCTGTTTGGAACATGTTAATGCAACGTGGAAGTAGTTAACGAAACCACTAAGTTGTATTTACTTTTTCATTTCACTAATTATATCATGGATTAATTGAAATTATTGACAATTAAAACATACGTGATATAATAACGCCATAACATTAGTTATTATAACGCCTAAATTCATAAGGAAAGTTTTCGATTATAGATAAATTTCCTTACATAGTATGTTGAGTGCGATAGCACGTATTACCATTACAACATACAAAGTATAACGGCGTTTCAACGAGGCAGGAGATATGTTGGCTTCGTTGATTACGATAACCTTTCAATATGAATTAAACCGTTGAAGCGGAGATAACGGTGAGTATGCTTTTACAGAGAGCCCGTGTTGCTGAGAGTCGGGTAAAAAACAGATCATCAAATGGACCGCTGAGGGTGCAGTCAAATGTGTTTATTAGCACAAAGTATTCTGCAACGTGGGGCATACGTTAGTTGCCGGGGATATGATGGTATCCTGTTAAGTGCACGGCATTCCTGCCGTGAATTCAAGGTGGCACCGCGAATAAGTGTATTTATTCGTCCTTGACAGAAGTGTTAGTTCTGTCAAGGGCGTTTTTTGTTATAGCGCTGACCGAAGGTCTACAACAAAAAGGCGAACAGGGCTCGATGCCCCAGAGACTTTTTTACTCCCTTGACAAAAATAATAGAAATATTTTTAAGGGAGGTTAGGACTATGAACATTTTACCAGGTATCGATGAGGTAAAAAGAATCGCTAAAAGCGACCAGTACAAGGTATTGCCTGTCAGCTGTGAAATCCTGTCGGACATCTGCACACCTATTGAGGCAATAAAGCTGCTGAAAAACGTATCGACTCATTGCTATATGCTTGAGTCGGCTGCTGAAAAGGAAAAATGGGGGCGCTATACTTTTTTAGGCTTCGATCCAAAGCTTGAGGTCACTTGCAGGGATGGCGAAATAAGAATTGGCAATATAGAATTCAAGACCTATGCTCCAACAGCATTTCTTCGGCAGATCCTTGCGGACTATAAAAGTCCTCATTTTGATTATCTTCCACCCTTTACAGGAGGCTTGGTTGGTTATTTCTCATTTGATTATCTCGCATATAGTGAACCTGCAGTCAAAACAGAAGCGAACGATACAGAAGAATTTAAGGATGTAGACCTTATGCTTTTTGATAAGGTAATTGCCTTTGACAACCTTCGTCAAAAGATCATTCTTATGGTTAATATGTCCTTAGATGACCCGGAAACGGGATATAACAGGGCTGTGATGGAGCTAAAGCAGCTTTGCGAGCTGTTTCGTACCGGAAAGAAGAAAAACGAAGCTGGCGGCCGCCTGATGGGAGAGGTAGTACCGATGTTTGATAAGTCTGCCTATTGCGAAATGGTGGAAAAGGCAAAGCACCACATTCATGAGGGTGATATTTTCCAAATCGTACTTTCCAACCGCCTCAGTGCACCCTTTGAGGGGAGCCTGCTCAACACTTACCGTATCCTTAGAACAATGAACCCATCGCCATATATGTTTTATTTTTCCGGCACAGACGTAGAAGTCGCCGGAGCATCACCTGAGACCCTTGTTAAGCTCGAAGGAGGAATCCTATATACATTTCCTCTTGCAGGAACAAGGCAGAGAGGCAAAACGGAGGAGGAAGATAAGGCTCTTGAAGTAGAGCTGCTTGCAGATAAGAAGGAGCTTGCCGAGCACAATATGCTGGTAGATCTGGGACGAAATGATCTTGGAAAAATCAGTAGATTTGGGTCTGTTAGGGTAGAAAAACTTCATTCAATCGAACGCTTTTCTCATGTAATGCATATTGGCTCAACAGTAAGAGGTGAACTTCAGGAAAGGTATGATGCCTTGGATGCAATTGCAGCAGTGCTTCCGGCAGGTACTCTTTCCGGTGCCCCTAAAATTAGAGCTTGCCAGCTTATAGCTGAGCTTGAAAATAACAAGCGGGGCATATATGGCGGTGCTATAGGCTATATTGGCTTCACAGGCAATATGGACACCTGCATAGCCATTCGCATTGCCTATAAGAAAAACGGAAAGGTGTTTGTCAGAAGCGGAGCTGGAATTGTAGCTGATTCTGTACCTGAAAAGGAATATGAGGAGTGTATTAACAAAGCAAAGGCTGTTGTTAATGCCCTTAAGCTTGCACAGGAGGCTGATATATGATTTTACTTATTGATAACTACGACAGCTTTTCTTACAACCTATATCAGTATATTGGTGAGCTCGAACCGAATATAAAGGTGATCCGCAATGATGAAATGACTGTTGAGCAAATAATGAAGCTTGAGCCGAAAAGCATTATTCTGTCGCCCGGCCCCGGCAGACCGGAGGACGCAGGTGTCAGTATAAAGGTAGTTCGGGAACTGGGAAGAGATATACCTGTTCTTGGAGTATGCCTTGGACATCAGGCGATCTGTGCCGCATTTGGTGTGATCATTACTTACGCAAATGAGCTGATGCATGGTAAACAGTCAGTAGTGAAGTTTGAAAAGGAATGTCCATTATTCAGGGGATGCCCCGAAAAAGCCCTTGTCGCTCGTTATCATTCCCTTGCAGCTGACATTAATACAATCCCTGATTGCCTGAAGGTCGTTGCTTTAGCAGCCGATGGTGAGGTTATGGCAGTGCAGCATGACAGTTATCCGATATATGGGGTACAATTTCACCCTGAGTCGATTATGACACCGGACGGAAAGACGATGCTGGCTAACTTTTTGGATTTAAATAAGCACCAGTAGCTTAAAGCTAAGAGTTAATTAGTGGTTTTAAGCCAAGAGCTAATTGAAAAGGAGATGAAGTTAATGATTAAAGAGGCAATTGTGAAAATAGTCAGTAAACAGGATCTCACCTATGATGAGGCATACACAGTAATGAATGAAATTATGAGCGGTGAGACTACGCCTACACAGAATGCGGCTTTTCTTGCTGCACTGTCTACCAAAAGTACCAGGGCGGAAACAATCGCGGAAATTACCGGCTGCGCCGCTGCTATGCGTGAGCACGCAGTAAAGGTTGAAACGGGCATGGAACTGTTTGAGATAGTAGGGACAGGTGGGGATGGCGCCCACAGCTTTAATATATCAACAACTGCCGCACTTGTTGCTGCCGCAGGAGGTATAAAGGTGGCTAAGCATGGAAACCGAGCAGCTTCATCACAATGCGGTACGGCAGATTGCCTTGAAGCATTGGGAGTAAACCTTCAGCAGAGCCCTGGAAAATGCATTGAGCTTCTTAACGAGGTTGGCATGTGCTTCTTCTTTGCGCAGAAGTATCATACCTCAATGAAGTATGTCGGTCCGATCAGAAAAGAGCTTGGGTTCCGTACGGTTTTCAACATCCTTGGCCCGCTCACTAATCCGGGAAGCCCGAAAATGCAGCTTTTAGGAGTGTATGATGAATATCTGGTGGAGCCGCTGGCACAGGTGCTTATAAATCTTGGAGTTAAGCGAGCTATGGTGGTATACGGACAGGATAAGCTGGATGAGATCTCTCTTAGTGCTCCAACGACTATTTGTGAATTCAAGGATGGCTGGTATAAAACCTATACCATCGAACCGGAGGATTTTGGGCTTGCACGCTGCATGAAGGCCGACCTTTTGGGTGGTAAACCTGAAGAAAACGCCGTGATCACGTTGAGTATCCTGAAGGGTGAAAAAGGTCATAAGAGGAATGCAGTGCTGATGAATGCAGGTGCGGCTCTTTATGTTGGAGGTAAGGCAGATAACATGGAGAAGGGTATTGCTTTAGCTGCTGAATTAATTGATTCAGGCAGGGCTCTTGATGTCCTTCAAAGGCTTATTGAAGTAAGTAACAGGGCGTAGTTGAGATACTCATATTCAAGCAAATGATAGCTCAGTTAGAGTGAGAATATCCACGTTTAAGCGGGTGACAGATCAGTGTGAGAATGCTCATATTTAAGCGGGTAACAGATCAGTGAGAGAGAGTTTACCCATATTCAATCAGATAACAGAGCAGGAGGATACAAAATGACCATATTGGATCAATTGGCAGAACATGCGAAAGAACGCACTATGCAGACAAAAAATGTTGAAGACCTTGAGACAATTAAGCTGCGTGCAATGTCAATGCCTAAAGGCTCCTTTGAGTTTGAAAAAGCTTTGAAAAAACAGGGACTCGCATTTATTTGTGAGTGTAAAAGAGCATCACCCTCTAAAGGGCTTATTGCTCCCGATTATCCGTACATTGAAATCGCAGAGGATTATGAAGCAGCGGGAGCTGATTGCATCTCCGTGCTGACTGAGCCGGGGTGGTTTCTCGGTAGTGATGTGCATTTAAAGGAGATTGCAGAAAGAATGTCCATTCCATGTCTTCGCAAGGATTTTACTGTGGACGAATACATGATCTACGAGGCTAAGCTGCTTGGAGCTTCTGCTGTCCTTTTAATATGCTCTATATTGTCAGAAAAGCAGATAGAAAAGTTTCTAGCT
This sequence comes from Bacillota bacterium, assembly GCA_023409735.1. GTDB lineage: Bacteria > Bacillota > Clostridia > Acetivibrionales > DTU013 > JAEYRB01. The sequence continues at coordinate 16,691 of JAEYRB010000015.1, read as the reverse complement.
GTTTGCAACGAATTGGGGATGTCAGCTCTTGTGGAGATACACAATGCGGCTGAGGCATTGATGGCACAAAATGCGGGAGCACGGATTATTGGAGTAAACAACCGCAGCCTTCATGATTTTACAGTTGATGCCGATAACAGCCGCAAGCTGCGCGAATTGATTCCGCCTGATGTTTTATTTGTTTCTGAAAGCGGAATAGCTACAGCTGCCGATGTAAAAAGACTTTATGATATTGGAGCTGATGCAGTACTAATAGGCGAGACATTGATGAGAGCTCAGTGTAAAAAAGCAAAGCTTGCAGAACTGAGAGGCCTGTTATGACAAAGATCAAGCTATGCGGATTAAAAAGCCTTTACGACATAGAGGCCGCAAATGAGCTAATGCCTGAATATATCGGCTTTGTATTTGCTCCGGAAAGCCGACGCTATGTAACCTTTGATAAGGCTGCCGAGCTCAAAAGGCAGCTGTGTACAGATATTACTGCTGTTGGTGTATTTGTTAATGAGGCTCCGGAGACTGTGGCAATGCTCATAAACTGCGGGATCATAGATGCTGCCCAGCTGCATGGCAGGGAGGATGAAGCTTACATCATGAGGCTCCGAAGCTTTACGGATAAAACAGTTATTAAAGGCTTCCGGATCAGTACAGAGCAGGATGTTGCTGCTGCACAAAACAGTACTGCGGATTATGTGCTTTTGGACTCCGGAAGCGGTGGAACGGGGCGAAGGTTTGATTGGTCGCTGCTTCAAAAGCTGAAAAGAGAGTTTTTCCTTGCGGGCGGCCTTGATGCCTGCAATGTGAGGAATGCTGTAGAGAAGCTGTCACCATATGCGGTGGACGTCAGCTCCGGAATCGAAACTGATGAAATGAAGGATAACCTCAAAATGAAAAAATTTGTTAGTGCTGTCAGAGATAAATCTTAGTTGACATAATAAACGCAAAACACAGTTATCATAATGAACACTTAATATGGTCGACATAAATTAACAGTTAATACAGTTAGCATAATGAATACATAACGCGACTAGCACAATTAACACATAATAAATAGATAGGAGAGATATCGATTCACAGAATAAAAATAGGTGGAGAGCTCGATTGACAGAATATTAAAATAGATAAAGCTCTCGATTGACATAACTAATAGATAGGAGAGATATTATGAAAAACGAGAAGGGACGCTTTGGTATTTATGGCGGGCAGTATATACCTGAAACATTGATGAATTCCATAATAGAATTGGAGGCGGCTTATGAGCATTATAAAAAAGATCCTGATTTTAATAGGGAGCTAACCGAACTGCTTAATGAATATGCCGGAAGGCCGTCTAGGCTTTACTACGCTTCGAAAATGACGAAGGCCTTGGATGGAGCAAAAATATACTTAAAGCGTGAGGATCTGAATCACACAGGTTCCCACAAAATTAACAATGTGCTGGGGCAGGCACTTCTGGCGAAAAAGATGGGGAAGGCACGGCTGATAGCTGAAACAGGAGCAGGTCAGCATGGAGTTGCTACAGCTACTGCTGCTGCGCTAATGGGGATGGAGTGTGTTGTATTTATGGGTGAAGAGGACACCATCCGCCAAGCCCTCAATGTTTATAAAATGAGACTTCTTGGCGCAGAAGTGGTCCCTGTTAAATCCGGAACAGCTACACTTAAAGATGCGGTATCCGAAGCATTTCGTGAATGGGCCAGCCGTATTGACGATACACATTATTGCATGGGCTCGGTGATGGGACCACATCCGTTTCCAACAATTGTTCGTGACTTTCAGGCAGTTATATCAAAGGAGATAAAGGAGCAGATAATTGAAAAGGAGGGAAAGCTGCCGGATGCAGTTATTGCCTGTGTAGGAGGCGGCTCCAATGCTATGGGAAGCTTTTATCATTTCATTGAAGACAAGAGTGTTAAGATAATTGGATGTGAAGCAGCCGGCAGAGGGGTAGATACCTTTGAAACCGCCGCGACAGTTAACACCGGCAGTGTTGGAATATTCCATGGTATGAAATCATACTTCTGCCAGGATGAATATGGGCAGATCGCTCCAGTTTACTCAATTTCGGCAGGCCTGGATTATCCCGGTGTTGGTCCCGAGCATGCCTTCCTTCACGATATTGGACGGGCTGAATATGTCCCCATTACGGATGACGAGGCTGTCGATGCCTTTGAGTATTTGTCAAGGGTCGAAGGTATAATACCGGCTATTGAATCTGCTCACGCAGTTGCGCATGCTATGAAGATTGCGCCAAAGATGTATAAGGATCAGGTAATTGTTATTACCATATCCGGCAGAGGTGATAAAGATTGTGCTGCCATAGCACGTTATAGGGGGGAGAATATTTATGAGTAACATAAAAGCTGCTTTTACAAATGGAAAGGCGTTTATTCCTTTCATTACCTGTGGTTATCCGGATTTGGAAACTACTGCCGCTGTGGTCCATGCAGCTGCAGCAAACGGTGCCGATCTTATTGAGCTTGGCATTCCATTTTCTGACCCAACAGCCGAAGGGCCTGTAATTCAAAATGCAAATTTTGAGGCTTTACGCGGTGGAGTGACTACTGATAAGATATTTGATCTTGTAAAGGAGCTTCGTCGCGATGTCAGGATTCCTATGGTATTTATGACTTATGCAAATGTAGTATTTTCGTATGGAGCTGAGCAATTTATTTCGGCTTGCAGGGAAGCTGAGATTGATGGATTGATTTTACCGGATCTGCCGTTTGAGGAGAAGGATGAATTTCTGCCATTATGCCATAAATATGGTGTAGCCTTGATCTCTCTCATTGCGCCGACCTCGGCAGATCGAATTGCAATGATCGCGAAAAAGGCAGAGGGATTTTTATATGTTGTCTCCAGCCTTGGAGTAACGGGGATACGCAAGGAGATAAAAACAGATCTCGCCTCAATTATTGATGTTATACGTCATAACACAGATCTACCCTGCGCTATAGGTTTCGGTATCTCCAAGCCCGAGCAGGCAAAGAAAATGGCAGATCTATCCGACGGTGTCATTGTTGGGTCAGCAATAGTAAAGCTTCTTGAAGAGCATGGAAAGAATGCATCTAAATATGTAGGTGATTATGTCAAGACTATGAAGGCTGCAATTATAGAGGACTGAACAAAATTGATCCAAGTTGTTATAACATTATTTTTATCTGTTCATGTAAACGGCTTGCGGTATGAACCGTTCCACTTGATTAGCTACAAAAACAGAGCCTAGGCTGTGGTATCAGCTTAGGCTCCGATTGAAAGCATATTTTCTATTTAAGATTTTCTACTGCTGCTCTTTCAATGGCAAGGCCATTTGTATAGCGTTTCATAAACTCATTAAAGCCTTCAACATCAGAAGGAACTGGATCCATAGTGCTGCCCTTTAGGCCTGCGAAGATCCTGTTGCTAAGGAAATCTTCAAGGCTTTCATTTTCTGCCTTGTTGATCATATAGGCTCCAAGCAGTGCAATGCCCCATGCGCCGCCCTCTCCGGCGGTCTCCATAACTGAGACGGGAGCATTGATTGCAGCAGCCATGATTTTCTGCCCGACTTCTGCTGTCTTGAAAAAGCCTCCGTGACCAAGCATCTTATCAACCTTGACGGCTTCCTTTTCAAACAATATATTAAGTCCTGTCCTTAAAGCTCCAAGAGCAGTAAAAAGATTGACTCTCATAAAATTAGCCAGGTTGAAATTATTGCTTGATGAACGTACAAATAACGGTCTGCCTTCGGTGAAATGAGTCATATGCTCACCGGAAATATATCCATAGGACAGAAGACCTCCGCAGTCAGGGTCTCCCTTTAGAGCCATACCGAGCAAGGTATCATAGAGCTTGGCCTTACTTACATCTGTGCCAACTGCCTTAATGGCTTCCCCGAACAAGCTGATCCATGCGTCATAATCGGAGGTGCAGTTATTTGAGTGCGCCATAGCGACCTGCTTGCCGGTTGGTGTAGTTACCATGTCTATTTCAGGATAAGCCCTGGACAAAGCCTTCTCAAGCACTATCATAGCGAACACGGACGTTCCTGCTGAAACATTTCCTGTACGCATTGATACGCTGTTGGTTGCAACCATTCCCGTACCTGCATCGCCTTCCGGAGGACAAAGCGGGATACCGGGCTTAAGCTGACCTGTAGCATCAAGCAGCTTTGCTCCTTCAGCTGTAAGACATCCGGCCCCTTCTCCTGCAACAAGCACCTTGGGAAGAATTCCTTCAAGCTTCCATGGGTAGTTTTTAGGACTTACAAGCTCGTCAAACTGGCTTATCATTTTTGAATAGTAGGTGTTGGTGTTTGAATCAATAGGGAACATACCAGATGCATCGCCGACACCTATGACCTTTTCGCCTGTCAGCTTCCAGTGTACATAGCCGGCAAGTGTTGTAATATAGTCTATCTTTGACACATGCTCCTCATTATTGAGAATAGACTGATACAGATGTGAAATGCTCCATCTCTGAGGAATATTATAGTCGAACAAATCTGTAAGGGCTTCTGATGCCGGTCCTGTTATATTATTGCGCCATGTGCGGAAGGGCACTAATAAATTATCATCCTTATCAAAAGACATATATCCGTGCATCATGGCACTTATACCAATAGCTCCAACAGTCTGAATTGTTACACCGTATTGCTCCTTTACATTGTCTGCAAGCTTTTTGTAGCTGGCCTGAAGGCCCTTCCAAATATCTTCCAGGCTGTAGGTCCATACATTGTTTATGTAGCTGTTTTCCCAATCATAGCCTCCTGATGCTGCAGGCGCATTGTCGGGTCCGATAAGGACAGACTTTATTCGGGTTGAGCCAAGTTCGATACCTATTACTGTTTTGCCGTTGATAATAGCACTTTTAATTTCACTTGCTGAAAGAGACATAGCCTTCCTCCTTAAAATGTTATATAAAATTATGATACTGATATTACACTAATAAATAGTAAGTATGTAAGATAAACATAGTATATAGAATATTTGATACATTAAACATATAACAAAAATGCACAAATTTCAAGCATATAAATGAACAGAAAGACACCATAGATTTTGCCATAAAATATTACTAACAACACAGAAGAACCGTCGAACCGTCCCTCTGTGTTCATATATAAACTTATATCCGTATAGAGACAGAGGCTAAGCTGGGAACATGCAGCTTGTGAAGGAACATTGCAGGCTGTGAAGTAATGGCGAAGCTGGAATGTGGCACAAGGAACTACAAGGTGCACCACGGATGGTGCAGCCGCCGGTGTATAGCCAGGGATGGCGATTCACCGGAGCCCACATTTATGGCGTTGCCCGAAGGGCTACAGCAAAAAGTTTCATGAGTTAGATGCTCATGAAACTTTTATTTACCGAGCCTTACTTACTACAGCCTGTTTTGTGACGAAACCCAGCTGCAGTATCAGCTCAGCCTCTGTTTGATGCTCATATAAAGAAAACGGTGAGGCTTTAAAGACATCACCGTTTTTTCACTTCTCTTTAATTTCTTATGCCGGTCAATTGCTTATGCCGGAAGGCATAGAGGCGAATTCGAGATCAGTTGGCTTCACAATCAGCTGATTTAAATCTTAGCTTTTGCCCTTCATGGTAGATACCTTATTTAATATTACTGTAAAGCCAATAATTACTCCTATTACTACAAATATACCTACCATGCCGGTTCCCATGTAATATAGATTATCTACAAAATTCATTGGATTAAAATTCATATAATGTTTCCCTCCGATCTACATAAAGAAGTTTAGAATCAATCCACCGGCGATTACTGAAGCAATCTGACCGGAAACATTGACCCCGATGGAATGCATAAGAAGGAAGTTTTGACTATCCTCTGCAAGGCCCATCTTATGAACGACTCTTCCTGACATAGGGAATGCTGATATTCCGGCAGCACCTATCATCGGGTTGATTTTCTGTTTTAAGAACAGGTTAAGGAACTTGGCAAATAGAACGCCGCCCGCTGTATCAAATATGAATGCAAATAAACCAAGTCCGAGTATCAGCAGTGTTTCTCTGCGCAGGAACTGCTCAGCCTGCATCTGAGACGCAATTGTTATACCAAGGAAAAGCGTTACAAGATTTGCAAGCACCTTTTGTGCAGTTTCTGATAATGAATTAAGCACACCGCATTCTCTGATAAGATTTCCGAACATAAGGAAGCCTATAAGTGATACAGAGGATGGAGCTATCAATCCTGCAACTATAGTTATTATGATCGGGAAAAGGATCTTTGTCAGCTTCGATACCTCATGCTGTTGATACGGCATCCTTATAAGGCGCTCTTTCCTGGTAGTCAGTAAGCGTATTACAGGAGGCTGTATTATCGGAACCATTGCCATATAGGAATATGCAGCTACCATTATTGCGCCAAGATACTGTGATTTCAACTTCTGCGCTACAACAATAGATGTAGGCCCGTCGGCAGCGCCGATAATTGCGATACTTGCGGCATCGTTAATGTCAAAGAACATTGATGCTGCGCACAGTGTGAAGAATATACCAAACTGAGCCGCTGCACCGAATAGCATAAGCTTTGGATTGGAGAGCAGCGGACCGAAATCGATCATTGCTCCGATTCCAATAAATAAAATAAGCGGGAAAAGCTCATTGGCTATACCTGCGTTGAACAGAGTACTAAGTGCACCTTCCTCTGCGACGCCATTGATCATCTGTGTAACTGCTCCTGAAAAGGGCATATTGACCAGTATAGCACCGAAACCAATAGGGAGAAGAAGCGTTGGCTCCATGTCCTTTTTAATAGCAAGATATATAAGTATACCGCCGATTACCCACATTACAACGTGCTGCCATTGAAGCTGAATTAAATACTTGTACAAAATGTCCATACTTCGTTCCTCTCAACTTTAGTAATTAGTTAAATAATGATATTGTTACAAATAATGAGGACATGAGTGAAGCAACCAAGGATACAACCGTGATCTGGGTGTTGATTGACGGTCCTGCAGTATCCTTGAAGGGATCACCTACAGTATCACCAACAACAGCAGCCTTATGAGCCTCGGAACCTTTTCCGCCCTCATTACCAGATTCAATGTACTTTTTTGAGTTGTCCCACAGTCCGCCGGCATTTGACATAAACAGAGCAAGAAGCAGACCACTTATGATATTTCCAAGAAGGAATCCGCCGATTGCCTTGACTCCGCCGATGAATCCAACAAGAATCGTTGCAACTATTGTAAACAGACCCGCAGGAATAAGCTCCATGAGTGCGCCCTTTGTGGCTATATCAATACACTTGTCATACTCAGGATGCACACCATCCTTGCCTTCCCTAAGTCCCTTTATTTCGTTGAACTGCCTGTGTATTTCTGCTACCATTCTCTGAGCATTCTTATCAACGCCGAGCATCAGCATAGCAGAGAATACTGCCGGTATTGCTGCACCTATCAATGTACCAAAGAATACGGTCGGGTCCATTATATCAAAGCCTGTTAGGATTTGTCTACCAGCAGCGGCAAGAACTTCATTAACCTCTGTCATATAAGCACCAAGAAGAGATATAACTGTAAGCCCGGCGGCACCGATTGCAAAACCCTTAGTAACTGCTTTTACAGTGTTTCCAGCACTGTCGAGCTCATCAGCTATTCTGATCGTATCTTCGCCAAGACCGCCCATTTCTGCCAAGCCTCTTGCATTGTCAACGATTGGACCATATGCGTCGTTGCTTATGATCATACCAACTATTGAAAGCATTCCGACTGCTGCCATTGAAATACCGAACATAGCATATCCATCACCAAGCGGTGCGGAGATCTTATATGCAGCAAGTGCTGAAATTGCGATACCTATCATTGCAGGCAGAGCGGAGATGAAGCCGTAGGAAATACCTGATAATATCGTGAATGCTGATCCGGAGCGGGATGCTTCGGCAACCTTCCTTACTATAGGTCTGCTGTCATCTGTGAAGTAGTCAGTTGTAATACCAATGACGACACCAACCACAAGACCGATTGCGGATGCTGCCCATATACGCCATTCGAAGCCTTTGAAAATAGCTGTAGCTGCTGCAGTGAGAGCTATAAATATTCCGGTTGTAACATATGTAGAAGAATTTAGTGCTCTTGTAGGATTGCCGTTCTTTCCAATACGAGCAGCACCAATACCTAGAATCGAGGCAATAAGTCCAAGCGCAGCATAACAGAATACCATTGCTGTATTTATATGTGAGCCACCCATGGCTTTATCCAGGGATTGTGCCATAACAAGTGCTGCTGCCATTGAAGCAACGTTTGAATCAAACAGGTCAGCACCCATACCGGCAACATCACCAACATTGTCGCCAACGTTATCAGCTATAACCGCAGGATTACGCGGGTCATCTTCAGGTATACCCAATTCAACCTTACCTGTAAGGTCAGCGCTGACATCGGCAGTCTTGGTGAATATTCCACCGCCGGCTTTAGCAAATAGAGCAAGAGAGCTCGCACCGAATGAGAAGCCAAGTAAAATTGTAGCATCTCCTACAATAAGAAGAACTGCAGCTACGCCAAGGAGGCTGAAGCCTACAACGGCAAGGCCCATTACTGCACCGCCTCTGAAGCCTATGAGAAATGCGGGCTTGATACCCTTCTGGGCTCCTTCGGCAGCACGTGCGTTTGCAGAAGTTGCTACGACAATACCAATCTTACCAGCGATTGCAGATAGAACTGTTCCTGCAATATACGCAAGTGTTATAGCTACATTGTTTATTATGTCGCCCTTCCATATAGGAGTCGGAAGCAATACAAAAATAATTACAGCTGCAACGCCTGCAAAAATTGCGAGTATCTTGTATTCCTTTTTAATGAAAGTATTTGCGCCTGCTTTAATCAGCGCTGAGACTTCTTTGATCCTTGCATTAGTATTCGGCTGTTTTTTAACCCAAAAATGGAGGTAAACTGCGAATGCAAATGCAATTGCTACTGCTAAAAATGATAGTGAATAGATTAGAGAGAGCTTAGGCTCCATAAGTAACACCAAACCTTTCTTTATACATTTAATATCTAAGATAAGGTAGTGAACTTGAGTACCTTCTTTTAGGCATACTTATGCCAAAAAAAATAGAACTCATAAAGAGTTCTGTCGTCTATTTAACTTCAAAGAACTGCCCTCCTCAATACCAAGGCATGTGACGCTGTCTGGATATAAATCGGCAATATCAATGAACCCTTAATAAATAGAACATTTGTACTCGTTCTATGACAGACTCCACCAACTTATTTTGGATTCAGTACAAATATAGCATTTGTACTGAATTACGTCAATAGTAAACAAGCATTTATTAATAACAATAAATATACCATAATTTAACAAAAAAATACTCAGGCAGTCACATAACAACTGTTATATCAGTGCCGTGCTGAAATATCTTTCTATTCTGTCAGGCAAAACCGTAACAATATTTTTATCTGCTCCGAATTTCTCTGCAGCTTTTATTGAAGCCCACACATTAGCTCCTGATGATGTGCGTGCCAGTACTCCCAATACTCTGGCCAGATCTCTTGTAGTGCTTACAGCATCGTCATCTGTAACCTCCACGACCTCGTCTATAAGAGTTACATCAAGTACCGCAGGAATAAAACCGTCACCTATACCCTGAATCTTGTGGAAGCCCGGTTCATGTCCAAGAAGCGCAGACACATTTTTAGGCTCTACAGCGATAATTTTGGCTGCGGGATTCTTCTCCTTCAATAGTTTGCCAACACCACCGAGGGTTCCACCGCTGCCCAGACCTGAAACGAATATATCTATCTTGCCGTTCATCTGCTTCCACATTTCCTGTGCAGTAGTAAGGTAATGTATCTTGGGGTTATCAGGATTCTCAAACTGCTGGGGTATGAATACATCCGGATCTTCTGACTTGCGCTTTTGAACCTCCGCAACTGAGCCTCCGATGCTATCCTCGGCTCGAGTTAGTACAAGCTCGGCTCCAAGTGCTCTTATTATCTTTTTTCTCTCCTCGCTCATGTTTTCAGGCATTACGATTACAACCCTATAGCCCTTTTGCACACCGACAAGCGCTATACCTATACCTGTATTTCCGGATGTAGGCTCCATGATCGTCATTCCCGGCTTCAGCAGCCCTTTAGCTTCAGCTTGCTCGATCATATACTTTGCAACTCTGTCCTTTATACTTCCGCCGGGATTAAAGTATTCGGCCTTGGCATATATATTGAAGCCTGTGTATTTTTTTAAATTGATTATTGGAGTGTTTCCTATAATGTCTAACACGCTTTCAGTTATCATTTTTATATTCCTTTCAAACATATTATCCTTCTTACATTTCCTTTTTATAATAATCCATTTTAATAAAAATAACACCTTTTTTTGTTTAAATTAAGTATTATAGTGCCAGGCAAAATAAAAACGGCCGGATTACCATATTTCAGGCGTATCCGGCCACTTTATTATGCAATATATGTTTTGCGGAGCTAAAAACACAAAGGACGATTCGTGTGTTGAACATTCTATTAATCTGAATACCTTTGTTGTTATGCTTCTGTCATGTACATTATTACTTCTTGCCTTTGACACTGTCTGCAGTATTTTCGGCTTCAGCGGTATCGGTACATCCGACGGTATTGACAACTTCTTTGATATCGGCAGTCTCGACGGTGCTGACAGCCTCAAATGTATTAACAGTATCGGCATTGTCAACAGTAATTAAAGTATTGACAGCTGCAGCTTCATTACCCTTCTTTGGGGGGTTGTAACCGATTATTTCCTTAAACGTCTTACCCTTGTATATGGCCATGATGACGTTGCGTATAAGAAGGAAGGCGATAGGTCCTATAATCAGACCTGCAAATCCTATCAGTTCAAGCCCCGTATACATCGCTAAAAGAGTCAGAAGCGGATAAACGCCTATTTGTTGTCCGACTATTCGTGGCTCTATTATCTGTCTTACAACCAGAACAAACAGGTAAAGGGCCAGTACAGATACTCCCATTACCGTATTGCCGGTTATAAACGAGATTAAAGACCACGGTATAAGTACAGTTCCTGTTCCAAGGACAGGAAGCATGTCAATAATGGCTATAAGCACCGCAAGAAGGAGAGGGTACTTCACGCCCATGATCAAAAGGCCTATGAACAGCTCTGTAAAGGTTATACCCATTATTATCATAGCTGCGCGTACATATCCAAACAATGCTCCGAACAATTCATTTTTAAATTCCACGATCCTTTTGACCCAGTTTGCTGGTAGATGGCTGCAAAAAACAGAAACTATTTTTCTGCGGTCGCATGTCATGAAGAATGTGGCAACTATTGTGATAATAGTGAATATTAGTGCTTCAGGAACTGAAATTGCAGTAGTGAATGCACCCTTCACTATTGTTTTTCCGAAGTTTGTTATCGTATTTGAGATATTTGCTATTACTCCTCCCAGATTATCAGTGAAGCTTCCAAGGTTATCTCTGATTTCTTCCGGCAGCCATGTTAACATTCCTGGACCATTGCTATTAGTCCATTCAATAATGTCGTTGTATAGCGTGTTCAAAAATCCCGGAGCAACTAATACAAGTGACTTGACAAAGCCTATTAGCTTGAGTATTACTATTACTATCAAAAAAACTATGAGTGCCAAAAAAAGTAATATAATAATAGGCGCCGAGAGTTTCCTTTTTATACGCAGTTTATCTGAGAGAAGCCGAATAATAGGCTCAATTAGTGAGGAAAGTGCAAAAGCTATTAAAAAGGGAAGCAAGAAAAATGCGAGCTTAAAGGAGAGAATTACACCGACTCCCACTGAAAATACGACCGCTATAAAAATTGCAGTGTTTTTAAGATAAATTTTATTTTGTGGAATCATTTAACGCTCCTATATAAAGTATAAAATAATAATATATGATATTGTTTGTGTAGTCAATTAAAGCATTCGGGTTTGATTAACATTTTTGCAGTTTGTTTCTCACTGATATATATAAATGAATTGTTGACACGTGGTTTTTCACAAAATAGAATTGCTATAGGTGAAAAAGATGATAAAAATTGCAGATTTAAATATACCACTTGAATATGATATGGACCTTCTGAAGAGGACTGCAGCTGATATACTTGGTATAAGTGAGGTACGGATCAAGAGCCTGAAAATTGTCAAACGTGCTATTGATACACTTGATAAAAATGATGTACATTTCAAGATAGCAATTATACTTAGGGTGTCCGGCAGTGAAGAGGAAATAGTTTACTCCATAAAAAAGAAGCAGGTGACTTTAGAAGAAGAGCCATTATATACTGCTCCTGCAACGTCCAGACTGGTTCAAAGGCCAATCGTTGTGGGATGCGGCCCTGCGGGCATGTTTGCCGCACTTACTCTTGCCATTGCAGGAGCAAGGCCTATACTGCTGGAGCGGGGCAGCGATGTAGATAGTCGTAGGGAAAGCGTTCTCAGCTTTTGGCATACCGGCATACTTAATACACATTCAAATGTTCAGTTTGGAGAGGGCGGAGCGGGTGCATTTTCGGATGGAAAGCTCAAGGTAGGCTTTAAGGATGCACGAAAAATGTATATTCTTAAGGAGTTTGTAAATGCCGGAGCACCGCCTGAGATAATGTATGAAGAAAAGCCCCATATAGGGACGGACTATCTGCACGGCATTGTAAAAAGGATACGGGAGAAGACTATAGGGCTTGGTGGAGAAGTACACTTTAATACTGTTGTAACAAGGGTCCTTATAAAAGACGGTAAGGTGGCAGGTGTTGGTTTTATCAAGAATGGAGCATATAAGGAGCTTTATTCAGATAATATTATTTTGGCAATAGGTCACAGCGCCCGTGATACTTTTGAAAACCTGCTGGACTGCGGAATACACATTGAGCAGAAGCCTTTTTCAATTGGTGTGCGGATCGAGCACCCGCAGCATCTGATCAATGAGTTGGTATACGGCAGATTTGCCGTGCATCCCTCTCTTGGTGCTGCAGATTACAGAATGACAGTTCATTTAAAAAACGGCAGGGGAGTGTATACCTTTTGTATGTGCCCGGGTGGCGAGGTGGTGGCCGCAGCGTCTGAAAAAGACCGACTTGTAACCAATGGTATGAGCGAATATGCAAGAAATGGCGTTAATGCGAATACTGCGCTTCTGGTGACCCTTGGTAAGGGCGATATAAAAAGTGAGCATCCTCTTGCGGGTGTTAATTTTCAAAGAGATATTGAGAAAGCAGCCTTTAAAGCAGGTGGAGGCGGATACAAAGCGCCTGTCCAGAGACTTGGAGATTTTATGATGGGGACAGAAACAAAAGAGTTCGGAGATGTAATACCCACATATCTTCCCGGTACGAATTTTGCTGAGGTTGATTCATATCTGCCGGACTATATTACAGCCTCCTTAAGACAGGCAGTCTATGAAATGGAGGACTGGATGCCCGGTTTTGCCTATGCGGATGCGGTGCTTACAGGCGCAGAAACCAGAAGCGGAGCTCCTGTAAGGATCACAAGGGATGAAAATTATGAGGCAATTGGAATAAAGGGCTTGTACCCGTGCGGTGAAGGCGCAGGCTATTCAGGAGGAATAATATCTGCTGCTGTTGACGGTGTGATATGCGCTGAACGTATACTGGTCATGCAGAGCTGATTTGATAAAGGGATATATACTCGAAGACTTAAGGCACATGACATCCTTGAAGTTAAAATTTGCAGCCATTAAGTACAGAGCACATTAAGAATTGACACAAATAAAGTTGAACATAATGAATAAGTGGAATAAACTCAAATAGAATTAATGTTATATAAAAACAGGTTTAATCACAAGAAGCAAAAACATATAGAGTGGTCTCGATCATTAATGAGGCATAAAATATAAAGAAGCAGACATAAGTAATTAATACGGGCGCAGGAAGTGATCAATTGATATTTAGAAAGCTTAATTGGGAAAAGATTATTTTTTATTTTGTACTGATTTCATTAATAGTGGCATCTATATCAGTAATCATATTAATGATAGCTGCTCCATCAAAGTCTACTGCTTCAGCAGACAGAACAAAGAGTGAGTATGTATTGATGCTGCTGCAGAGTGTACTTGGTATAGCAGCAATGTTTTTACCTGCTTTGATCGAACACAGGATCAAGTTGATCATTCCGTCCAGAATGATGATAGTTTATGCTCTTTTCCTATACTGTGCTATATATTTAGGTGAGGTCAGAGATTTCTATTATGTGATCCCTCATTGGGATGATATATTGCATGCTACAAGTGGAGCTACGCTAAGTGCCTTGGGATTTTCCATCATTGTGCTTCTTAATAATACAGACAGAGTGCCTGTTAATCTAAGCCCCATATTTGTTTGCCTGTTTACCTTCTGTTTCGCAGTTACACTTGGAGCACTGTGGGAAATATATGAATTTACATTTGATGGCTTACTTGGACTTAATATGCAAAAATTTGCTCTCAGGGATGGTACACAGCTAGTCGGGCATACTGCACTAAAGGACACCATGAAGGACCTTGTGACTGACAGCCTGAGTGCATTTACCATATCTGCATTGGGATATGTTTCACTGATATATAAAAAGGACTGGGTTGAAAGACTCCTGCTGAAAAGGCAAAGATAAGTTAAGGCAGAAATAAGCAAAGGCAAAAGCAGGCTAAGATAGAAATAAGCAAAACTGGAAGTGAGCTAAGGCAGAAGTAGGCTAAGACAAAAATAGGCTAAGGCAGAAGCAGGCTAAGACAAAAATAGGCTAAGGCCAGATGTTGTCAGGATCGACACCGAATATCTGCACTACCTCAAGCTTTGGACTATTAGCAATATCCCTTGGTGTCACTATTGCCCCGCCGTTTGAGTCCAGATCATAATCAAAGAGCCTGAAGGCTTCCCATGCAAGGTGCGAGCAGTATGTTCTGCGGATATTGTCTGCCTTTTCATATTTTGGACTAAATATTCCGGTGGTGAGGTCATATGGTACTGAGGCAAGCTTATTCATTGCCAGCTTTACAACATCGTTTAATACGTCCTGCGAAGAGTTTTTTAGCCGCAAATGAATAAAATTTGGGTAGTTGGTCCACTTGCTTATATCCTGCAGGCATGAATCTGTTCCCAAGACTATGCTCTCCAAGGTATAACCGTTTGCCGAATCCACGATCAATGCTGCATGACCATTCCTCCAGCCAAAGGTGTGAGAGCATTTTGTAAGAAGAATATCGCCGTTGTGAGGTGTGGCAAGGACTGTTCCCTCTACATATGATCCGCTTTTGTCTACAACTGATTCCTCCCATGTTATTGGAGATATTTTTTCGCATACAATCTTAATGTTCTTAAAAAAATTGTCCTGAATTTGTATAATACTCTGTGAGTAATCGGGATATAACGCTCTCAATTCATCAATAGCAGCACTCCCGAGGCCTGTTTGATAGTACAGCAAGCTATAATCGTCCGGGCTTAATGAAGCCTTTGAAAGCGTAGCAGTAAGGTCAACCTTCTGATAATCCGGATAAATGTGTGCATAAGGCTCGGTCAATACTGTAGAAAGCCATAAAAACGCAGACAGAAGCAATACAGCAGCTGCGATTACAATTATATATCTGCACTTATGTGTATTTGTTGCAATTCTCAAGCTCATATCCACCACCTTATGAATCTTGTAATAGTATGGATAAATTTGAGAAAAATATTATTAATGTGCTTCATTTTAAGTTTGCGGTAATTGAAGCAAGCAATATTATTGTTAGCCTTAGCTTATGGTGGTATCATTAATACAAATACATTTCAAAGGAGCTGCTTGATGCAGAAACAACAGGAATTAGAAAAAATCCTCAAAGATCTTGGTGCATCATTTGTAGGATTTTCGAACATAATTGATAATGAAGCAGCAGATTTTCCGAGCCTTAATTATGCTGTAGCCATTGGAATTCACCTTTCGGATGCAATAATTGAAGGAATTACGGATAAGCCTACGTATACGTATTTTCATCATTACAGGACAGTCAATTCGCTGCTTGACCAAATAGCGCTCAGAGGTGTGCTATTTCTGCAGGAGTGTGGTTACAATGCTGTTGCTGTGCCTGCATCGCAGACAATAAATGATAAGGCTGATCCGTATTGTGGTTTATTTTCCCACAAGAAGGCTGCAGTTATGGCGGGTCTAGGACGTATTGGCAGGAACGGGCTTTTTATTCATAAAGAATATGGACCAAGAGTAAGGCTTTCAACTATTCTTACAGATATGAAGCTTGACACCGGCAGCACGGGCATAAGCAATAGTTCCGGGGACTTGGGCAATGCTTCAAAAAGCTTGAGCGATGTTTTTGAAGGCTTGAGTAATGCGTCTATAGGCTTGGGTGATGCTCTTGAAGGCTTTAGAAGTGCATCGGAAGACCTGCAGAATAGTGAGTATGGTGTAAACAGGAAATATAAAGATATAGAAAATGGCAATAGTTATTCTAAGAATTTATTGCACAATAGCTGTGGTTCATGCAACAGGTGCGTTAATGCATGTCCTGCTATGGCACTGACAGGAAAGGAATGGTACCCGGGAGAGGCTAGGGACGAGATCATTGATGCAAAGGCTTGCAGCGACTATATGAACCGGAATTTTAAGCATATAGGGCGAGGCTCTGTTTGCGGAATATGTATAAGCGTATGCCCGGCAGGTGTTAAAATTTAGTGCATAATTAGCGATTTACGTTCATAAAAATTATAACTGTGCGCAATTAATGCTCCGATAAATTATACGAAGATAAAATGCAGGGAGGGAAC
>JAEYRB010000056.1 GCA_023409735.1 Bacillota bacterium | reverse complement strand
TTGAGGCACGAATTGAAGCCTTAAGACCTTATGCCGCAATTTTAACCATACTTCTGTCTATACTGTGGCTTCTGACTATTATTTATATATACATTAAGTATGACAAGGAACTTAAACATAGCTTTCAAGGAAAATATTACAGGGAGCTTCCAGGCGAGTACACACCTGCTGAAATGAGCTCACTGTTAAATATGAGGCATGTGTCAACAAGAGATATTACTGCAACTCTTATGGATCTTGTTAGAAAAGAGCAGATTATCTTAACATCTGAAAAGTATGTGAAAAACGGGCTATTTAGAGATAAGGAGGAAACCTCCTATAGAATTTCAGCTAACCCCAATGCCCCGGATGTGCCTCTTAAAAGACATGAGACCTTTTTGATGAAATGGTTCCTTGAGACAATTGGTAAGGGAGATTCTATTTTGCTCGAGGATATATCTGATTATGGAAAGACTGCTACCCGTGCCCGTCGTTTTAAAAGCGATTATGATAAGTGGTGTAAGCTTGCTTTAGAGGAATCAGACAGAAACAATTTCTTCGATAACACCTGCAAAAGAGGCTTATGGATGGGTATTCTAATTTCCCTAGGCTATTTTGCCGTAGGTACCATACTGCTATTAATATTTAAAGCCTTCTTCATAACAGTTTTGTTTGCGGAATTCCTGATACTTTTTATTTTCTCAGTAAGGATCAGCAGACGAACAGCATACGGCAATGAGCAATATGCAATGTGGCAGGCCTTTAAGAATTTCCTGAAGGATTTTAGTCATATGGATAAAGCTGAGATCCCATCAATCGTAATATGGGAGCATTACCTGGTATATGCTATTTCATTAGACGTAGCCAAGGATGTTATCAGGCAGCTTCCTCTAGTATTTGCCGACACTGATATGCAGGATAACCGGCTCACATACATGTATGCCTATCACAGCTACTCTGACTTTAATACATTTTCAAGAGCCATTGATACTACCGTCAGCTCAATGGACAGCGCTATTAGCACGGCAATGGCCGTAGCAAACTCAACTCTGTCAGATGCTGGTGGAGGAGGCGGAGGCTTCAGTGGCGGAAGCTCAGGCGGCGGTGGAGGCGGAGGTGGCGGTGGTGCCTTCTAGGCTAGCCCACACGGCTTCTTGTAATACTTATAATTTTGCTAAAATTGATGAAATAAATAATTGACCTGTTATGATTACAGGTACAAGAGGAGGTAATTTATGTCAACGTTAACTGTATTAATTCTGGTTGTTCTTGCTATTTTGGTAATACTCGCACTGGTCGTAATAGCTTCCTATAACGGGTTGGTTTCCAGCCGAGGCAAGGTAGCTAATTCCTGGAGCCAGATCGACGTCCAGCTGAAAAGACGGTTTGACCTGATTCCCAATCTGTTGGAAGCAGTGAAGGGCTATGCCAGCTATGAGAGACAAACCTTTGAAGCTGTGATGCAGGCCAGAAGCAATTACATGGCAGCCGGAACACATCAGGACGCTATGAAGGCCAACAGCGAGCTCACTCAAGGTCTCGGCAGACTGTTCGCAGTAACTGAGGCATACCCTGAGCTGAAGGCCAATGAGAACTTTAAGGAGCTGCAGCATGAGCTTAGAAAAACAGAGGATAAAATAAGCTTCGCTCGTCAGTTTTACAATGATGTTGTTATGGATTACAATAATAAGATTCAGATGTTCCCCACCAACATACTGGCAAATAGGTTTGACTTTTTGGAGGAGCCATATTTCAAAGCAGATGATAATGAAACATCTGCTCCACAGGTTAAATTCTAATTTATCCTCTTTCATCATAAACAATTTATTATGTATATTGGTCGAATTTAAGGCGAGGAGGCATCAAGCCCTTCCCGCCTTTTTGCTGTAGTCCTTCGGTCAACGCCATAAATAAAAGTCTCTGGGGGCGTCGATCCCTCATCACCTTTTGTCGTAGTCCTTCGGTCAACGCCAATATGGGGTAATGGGAGCATCCGTGTCACCGGGGCAAAGTAGCCCCCATTATATGGCAATTTCAAGAGGTATCCTTTCATTCATATCCAAGTTAAAATATCCATATGGATTAATATGAGTGTAGATAAGAGGTGTGAGTGCCCGGAAGTCTTCAGGTGTCATTAGGTCATACCACTTTTTTTTGTCTCAAAACCTCCTGAATCATCAGGGTATTTATATACACAAGGCAATTTTGTAGCAAATGAAGGCATAAAACTGCAAGCTCCTGGTCTTCAATTCGGTTAGTGGCTATTTCTCCACTCTTGCCATAGAAAATAAAGCTGTTTGCGGAATTCCAGTTTTCCACTACATTAAGTCCCTCATGAATTTCCATCCTTAATCCCTCGGAGTTTAAATATTCACATAGGAATATTGTTTTAATCGCCTTCCCTAATTCAGCAAGGGCTAGATATGTCGGGTGCTTAAGGTTGTTCCTGGTAAATCTTTTCATTATTGCTTCTGTTTCCGCAGTCCCAAGGCGCAGTGCTGTAGCATATTTCACCATCTGATCGTACTGCTGCCGTATTAAATCCCAATTAATAGGCCGTGTAAGAATCGGCTGCAAATTCGGGTATGCGTCCGTTATTCCAGAATCAGGGCGATATAGTTTTTGAGAACCTATATTCTTTAGCCGTGGCATTAAATTAAAACCCAATAGATGGCAGAATGCAAAGGCGACTTCGCTCTGGCCATGGGTATCAACATAGTTTTTTTCAATCTCCATATCCGTACAATGCTTTAAAAGCCCTTCAATCATAGCCGATACTTCGGAGGATGAACATGATTTCAGTTGAGAATATATACATGCAGAGTTTTTCTCCACATGCCAGTATATCATCACACCACGGCCTCGATAGCGAATGTGCCATTCAGTCATGAGGTTCTGGTCCCAGGCTCCAAACTTTTTACTATCAGAAGCACAGGTGGTTGTACCTTCTCCCCAAATATCCTGTACCCGCGAGGTAAGGATTGAATTAACTACTAAAGATATTGCATTTCTAAGGTTATCCTTATTTATGAATTTACGTCGAATATAAAGTAAATCTTGGTGTGTTTCTCCGTGGTTTCCGGCTGAAACACGTTTTAAACCTGTATTAGTCCCTAAACCGTACAGAGCCAATATCAAACGTTTTTGGATAGTGGCTCGATCAAGTCTTTCATGTGTGGCAACGGTTTTGAATTGCTCAGTAAAGTTCAGCCTTAAATCGGCTTCCTTAAGTACATCAAGCAAGTTTGTCATGTGCCAATAGCGCATAAGCTCTGCCTTAAGCTTTGTCAGGTTCACAGGTTCCGGCTGAGCCTCACTCGGGGATATGGTAATCCAACCGTTTCCCCTATCTGTTAAACGGACTTTCGGATTCGTGGGCATACCAACATCCAACTTTGATAAGCCGTCATACATGGACTGCTTGATATTGTTTATGAATTCTTCGGCATCCAAAGGTTGTTTTAATGCCCTGTAGTTTTCCTCCCTGTGTTCCTTAAAGTCAATCGGCAGGTCTTCATCAGGATTCCTATAACGGTCAGCGCCAACTACCCATATTTCTTTGCAGCGTAGTTTATCTCTCAGTGATTGTAGCGCAACAATCTCATAATTCATACGGTTTATGCGTTCAATCCCTTTTTCTTCGTCCTTTTCAATGACGGCCTCCTTCATGCCGGAGCGAATGACACCTTCAATTGGAATATCCTCAGTTTCAGAGAAATAGTGAGAACCAATATCATAATACTTCCTGATAAGTGCTAAAGCCTTTATTACCGGCTGGTGTATTTCGTTATTTGAACGGAATTCCAAGGTGTCCAGCAATTCAGGAACCATGCGCCTGTAATGAGTTCCATAAGATGCTCGCATTATTGTATAGACTTTTTGGCGGTACTGAGTCCCAGTACTCTTAAACTCTTTTACCAATGCTCTTAAGGTGTTTTCGCTTACAACCGGAAATAAAACCTTTCTTATTATCCCATCGGGATTATTCAATGCAGCGTCAGCCATTTGGAAAAGGATATTGGTCTTTCCGTTTACTTTCTTGAAGTCGTTTATAAGCTCCTTTTCAACCCTCTTTTCGGCTCTTACACTTATTCTATGGATAATCTGGATAAGAAGCTCAATGAGGTTATCGGTTATTTCCCTGCATCTGAGCCAGAAGAAGGCTGCAAGAATGGTATACCTCACATGCTCTGGATGCCGCCGCAGTTCCGGGAGCTTTTCAGATACCGCCCTGAGTTTATACCGTTTGACTATTTTATTAGGAACACTGTTAAAAAGGTTATCAGGCAGCCCAAGTTGCTGAATTGTCCTGAGTTTCGTTATCTCACGGAATACGCTTTCAAGTCCAATACGTCCAGGATCAGCCCGTAATTCGCTGAAAGACATTGCATCGCTATCAGTATTGTAATCTATCTCAGTTTCATCATAAGTGGCTAGGCTGCTTATAAGATCATCCATTCTTGTAATGGAATCTTTAGAAAGTCTTTGATATGTTTCCTGAAAAAATTGATTTTCAAAAGCAAATACGGCAGATTTGGTTATTCGGTCAATACGGTCTGGCGTTGGCGGCTCAATACGAAGTTCCCTGAACCGTTTATACGCTTCCTCTTTAAGGCTATCTATTTCAGCATCATGATAAAAAACAAGCTTTGAAAGCCATTCGGTAATTGATTGTATGTCTTCTGCTGTAACTTCCTTGAAACCGTAGAATTCTCTTATTTGTGCTCTATGGTATTTGATAGCTCTTCCATTCCAATCATATTCATCAATTAGCCAATAACCTATATTTAGCTGCTTGGCTACGTACTGTAATACTTCCTTGGGGATTTCTCCTTTATTGCTGGGGAACCGAGCTTCATACTGAAAAAATTTGAACAATACTGCAAATCCCAATCTTGTTGCTCCAGTTTTGTTGCTTAACTCTGAAAGCTCTTTTGGCAAGAAAGTGAAATTTTCTATTAGCTCATCAATTTCCCAGTGCCTTTTCAAAGGAATCCCTCCTCAGAAGCATATTAATATATATCCCAAATTATAACATAAAATTACAATATACACAGTTTATACTTAGGACCAGAGGACATTTATCCGGCAAATACAGGTGAATGCAAAGAGTTTTGAAAACGTAATAGATGATCACAATGCTTTAGCGATGTCCTAAAGGGGTTTACCAACATTTTAAAGACAAAATCCACACTAAGAATTTTTAGTATTAAAAATTAGCGATTTCACCCACGCTAAGAACTCATGTATATTTTCTAATCTATTTTTTTCAGGCCTTTAAGAAGGTAGACCTTTTGTTACAAGTTCTAATCTATGTAATATGGAAATAATTCAGGGAAATGGTTTGTTTGGTGTATAATATAAATATTAACAATAGAGGGAGGGTGCTCCAATGAAATTAACAACATGGAAAATGACTGCATCCATTGTAATGGCATTAATAGTTTGCTTATATATTCCCTTTTCAGTTTTTGCGACATTTACAAACCCGACCACCACTAATTCTAATTATGACCGTGGCGATGCTTACGATTATATGACAAGCTATACAAAAAATTATAACACGGCATATTACTACTTCCCGGCTGACTGTACAAATTTCGTATCACAGATATTACAAGAAGGTGGAATGAGCTTTACATCACGGTCAACAAATCCTGATTACACTTATTGGTATTACTACACATCAGACTGGGGTTGGGGAAGAACGGCTACATGGACTGGTGCATATGAATTTTCACAACACTGGGCAGATGTTAATGGGGTAGGTTTTAAGCGCGCATATCGTTTCACACAGTATACAGTTAATTCAGCAATAACAAATTTTGATACTATTTATGATGATGTGTGGGAAGGCGATATAATACAAATGGTGCATAATTCAGACGGACATGCTTATCATTCAGAAGCTGTTTACTCCTTTCCACTAGGAGGTATTAAAATGGCAGAGCATTCTGGATCAAATGGAGATGACTTTTATGATCTTTTAAGTGAACTTCAAGTTGATCAAAATTTAGGCTTAGGCACTGATAAAGTCAACGTGATTCAAATAAAATATGGTAGTTAAGCAATAATAATTATTGGTATTAGTAGAAAAATAAATGGGTATGGAGGTTTAGTCATGAAGAGAAAGAAGATTTTCTGCTTAAGCATAATGATACTTTTTGTTATTTCCGCAATAGGAGCATATTCATATGCAACTTCTGGTACAAATAAACCTTTAACACAGGAAAAAACCGCTGACTTCGAAAATAGGAATCAACAGATACAAGATAGGTTCTTTGAATTGGCGCATCGGCCACCGGCGACAACAGAAGAAGAAATTCAGGAAAGAGTTGCAGAAGGTTTAAAGATTAAGGCTGACCAGAAAGCGTTAGCTAAAGAAGAGAAAGATTATGGATATATAGATATAGATAATGAAGTTAGTACAAAAGAGGAATTGATTAAAGAAATTGATTTATATATACACGTTATCAACACAAAAATTAATTCATCATACTTTGATACCAATAATGAGAAAGGTATTCAGGAATTAGATAGAGCAAAAGCCTTAGTTCAAGACCTGGAGGCTTTTAAGAAAAAGATTTTGTCCTCGGATGACTCCGCAACTCAATCATTGATTGATGAATTTAATAAAACGTTAAAATATAGAAAAATAAGGACAGATTAAGACATTTCAAATAGACAATTAATCAATTACGGTGTAAAAATTATATGAATAAATATTATTGTGATAATATAGCAAAAACTCCTGTTTGTCCAAGCTGGAACTCGCAAAATTTATCCATGCTATCGAACTAGAAAAAAACGAAAAGAAAAAAGACCGGGACATGGCGATTTGTCGTTTGATGTCCGAAGCCGGTCTGCGGGTCCAGGAAGTGTCCGACTTGAATATTGCTGACATTTGCCTAAAAATAAGAAGAGAAAATGTTACGGTCCGAGATGGCAAAGGTGGCAAATTCCGGATTGTACCTCTTAATAAAGATCTAATTGAAAGCCTTGAACGCTGGATGCAGTATAGAAAGCAGGATAACCCGGATGATTATGAGCCTTTATTTCTCAATGAAAGGGACACACGGTTTTCAGACCGTGGCATTAAGTATATGGTAGCTGATTATGCAAAGGATGCTGAGTTGGAGGATGTATCTTGTCACCCGCTGCGACACACCTTTTGCAAGAATCTCGCCGATGCCGGTGTCCGGTTGGAGCAAATTGCTTATCTGGCCGGGCATGATAGTTTGGAAACTACCCGAAAATATCTTAGGCCTAGCGAAAATGACCTGAGAAAGAATGTCGAATTGATTTCTGAACATCGATAAATAGGTTTATTATGTGGGTAAGGAAATTAAGAGATTGCGGGGGCTACTTTGCCCCCGGTGACACGGATGCTCCCATTACCCCAATATTAAAAAACAGGTGTAGGGGCTACTCTACACCTGTAAATATGTGGAGGGGGAAAATCATTTTGCAATATACTTATGCTTGTTAGTTTACTAATTAATACATAATGTCTAGTGCCATTATAACAAGGGCGCAAGATGCCTACCAATTCTACAGCAAGGCTGATAGCAATTTTTTCTTGACCATCCCTTTGTTAAAGTATCTACTAAAGCTGTAATACTGAGTTTATCACATTTTAATTCCGCCATTGAGACTATCCCCTTGGTCCTGGTCCTGGTCCTGGTCCTGGTCCCGGCCCCGGTCCTGGTCCCGGTCCCGGTCCCGGAAATGGCGGTCTTCCGAATGGTGGTCCAAATGGTGGTCCAAATGGCGGTCCGAATGGCGGCCTTCCGAATGGCGGCCTTCCGAATGGCGGACCGAATGGTGGTCTGCCCCATGGCCCCATCCACCATGGGCCCGGGAAAAATGGAGGTATAAATGGAACTGGCCCAATTACGCCTCCAACAACAGGGGGCTCACGGACAACATAATAATCATCCATATGCATATCACTCCTTTGTAGCTCTTATATAAGCTATGCTTCAGGAGTTCAAAAGGTTACATAATGTTCATAATCGGAACCACTTTACTTTCATTGAGTCTACATAAAATAAAAGTACGTATGAAATAGTGATTTAATGATTTAATGATTTACTTAATCAGTAACACACATTTATCTGTATTCTACGTTAACCAATAGCACACATTAATCCTAATGTGGGTGACACACAAAACTCATCCACAGAGGCAATTAAAAGATAAATCAACAAACTAACATGAATCTGATATTTACAATATATAAAAGATACATAAATCTAGTTCCTTTCTTCTTTCCTCGTCTAATCGTAAAAGGTTTACAGTGGCTGTAAAGGTGGACTGTGGAATTCTGCCAGCAATATACTTAATTCAGCAATACACATGTAAATAGAGCTTACTCCGGCCTTATAATAACACGGTCTCCATCTGTATCAACTACTACATTGGAGCCATCCCTGACAGTACCTTTTATAATAAGCTTGCCAAGCTCAGTTTCAAGCTCCTTTTGTAAAAATCTCTTGACCGGTCTTGCACCGTACTCCGGCGTATATGCGGTATCTGCAATAAAACTCTTCGCAGCATCCGTAACTGTCAATGTAATATGCCTATCTTCAAGTCTTTTTGCAATATCTTTCAGTGAAAGCTCAATTATCCTAACAATCTCTTTCTTCTCAAGAGGCTTAAACATAACAATTTCATCTATTCGGTTGAGAAACTCAGGCTTGAAATTGCGCCTAAGCTCACCCATAACTGTTTGTCTCATATCCTCCAGATTGTTATTACCATTCCTGAGCCCTTCAAGAAGATATTGGCTTCCAAGATTAGACGTCATAATTACCACTGTGTCCTTGAAGTTAACAGTACGGCCTTGACTGTCGGTAAGCCTGCCGTCGTCCAGAAGCTGCAGCAGGACATTGAAAACCTCAGGATGTGCCTTTTCAATTTCATCAAACAAAATAACACAGTAGGGCTTCCTTCTAACTGCCTCAGTAAGTTGTCCTCCCTCTTCATAGCCCACATATCCGGGAGGTGCTCCGATAAGTCTTGCTACAGTGTACTTTTCCTGATATTCCGACATATCTATGCGTACCATATTATCCTCGCTGTCAAACAAAGCAGAGGACAAGGCTTTAGCCAGTTCTGTTTTTCCAACACCTGTTGGGCCGAGAAATATAAATGAGCCAATAGGCTTGCGAGGGTCCTTAAGCCCTGAACGTGCACGGAGCACTGCACCCGCAACTGCTTCGACTGCCTCATCCTGTCCGATTACTCTCTCATGTAGCACATTATCAAGATTCAAAAGCTTATCTTTTTCATTTTCTACAAGCCTTGTAACAGGTATACCTGTCCACTTGGACACGATATCCGCGATTTCGTCCTCTGTTACCTCTTCCTTCAGAAGTCTCTTGCCCCTGTCCGAGCTAAGCCTATTCTTCTCCTCCTGAAGCTGCTTTTCAAGCTCAGGAAGCTTACCATGCTTAAGCACTGCCAGCTCATTAAGGTCGTATCTTCTCTCGGCTTCCTCAATCTGCTGCTTTGTTTGCTCAATCTGCTGTTTAAGCTCTTTTTCCTTGCTGATGCTACTCTTTTCGCTCTCCCATTGAGCCTTCATCACATCAGCCTTTGCTCGAAGCTCTGATATTTCCTTCTCTATTACCTTGAGCCTTTCCAGAGAATCCTTGTCCGTTTCCTTATGAAGTGCCTGCTTTTCTATTTCCAGCTGCATTGTCCTTCTGCTTGCCTCATCAAGCTCCGATGGCATACTGTCAATTTCCGTCCTTATCATTGCTGCAGCCTCATCCATAAGGTCTATTGCCTTGTCGGGCAGGAATCTGTCGCTTATATATCTATTCGAAAGAACAGCACAGGCAATAATAGCTCCGTCTGTTATTCTTACACCATGATGTATTTCAAATTTTTCCTTAAGTCCTCTTAGAATAGAAATAGTATCTTCTACATCAGGCTGATCTACCATAACAGGCTGGAATCTTCTCTCCAACGCTGCATCCTTTTCGATGTACTTACGGTACTCATCCAGTGTGGTTGCTCCTATGCAATGGATCTCTCCCCTTGCCAGCATCGGCTTTAAAATATTGCCCGCATCCATGGAGCCCTCTGCCTTTCCTGCTCCCACGATATTATGCAGTTCATCTATGAAAAGGATTATCTTACCCTCAGATTTTTCAACTTCCTTTAAAACTGCTTTTAACCTTTCCTCAAATTCTCCTCGGTATTTAGCTCCTGCAATCAAAGAGCCCATATCAAGAGCAAAAATGGTTCTGTTTTTTAATCCCTCCGGCACATCGCCCTTAAGAACACGCTGTGCAAGGCCTTCAACAACAGCAGTCTTACCTACACCCGGTTCTCCTATAAGAACCGGATTGTTCTTTGTCCTTCTGGACAGTATCCTGATAACACGCCTTATTTCATTATCTCTGCCTATTACCGGGTCTAGCTTGCCCTTACGGGCCATATCTACAAGGTCTCTCCCGAATCTGTTAAGTGCCTCATAGGTCTCCTCCGGGTTCTTGGAGGTGATCCTCTGATTACTTCTGACCTTTCCCAGTGCTGCTAAAAAGTTTTCCCTTGTTATTCCGTGTTTTCTGAACACAGTCTCAGACGGTGTGTTTCTCTCCTTGAGCAACGCAAGATATATATGCTCGACCCCCACATACTCATCCTTAAACTTAGCCGCCTCATCAGCTGCACTGATAAGTATTTCATTAAGACGCCTTGTGGCATATAGGCTCGTGGCTGCGCTGCCATAAACACCGGGCTGCTTTTGAAGCTCCTTCTCCACGTCACTTATCAATAAATTGATATTTAATCCCATAAAGCTGATAAGTCTTGGTATCAAGCCATTATCCTGAGTCAGCAGTGCAAGGTGAAGATGCTCTGCATCCACCTGCTGATGCTTCATCCTAAGTGCAATTTCCTGCGCAGAATTTAATGCCTCCTGTGCCTTTTCAGTAAATTTATCCATATCCATAAAATTCGCCTCCGTTCATGTAGCTGCCTAATAATCAATGGTGCTTCATGCGTTTTTCTTAGCTTCGTACTATTTTTTATCGTTTTGCAGCACGCACCTGCTATTAACCAGATGCTCCCAAATTGCTTCATGCCTTATCCTTGCATAATAATTCCATTATATTATTCCACTCTTTAGTTATGGGATTGTGATATCTTTTTGAGCTTTTCATATAGATCAATCTGAGCCTTATTTAAGCTGTTGGGGTTTACAATTCTTACTCTCAGATATAAGTCGCCTCTTGAACCCTTCTTGTCTTTATATCCTCTTCCTGCTACCCTTATCCTGTTTCCTGTCTGTATTCCGGCAGGTACCTTGACTGATATTCTTCCATCAAGTGTATAATATGTTACCTCTGATCCGAGTGCTGCCTCCCATGGGTACAGATCAATCTTTGCTTCAAGGTTTAGCCCATCCAGTTCAAAGCCAGAATCACGTCTGAAATCCACCTTTAGATACAGGTCACCGTTTGCTCCTCCATTCATTCCGGGTCCACCCTGACCGGATAGCTTTATTTTTTCACCCGGTCTGATTCCTGCAGGGATTTTTAGTGAAATGGTTCTGTCTCCGGTAGCATTTTTAAGAGAAATAGTTTTTTCTACTCCATTAAAGCCTTCAGATGGTGTTATCTCAAATACAGCCTCGCTATCTTCACCCCTTATCTGTCTGCTGGCCGTATATCGGGAGTTGCTTGTTTTTCTACCTCTGCCACCGAATATACTTCCCCCGTCATACGCTCCAAAAGGGTCGGAACCTCCGAAGAACATGTTGAAAAAGTCGCTGAAATCGCCGCTCCCGTCTTGACTGTATTCATATCTTACATTATTGCCAAAGCCGTATTTTGACGGGTCAAAATCAGCTCCATTAGAAAACTGCCCTTCACGACCAAACTGGTCATATTTTTTCCTCTTTTCAGTATCTCCCAGTACCTCGTAAGCTTCATTGACTTCTTTAAACTTATCCTCAGCATTTTTATCTCCGGGATGCATATCCGGATGATACTTTTTGGCCAGCTTCCTATATGCTTTTTTTACCTCATCCTGTGAAGCCTTCTTATCAACTCCTAGTATTTCATAGTAATCTCTATATTTCATAAAACCACCTCTTAAACATATAACAGCTATATTATTACGCAACAGCTCAAAGAAAATGTTGTGCAAGTATTAAATATCATATATCTGCCCACCTATGCGTCAACTCCTAGTACGTTGTAAAGGTAATCGATGTTCTCGCAACCAGCGTACTTGAAGACATAAAATATACAGCTTTTCCCGCCTCATTGTTTACAGCATTAATAATGTCCGTGTATTTAGCTGACTTTGACTATCTTTGACCTATATAATATTATACACCTGCAAAGCCAAAAAGCAATATACTAAGTCAAATTTTTCTACTCATAAGGTCAATCCTATGAAGTAATTAAATGAATCTACATGTTGTCAGCAGTTAAGAGAGTAGCTCTGATGACAAAGTTCCATGTAGCTATAAGGACGAAGGTAAGTATCTGCTCTGACATGGTCAAATACTCCTGCGACTGGTGCATATCACACGGTCAGGTACATAACCGACACGCTTACACATTTTATCAATCTACTTTTTCGACTTTAGCACGCTTTTCCTTTCTGTTTTGATACATCATCTTGTCTGCCATATTCATATAAATTGATATTTCAGTATTATATCTTGATACAAACAGTGAATATCCATACGATATTTCAATATAATATGGTTTTTTCCTTTGACTGTTCAACTCTTCCTCAATTTCTTCCATACTGCTTATCCTGTCACATACGGTATACTCGTCGCCGGTTAGCAGTACAGCAAATTCATCTCCACCGATTCTAGCTATTACGCCTTTATCGTTTTCAAATACCTTTTTCAGTATATTAGCGGTTTCCGTAATAGCAAAATCACCCTCCGCATGACCAAATGTATCATTGATCTCTTTTAGATGATCGAGGTCAAACATAAACAAAATATGTGAATCACCTTCATTTTTCCTGCAAAATTGGGTCGACTGCTCAAAGAAGCCACGGCGATTATAAATACCGGTCATAATGTCCTCCTGAGACAGGCGGTTTAAGACCTTCTGCTTCTGCTCGACCTGCCGTATTGTGTTTAGGAAGCTTAAAGCATTGCTGATATTAAGACTAATATGGTAGGATTTTTCAAAGTCATAAATATCTATACTGCAAATAAGGATTCCATACTGATATTCATTCATAAACAGGATCAGCGGAAACATCGGGTACTCAGGTTCTCTTTGCAGATATATGCTGGTAATAACCTCAAATGGGTATATGCGTACGTTTTCAAAAGTCTCTATAGTTTTTCCATGCTGCGAGGCTACCAGCTTTATTCCATCAGGTATATGGTATTCCGCAGCCTTCACATATTTATACGGTTTATCAAAAACCATAAGGTATGAGGAATGTATACCAAGGGTTGAAATCCTTTTCATTATTTCTCTATATACTACCTCATCTGAGCTGGTATTTGCCAGCGTGTCACGGTCAATAAACGACTGCAGCCATGATTGATAGCTTAACTGCCTAATATATTTATACTCATGCTGGTCCATATTTGCAATGATCGTTTCAGTTAATATTTTTTCAAATTCAAGAATTTTTTTGTTACGCTCTATGTCGCTACTTTCCGCAAGGCATCTTATAAACCCGCTGATGCCTCGCTCAATATTGCTGAGAATAAGGAAGTCTCTAAATTTAGAATTTAATAGCTTTCTTATTTGACCAATGTGCTTGTTTGGTCTTTTGATAAGCTCATCTGGATTGCTTTTATATACCTGCAAAAGCTCTGTAAGAAATACTCTGTAGACCTCCAATATTTCCAACTTAAGACTACCGCTTAAATTATGCTTCAGAGATTTATCCAGCAGCAGCTCTGCTTGTTCATTTGCCGTTCTTTTTATATCACCCAGAACCTCATTTATATCGTCAATTTTTTCTGATTTAGTTCTACACCCGCAGGAATTTCTCACTATTAGCTTTGTATCAACACGAAAGCAGCTTATCTCTTCACCCTGCAATAATTCAATCGCTTTTAGAACTGCGTTATATCCAATATCATAAATCGAAAAACGTACCGTTGTCATAGGTGGATAAAGAAAGCTTGCCTGTGTACTATCGTCAAAGCCCGCAACAGCGACATCCACCCCGGTTCGCAGGCCATATAAAGGCAGTTGGCGGTACACACCATCGGCAATATTATCATTTGCACAACAAATAGCTTCAATATCAGGATGTGCCGTTATCATTGCATCAAGCTGATCATTGATTGCATCACTCAAAGGGCAGTATTGAATCATACCCTCTGCAATTTCCAATCCATACTCACGCATTACATCATAATAAGCCTGAAGTCTCTCCATACACTCCGGATAACCCTTTTCCCCAGAGAGATAGCCAATTTTTTTATATCCATGAACCTCAACCATATGGCGTATTATTTGTTCCTGTCCCTGATAATTATCACTTGATAAACAACAATAGCCAGGTATTTGATCTTCAATGATTATAAGCTTATGAGGGTCGAAATTGGCGATATACGTTTCAAACTCTCCACTTTTGGAAAGAGATAGTGCTCTTCTCAAAGCCCCTGAAGATATAATTAGCGCGTCAAATTCCTTCTCATTTATGTATTCAAGAATCATATTTGCCTGGTAATCAGTAACACAGGCGATATAGTCGTTATAGAAGGCACCGCCAAGCACCGTTGAAACAAACGTTATGTCAATGTCGTTCTCATATGCTGCATGTTTAATACCAAGTGCCATCCCCAAATAATATTCCGCTTGAAGATGCCCCGAAATGACACAAAAGCGTCTCTTTCCATTTTTCATTGATACGCCTCCCGGGAATAATATTTAGATTTGAACAAAAACCAATTTTAGTATATCACATCCAGCATATACGTGTATCGCCTTTTTTTTCACCTTTTTCCAACTTTATTCGCTAAGTAAATATTTGCTGTAGACCTTCAGTCTACGCTATAAATTAAAAGATGCACAAGAATTCATGCGATTCTATTATGCATCTTTTTGTAATATCGCTTATTTTAAGGGCGGTATTTTTAGCACCTGGCCAACTTGTATTTTGTTTGGGTCCGTTATATTATTTGCTTCCATAATAAGCTTATATTTATTCTCATCACCATAGAACTTTTTGCTTATGTTCATGAGCATGTCACCCGACTTAATTGTGTATGTAGTGCCATCCGGGCCAACAAGATCAGCACCTTCTGATGTATCTGGCTTTTGGGCATCGTCGTTATTATTCTCTTCTCCGTTCTCATCAGCTTCAGCATCAGCCGGTTCCGCATCTCCGTTATTGACAATGCCGTCTATTCCGTCAGCAGGCGGCTTGTCCTCACTGTCAGCAGTGTTCTCCTGCTGCGTTGTGTTTTGTGAAATAGCATCCTTTCCATCCTGCGGCTGTCTAGTCCTGCTCCAGAGCTTATAGCCTCCAAGCACAACTACCGCTATGAGCGCAACAAGTACAATCGTTGCAATTATATTTCCAACATTGACAGGCTCCCTCTCCTCACTATCTCTTGAGGTTATTCTGTCTGACCTATGTATTTTTTCGTGTTTACCTGCTTTTGAGCTTCTGGATTGTACATTTCTTACTCCCGGTATTACAATATCAGCATCACCGGTGTTCTCAATACGCAGAACCATTGCGGTTATGTTATCGGCGACTTCATTTTTAATTGCTTCTGTTACCAGAAGTCCGGCAGCTTCATCAGGATTTTTATTGGAAGCGAGTATATCATATATTGCGTCCTCACTTACAGCATCCGTAAGTCCGCTGCTGCATATTAAATATACAGTACCAGCTTTGACATTATTTATGTCGGATTTTTTTACTGTTGCCGCGCCTTCATCCACTGACACCTTTTCAGAAAGCTTTTCCGCCTGCTCGTTGCTGATAATGCCCATTTTAAGCAGACGTTCAGCCCTTTTATAATCGTTGACAAGAAGCTTGAAGGTATCTCCCTCCAGCTTATATATTCTGCAGTTGCCAAGGTTGGCGGCTGCTATTCGGCCGTCATTTATCAATATACCGGCAAATGCAGTTTTCCTCTCTTTGAAATCATTTTCACCTAAAGAGACACTATGAAGAAGATTTGATGCTTGTTCTACACATAGAACCAAATCATCCAGCTTAACCAAAATATCTTTTGAGCTGCTCTTAATTTTCTGATGATATCTTCTAAGATCATTGATAAGCGAAATACCTGAAGCTTCATCTTCCATACCATCAGATATTGCAAATAGACATTTTTCCTCATTAACCTCGAGAGAAATCTGTGAGTAATCGGCACGGCTGGGGTTGGTAAATCTGCCGTTTGCGTATATCCTATCGTCATTATCAACGCAAGCAGCACCAGTGCGGGTAACAGCGGAGACTGATATCTTCGTGGTATTTTCCATTCATATACCCCCTTGTCTTATGTAGAAAAATTATACTAATAAGAATTAAGCAAGTGAATAAGCTTGTTAATATCATATCATATAAGCTTTTTCTGTTCAATAAATGACATCTTAAATTTAATTTTTTGACGAATTTTACAACATTAAGGTTCCGATTTTTTACACTCTGTTAAAATGTTTTTTTGTGATTTGAAGCTCATATATCTTTATTTGATTTTTTGTTCTAATGAGTTCTACATTAAAACAATCATCCGGTCCGGTGAATTGACAGCAGGTTTCATACGGTTCTGATGGAATTAGTTTACCCTTTGATAGATTTTTGGTTAGCATAGGCCTTACCCTCTTGATGATGTATTTTCTAAATGCGCTCAAGCTGCAGTCATCTAGTCCCTCCACGCCCAGAAACCCGGGCATTAAAACCATTTCATAAGCTTTATTATATTCCTTGAGCCAAATAGACCTTATAAAGCTAACAGCAATATTATAGCTTTCATACGGCATATGTACATTATTTTTACTTTCTACATAATCGCTGCCATTCCATTTATATTTAAAGCCATCCCTGACATGATAGCATGCTTCACTTGTCTCAATAATCTCGTTTCCGCTGTTAGTACCGTATTCTACAAGGACTTCATCTATTCCGTCATAATCAACATCCATAGTCTCCATACTTCCATGAAAAAATGTGCGTTGGCTCTTCCATGTAAGGCACATGCCACTTTCTGTCCAATCATATATAAATATGACTATATTATGTTCTTTCCCTTCTACTTGCGATAAAACAAGCTCCGGTACACCATCGCCATCAGTATCAGCCACAGCGGCATTATCAAAAGTACCGCACGACTCAGGGAAATGACATGATCTTTCACTCACGATCCAGCTATGTCTAAACCCATCACTTGTTTTGCTTACCATTAGCACTACGGAATCCGGCGGGAATGGGGAAAACTGTGTGAACCCGACAACGGCCTCCTTCTGGCCATCATTATTAAAGTCTTCATAAAAAACGAAGTTTATCAATGCACCGTCGGGAATAAGGGGCAATATATAATCCGAAATGCGCTGTTCTTTCAGAGCAAGCTTTTTATCAGTAGTTTTTTTCGTCTCATCCCCATTTTTACTTC
Source organism: Bacillota bacterium (assembly GCA_023409735.1). Classification (GTDB taxonomy): domain Bacteria; phylum Bacillota; class Clostridia; order Acetivibrionales; family DTU013; genus JAEYRB01. The sequence goes on along the minus strand of JAEYRB010000056.1, from coordinate 130,681 downwards.
CCATTTAAATCCCCACTCATTTTCCAGTCTATCACAATAACATTAAGGTACTGTGCGAATTTGATCATGCTGCCTTCAATATTAATATATTCAGCAGTGATGCCCTCTGAAACCCCTGAAAAATGATTTTATAGTAATACTGACCTCGAGTTGGAATTATTCTTTGGTATTTACACGGTAGTTTTTACTCCGATACGATAAATGGTACTACCAATTTCGAATCAAGCTTTACTCAACAATAATAATCCTGCTATCATTTGATGGCACGATTTTTTGTCCGGGCTCAACAACAAGGTAATCCTCACTGTTCCAGTTACCATCGACAAGGTCTGATATAAGCCTGCCGTTTCCATTTACCTCGTCATAGTTCCACTTAAGCCACTTAGCACACTCTTTTGTATATTCCTTATATTTTTCTGAATCAAAGACTCCAGTATCAACATATGCCGCATTTGAATATTTACTGAACCAGCCCTGATCCATATCCATAAGGTATTGGGCATTATCCTCTCCATACTTTTCGAGGTATTCCTTATACACCGTCTCATATCGTTCCTTGCCCGGCTGAGTTCCTGTTTCTATCCAGCCCGGCGAATACCAGTATGTACCCGGATGGTCATCAAAATATGACTTATATGTTTCCTTTGAACCCAAAAGAAATGTAATGCAGTCATGTCCTCTCATGACGACTATTCTGGTATTTTTCGCTGATACTCCGGCTATGCCGTTGCTGCACAGTCCATAGCCCAGCAATATAGCCTCATAGCCCTCCTTGTCTGCAGCGTCAATGGCCTCCTGCAGTTCCTTTTTCAATAACTCAGGTGTACTGTGAAGGCCCTGCTTCAAAAATGTAAAGTAAAATTCATTTCTGGAACGAGAGCAATAATAGCAAAACTCTCGCCATAGCACATGACAGCTAATTATGCAATACCTCTGAGCTTTATACATTTTTGCCTCCGATTTAGTTTCTTGGTCTTTAACTATATTTGTCTGCGTATCTATTATTATTAACTATTGCTTCTAGCGCTTTTTTAGTTTCTATTTTATTATAACAATTTGTTCACTATGTAACTCTTAGCCTCTACACACTTCTGAGCTCATAAAAGACCAGATATCGCTCTCCAATTGGCTCCTTCCTTTCGTCCGTGTTATATGCATAGCTCCACTCAGCCAGAATTGATTTACCTTCGATAATATCTTCCCTGAATCTTCCACGAATGGCCATTCCATATCGGAGCAGCTCCTTCATCTCACAACAGCTTAGGAAATCCTTATCGCCAGAAAATGAGCAGCCTTCGTCACAACTCACCGGAATAATTGCAGTTAAATCTCTTTTACCATAGGTAACAAGATTCCAGAGGTCATCCTTGACCGCCTCAACAACAGTCCTCTGTGATGCCACTTCAATAACGCCGCTCTTCTGCGCTATGAAATATGGATAATATACCACTATTCCTTTATCTGAATATGAGCTCAGGAATTCTCTTCCCTTTCTCATAGCCTCCTGAGAATCCACGCCAACCGCACGCGGCAGATTAAGGTCATTGCCGCTTCCCACAGCCACGCGTATGGTCCAAAGCACATTATCCTCCAGCTTTGTTGATTCATCAAAAAGCATCCACGGCACGGTTGGAATATTTATTTCCCTTAATTCATAAAAGCCCATGTATTTATTCATTATGTCCATCCTAAATTTACGTATTAAAGCTTAAAGTAATCAAACAGCATTCCTGCGTCTATACCTGCTATCTTCCTCTTGCTGAACTTGCTATAAAGCTGTCTGTGGCCTTCCTCAAGGTTCTGCGAGGTTATGCCGTGCTTAATGGAGAGATATGCCTCCATATATGCAGAAAACTTGTCACAGAATTCTATAATTTCTCCATCCACAGGTGAAAACTCGTCGGAGTTATATTTCCTGCATATATCTTCAGATCTCACTTCTTTTATCTTTCCATCCAGTATTATCTTTCCGGCAAATTCATTTTCTGTGAAGTAACGTATTTCAGGCCTCCACCCCTCAGGCAGCAAAGGCAGCAGTACCTCCTCCATCTGAATATCCTCTATAGACTTGATCAAATCTCCAAGCCCTTCAACAGAGTTCTTCACGGGTGATATAATGTCTCTTGTCAACACCTCGGGCATGTCATGGAAAAGTCCTGCGAAGAAATTATTGTATCCTCTCTTTTTACATGCCTCAAGCTGAATTGAAAACAAGTATGATAACAGAGCTACAATCAGCATATGACCTGCAACTGATGTTTCCGGAACTCTTGGCGACTGCGCCCATCTCTGCTGGAATCTGAGCTGTCCTACTAAATTCATAAAGTCAACAGCTCCTTTATCAGATAAAAGCCTGCATACTCCATCCAGGTCTGTGTATTCCTCTATCTGCCTTTCCATGCTTTTCTTCGTATCCTCTATTCCGAACATACCCGAACTAAGCCTGTATACTATTGAGAACTCCCAGCTTGTTGCAAGGTAATGGGCCGCCTTAAGTATCCTCTTTTCATGGCCGCAGTACTCAGGCTCAAGCAAATAGCGCTTTATTCTTTCTGCGAAGTCCTCCCGGATATCCCATATCCCCATTTCCTCAAGCCTTGTCAGAACAAGCTTATTTAGTTGATCTCCATGCTTATCCATCAGCATATGAAATATGGGAGGTTTGATATCCGTCAATAATGTCCTCTGGAAAAACTCACTGATAGCACCTTCAATAAGACCAATCCAGTTGACCGGCGTCTTTTCCTCCTCAAGCCTTCCTATGGTGTAGGCGTAGAATAGCTTATGAGCCTGCTTGTCAAGCTCCGTAAATCCGTTGTTAGGCCTGATATGATCATTCCAGCGCTGCATGCTGGCAGCCTGGTAAATAAAGCGAAGAAATTCCTCCCTGATCATGCGAACTCCTCCTGCATTTAACATTTGAAATGTGTTTTGTTCTAACCATGGCACTCACAAATGCATAATACTTTAATCCTTAAAGAAATCATATCACATCATTGTATTGATGTCACTTACACTACATCGGGGAAAACAGTTTATATAAATAAGACTGGTAGAGAAAATATTTTTTAACCTAAAAATTTTTTCTTATATCAGGTAAAGGAATTTTTAGTGCTTTGCATCATATCCGTATAACGAGGCTTAAGATACACCACTTCGAGACACAGGATGAACAGATGTGTTATAAGAAGGTATAGGCTAAGCAGGTTACATGCTTAGCCTATGCTTTACAGCGACTATAATTTCTAACATCTCTAGCTGAATAATTATATTACAGATGGAAAGCTTACACAGAATAACAGTCCCACTGTGTTACTTCTATGTTAGTTGAAAGACTTCCAGAAGTCCCCGTCCTTATTGATAATATCATCAAGCTCAGAAAATGGTATTGTAAATGTCGGGAAGCCGGCTGCATATGGAGCAATCTCGTATGGAGTAAAATACACCATCAGCGAATCACCGGATATATAGAAGGTGTGATCCTTCCTGACTTCGACTCCGTTGTCATCAAACAACAGAACGTCTTCATTCTTCCCTCCTTTGATCTGCTTGTTCACAAGCTTACTAAGTACATCTGCATAATTGCTGCCTTTTTTAAATAAGTCCTTTAGCTCATAGAACCTTCCTGTCTTCACGTCTATATGAGAGTAAATACTGATAGGCATACCATGGGCTGCTCCAAACGGGTAATCATAACCCGTTTCCTCAAGCTCAACTAAATTGTTTCTATGAAAGCCCATATTAAAGCCGCCTTCATAGCTATGATCCATGACAGTATCCTGCTTTATGGTTGAATCTCCCCACAGCTCCAGCAGCCTGGAATTTATGTTCTCCTGTACCTTGGCATCATCAGCTCCGGTCATATGGGGCATGTAAACAAGATAGTTACTATTAAGCTTTAGCTTCTTTTCCTCAACCGTAATTCCATTTGCTAGCTCTATTTTTCCTGATGGCTTATATACTATGTCTCCCAGTTTGTTCATATAGTATTCTCTGTTGTCTATATTTGCGAATATCAATTCTTCCAACTGCTCCATCGTGCCCTTACCATCAATTTGTGGGAGGCTGTCTATTCTCTTGCCTTCCTTATCTATGAAAAACGTCTGAGTAGTGTCATATACACTGCTAACACCATTTTTAAACTGACCTATGCTCAAAAACAGAAAATCTGTCAGTAGTTTACCATTGTTTGCAGCCAGAGCGTATTTTGAGCCAATAAATTCATTTTCCGGATCAAGTGGAACACCCACAGCAAGCATACCTTCCCCAAGCTGAATTATTTCATTATACTTTGGCTCAATAAGAAAATTGCCCTTTTTATCTATCAAGCCAATCTTGTTGATTACTGAATCGCTATAATTTGACATATTAACAATAGCTGTTCCGTTAACAAAGCCCTCTCCACTTCTGAACTGTGGCTCAATGACCACCTTACCGGTCATATCCATGTAACCACATTTACTTTCTTGGCTGCCATCACCTTTTGACATGTATGCTATCAAGCCATCAGAAACATCCAAGACAAATTGGCAGTTAATATCAGAAAGCTTATTTCCATTATTATCCATAAGCGTGTATTTATCATCATCAATACCGGCTACAACAACACCTTTTTCATAACGGCTTATGTGCTTATACTCAGGTTTCAATACTTCGTTTCCGTCCTTATCCAAAAGACCATAAAAGTAGTTATCTCCGTTATTAATAGAAAATAGAGCTCTTCCATCGCTGTAATAAAATAAATATAAATACGTTTTCGAAAGGACCTTGCCGGTCGCATCGATCAATACATACCCATCATCCCTTTGAGCCGCTGCCCGGCCTTCATTAAATTCATCGATCGATAAATACTCCGGCCGAATTATGTACTCTCCGTCTTGGCCAATAACACCGATTTTGCCATCCACCTCTACCTTTGCAAGTCCATCATCATCAAATCTATAGGCATAAGAAAATTTAGGCTTAATAACAAAAGTCCCGCTATCATCAACATATCCCCAAAGGTTACCCAAGTAATCAAGCCTTGCCGGGTAAAGCGCTTTGTTTACAGCGTCCTGAGTTCTTGCCGGCTCCGTAACATCATCAGTTTTCTCCGTTGCTGTGCTTTCAGTATTTATATCATTTATTACATCAGCCGAATTATCACTATTCACCTGAGTAACACTGCCGCATGAAACAGTAAGCAATAGCATGGAGGCTGCAAGCGTATATTCCAAAGGTTTAATCAGTCTTCTAATTTTTTTTATCACATCTCTCATCATATATCTCCTATACCGCAGTTAAATTCTTCTATAACCATTTTACTGCAAATAATTATGCTATAATATTAAAAATAGTTTAATAATCAAATGGAAAAGAGAAAAACTTAACTATGACAGAACATAAAACAGAATATAAGTACGAAACACATCTTCACACAAAGGAGGCAAGTCCTTGTGGCAAGGTCCCTGCGGCCGATGCTGTAAAGCTCTATAAGGATGCAGGATACACAGGTATTGTTGTTACAGATCATTATTACAGCCGAGGCTTCAATAGTTTCCCTTCTGTCAGTTGGAACGAAAAGATAGATTTATACCTCTCAGGCTATAAAATCGCCTGTGTAGAAGGCAAAAAGCACGGAATCGATGTTTTCCTTGGCATGGAGATAAAGTTTGACAGCGATCCGAATGATTATCTTGTATATGGTTTCAGCGAGGAATTTCTAAGACAGCATGAGCGGATTTACGAACTAGACCTTAAGAGCTTGCGCAAATTAATCAATGGAACTGGAATAATTATAATTCAAGCTCACCCATACAGAAAAGGCTTAACTCCGGCTGATCCATCACATCTTGATGGAATCGAAGTATTTAATGGCAATCCAAGACACGATTCCAACAATCACCTAGCACTGCAATATGCTATTGACAACGGCTTGAGGCAGCTTTCCGGATCTGATTTTCACCAGATCTGTGATATGGCCCGGGGAGGCATCGTATTATCCGAAAGAATAACTGATGATAACTTTGCTGCTCGTATAGCCAATAACAAGGTATTTGAGCTAATTAGAAGCACAGGAGCATAAGAATAAATATGGGCAAAAGCAAAGCATAAATTCAGACTAATAAGGGCGCAAACATGACTATTAAAAATATAGTAATCGCATATGCAAAAACATAAAGACAGTATAATAAAATTGCATGACGGAAGCTTAAGTAAAATACTGCGTAATTTTTTCAGACACTATTGTACCGACAGCGTATTATTACATGAAAATAAAAATTGATTCAAGGGGTGTCAACAAATGGGTAAAAAACTATACCTGTCAAATACTAATAAAAAAATCGGCGGAGTTTGCGGCGGTTTGGGTGAGTATTTCGGAATAGATCCTACCATTATCAGGATCATTTGGCTTATTGCCATATTTGTATATGGAGCGGGACTGCTGGCATATCTTATAGCATGGATAGCAATGCCCAGATATAACTAATTAATTAAGGCGCTGATAGTAATATAGCTCACAGAACATTTGCTTTGCAAATGTTCTGTTATTTGTGGTGCTGACCGAAGTTCTACAGCAAAAAGTCTTAGAGGCTCGATGCCCCTTAGGCTTTTATTTATGTGAAATTTACGTTCCTCTGATTTGTTTTTATTCAGGTTCTTGTGTACTTTGCGGCAAATGAATAAAGATATACCTACTTCAGCCAAACACCTACTTAATATTTATAGTGCAATCATTCACTGCAGTAACCTATTTATGTAAGCTGAATATTATACATTGTAATATGTTTATGTAAATCTACAATCTGCTTATTGATAGGAGTGATATGCATGGCTGAGAATAATGACGATAGAGGCCTCTTTTTCGGTGGCTGGTGGATATGGATAGTAGTCATAATAGTAGTAATAATACTGATCTGTCCTACTCTTTTTAATCCCTGCTGTTGCAAAAAATCCATTTAAAGCATTACTGCATAATGTTTCAAATTTGCAGTAATACTCTGTGGATAGCTTAGTAAAAGTCTCGGGGGCATCAAACCCTCTCGCCTTTTTACTGTAGACCTTCGGTAAACGCCATTAGTGTAAAACCAGATGCTGAGAAAATCAGTCTCTGGTTTTTTATTATGAATAAACAAATATACTACCGAACATAACTGGTACAGCATAAATAATATTTTTAATAAATAAATGACTTTCTGCTGATAATAAAAACAAATTTATTAGCACTTCAAGGAGACTAAATGTAATGCCGGTAATAATTGTGGTAGTAATAAGATCTACCGTATCCTTTCTTATGCTCTTGCTTTTTGTCCGCCTAATGGGTAAGCAGCAGGTCGCTCAACTTACCTTTTTTGACTATATCGTAGGCATAACAATTGGTTCGATAGCTAGTACACTTTCCGTTCAAATTAACGAAAGTCTTCTGGCTACACTGGCAGGTATGGCTACATGGACTCTGCTTGCTGTAGGCATCGCCTTGTGGTCAATGCACAGCAGACTCATTATGTCACTCGTGAACGGTAAATCCACTATAGTCGTCAAGAACGGAAAGATACAGGAAGCTAATCTGAAGCACATACGTATTTCAATAGAAGAGCTTATGTCAGAGTTAAGGACAAAAGGCGTTTTCAATATGGCGGATGTAGAATTCGCAATATTTGAATCAGGCGGAAAGCTTAGCGTTCAACAGAAGCAAGACAAAAAACCCCTTACACCAGCAGACATGAATATTACCTCTACATATGAGGGTTTGCCGATAACACTTATACTTGACGGAACAATAATGGATAAGGAATTAAAGGAGCTGCGGCTATCCAAGGCCTGGCTGTATCATCAGCTTGAAAAGCAGAATATAAATGATGCATCGGAGGTATCCCTGGCACAGCTAGATACTCAAGGAAATATGTATGTAGATTTGAAGGGCAATAAGCCATTTTACATTATTCCCACCAGGAATTAGCTTCCTGATGATTCTAGTATATTGAAAGAGGTTGTGTGAGTAAGAATGATATTGTGATTAAGATTGGGTTTTGAAAGAGAATGATCTATGAGATTCGTTTCTGAGTCAGGCTGTTTTTTTGAATAGTTAACCGGTATTAGCCGGATTGGCATATTGGACAGTTAATTGATATTTTACGGTTGTCATATCAAGAATTAATGGATATTGAAAGGATCGATATTTTAGGTGAAGATGATAAACATGAAAAGAAGATTATTATTTTTAGTACTTATCGGCATTGTTTTATTGGCACTAACCTCATGTTCTATATTTCATGGTGTATTAGATAATCGCACAGGGTTCTCTGATAAGCTTGAGAAAACAGAAGTATATATAAGGAACAGTAAGTGGGAGGAGGCTTCCTTGTCCCTTGTTGATTCAAAGAAGACATGGGATAAGCTAAAGCCGCTTTTGCAAATTGATATTGATCATGATTATATAAATCAGCTGGAAGAGTGCTTAGTTCAGCTTGAGGGCTATATTGACACATGCTCGCAGGGAGATTCCCTTTCCACGATACTTATGATAGAGGATACCTGGAAGCATATAGGGACGCTATAGCCCCGTTGGTTTTTACACTTATGTGATCCCTTTACGAACTCTGCTTTTGCCATTTTGTTTATCCAATCACCTTTTTAAGTAATTCTTTTCTCACTTCTTTAATATCAATAAATAATCTGTTAAAATGTTGCTTAGATTATTTTCGCATCCGGAGGAAACCAATGTCAAACGAAAAGGCTTGGATCGTTTCTGCTAATATGGGACTTGGGCATCAGAGAGCTACATATCCCCTACAGAGTATTGCATATGAGGGAGTGCAGCTTTTCGGCGAAAGCGAAATGTCTCAAAAGAAAGAACGAAGACTCTGGAAGATGTTCCAGAACTCTTATGAATCACTATCAAGGACCAGACAGCTGCCATTAATTGGCCCGTATCTGTTCAGTCTCCTTGAAAAGGTTCAAAATATCTCACCTTACTATCCTTTAAGAGATCAATCGAAGCCATCCTTTCAAGTAAGGTCCTTATATACAATGATCAGCCGCGGTATGGGTAACGGAATAAGCCAGAAGCTTCTTTCAAAAAGACTGCCTGTTATTACCTCTTTCTACGCTGCGGCGATTGCTGCAGAAAAGATGACAGATCTGCCTGTCTACTGCATAATATGTGACTCTGACATCAACAGAGTCTGGGTTGCAGATAAGCCTAAGGAGAGCAGGATCATTTATTTTGCTCCTTGCGGCAATGCTATGCGCAGGCTTAAGGAGTATGGAGTACCGGATGAACGGATATTCCTGACAGGTTTTCCCCTTCCTCAGGAAAATTTGGGTCCTAATAATATGAGCATTTTAAGACAAGATGTCGCAAAAAGGCTTGTAAGGCTTGATCCCAGCAAACGTTTCAGAACGATCCACGGAGAAGAAGCTAAACACTATCTCGGGGAATACTGGGATCCGGAGGCACCACAAGCACCTATTACAATTACATATGCTGTTGGCGGAGCAGGTGCACAGGCGGAAATTGCAGACGGTGCTGTAAAAAGCCTTTCAAAGCTTATACTTGAGGGTAAAGTAAAGTTGAACCTTGTCGCGTCTCATCGTGAAGAGATAAAAAAATACTTTGATATGCTGCTCAAGCGTGAGGGCTTGACCTCCTGTAACGGAATCAAGATACTATATAATCCTGATAAGAATAAATACTTCAGGGAATTTAACGAATTGCTCCATGAAACTGATATACTTTGGACAAAGCCCTCTGAGCTCTCCTTTTACTGTGGTCTTGGCATACCGATTATTATTGCCCCTCCGATAGGCCCTCATGAGGTATTTAACCAGCGTTGGCTTCGCGACTTAGGGGCAGGTTTGCACCAGTGTGACCCGCAGTATTGTGCAGAGTGGATAACTGATTATCTGTTTGATGGCAAGCTCTCACTAGCTGCATGGGATGGTTTCCTTTACGCTAGAAAGCTTGGCTTTTCAAAAATACAGGAGGTGCTTGAAACCGGTAAAATGGAACGACTTTACTCCCCGCTGCTTCGTTGACATTGGGCTTCAGCCTTTATACATTTTAGATACTATATAAGCTTCAAAGCTCCGCGGCACCAATCGCTTTATAAAAACAAGGAGTTTGTACTTAAAGCCCACTGCAATACATAGCGGAGGGTTTTTCTTTTTTATCAGCTTGGCCACAACCTTAGCAACAGCTGTCGGATCGGCACCATTTATCTCGTCATGCTCCATTACAGCAACAGATTTTTGTGAATATCTATAATAGGACGATTCTTTTCCTCCGGCTTTTACAAACACCCTGCCTCCTGTAAAGCCCGTTTTTGTATCTCCGGGCTCAACCATAGCTACCTTTATACCAAAAGGCCTGAGTTCATTTCTGAGCGAACCGCTCATTCCCTCAATTGCCGCTTTACTGGCAACATACATTGATTGATATGGTATTGGAAAAACTGCTCCCACTGAAGACATATTTATAATAAGGCCCCTGCCCTTCTTTCTCATATATGGCAGGACATTTCTAACAACTCTGTGTACGCCAAAAAAATTCGTGTCAAACTGGAGCCTTGCCTCCTCATAGGATGTATCCTCAACAGAGCCCGCGATGCCCATTCCCGCATTGTTCACTACGATCCCCAGCTCCCCCTCCGCTGCAATTATGATTTCAATCGCCTTCTTTACTGATTCCTCGCAGCACACATCAAGCTGAAGCATTTTTATAAACCCACTTGACACATCCTCTAATTTGCCATCACACATATTTACAATACCTGCAGCTTTATTGGAGCATGCATTTTCCTGTGCCTTTCTTGAGGTGCCATAAACCCTATAACCCATCTTTGCTAAATATTCAGCAATCGCCCTTCCAATACCTGATGAGGCTCCTGTTACCAAAACTACCTTTCCATAATACATGTCCATATGTGCCTCCGCTTCAATGTCTCGCTATAGCTGTGCTATAAAGACATTAATCTCTTTTTATCATAACTTCATATCAGCAATCGCTGCTTGGTATTGTGCTTCCTAAAATAGAGGACAGCTTCCATCCAGTAATCTTCTTTTTTATGTATTCTATCACAAATACATTTTTTCTCAAATAAAATAGTGCTCATTTCCTAAGCCTGCTCATGCAGTTAAGTCCTATTTCCCGTTGCTGCAGACGGACTTTAAGGTGTATGTACTATTCTCCAATTTTATGGTAAAATAGGTTTAATAATTTTGAAATTACAGAAAGGAAGAGATTACATATATATGGATATATTTGAAAAATGCTATAACTATACTGACTATAAAGAGGTTCTGGCTGCAGGCCTCTACCCTTATTTTCATGCGCTGGAGACAGGACAGGATACTGAGGTTACAATAGAAGGCGTAAAAACAGTAATGGTAGGCTCAAATAATTATCTTGGCCTCACTTCCGATCCAAGAGTAAAAAAGGCTGCCATTGAAGCAGTAGAACAATTTGGCTCCGGATGCTCCGGCTCCAGATTTCTTAACGGAACACTTACATTGCACCTTGAGCTTGAAAAAAAGCTTGCCGAATTTGTAAAAAAGGACGCTGCTATAACCTTCAGTACAGGCTTTCAGACTAATTTAGGAATTATCTCAGCTATAGCTAGCCGAAATGATTATATACTTTGTGACAGTGAAAACCATGCAAGTATAGTCGACGGCTGCAGACTCAGCTTTGCAAAAACGCTCAAGTTCGACCACAACGATATGAGTGACCTTGAAAGACTATTAAATAAAATAGGTGATGATCACGGCAAGCTTATTGTAGTTGATGGAATATTCAGCATGGAGGGTGATATTGCCGACCTGCCTTCAATCGTCAAGCTTGCAAAGAAGTATGGCGCAAGGGTAATGGTTGACGACGCTCATTCCTTCGGAGTACTTGGTGAGCATGGCCGTGGAACTGCCGAATATTTTGGACTTGAAGATGACGTTGATATAATTATGAGCACCTTCAGTAAATCTCTTGCAAGCTTAGGTGGTTTTGTAGCTGGAAGCCAGGATGTTATAGATTATCTTAAGCATAATTCACGCCCATTCATATTCTCTGCTTCCATCCCGCCAGCCAATGCAGCTGCTGCCATCGCAGCTCTTGATATAATCAAGGCAGAGCCGGAAAGAATTAAAAAGCTTGCTGAAATATCTCAGTATATGAGAAACGGTTTTAAGAAGCTTGGTATACCAATATATGAATCAAACAGTGAATTTACTCCGATAGTTCCTGTTATGACATATGAGAATGAGCCTACTCTTATTATAACAAAGATGCTTCGTGAGGAGGGCGTTTATGTCAATCCTGTTGTATCACCCGCCGTAAAGCCGGGCTTATGCAGGATAAGGACCAGCTACACTGCAACTCACACAAAGGATCAGCTTGACTACACTCTCGAAGCCTTCAAACGAGTATTCAGCAAGCTGAAGGCTTAATTACGCAGATAATCATAAGCTTCAGCCACATGTTATAGTGTGATAAGAAGGTTATTTGAAAGCATCTGTTCGGCGAAGCGGTAAAGGTAAAATCTGAGAAGCATTAAAAATTGGTTTGCGCCGATATAAAAGGGTTTAAAAGGCAGTAGTCCAGGTACGGATTACTGCCTTATTTTTAGCTCTATGTCAATAGTCTGGGTTGATCATTTAGCTAATCGATTTATATTACACATCTATGCTCCTATTTATATAAAAAATGTTGAAGCAGTAAATTTTCATTAGCCGCCCCAACATTTTAAGTCTTATTCAACATTCATGTAACCGGAGATTAGTTCACTACCAGAAAAGCAAACCGCGCCCTGACATTCAGGTCTTTTACATAAGCAAAAGAGGTTAGAAGCAGAACGCCATGAGTCTTTTATAGGTAGCTCTTTAGCTGATCGACCTTTGCCTGAATTTCCGGCTTTGCCTCGTCCATAAGTTCCTTAAAGAACCCTTCGTACTCATAAGTAATATTCTCTCCGCTTTCAATACCCTTTATATAGCTTTCAAGCAGTTTAAAATCCTTTTCGTAGCAATGGAAAGAATTTGCCCTGTGTGTGTACGAGCCCGTCTCTACTCCAAGCGTGTCAGCAATTCTCTTCATAAGCATTATAAAAGCAAACATATTCATAAATGTAGCTTCCGGCGCATCGTTACTTCTCATTAGCACCTTCATGTGCAGCTTAGAATCACGTATGAAAAGCTGTATGTGCTGAAGACAGGCAGGGCTCGTATTACCATGCTTCGTATCTGTGCGCCAGTCGCGCACATCAATTACAGCTCTTCTGCTGTCAGGATTGCGTTTTAGTTCCTCATATATAAAAGGAAGCTGCTGTGCAATTCTATCATGATATGTATAGTCCCATCCATGATCAATTTTGAAATCGAGAATGCCATCAAGCATTTCCTGCCTGTACTGCTCCAGATCTGTGTGTCCTCCTATGAAAAGCTTACTTATCATAGGTTCGGCAAAGGGTTCTTCAACAAATATTGTCATGCTGCATTCTTTTTGTTTCTGATTGTAGTCCGGGCATTCACAAATCTCACCATACTTATATAGCGACTCTATTGAACGATGGTACGCCTCCGGCAGCGTTCTGCCTCTTACAAATAGTTCTTCCATGTGCATCATCCTTTCATCGGTATTACCTAAGCTGTATATTAGCCTACTAATATAATATTACCTTTGAAAAATGCACAAGTCAATTTTTCGGAATACAGGGAATCAACAATATTATGAAATCCACATTATTACAGTCACATCAGTCTATAACCTTATATTCTTTTTCTAATAATGAAGTTATCATTCAGCAATGCCCAATTCTGCGGGAAAGCAGGACCTAAGGCCCAATAGCTGATTCCCCTTAGTCCATACTCCTTTACGGTGTCAAACTTGGCCTGAGCGCTTCTGGCATCCTCAAACCATACCTCATGCATCCTGCCCTGTTCGTCAGTATAGCGATAATAAGGTGACTGGGCTACACTATCATAATAAATAGTTGCTCCATACTGTATAGCTCTCTCGACTGCCTTCTGATTGCTAAAGGTTTCTGCCGACTGCCCCTGCCTATGCGGAAGGAGCCAATCCCGAGCATATATCTGAAAGCCCATGAACAGCTTATTTCTTGGGATTACTGATACAGCATAATCAAGCACACGTCTGATCTGATCGATTGGTGAAATAGCCCGTGGCGGGCTAAGCCTGTATCCCCATTCATAGGTCATAAGAATAACAAAATCAAGAATACTGCCATGGGCAGGGTAATCGTGAGCTGTATAAAGCAAGCCTGACTGTTCACCGCTTGTTTTCGGAGCCAGTGCACTGGAAACAGAATAACCATATGGATGAAGTCTCTCCACAGCAAGAGCTATAAACCGGTTGTAATTTTCCCTGTCCTCCGGCAAAACATTTTCAAAGTCAATATTAAGGCCCAGATATCCCTTTTGACGCATTATTGCCAAAATATTCGTCAACAGACGGTCAACGATCTGCAGATTGCTTAATACAGCATGTGCCAGATTTTCACCTAATTCTGTGGAAGTAAAATTGGTAATGCCCATTAATGGAACTGCTTCTATAGAGTACGAGGCATTAATTGCCGGAGCATCATCAATTGTCTCAAGGTCACCATTTTCTCTGATTCTGTATGCGAATGGGCAAACATACGTCATAAGCCCATCAACTGATCTTATGATAGGTGCTGCGTCAGCACCAAGACGATAAATATAACCATTTACATCGATGACCGGCCTGTACCTTGATGGTATTCTAAGCACTGTTCCAGGGTAAATCCTGTTTGGATCAGGAATTACATTAGCCTGGAGAATAGCCTGAACTGTAGTTCCATAGGCCTGTGCGATCTTCCACAACGATTCTCCTGCCCTGACAGTATGATACCTATCACCTGTTGGTATAACAAGAGCCTGACCGATTACCAGCCTGTTAGGCATTGTCAGTTCATTGACATCTATAATTGATGCTGATGAAACGCCAAAGGCATTTGCGATTTTGTATATTGAATCTCCGGACTTTACAACATATATTTGCATGGCTTGCCCCACAAATATCTACAATACTGTAATATACTATTCAAAGTCTAGTTGAAGTGCTACTTCTGTATCCTTTATGGTTAACATAAAGCAAATCAAATTGCTCTAAACGAAGGTATTATCTATGAGAATGTTATTTGTGCAATATACATTTCTAATAAATAATTTTTATTATGTTATCAGATGGGTTTGGTTGTAAATATAGCACAATGTTATAGTTTACTCATAATGAGATTATTATGTAAATTAATTGTCACGTCCAACCATAACCTACCAATATGCATAGCCTTGGCTGATTGGACAATGAGCTTATTTCCCGCATATCAGATTTCAACAGCTACGAAGGCAAAATGGGTGGGTATGACTGCAAATAAATGCATTTTATGAAGGAATGATTGCAGGCTGTATGTACTGTTGAAACACGAATGCGGTTTCAGGAACCATAACCTGCGGCACGATGCCGCAGGCGCTGGACTAAAGCTAGGGATGGCGGTTGTCCTGCGCCCGCATTGGAGTGAAACGGTACATTACTACCTGCTCATGACGTAATCTTATGCAAATTTGAAGTCATGTCCAGCCATAACCTACCAATATGCATAGCCTTGGCTAATGAGGCAATTAACTTACCATGTATCTATGCGTCTCATATGCATCCACCAATCACTTTGTTCCTTCAATCTTATAATTGCTTATATACCTACAATGTTCATTCCACTATCAACATGAATAATCTCCCCTGTAATCCCGCCTGACATGCTGCTAAGTAGGAATACAGCCGTATCACCAAGCTCGGAAAGCTCAACATTTTTCCTTAACGGAGCCTTTTCTCTTGTTGCCTCCAATATTGAGCCAAAATCCTTTACTCCCTTAGCAGATAGTGTCTTCACGGCCCCGGCCGAAATAGCATTTACTCTGATATTGTCAGGGCCCATTTCAGACGCCATGTACATAACACTTGTCTCGAGCGCTGCCTTTGCTACGCCCATAACATTATAGCCCTTGAACACCTTTTCGGATCCAATATATGTCAACGTCACTATGCTTCCGCCATCTGTCATAAGCTCCTTTGCCCTCTTGCTTACTGCTACAAGTGAATATGCACTTATGTCCAGCGCCAGAGCAAAGCCGTCTCTTGATGTGTTTATAAAGCTGTCCTGCAGGTCTTCTCTTTTCGCGAACGCTATTGCATGTACAAGTCCATAGATAACGCCATATTTATTCTTAACCAAATTGAAAAAGCTGTCTATATCATCATCGGAAGTCACGTCCAGCTGATATGCAGAAACATTGCCAAGCTCTGCAGCTAGCTGCTCTACTCCCTGCTTTTCGCGTTCACCCTGATATGTAAAGATAAGTGAGGCGCCTTCTCTGTGTGCCGCTTCGGCTATTCCCCATGCAATGCTCCACTTGTTTCTGACGCCCATAACAATAATGCTCTTTCCATTTAAAATTCCGCTCATAAATTTAACCCTCCATCAACCCATATTAATAATTCTAATGATCAACATGAATATTCTTCCTTTATTTTACCATTTGCTTCGATATTGTCAACTGGTCATATTTCCTGGTAATAAAATGGAGGCAGATTATAAGAATTGACTGAGGGATATAAATTAAGAAAATAGAAAATTATCAATTTTCGTTAATTATAGCCGAAAAATATAGCTACACCCGCCTAAGTATTCCTGCCAATCACGCAAGGTCTACACAAAGCGGGTGTTATTTGCCTAAAAATCTGAAAGCCATAATTAAGCTAAATTTGTTTATTTCTCTGAATGCTTTTTACCAAAGCCCTCTTAAAATCTATTTCTCCTTATTCCAAAACCTTTTATCTTATAGCTACCTCTTTATATTCTTCTTTTTTGCAACTGAGTAGCCGAAAAATCCTAACTCATTGCCCAAAGTCCAATACTTGCCGTGAGAATATGCAATCATACCGGCATTCTCAAGAGACAATTTACCTTTTGAATCTATAAACTCGTCCTGCACATCAACTGCAACGATCTCTGCAATGAACATATCGTGACTTCCCAGTTCTAAAACGTTCTTTACTACGCACTCCAATGAAACCGGGCTTTCCTTTATTATTGGCACATCTATTACAGACGCCTTTTCAGGAGTTAAGCCTGTAGCCTGGAACTTATCAATATCTCTGCCTGATTTTACACCACATAGATCTGTCGCATATGCCAGCTTTTGAGTCGTAAGATTAACTGCAAATTGCCCCTTTTCACTTATAAGTCTATGAGAGTACCGCTCCTTCCGAACCGAAATTGATAGCATAGGAGGCTCAGAATTAATCGTACCTGCCCAGGCTATCGTTATAATATTCGCTTTTCCATCATTATCAGCACAGGTGACCATTACCACCGGTACCGGGTTTAAAAGTGTAGATGGCTTCCAAATCTGCTTTGCCATAGTTATCCTCCTGATATTCACTCTGATGCATAATATGCCTTATATGATTACTATAATACACCATTTTTTATTTATAGGTTATGGTCAAAATTTACTTCTTTATAATACTTCTTTATAATACTTCTTTATAGTACTTCTTTATAGTACTTCTTTATATTGCATAAGCTAATAGAATTTATAGATACTGCAACCAGGCGCACCTTGTTCTGTATGTTTACTCAAATGTAATATAAGCTGCCCCATCTATTCTGATCTGCTTGTCACTGCAGAGACTTTCCGTAGTAATATCATATTCATCAGAAACAACATTCGTTGCGATCCCGATATATGATGTAAGCATATCACCCACACCTATACTATGTTGAACATTCTTTCCCAATAAGTTTAGCAGGCCGGGTATCTTCCCTATGTTTTTCAAGGTGCCCTTCTGCTTTATCAATTCTTTTATAAAGTTAAGCTGGTTCTTCTTTCTGTTTACATCACCAACTTCAAAAAAGCTTCCATCCTCCTTGTAGCCTTGTCTGAATCTGACAAAGCCTTCAGCATCCTCACCATCAAGATGCTGATTTCCCTTCTTAATATGAATATGCAGATCCTGTGTTGGATCGTCATAATTCATATCATATGGAACATATATGTTAACACCGCCTAAATGATCTACCATTTTTCTAAATCCACTTATATTTATTTTAACAAAATCATCAACCTTAACACCAAACTTTTCTTCAACAACCTCAGCCAAAAAGCTGATAGGTCCTGAATTGAATTTGCCTTCATAATCAATGTAATTTCCTATTTGATGAGCAAAATTTATCTTGTAAATACCCGGCTCATGCAGGTTGACCTTTTCTCCAAGTTTATTTAGAACACCTTTACTGTACTCAATATATGTATCCCTTGGTATCATAATTACCTTAAGCACTTTATTATTCTCATCAATGCTTGCGATGCCGATCGTATCATACAAATTACTCACCTTGTCCTGGCCGATTATGAGTACATTTCTGGCATTAGCTTCAACAAGCTTACCGGGATACGGTTTTCCTGCTGTTATATTGTTAGGCTCGTCCTGTTCATCATTACCGCTGTTATATGTATCTTCTGTATTATTATCGTTATCCTTATCTCCTGACTGACCTTCTGTTTCATTCTCAAGCTCTCCCGGCAATAGCTCTTTGTATCCATCAGCATACTGCTGATTAGGAGCTGATGGATCTGTTTCACAGGCTACTACAAAAAGAACTATGCCTATCATTAAAAATATGCCTATCCATATGATTAAGCTTTTATTAGGTTTCACATTCCTGCTCCATTCATTAATTAATTAAAAGGAAAGTTTACATATACTTTTAATTATAATGTCCATATCCTAATCATTCAAACAAAAAATGTTAAAAAAAAGTAAATAAAGCTGTAAGGAATGAAAATCTTGGATAATATTGTTAGCTTCATGTTGAAAAATAAGGCACCGGTTATTTACCGATGCCCTATTTTATTGATTTAGCTTTTTTAACGCCTAATTATTTCTTCTCAGGATAATTCTCTCTTGGTGCATAATGGGTATGAAGCAGTTCGTGAGCCTTGTGGCTGCCCGGATGTCCGAGATACTCTTCATACATTTTCTTAACTACAGGATTATCCTGTGACTTCCTCAATGACAGGCTTCTATCCTCTGCGTAGATAGCCTTAGCCCTTTCGGATCTCAGGTCTATCCAGCTTCTAACCTCAGATGGCTGGATCGGCTGTCCGCCGCCGTTTACACATCCGCCTGGGCAAGCCATAATTTCTACGAAATGGTACTGAGCTTCGCCGTTCTTCATTTTATCGAGCAGCTTTCTGGCATTACCTGTACCACTAGCAACAGCTGCCTTTACAGTCATGCCTGCAATCTCGAGAGTTGCCTCCTTAACGCCCTCAAGTCCCCTTACAGCTTCGAATTCAACTTTTTCCAAAGTCTTGCCTTCAAGCAGCTCAACAAGGTACCTAAGCGCAGCTTCCATAACACCTCCGGTTGCTCCGAATATAACAGCGGCTCCGGTTGCCTCTCCCATTGGGTCATCAAATTGCTCATCAGGCAAGCTGTTAAAGTTAATGCCGGCTTCCTTTATCATTCTTGCGCACTCTCTTGTTGTCAATACAGCATCAACATCAGCAAGGCCTTTATTTGAAAGTTCTTCGCGCTGAGACTCAAACTTCTTAGCTGTACACGGCATTACTGATACTACGAAAATCTTGGCAGGGTCAATTCCTACCTTCTCAGCGTAATATGATTTAAGCATCGCACCAAACATTTCATGCGGTGACTTGCAGCTTGAAAGATTATCGATAAACTCAGGATAATTGTGTTCACAGAACTTGATCCATCCAGGGCTGCAAGACGTAATAACAGGAAGCTTGCCTCCATTTTTAATTCTCTCAACAAGCTCTGTAACCTCTTCCATTATCGTCAGGTCCGCAGCTGTGTCTGTATCGAATACCTTTGCAAAGCCAAGGCCTCTCAGAGCGGCAACCATTTTGCCTGTAGCTCTTGAACCTATTGGCATTCCGAATTCCTCACCTATTGCAACCCTTACTGCCGGAGCAGTCTGAACAACTACATGAAGATCCTTATTTGCAAGAGCAGACCATACCTTTTCCGTCTCATCCTTTTCTCTCAATGCGCCTGTCGGACATACCGCAATACACTGTCCGCAGTTAATGCAGGGAACTTCTGCAAGAGACATATTGAAGGCAGAACCAACAATTGTTTTGAAGCCTCTTTCATTAACGTCAATAACTCCGATTTTCTGTACATTTTTGCACATATTTACACAGCGTCTGCAAATTACGCACTTATTAGGATCCCTTACTACTGAGGATGAAAGTTCGTCTATCGGATGCTTAATCATGTCA
Organism: Bacillota bacterium; assembly: GCA_023409735.1. Lineage (GTDB taxonomy): Bacteria > Bacillota > Clostridia > Acetivibrionales > DTU013 > JAEYRB01. The sequence continues at coordinate 110,359 of JAEYRB010000056.1, read as the reverse complement.
CCTTCGTAATGTATATCCTTAATATTCAGCTCATCAGCAAGTGTCTGCAGCTCGCAATTCCTGCTTCGTATACAGGTCAGACACTTCTTTTCATGATTTGAAAGCAGGAGCTCTAATGTAACCTTTCTGGATTCTCTAACCTTTGGCGAATTAGTTTGAATCTCAAGTCCTTCTGATACGGGATATACGCATGCTGCCTGAAGCGCTCTTGCACCCTTTATCTCAACGATACACATTCTACAGGCGCCAATTTCATTGACGTCCTTTAGGTAACACAGTGTCGGAATGTGTATGTTAGCAGATTTGGCAGCCTCCAAAACGGTATAATTCTTAGGAACCTGAATTTTCTTATTATCTATTGTAATAGTTACCATTTCCATCTTTTACCATTCTCCTTTCCATTGAGGATTTATACCTTTGTTTATCAGAATCATACCGATATTTCTACCGGTGAATTCAGTATACAAGGCTTTCCCCATGTCTCCTATTTCTTGGATATCGCCTTGAATGGACATTTCTCCATGCAAGCTCCGCATTTAATACACTTATCAATGTCTATAACATATGGTACCTTTTTCTCGCCGCTTATTGCTCCAACAGGGCAATTTCTTGCACATATGCCGCAGCTCTTGCACTTGCTCGCATCAATGGTGTAATTCAGGAATGCCTTACAAACACCAGCAGGACACTTCTTATCCCTAACATGGGCAATATACTCGTCCCTGAAGTATCTTAGTGTGCTGAGAACCGGCTGCGGTGCTGACTGTCCAAGTCCACACAATGCAGATGAAATAATGTTCTTGGCAAGAGTTTCAAGCTTATCGATATCTTCCATCTCGCCTTTTCCGCTTGTGATCTTTTCCAGTATCTCAAGCATTCTCTTTGTTCCGATACGGCATGGTGGGCATTTCCCGCAGGATTCGTCAACTGTGAATTCAAGGAAGAACCTTGCAATATCAACCATACAGCTGTCCTCATCCATTACAATAAGTCCGCCTGAACCCATCATGGAACCAAGTTCCTTAAGGGTTTCATAATCTATATGAGTGTCGATATGGCTTGCAGGAATACATCCGCCGGACGGTCCGCCAGTCTGAGCTGCTTTAAACTTCTTCCCATTTGGAATTCCACCGCCTATATCGTAAATAATCTCTCTTAAGGTAGTTCCTATTGGAATTTCCACAAGACCTGTGTTATTGATATTTCCACCTACAGCAAAAACCTTTGTACCCTTACTCTTCTCAGTACCTATGGTTGTAAACCAATCAGCTCCCTTATTGAAAATAACAGGTATATTTGCATAGGTCTCAACATTGTTGATCAGAGTAGGCTTCTGCCACAATCCCTTTACTGCCGGGAATGGCGGCTTTGGCTTTGGTTCGCCTCTCTTACCTTCTATAGAGGTAATGAGTGCTGTCTCTTCGCCGCATACAAATGCGCCGGCACCAAGTCTTAATTCTATATCAAAACTAAAGTCAGTTCCGAATATGTTCTTACCAAGAAGTCCATATTCTCTCGCTTGATTTAAGGCGATTTCAAGTCTCTTTACTGCAATAGGATACTCAGCTCTTATGTATATGTATCCCTGGTCAGAACCTATAGCATAGCCTGCAATAGTCATAGCTTCAAGTATGCTATGCGGATCACCTTCAAGCACGCTTCTGTCCATGAATGCTCCCGGGTCACCTTCGTCGGCGTTGCAGCATACAAATTTCTGATCGCCGGTAGATTTGGCTGCAAATTCCCACTTGAGCCCTGTCGGGAAACCGGCGCCGCCTCTTCCTCTAAGGCCTGACTTTTTGATTTCAGCAATTACCTGTTCCGGAGTCATTTCAGTAAGCACCTTTGCAAGTGCCTTATATCCGTCGTAGGCAATATATTCATCAATATTCTCAGGATTGATTACGCCACAGTTTCTCAGCGTTATTCTAACCTGTTTCTTATAGAAATCGATTTTATCCAGTGATTCAGTTTCCGTATCTATATGTTCGTCACTTGCAAGCAGTCTCTTAACGATCCTGCCCTTGAGAAGATGCTCCTCAACGATCTCCTTAACATCTTCTACCTGGACCATGTAGTACATAGCGCCCTCAGGATATACAACAATTATTGGGCCTCTTGCACAAAGGCCAAAGCAACCGGTAGTTACTACCTTGACTTCTTTATCCAGGTTGTTTTTATTTATCTGAGCTTCCAACTCCTGTTTAATTTTCATGGAGTTAGATGAGGTACATCCGGTACCGCCGCAAACCAGTACATGCGATCTATAAATTTCCATTTTGCTCCCTCCCTGCATTTTAATCATAATTACTTATCTTCTGCAGCTCCTATTGTAAGATCCTGACATACTCTGCCGTTTACTATATGCTCTGCCACGACCCTTACTGCTTTTTCCGGAGTCATTTTAACATAAGTTACCTTTGTCCCGTCTTCTTCAAAAACCTCAATTATTGGCTCCAGCCTGCAAACTCCAATGCAACCTGTCATTGACACTGCAACATTCCTAATGTCTCTCTTTGCCAATTCTTCTACGAGGGTATTCATAACAGGTCTTGCACCTGCAGCAATACCGCATGTTGCCATTCCTACTATGATCCTCTTTCCGCCCTCATTTGTTCTCAATTGTATTTCATCTAAAGTCTTCTTTCTTATTGCTTCAAGATCAGCTATCGATTTCATTTAATACACCTCCAAATGAATCTTTTATTCCTTCCCCTATGTACTCTCTGAGCCACTTTATAACCTGAAATTCACTCAGTGGAACCTCGCCAAGACTTTGGCGTATTTCCACAGAGTCAAAAACAAACCTTCTATCTCCATTTATCAGCAAGAGTTTCATTTCAATACTATCATACATCGCTGCCATATCAGCAATAACGCCTGCTAAGTCTCCTAAAGGAGGTCTGTCGATATTATCAACTGCATATCTGGCAGTAACTGTAGTACCCTTGCCCTTCTGAGAGGTAATTTCAAAGCTTCCACCTGACTGCTCCGCCGATGCCTTAAATAGTGGGATTCCAAGCCCGACCTTCCTTGTAGTTCTTGTCGTTGAAAATGGATCAGTTACCTTTTCCAAAAACGCACTATCCATTCCGCAGCCATTATCCTCGATACTGATCTCAAGCATTCCTATTTCATTGATCGCAGTCAGCGTTGTTTTTATCAGGGTTGCTTTAGCTGAAACAGAATTTTGCATTATATCGAGTATATGGAGTGATAATTCTCTCAATTCATCCTTTCCCCCAATAGCAATATCTTACAGATTCTCATATTTCTTTAATATATCGTCAACATCGTTGGGAGTCAGCCTGCCGTATACATCATCGTTTATCATTATAACAGGAGCGAGACCGCAAGCACCTATACAGCGGCATGCGTCCAATGAGAATTTTCCATCCTCTGTACATTCGCCCACACCTATTCCAAGCTTCTCCTGTAATTCATTCAGGACAAGATTTGCTCCTTTAACATAGCATGCGGTACCCATACATGCACTGATCTTGTATTTTCCCTTAGGGTTAAGAGAAAACTGTGTGTAGAATGTAACTACACCATAGACTTCTGCAAGGGGAACATTAATACCCTCAGCAATTTTCTTCTGAACACTTAGCGGCAAGTATCCGTAGATATCCTGTGCTTCATGCAGTATAGGTATTAAGGCACCATTTGTGTTCTTATGCTTTTCAATGACCTCCTGCAACTTTTTGTCCTTCTCGTCGACGCAGTTGCAGCAACAATTACCGCTCATTAACAAGACCTCCAATCAAAAATGTTGTTAACAATTTAACAATAGCTATAACATTATACCAAAGTAGCTTAAATAATTCAACTATCAGAAAAATTTTCAATGGAATTGCGTTGTTTTTTTTGAGTGAAATTAAGAAATGATTACACGATCATAAATATTCCATATATGAGTCATCATAAAATGCGCCCGGAAACATAATTGTCACTTCAACGACCGGCAATGCAGTTTGTCAGATGACGCCAACCACATGAGGAGGTTACTTTACTTTGATGCTTACCTTGATACTTTACTGTTAATTTCATCAATAATCGCTTGTACACTAAGCTGTTCAAGCTCAAGCAGACTTTCCCTTTCAAGAATATTGCCAAGGTAATGTGCATCTGATGATTTTATAATTCTATAGCCGTCGAGCTCGGGCTTCTTCGCCCTATATGTGTATTTATCACACTTTTGGGATATTTCAAGATAAGCCAACTCCAGATCCGCCGGTATCACACCAAAGCTTGAGAGCATACTGTATGATGGTCTGTCCACATGAGCAGGCATTACTGCTCCTCCAAGCTTTCTTACAAGGCTGACTACCTGATAACTGTCCAATTTGGTTGCTGTTATGAGAAATCTGCTTTCCTTACCGATAATCTCATCATTTTCATCCATGATAAGCTGCTTTCCGAATATATCCTCTCTGTTGATTGTTTCAGGCAAAGCATTATATACACATTTCTGAAGCTCTATTGCCGCATCTGTTGACGGCAGAAGACATACTAAATGTATTTCTTCAGAGGTTTCAACCTCCATACCGGGTATGAATAATATCCCGCTGTTTAATGCACACCTGCTTACAGCTTTGAGATTTGCTGCTGAATTATGATCTGTCACAGCAATAGCGTCAAGTCCTTTGACTATAGCCATATTTACAATATTATTCGGTGTCATATCACTATCGCCGCAGGGCGAAAGAGCCGAATGAATGTGCAGATCAACAGCGTATTTCATGACTATTACCGTCCTATACCGCATTCATAAGCAATGCAACATATTTCATATGTACTCAATGGTGTAGAAAGAATAGGTATACCTTCGCTCGCAGCTCTTTTTACTGTCGCTTCTTCCACAATTATATCTTCCGGTATGATAATGCAGGCAAGCTCACATAGAGTTGCGACAGCAACTATATTCAAATGGGTATGTACTGTTATCCATGCACAATCTTTCCCCGCATGAGACATAACCCAGCTAAGCAGATCCCCGCAATAGATACCGTTAATTTGTCCGCTAAGCCCATGCTCTCCTGTTATTATTTTTGCATTAAGCTTTAGAGCCAAGTCTGATATATTCATTGATAAATCTCCCTTATACCTTAACATATATACTTGCTTTAGCTTTGGTCAAAGCATTACAAGTATGCTTAAGCTTTCATCAGCAGTCTGATAAGATAGTCTTTGAGGGTATCTGATGTATTAGTTACGTCGTATTCGACCTAAAGGCATACCGATCAGTCGTTACATAATGTTCTTTTGCTACACTGCAGAACATTACGCTAGTATCTACTTCTTAGTATCTACCGGCATGTATCTACTTACTTTTATCCTGGTCAGTCTCATTGTTTATTTCCGATACAATTTTATCCTCAAGGCCTATCATCTGGGTTGCAAGGCTTCTCACCTTTTCACGCAGCTTGAATATACAATCCGTTTCTTTGGCGTTACCTCTGACAATGTCCTCGGCAAGCGCACGGCAGCTTGGTGCTCCGCATGCCCCACAGTCAAGGCCTGGCAGATCATCATTTATCTTTTCGAGATCCTCCAGTTTTTTCATGGCTTTTTCAATGTCTGCATCCAACTTCATAATAGGTTTATAAACAATATCCTTAGTCCACATTATGTCGTCTTCGTTATAATCATTATCTTTTTCAATATGAGTCTTTTTGGCTTCATCTATATGTTTTTTAAGCCTTGTCTTTGCAACATATACATTCTCTACAGTAAGAGGCCCGCCAAGGCATCCTCCTGTACAGGATAGCGCCTCTATAAAGTCTACATCCTCAAGCTTGTCATTTTCAACAGCCTCGAGAATTGTTATGACATTATGTATACCATCAACAGCCAGGAATTTATCAGTATCAAGCGCTAATCCTTCACCGCCTGAATTTGCCCACCTGATCCCCTTGAAGCCTGACTGTACATACTGCTCTGTTTCCTCAGCATGATCCAGTCTACTCAACAGCTTCAAATAGATATCCTTCATTGAAATAACTCCGTCCACAGAGGATTCCCTTTTTTCATAAGGTGCTTTTACACTAGTCACCTTTGCCGCGCAAGGCGTAACAAAAAAAACTCCAATATCAGAAGGGTCAAGTCCTGTTTCTTGTGCCGCTTTTTTCTTCGCAATTTTTCCTGCAACCTCCATGGGAGATTCCACTTTTACTATATTGTCAATCAAATTAGGAAAGCGCACCTGTATAAGCCTCACAACAGCCGGGCATGCCGATGATATCAATGGTTTCTTCAGCTTTCCCCCTGTCAGCAGCTTTTGGGTTGTATCAGAAACAAATTCGGCCGCTCTTGCCACCTCGTAAACGTCATCAAAGCCTATCAGTTTGAAAGCATTAAGCAGTCTGTTTAAAGAATATGTGGACTTGTACTGGCTGTACAGAGTGGGAGCAGGTATAACGATTTTATATTTGAACCCGTTTATGATTGACATATCGTCTGTAATTGCCTTTTTTGCATGATACGGGCAAATACTTATACATTCTCCACAGTCAATACATCTTTCCTTTATTATACGCGCCTTGCCATTTCTAACTCTTATAGCCTCTGTTGGACAACGCTTTATACAGTTGGTACAACCCCTACATTTTTCCTCATCCAATGTAACCGAATGGAAATAGTCTCCCATTACCTCACCCCTTAAGGTCAGTGTCTTTAAAGTATACAACAATTGTTAAAACAGTACCTTCATTTACCTTCGTCTGTATATCTAATTTATCAGAATACCTTTTAATATTGGGCAGCCCCATACCGGCGCCGAAGCCCATTTCACGCACCTCGTCAGAAGCTGTGGAATAGCCTTCCTGCATTGCCAGCTCAATGTTTGGAATACCTGGTCCTCTATCACTTATTCGTACCACAATTTTTTCGCTGTCGATCTCAACATCTGCCACTCCGCCATTACCGTGGATTACAGCATTTATTTCCGCCTCATACATTGAAATAGCTGTTTTCTTTATATATACAGGATCAACGCCAAGCTGTGTCAAATTTCTTTTTACATTACTTGAAGCTTCACCTGCACATGTAAGATCATAGGATGGAATTTTATAGTGCAGCCTCATTATTCCACTGCTCAATCTAAAACATCCTTTCCCTTCATGCCCGCACTGTAAAGCTTGCCACAAGCAATGAACATGGGGCTATGTGTTGTCATTATTATCATGTTTTTTTCTCTTGCCAGATCTAGTACAGCCTGTCCCGGATTCTTTCCTCTTACAAATACAATTGCTCTTATATCCATCATTTCGGCGGTTCGGATTACCTGTGGACTTACCAGGCCGGTAAGGAGGAGGACATTTTCCTTTACAAATGCCATTACATCGCTCATTAAATCTGATCCGCAGGCGGACTCAATGTCCATCTCCATATCATCACCAGTAAGCAACTCTGCGCCCAGTACATCAATAATCTTGCTAATTTTCATATTAAACTGCCCCTCTTATCTATTATAGAATGTTGTTATTAACTAATTAATCGTAACCGGAATACAACGCGGCAATATATGCTTTGTCAACATCACTGCAATGGAATAATTAAAGCTGATAAAATCAACACAGCTCATTCTAAATTGTAATATAACGACTATAAAGCAATACACATAAAAGCATGCTATAAGTTAAATTATAGCATGCAATAATGAGTTTAACAATAATTCAAAATGTATTTGCACTTCATGATAACTGAGAGCCCTATATTATTTAATGAACTATCTCATGATTATTAACAATAGCCTTATACTTACTCAACAGTCACTGCATTATCCTTTATTCGCCAAAGCCGTTTTTATTTACAGGAGTCGCAGTATCTCGTTCCACTATAGCTGCACTATCCTTTATCTCTGTGGGAACTACTATCTGGTAATCAGCATCATAATCTGAGCAGTCGGCTTTGATATTTACATCAGTTGCGGTTGATATGTTATTATGGTTGCTGCTTGGGATGCTGCTGCTATTGTTGTTATACTTACCATAGCTGCCCTTGATTACTATACTGTTTATTCTGTATGTACTACTATCAAGGATCACCTCCATATTAAACTCATCAAATTCCATATCCTCTTCTGTTACTATTGAGCTTGCCTCCTTTTGACTGTCAAGCGCCTTAGTCATAGCTTCAATTAAAAATACATCTCCTTTTAGCAGGATCTCATTGCTATTGGCAGTATCTGATTGACATAGTCCCGCACAAAGCGGATCATCTGTGCCGAGCATAATTGGTTCACACTGTTCGTCAAACAGCTTTTGATATTCATCCTTTTCATATAATGTTTTTTTCCATGTTTTATTTATCGGATCTTGGCTATACACTACATTATCAGCATAGTATGTGTCAGATGTCATTTCAATTCCCAACATATTTATATTCATCGTCATGAAAAGCTCCCTTTTAAGCTTATCAAGCTTAGTTGATATATCAACATTAAATTTTATACTTCCCTGTGATGACTTAACATTACTGACCATAGAAATATTCTGCGTAAAGCTAAGAGAATTTTTCATTGCCTCATCCGATTTTTTCAGTATCGTTCTAACATTATCATAGCTTGCTTCACTGCAAACGTATATCGTTCTTGATGATCCATCCCATACTACCTTTTTGCCTATTGCCTCAGCAACAAACCTGAAGGGGATATATATTTTTTGATTCTTTGAATACAATAGAGGAGCTGCATTTAGGAGAATCGGCTCGCTATTTACATATGCAGTTTTACTTCCGACAGATAGATAAATACTTACTCCTTCATATGAAACAGTAACACTCTTCTCCTCATTATTATATTTAATATGCTCATCATCATTAGGCACACCAAGTTTAACAAGCATTTCTCTAAGCGGCAGCAATGTATTTGATGCTACAGATACAGGCACATCGTTGAATTTAGTCAGCCTTCCATCCATCACAATTTTTATATCAGATAGTTCCAGTATATTTGTTTTTACTGCCGCTGGTGCTGCAACTGATTTTGTTGCTGTTGATATGGAGGCCGATGCTGCTGTATTTGAGTCTGTGATTTCTGCGTTAGATGATGCGGCGGCCGATGCTGCTGTATCTGAGACTGAGATTTCTGCGTTGGATGATGCAGCAGCCGATGCTATGGCTGATACATCTTTTATCATCATGGCTGAACTTGCTATCGTTGCCCCAGTTGTTACCGCTCCGGATGCCATAGCCTGTGATCCGAAAATGAGCATAAAGATCAATGTTATTATTAATACCTTTTTCATTATCCCTCTCCCTTTTGAACTATACATTCAATAACTATTTCTATGCATTAGTTCTCTTTTTATGTCCATGCACTAGCTAGAGTAGGGGATTTCAAAACAAGGCAATTAAGATAGTACCTTTTGATATTAAAGGGCTTAAGATGTTTGAAAATCATATATTATGTCAGTATAGAAAACGGAGGCTCTTGTGAAGGAACATTATGAAATAAACCTGGCAGTAACCTAGATATGTACTAGATTATCTGCCAGAAAAATATATCAATATTTTATTTTGCTAGAAGCCTACTTCAGTTATAACACAGAGCCAGAACTTAAAAAGTTATTGGCTAAGAAAAAAAAGGGCGGGTCTTCATAAAGAATTCCCACCAGTATAGTAAGCGAAATTAATAAATTTATTGGTAAGCTATTGCATTTAACCTATCAAATAATTTTGACGGTCATTGTGTTAACCCATAATTACCTCAGCCCTATGAACCTTGCCGTCACCGAATACCGGCAATATATTTCCAATAAATTCTTTACCATCTATTATTAACTTCCGTACTCCCTTTGATATATGATCTGGATTCCTAACTTCAATTTCATACACAGTACCTCTAAAATGCCTTGTTACAGTAAAGCCATCCCAGGCTGCAGGTATACAGGGATCAACACTAAGTCCCTGGAAGTCAGGCTTAATTCCTAAAATAAACTGTGAAATAGCTACGAAATTCCATGCAGCCGTTCCTGTAAGCCATGAATTCTTTGCCTCGCCATGCCTCTTTGCGTCCTTTCCGGCAATCATCTGCGAATAAACATATGGTTCCATCCTATGCAGATCACTTATTTCCTCACGGTATGCCGGAGCTATCTTTGAATACAATTTGAAAGCATTATCTCCTCTGCCAAGCACTGTTTCTGCAGCCATGATCCATGGGTTGTTGTGACAGAATATACCTGCATTCTCCTTATATCCAGGTGGATAAGAGGAAATTTCTCCAAGTTCTTCATGATATTTTGTATATGCAGGATTCAGCAGCACCATTCCATGCTTTGTATCCAGGTATTTCCACGCTGAATCCAGTGCTTTCTCTGTCTTTCCATTTTCCAGTCCTATTCCGGCCATGCTGCAGAAACCCTGTGTCTCAATGAATATCTTACCCTCTTCATTCTCCTTGCTTCCTACTTTATTGCCGAAATCATCATAAGCTCTTATGAACCATTCACCATCAAAGCCGTATTTCAAAACAGTTTCCTTCATAGTATTTATATGGTTCTTAGCTTCCTTAGCCTCATTATAGAGCCCTATGTTTTCACATATCCTTACATAGTCATTTCCTATAAATACGAACATGCCTGCTATCAGTACAGATTCTGCCACCTTACCATCCTTGCTGGTAGTAGTCTGGTAGGATTCGTCAGGAGTTGTCGAAAAGCAGTTAAGATTAAGGCAATCATTCCAGTCAGCTCTTCCTATAAGCGGCAGTCCATGAGGCCCAAGATTATTAACCACATGGTAGAAGGATCTTTTAAGATGCTCAAATAAGCTCTTTGCCTTTTCTGGATCATTGTCAAAGGGAACCTGTTCCTCCAATATGTTGAAGTCTCCCGTTTCCTTTATGTATGCAGCTACTGCTGATATAAGCCACAGCGGATCATCATTGAAATTACCACCTATTTCATTATTGCCTTTTTTAGTGAGGGGCTGATACTGATGATATGCTCCACCATCCTCAAGCTGTGTTGCTGCCAGATCGAGCAGTCTCTCCTTTGCCCTGTCAGGGATCTGGTGTACAAAGCCCAGTATATCCTGATTGGAATCTCTGAAGCCCATACCTCTACCAATGCCTGATTCAAAATATGAAGCGCTTCTTGACATATTGAAGGTGACCATGCATTGGTATTGATTCCATATGTTCACCATTCGGTTAAGTTTCTCGTCACTGCTCTTTATTGTGTATTTTGACAGGAGCTCTGTCCAGTAAGTCTGCAGTTCCTTATATGCTGATTCCACCTTTTCAGTTGTAGAGAATTTCTCTATCATCTGCTTTGCTGCTTTTTTATTTATAATACCGGGAGCTATCCATTTTTCACTTTCATCATTTTCCGCATAGCCCAGAATGAAAACTATTTCCTTTTTCTCACCCGGCTTTAGTGCAATGTCAAAGCTGTGTGATGCGATTGGTGACCAGCCATCAGCAACAGAATTGAGGGATCTGCCTTCTGAAACGGCTTTTGGCGTGTCAAAGCCGTTATACTGACCAACAAATGCTGTCCTGTCAGTGTCAAAGCCGGTCATATCGGTATTTGCAGAGTAAAAAGCATAGTGATTGCGTCTTTCTCTGTATTCTGTTTTATGATAAATTGTATTATTTTCAATTTCAACTTCACCTGTATTGAAATTTCTCTGGAAATTAGTCATATCATCATATGCATTCCACAGACACCACTCAATAAAGGAGAATAAAGTAATATTCTTTAATTCATTGCTTTTATTTTCAATACATACCTTCTGTACTTCACCATTAAAATTCTGAGGAACGAAGAATAACAGCTCTGCTCCTATTCCGCCTCTTTCACCATATATTTTTGTATACCCAAGTCCATGACGGCACTCATATTTATCCAGCGTTTTTTTCACCGGACTCCAGCCTGGGCACCAGTAATCTCCACTGCTATCCTTTATGTAAAAATATCTTCCGCCGTTATCAACAGGTACATTATTATACCTATATCTTGTAATACGCCTTAATCGTGCATCCTTATAAAAGCAGTAACCACCTGCTGTATTTGAAATCAGCGAGAAAAAATCCTGATTTCCCGAGTAATTTATCCAAGGTACCGGTGTTTCGGGTGTAGTGATAACATATTCTCTGTTGCCATCGTCAAAATAACCGTATCTCATTTTTGACCTCCAAATTAATTGTCGTAAGTTATGTAGTTCTTGTATTGTACACAATCGTCTTCACAATTAAGCATATTTTATGCCTAGTCATGTTGTAGACTAATGTACCAACTATATCACTCATCCGAGTTTATTGTCCATTGCTATAATTCTTGAATTTGCAGGGGCAGGATGACTCCCACCCCTGTATATTTCTACCGATAAATTCTAATCATTGATTACTTTTTGCCGTTTGCTACTAGCCAAGCATCGTACTGCTTCTGCATTTCTGCAATAACTTCGTTAGAACCAGCTGCTTCAAGATCTGCTTTGAACTTAGCAACTGTTGAATCTACATCAACAGAACCAGTGTAAAGCTCTTTGTAGTAAGTTTGGTAAACTGCCTTACAAGCTGATACTTGATTTTCAACATTAACTCCGGTATCTTTATTTTCAGTCATAAATGCGAAGCCAAGGCTGTTCATAACAAGACCACTCTTATTGTAATCTCCATAAGCATCCCACTTATCGATAGGTTCAGTCTCAAGGATAAGATCCTTCATCTGATCTCCATATCTGAATGAGTTTCCTCCACCATAATTGTCTACTCCGGCCTGAGTGATCTTTATTCTTCCATCTGGATTTACAGTGTAATGTTCACCTTCGATACCAAATGTGAGTAGATTCCTAACGACCTTATCAGTGTAGAGTGTTTCTATGAACTGATAAGCTCTTTCTGCATTCTTTGAAGCTGCAGGAATTGCAAGCAATGCACCAACAGTTTCACGATTTGACATAATAACCTTTGTTATGTCAACCTGTACCCAATCAACCTTTGTGCTCTGTGACATTTCAATATCCTTACCAGGCTTCAGTGACTGTTCAACTGCAAAGAATTTACCAGTTGACATTTGCTCAGATGTGTTTTCCATCGTAGCAGCATCCTTAGCTATGTAACCCTTTTGGTTGTATTCACGAAGCTTCTTAAACATAGCAATCGATTCCGGAGCGAAGAACTGGTTAATTACTTTACTGTCTCTGTTATCCGGATAAAGAGCTCCAGGAATACTTTCATCTGACATGAAATCCCAGTCAGTGAACTTGTATGGTGAATCACCAGCAATTGCAAGGAGAGGAGTGAGACCATCAGCCTTAGCCTTATCAAAGAAGGGTTCCATGTCCTCCATCTTAGTTATCTTAGAAGGATCAAGTCCATATTCATTAGCCTTATCCTTCAATACAAGGTATCCCCAGTTGTGGCAGTGTTCCTTGTTAGTTGGAACTGCATAGTTCTTACCACCGATAGCGGATGCATCAACGAAGTCCTTACCTGCTACTTCATAAATCGAAGGATATTTCTCAAGATACTGATTTAATTCAGTAAAGTAACCCTTGTTTGCATTTAAATAGTAGTTAGCTGCCCAAGTAGCAGTAAAGCAGATATCAAACGGTTCACCGGAAGAGAGCATAGTGTTTATTTTCTTCTCATATGGATCTCCCCAACCATATACCTGAAGATCGATTTCTACATTGAGAGAGTCCTTAAGGTATTCAGCAATCTTATCCATAACCTTCTGAGTATCGTTTTCCTGCTTATTACCCACCAATGTCATAGTAAGCTTAACCTTGTCCTTAGGAGCTTCAGCCTTTGCAGGCTCAGCATTCTCTGCAGCTGGTGCAGCATTATCTGCTACTGTCTTGTCTGCTGCAGCAGGCTCAACCTTCTTGTCTCCGCAGCCGGTAAGGAGCATTGAAAATGCAAATACAACCACCAGTGCAAGGCATATCAACCTTTTGAAATTGCGCATAAAACATGTACCTCCCATAATATTTTTATTTATGAAACGCGTTCCTTTTGGAACAACGATATCATCCTTTGACTGCGCCCACAGTAAGTCCCTTTACAAAGTACTTCTGGAAGAAGGGGTAGGCCAATACTATCGGTCCTATAGAAATTATTGCTATAGCCATTCTTACGCCTTCACTTGGAAGATCCGCCAGAATTTTGGACGCCTCAGATGTTGTATTGCTCGAATTAAGCAGAGTCTGAATAGAACTCAAGGTCTCATACATAAGATACTGAATATTATAGTTTTGGGCCTTAGTAACAAATATTAACGGAAGATAATAATCATTCCAGAAATTCAATGTGCAGAATAGACCTATTGTGGCAAGTCCGGCTTTACACAGCGGTAATACTATGACAAAGAATGTCCTGAATTCTCCGGCTCCGTCTATCCTTGCGGATTCTATTATTGATTCAGGTATTGTGGTCCTGTAAAAGGTTCTCATTATCATCATGAACCAGGTATTCATCAGATAAGGCACTATAAGTATCCAAATGGTATTTTTGATCGGTATCAGCTGAGAATACACTATATACCACGGAACAAGTCCGCCTCCGAAAATCATCGTAAAGAAGGCAAAAAAAGCAAATTGGTTTTTATACTTAAAGCTGCTTCGTGATAATGGATATGCGTACATGCAGATAACCAGCAAGCTTAACAATGTACCGACTATGGTTACAAAAATTGAAACTCCATATGCCCTCCATATTCTTCCGCCTGCTGCAATTATATAATCATAGGCCTTTGAGCTAAATTCCTGAGGTATGAATGAATAGCCATTAGCCCTTATGGCTTCTTCACTTGAAATTGATATCATAAATACGAGTACCAAGGGTGCAATGCATAACACTGCATAAATTATGAATAGCATATTAAATAAAATATTTGTCCCAACACCTATTTGGCTTCGCCTGCTTTTCTTTATGTCCATAATAGCCTCCTTAGAATAACGCACTTTCCTTATCAACTCTTCTTACGATCATATTTGCAGTAAATACAGTTATACATCCGATTACCGCCTGATATGTACCTGCTGCTGATGCCATGCCTATGTTGTTTGTATTCATCAACGCATTATATACATACGTATCAATAACCTGTGTTGCAGGATAAAGACTGCCAATGTTTCTCGGAACATTATAGAACAGCCCGAAATCTGCATTGAATATTCTGCCTACTGCCAGTAACGTAAGAATAATCATTAATGTCTTTAGCATAGGGAGCGTGATGTGCCTTATTTGCTGGAACTTAGTAGCTCCATCTATCTCAGCCGCTTCATAAAATTCTGTATCTATTCCAGTTATAGCTGCCAGATAAACTACAATATTATAGCCAGTATACTTCCACAGCTGAAAGAAAATTAATATAGGTGGCCAATACTTTGGACTCGAGTACCACTCAACCGGCGCAATTCCAAGTGGAACAAGGATGCTTTTGTTTATAAAGCCGTTCTCAACACTGAAAATTGAGAAAACAAGATAGCTTATAACAATCCATGAAAGAAAATATGGTAAAAATACTACGCTTTGATAGAACTTTGACGTTCTCTTATTTCTTAATTCGCTAAGGATTATTGCAAAAGTAACAGGTACTATCAGTCCCAATATAATGAATGCAATATTATAAAGCAGTGTATTACGTGTCATCTGCCATGCGTATGGAGTTTTTATGAAAAACTCAAAATTCCTGAATCCTACAAAATCACTTTTGATAATACTATTTAAAAAACTTCCGCTATAGCGATAATTCTTAAAAGCAATAATAACACCAAACATTGGTATGTAGTTATTAATGATTAAAACTATTACGCCTGGCAGCAGCATAACGAAAAGAGGCCAGTTTTTCTTTAACTGGAAAAGCAGTCCAGTATTGTTTCGCTTAATTACTGCTTTTGTCGAAGCTGTAACAGGGTCCATCTATTTATCACACCCTTAATTCATATTTTTCTGTCAATAATATGTTACAAAATTGTTACCAAATAATGAATGGAATGAATTGCGATAAAGTTAACAGACTTGCCAAATCCTGTTGTCTATAATACTGCAAGATTTTACACTTTATTTCCAACTTAACGGCTGACATTCATCATTAAGAAGAACTGCAGCTTCTTGTTGACCATCGGTTTTCTGGTTTTGTTATTGTTTTGTTATTGTTTTGTTATATTTTTGTCAAATTTACGCAATAGAAAAAGGCTGTATTTTATAACAGCCTTTTCCCGGTTCTATTTGCAATGCAAAATATTACACACAAATGATATATTAATGTACTTTATTATTTACTCTTGATCTCTAAACTCCGTAGGTGTAACTCCTACATATTTTTTAAACATCTTCGAAAAATAATGTGCATCAGGAATTCCTACTCTTTCAGCAACTTCATAGGTTTTAAACCTGACATCCTTCAGCATTTTCTTTGCCTTTTCAATGCGTATCTCATTTAGATAATCAACAAAATTTATTCCCATTTCTCTCTTAAACATTCTGCTTATATAATAAGTACTTACAAATGTATGTTCTGCGACCTCATTAAGCGTGACCTGTTCATGATAGTGAGTTTTCATATACTCAATTGCTTTTCTAAGTACAAGCCTTATGCTCTTATTATTATAGCTGTTTATCTTTGATGTGATGTTATTTGCAATTTCACACAGAATAACATGCAACTCATCAAAGCTATCACTTTTCTCAATCAAAGTGAACGCTCCACTCAAATCATCTGCCTCATTTTTTTTCTCATTATCGGCCGATGACAGAGTCATTCTGATATTGCTGATCATGGTAACAGTATTTTGACAGAAGCTTTTAACAAACTTTATATTCACCGATTCATTGCTTTTAATGTAAGCATAAATTTCATTGAGCTTTTCTGTTACCATTTGGCTATTACCTGACTTTATACCTTCTATCAAAGCTTTTTGCAGCTTTTCAAGTATCGAATGGTCATCATATTTGAAAAATGTATTAACGTCTCCTTGATATATTATCGAATTGTTTCCCAAATAAATTTTGTGTTCCAACGCTTCTCTGCATTCCTTATATTTATTGAGGAGCTCTTCAGCCTTAGTTCCTTGAGAGCTTACCGCTATAGTTACAGTGAATCCGAAGCAATTGCTGATGATATCCTGAAGGTATGTACACTTTCTGTCGATTACTTCAAAAACATCTTCTGTATTCCCACTGTGCGGCATCACAAGAAATGCAATTCCCGTATCATTAAGTGTAATGCTTATCACTTCAAATTTATCGAAAAAGACTTCACTAAAGTTATTAATAATGCCGAATTGATACAAATGCCTGTCATATTGGTTTGTAAACTTGTGGTTACTCTCATCGGCATCCTGCTGTACTATTAGTACTATAAAGCTTTCGAGCTTGATATTGAAGAGCTCGAGCTTTTCTAATATTTCACTTTTGCTGGTATTTATCTCATAAATAACATCATAAAGGAATTTCTCACGAAGCACCGGGATATTCTGATCAAACAGCACTCTAAGCTTATCGAATTCTTCCGCTCTCTCCCTTTGAAACTTTATTTCCTTAACTGCCCTGGATATAACATCATTAAGCTCTTCGATTTTGGAGGGCTTAAGTAAAAAATCAAATGCTCCGATCTTTATTGCTTCTTGAACATAATCAAAATTGCGGTGTCCTGTAAGAATAATTATTTTGCTGTTAGGCACTTTCTCCTTCATATCCCGCAGCATTGTAAGTCCATCCACTTCAGGCATTCTTATATCGGTAATTATTATGTCAGGCAGGCAGCTCTCGATCAATGCGCTTCCCTCAAGGCCATCCTCAGCTTCTCCGCATACCTCGCACTCAAAATTTCTCCAATTGATAACATTCCTCAGACCTTTTCTAATTATGGGTTCATCATCTATTATTAAAACCTTGAACATGAAAAGCCTCCGTTCATATTACTTACACAGCACGGAATCGTTACTATAGCTTTTGTAAATTTTCCCTCTTCGCTTTCTATCTTTAAACCATATTTTTCTCCGTAACGAAGTTTTATTCTTCTATTAACATTCTCTATGCCGATTCTTCTTTTCTTGCTTTCACCAAGCATCTTAAAGTATGTATCATTATCCATGGAAAGCCTCTCATTAAGACTTCTTAATTCTTCAACTCCCATTCCTATTCCGTTATCCATAACTCCTATACGTACACATTCATTATCTTTTTCTGCACTCAACGTGATAACCCCTTTTCCCCTGATCCCTTCTATCCCGTGGTAAACTGCATTCTCTATCAACGGCTGTATCAGCAGTCTTGGGATCTCAATATTCTCTACATCCGGCTGTATATTCTTAATAAATTCTATTCTGTCTCCAAATCTTCTTTTTTGGAGAGAAATATATTTCTCTGTATAAGTAAATTCTTCGCGTATTGATATCAGGCTTTCATCACGTCCAATACTAGCTTCCATCAGGTCTGAAAGGTCAGAAACAGTATTGCTGATCTCGGGAACATTATTCATCTGTGCCAGCCAGTTAATTGCCTCAAGGGTATTAAACAGAAAATGGGGATTTATCTGGGATTGCAGCGCTTTCAGCTCAGCTTCCTTTCTTGTGAGCTGCTCCCTATATACACAGTTTACAAGATAGTGTATCTCAGCAGACATCTCATTGAAGGTCTTGCTCAAGAACCCCAGTTCATCCTCTCTGTCGATCTGTATAGCAACATTTTCTTCTCCTGCCTGCACCTGTTTCATGCCATCCACGAGCTTATTTACAGGGTTAACAAAATCAAAAGCAATTATTGTTGTAATAGCTGAAAGTACAAGAACACACAGCACGCATATTAAAATTATTCTATTGCGCAAGGAGTTGGCATCCTTATACATTTGATCAGCAGTTACATAAGCTACAGTTTTCCACCCCGTTCTTTCCAGTGTGCTGTATGCAATAAAAATGCCCTTGTTTTTATCTATGGAATACCCCGATCCATTTACTGTACCTTTTTTAATCACTTCTGAGAAAGCATCATAATCATCATAGTCACGGCAAGTAATCAGATCGTTTTTCTGTGATAATATTGCTATGTTTCTCAATTCTCCCGTGAGGCCCTGATATACCTTATCCAGCATCTCCTTGTTAACCCTCATAACCATGAGCCCAAGCTCATTAAAGTTATCTGTGTCATTTATTTGTCTGACCAAATAAATATTTTCTACCTTACCATCATTCGCCTCAATATGTATCAAAGTCTTACCTTTACTTTTCCTCGCCTTGTCCAACATTTCTTTATATGGCATATCAGATCTTGAGCCTGCAGCTTGACTGTTGTCATCTGCATAGTATGTCTTTCCGTCACTGGAAAAAATGCATATTGACCTGATTTCACGCCTTGAAATTACAACTCTCTTTAAATGGCTGTTGACCGAATTCTCATACTCAAAAATGCTGACAGGATCTTCTACAAGTTTGCTGCTTTTTAAAGCCTCATATATTTTAGTTTCATACAGAAGATCCTGAGAAATGGTATCAAGATTGTTAAAGAAATCATCCAATCTCAGCTTTATCATATTCATTATATCTCTCGAATAATCTGTAGAGTTTTCCTTAATAATCATTTCTGAATTCTTATAACTCAGGAATCCTACAAGAATCAGTGGTATTAGTATTTGAACGTAGATTACAAGAAGCAGCTTGCTCCTTATAGAGAGGTTTCTATAAAATTTCAATACAATAGAGGGTGAATGCTGCATAAATTATAATCGACCTTTCGGATTTAATGATATTGCCTTTTCCTATCTGCTTTGATCTATGCATCTAAATCAATGAGGCATAATGCCGTTTTTTATTGCTTTATCCCACATTTCATCCGCACTGATCTTTCCTAGCAGGAAGAGAGGGAACTGCTGTGAAATATCGTTTTCCCATGATGTTCTGTCAACAAATGAGTCAGGCACACCAACAAGATGCTCTGATTCATCAAGCATTTTCCTGCCTTTTACAGTAAGATCTCTGTAATCAACGTTATACTCATCAATACTCACATTACTGATCATTCCCGTCTCGGATGCAAACGTAGCTGCCACCTCTGGAGAAGTAAGAGCTTTAAGCAGCTTGACCGAAGCCTCATATTTACTAGAATCACTGAGCACCGTCTCACTCATGTGAAATGTTCCTCCTCCTAGCCCATACACCATAGTATTTTTAAAAGACTCATAACCTTCTATATAAGGTATTGGAATAATATCGATCGTATTGTCATCAGCTTCAAAATCACCGATATACCATGAGCCTTGAACTATCATGGCTGCTTTTTTTTGCTTAAAAAGTGTATTTCGTTCATAATTTGTCATTGTAAGGCAATTGCTAGGAAAGGCACCCATGTCATAAAGCTCTTTGATATAATTCATTGCAATAATATGGCATTTCTTTACCTCACCATTTTCAAAAGGCTGCTCCGTTCCATCCTTGCCGCCGATCATTGGTATAAGGTTCTGATAAAGATATGTACCTTCGCTATATGTATTAAAGGCAATTGGATCTATACCTCGCGATCTGAAAAGGTATACCGCAGACTTCAGGTCTTCGTAATTATCGGGGTATTGTATGTTATACTTCTCAAATAAGTCCCTGTTAACAAACATACATTCAAATATTACTTCAACGGGAAGTCCATATATTTTGTTGTCTATAGTTGTATAATCCCACATGGAGGGATTGAAGCTTCTCTTCCAGCTTTTATCTTGTTCAAGAAGTCCTGTCAGATCAGCCACCTTGTTTGCTTTTATAAGAGCATATATATCCGAACCAGGCCAAAGACCAAAGACATCCGGATCGTTGCCTGATGCAAAATCGGTTTTTATCTTAGGCAGAAAATCCTCACCAAAAAGCGATTCGTTCACCACAGCAATATTGGGGTACTCATTTTGAAATGAATCCAGAATCTTCTTAAGGGTTTCGGCTCTGCTGTCAACTCCTCCCCAACTGCTGATAAATCTGAGAGTTGTAGTGGGTAAGCAGTTATCGGTCGCTGTATTAGTATCAGGCTTTTCGTTACTCTTATTATGGCATGAAGCAGGTAATAATAAAATAACTGCCAGTAAGGCCGCACCAGCAATTCTATTTATTTTCATAATTTTACAGCCTCCGATATTTTTTTAAGTTTTGTATTTATTATACATATTATACATTAAAATTTTTTAAAAGAAAACCAGTTAAAAGTAAACTAAAGAGGCATCTGTACATATTTTATATGTACAAACGCCTCTTTAATAATTCAATTATTGTGTTGTTATTTATTATACGGCTACAATATTACTCTTTTCTGAATACAGCTGCTTCATTTTCAATATCCGCCAAGATAGTGCTTTCAGGCTTTACCTCACCTAAAAAGAACTTATCTGTCAGTTCATCCTCTATATACCTCTGTATCGTTCTCCTAAGAGGCCTTGCTCCATACTTGGAATCATAGCCCTTTTCCAGAATGAATTCAGTGACAGCCGGCGTAAAGTTGATTGTGATACCTTTCTGTAAAGCTTCCCTGCGGACCTCATCAAGCATCAGGTCAATTATCCTTCTAAGTTCATCCTTTGTAAGCTCGGTAAATACTATTATATCATCAAGCCTATTGAGGAACTCCGGTCGGAAGGTATCCTTCAGTGCATCCCTTACTCTGTTTTCCAGTGCTCTATAGCCATCATTATTAAAGCCAATACCGTTAGCCTTAAGTGTTGTGCCTGCATTGGAGGTCATTATTATGATGGTATTCTCAAAATTGACGACCCTGCCGTGACTATCCGTCAGTCGGCCATCCTCCAATATTTGAAGGAGCATGTTAAACACATCAGGATGTGCTTTCTCAATTTCGTCCATCAAAATAACTGAGAATGGCTTTCTCCTTACTTTTTCAGTAAGCTGCCCACCATCATCATAACCCACATATCCCGGAGGCGAGCCGATAAGCTTTGAGACTGTATGCTTTTCCATGTATTCAGACATATCAAGTCTTATTAACGCGTCCTCCGATTCAAAAAGCTCTACGGCCAGCGCTCTGACAAGCTCAGTTTTTCCTACTCCGGTAGGCCCAACAAAAACGAATGATGATGGCTTCTTTTTCTTTCTGAAGCCTGATCTGTTTCTTCTTATTGCCTTTGCTATGCTCCTTACAGCCTCATTTTGTCCTATAACTCTCTTATGAAGCCTCTCCTCAAGGTTCATAAGCTTAACAGCTTCCAGCTCTGTCACTTTCTGTACAGGTATCTTGGTCCAGCTTTCAATAATATAGGCTATATCCTCTACCGTCAGCTCATCTTCTTTATTGTGCTCCTCAAAATCCTTTATTTTCTGGAGTAGTTTACATTCGTGCACCTTTAGGTCAGCTGCCTTTTGATAATCCTCTATTGAATCAGCCGATACTGCATACTCCTTATCTTCCTGGACCTTTCTAAGCTCATCCTTCAAGGCCTCAAGCTCAACAAGACCTGTATTCCTAAGATTTGCTCTTGAACCTGCCTCATCGATTACATCTATGGCTTTATCAGGTAGGAATCTGTCGGTAATATATCTCTCAGATAGCTTTACTGCCGCCTCAATAACTTCATCAGATATTTTGACCCTGTGGTAATTTTCATAGTACTCTCTGATACCCTTTAATATTTCTACTGTTTCTTCAACAGAAGGTTCGTCTACAATAACAGGCTGAAATCTTCTTTCAAGTGCGGCATCTTTTTCAATATGCTTTCTATATTCATTAAGCGTAGTTGCGCCGATGATCTGTATTTCTCCTCTTGAAAGAGCCGGTTTCAGTATATTTGCAGCATTCATGGCGCCTTCTGCTTCTCCGGCTCCCATGATGTTATGAAGCTCATCTATAACAAGTATTACATTGCCAAGAGCCTTAGCCTCCTCAATGATTCCCTTCATACGGCTCTCAAACTGGCCTCTGAACTGGGTTCCGGCAACAATACCTGTCATATCCAATAAATAGATCTCAGCGTTGAACAGCTTGGCAGGTACCTGACGCTTATTTATCCTTACAGCTAGGCCCTCAGCAATAGCTGTTTTTCCCACACCAGGTTCGCCAACAAGCACCGGATTATTCTTCGTTCTTCTATTTAGTATCTGGACAACTCTATCAATTTCTCTGTTACGCCCTATCACTCTATCGATCTTATCCTCTTTGGCCATATCTGTCAGATTAGATCCATACAAATCAAGATACTTTTTCTTTTTGAGGCTCTTCTTTTCCTGAGTCTTTGTACGTGTCCCATTCTTGCCGTCCTTATCATCAGAGGCCTCTTTATGACCGCTGTTAAGATCAGACTCTTCGTCATTTTTAGGGAAGGCACGGTTTATAAAATTAAAAAATGGATTTATCTTTCCATTTGCTTCAGACAAATCTGTGTCATTTCCGTCCGGGCTTGGAATATCCATATCAATATTGTCGAATAAACTTCCCATTTGCTTATTCAAATTCTCAATATCATCATCAGACATACCTGTCTGCTCTATTAACTGATTGACAGGCGCAATACCCTGCTTTTTGGCACATGATAAGCAAAGGCCTTCCTGTTGCTGCTTTCCGTCTATTATTTTTGTTATGAAGACTACTGCGTAATTTTCTTTACAAACCGAACACATCATCACAGCTTATCAACTCCCTTCCATGTTGTTACTATGATACTTCTAACTAGTGCTATAACTCTACTTAAACTATACGTTTATATTTATCAAAATGTTTGCTAAAAGTCAGTTTGCTTAAATTTTGCATATCCAGTATAGCATAATTGCGCTTCAGAGGTCTACATGAAAAGCATTCCTTAAGAAAAATATTCCCATTTAATTACATTATAGTCCTGCTTATAAGTACTTGTGTAATAATTTCACTCACCTTTACACATCATCATTTTGTAACCTATTATCAAGCCAAAGAATATAATTATATTAGCAATAAAGCAAAAGCTTATTCTGATTTGCACAAGTAAATTGAGGAGGTGTTCTTGAATGGCAGACAGAGGTGGATTTTTAGGCGGATGTTTTAATAACGACTGCGCCATTTTGTTCTTCATACTGGTATTTCTTATTCTGTTTGTATGCCCGGTTGGCAGCTTTGGTTTTGCAGATCCTAAATGATGATCGGGTAAAAGGAAATTTGGCACATAAGGAAAAGGCATATAAAGGAAGCAGGAAATCTCTTTGCTTCCTTTATTATATCCACAGCTTTTTAATTAATCACACTATATAATTCCGGCTTTACTTATTGTACTTTGCTTATTGTGCTCTGCTTATTTTGCCTATCTTTCATATGTCGTTTGTACTACTTGTTAAGCATATTCTTTAGGAATTGCCCAGTATATGATTGCTCAACAGCTGCTACCGCTTCAGGTGTACCTTTGGCAACTACATTTCCGCCCTTTCCTCCGCCCTCAGGCCCTAAATCGATTATATAGTCGGCAGTTTTTATAACATCAAGGTTATGCTCGATCACAACTACTGAATTACCCGCATCTACTAGCTTGTGCAGTATGTCCACAAGCTTGTGCACATCTGCTATATGCAGTCCTGTAGTTGGTTCATCAAGTATATATAATGTCCGGCCGGTAGCCTTTCTTGAAAGCTCAGTGGCCAGCTTTATCCTTTGTGCCTCTCCTCCTGACAGAGTTGTTGATGGTTGTCCTATTTTTATATAACCAAGACCGACGTCATAGAGCGTTTCAACCTTTTTTTTGATCCTTGGCATATTTTTAAAGTACTCAAGAGCATCCTCAACTGTCATGTCCAAAACATCATATATATTCTTACCCTTATACTTGACCTCTAATGTCTCTCTATTATATCTTTTACCCTTGCACACCTCGCATGGCACATATACATCGGGGAGAAAATGCATTTCGATTTTTACAATGCCGTCTCCTGTGCATGCTTCACAACGTCCGCCCTTAATATTAAAGCTGAAGCGCCCGCTTTTGTAGCCTCTCATTTTAGCTTCGGTAGTTTCGGCGAATACCTCCCTGATAAGGTCAAACATACCGGTATATGTGGCAGGATTTGAGCGTGGAGTCCTCCCTATTGGCGATTGGTCTATATTTATTACCTTATCAAGGTGATCAATACCCTCAATTACATCATGCTCACCGGACTTAGTCCTGGCATTGTTCAATTCTGCAGCAAGCTTCTTATATAATATCTCATTTACAAGTGAGCTCTTTCCCGATCCCGAAACACCCGTCACGGCTGTAAAGACTCCAAGTGGAATGTCTACATCTATATTTTTCAGATTATTCTCTCGCGCACCTCGGATCTTAACCCACTTTCCATTTGGCTTACGCCTGACCTCAGGAATCGGTATACTCTTTTTACCGCTTAGATACTGACCTGTCTGCGAGTTATCACAGTTTTTTATATCATCAATAGTACCCTGAGCAATAACATACCCACCGTGTATACCCGGTCCCGGGCCCATGTCTATTATATGATCAGCAGCATACATAGTGTCCTCGTCATGTTCAACTACTACTAAGGTATTACCCATATCTCTTAGCTTTGCTAGTGTCTTTAGAAGCATTCCGTTATCCCTCTGGTGCAGTCCAATGCTTGGTTCGTCCAAAATATACAGGACACCCATCAGTCCTGATCCTATCTGAGTTGCAAGCCTTATTCGCTGTGCTTCTCCTCCTGAAAGAGTTCCGGCAGCTCTTGAAAGAGTAAGATAGTTAAGTCCTACATCAACAAGGAAGCCTATCCTTGCCTTTATTTCCTTCAGGATCTGCTGAGCTATCAATTTATCCCTATCTGACAATTCCAGCTTGCTAAAGAAGTCCTTTAATTCATCAACCGGCATTTTGGTCAGCTCATTTATGTTTAAACCCCCGATAGTGACTGCAAGGCTTTCCCTTTTAAGTCTTGCTCCTTTGCAATCAGGGCAGAGGTTATGACTCATAAATTCTTCATAATACTGCTTCATACCATCAGAAGAGGTCTCCTTATAGCGTCTTTCCATAGTGGTAATAACCCCTTCAAACGCTGATGAAAACGTCCCGCTGCCATATTCCTTGTTATATGCTACTTTAATTTTTTCGTTTCCTGTGCCATATAGAATTATGTCAACTATTCTTTGCGCAAGCTTATTGACGGGAGTAGATAGTTTGAATCCATAGTGCTTCGCTAAAGCATCCAGGTACAGCCTTGCATAGCTATCACTATTGTCATAATTCCAGCCTCCGGCCTTAATGGCACCCTCCTCAAGTGATTTGGAGCGGTCAGGTATAACAAGATCAGGATCCATCTTCAGCAATGAGCCAAGTCCACCACATGTAGGACATGCACCATATGGATTATTGAATGAAAACATTCTCGGTGCCAGGTCTTCAATGCTTATGCCACAATCGCTGCAAGCAAAATTCTGGCTGTAAAGCAGTTCCTTCCCGCCTATTACATCTACAAGCAGTATTCCGCCACTCAGGTGCAGTGCTGTCTCTATTGAATCAGCCAGCCTTTTGAATATATCAGGCCTTACAATAAGCCTATCCACTACAATTTCAATAGTGTGCTTCTTGTTTTTGTCCAGAACTATTTCATCATTTATATCCAGTACTTCTCCGTCAACTCTTATCCTTACATAGCCATTCTTGCGTGCGTCCTCAATAAGCTTGTGGTATTCGCCCTTTCTTCCCCTTACGACCGGTGCCATCAGCTGTATTCTCGTTCCTTCGGGAAGAGACATTACATTGTCCGCCATCTGATCGACTGTCTGCTGTTCAATGACCTTACCGCATACAGGGCAATGAGGTACTCCTATTCGGGAGTACAACAGCCTTAGATAATCATATATTTCTGTGACAGTACCAACTGTTGACCTGGGGTTTCTGCTTGTAGTTTTCTGGTCGATTGATATTGCCGGAGATAGTCCGTCAATGTAATCTACATCCGGTTTTTCCATCTGTCCAAGAAACATCCTTGCATAAGATGAAAGTGATTCTATGTACCTTCTCTGCCCCTCTGCATATATTGTGTCAAAAGCCAGCGATGATTTGCCCGAACCGCTTAAGCCTGTAATTACCACGAATTTTTCTCTTGGTATTTCAATATCAATATCTTTGAGATTATGCTCTCTTGCTCCCTTAATAAATATACTGTTTTTACCCATTACACACACCCGTTCTGCTGTTTCTTATTGCTCTCGTTATCATTGTTATTGCCTATTTGCACTCTCTGGTTTTGCTCGCTTTGCCTTAACATAAGGAAGGCAATACCTTTTATTACATCCATAGATTGTCCTATGGTGTTTCAATAATGCGGTATACCTTACCGCATTATTATAACGCCTTAATTCAGAGAAAATCTTTCGATAGTAGAAAGATTTTCTTTCCGTTGAAGCGTTTCAATGAGACGAGAAACACTCTCGTCTCATTATACCAAAGGTTATATAAAATGCAAACATTTGTTCGATATTTTTTAGTAATTTATAATCCGGTATTTCTTTTAATTTCCTTAAGCCTGTCTCTGAGCTTTGCAGCCTTTTCAAACTGCAGCTCCCGAGCCGCTTCCTTCATTTCCTTCTCAAGCCTGGAGATAAGAGCCTGAGCTTCCTGCATATCCACAGGTTTACCCTCACTACTGGCAGTATAACCGGTATCCTCCTCGGCGACCTTGACAGTCTCAAGCACATCTCTTACACCCTTTTGAATTGTAGTGGGTGTAATTCCATGTTCTTCGTTGTACTCTCTCTGAATCTTCCTTCTTCTGTTTGTTTCACTAATGGCCTTCTGCATAGAGTCCGTAATAGTGTCGGCATACATGATGACCGTGCCCTCTACATGCCTTGCTGCCCTGCCTATTGTCTGTATCAATGAGGTCTCTGAACGGAGGAAGCCCTCCTTGTCAGCATCAAGTATTGCCACCAGTGTGACCTCCGGCAGGTCAAGCCCTTCTCTTAAAAGGTTAATACCAATAAGCACATCGAATACTCCGAGTCTGAGATTCCTTATGAGCTCCATTCTTTCCATTGTGTCCACATCTGAATGCAGGTATTCCACCTTAATGTCCAATTCCTTTAAATAAGCTGTCAGATCTTCAGCCATCTTCTTTGTCAATGTTGTAACAAGTACTCGCTGTTGCTTTTCAATACGTTTGTTTATCTCACCGATCAGGTCATCTATCTGGCCCTTGACCGGTTTTACAATGATCTCCGGATCAAGCAGGCCTGTTGGTCTAATGATCTGCTCTACAACCTGTTGAGAATGTTTTTTCTCATACGGTCCGGGTGTTGCACTAACATAAATGGCCTGCTTTATTTTTTTCTCGAATTCTTCAAAACGAAGAGGCCTGTTATCAAATGCCGATGGCAGCCTGAAGCCATAATCAACCAGAGCTTCCTTCCTGGACCTGTCTCCGTTGTACATAGCCCCTATCTGAGGAATTGAAACGTGAGATTCGTCAATTATCAGAAGCATATCCTCGGGGAAGTAATCAAGAAGCGTGTAAGGCGGACTGCCCGGCGTCCTTCCGCTTATATGCCGCGAGTAGTTTTCAATACCCTGGCAAAACCCTATCTCCTGCAGCATTTCAAGGTCATAATTCGTGCGCTGTTCAAGTCGTTGTGCTTCAAGCAGCTTTCCCTGCTCCTTAAGCTCCTTCAGCCTTTCCTGCAGCTCTTCCTCTATTGTTTTCAGTGCTTTGAGCATTTTAGGCTGAGTTGTCGCATAATGATTAGCCGGAAAAATTGCTGCATGGGAACGGATTCCAAGAATTTCTCCTGTAAGATAGTTAACCTCAGAAATTTTCTCAATCTCGTCACCGAAAAACTCTATTCTTAGGACCTTTTCAGATGAATCAGGCGGAAAGACCTCGAGTACATCTCCCCTGGCTCTGAATTTTCCGCGTTTGAAATCGATTTCATTGCGTTCATACTGTATATCCACAAGTTTTCGGATAATTTCATCCCTATCCTTCTGCATTCCCGGTCTCAGGGATAACATCAGTTCTGTGTAATCCTCGGGATCTCCGAGTCCATATATACATGACACACTAGCCACGATTATCACATCACGTCGTTCAAATAACGCGGCTGTGGCTGAATGTCTCATCTGGTCGATCTCATCGTTAATAGACGAATCTTTTTCTATATATGTATCAGTAGATGCGATATACGCCTCCGGCTGATAATAATCATAATAGCTTACAAAATAGTCTACAGAGTTTTCGGGAAAAAACTCCTTAAACTCACTGCAAAGCTGCGCAGCCAATGTTTTATTATGCGCCATGACAAGCGTGGGACGCTGTACTCGTTCTATTACATTTGCCATAGTGAATGTCTTGCCCGAACCTGTAACTCCAAGCAGCGTCTGATGACGGTAGTTACGATTCAAGCCCTTTACAAGCTTGTCCACTGCCTGCGACTGATCTCCGCGTAATTTATAATCCGATACTATTTTAAAATCCGGCATATTACCTCCATGACAGCACCAAAATCAAACAGATGTTCGTATTACATTATACGCTCATATATAAAAAACGGCAATAGCTTTTACTATTACCGTTCAAGATTATTCTCGTTACATTTTTCCAATAATAAAAACGCTTAAAGGTCAGCAATAAAGCCTATCGTAATTTACTTTAAGCACTGCCGCTTCCTTAATCACACATTGCCTAATATCTTTTCCCTTACGATTCTTTCGCCCTTTTCAGCTTCACTTGAGCTCTTTATTCCAAAATGCGGTAAACATTTATCACGTCTTATACATTTACAGTCTTTACTCTTAGTTGTAGCAATTCCAGCAGCTCTTCTCAGGCTCTGAGTTTTTCTATCCTCCATAGCAACCACCTCTCCTTTAATTATACTTTATCTGCCATCATCTTACAATTGGCTTTTTTTAGATCGGCAATCTCTAATTCTTTACACTTTATAGTAATATAGAGATCCAGAACTGTAACTATATTTTGTATAATTTTATGCTCATCAAATAATATTGTTTCCGAATGAAGTATAATTATCATATCATTATCATAGTATTCCATTCGAATTACCGCATAGAAAATGCTTTCATCCTTGCTTTCCGGAATGCAAACGCCATTCATGTCCATGTTGTACATTACTTTTGAAAAATCTGCCTCTGAGTATTTATACTTTTTTCTAAATTTCTCTAGTCCCCTCTCATCATAAATAAAATATTCAAACTTCTTTGCCTTTCTAAGGCTTGCATATTTTTTCAAGAGATTTATATACATGCTTTCATCAAAGAATTTGAGGTTATTAACATACTCTTCCATATTGCAGATCATCATGTACTTAATCTTCAGTATATCAACTAAAAACTTAATATCTAGATTTTTTGCAATAGTCATTTTACCAATGTTCTGTGCTTCCTCAAGAGTTATTTCCGTATCCTTGTATTTTAGACTGCTTATTGATTTGCAAGATATAAAAAGTGTATCCCATATAAGCATCAACACTAAAACTGCCCCAAAATAGAGTACTACATTAAGCAGCCCTTTGTTGATAATATATTCCTTGAAAATATTAATTGAGAGTATCTCTTTCCTATATAATATGAAAACCAGAATAGACCATATTAGCATTAATAGGTAGTAGATCATTTTGATCGTTTTATTACCAAGCTTCTGGCAAAATCCAGCATTTAGTACATCTGCAATAGTATAAAAAGCAAATACAGCAATAGGGACAATTAGTACACAATATGTAAGAATCGTACCCAATGTAGTCATTACAACACCTCATCACTCTTGGAAATACATTAATGCACCGAATGCTAATAATTATACCATATTTTACATTTATTAGTATATGTCCCAAATATTATTTTATATTGACATAACCTTTTTCCCGGTGTGATAATAGAATGAAATATATATCTGGAGGTTTTTTACATGAAGGTTGCAAAATTCGGAGGAACCTCGTTGGCTTCAGCCGATCAAATAAAAAAGGTTTGTTCAATAATCACTTCAGACCCTGAACGTAAATTTGTTGTAGTTTCCGCACCCGGCAAGCGTTTCAGCGAAGATGTCAAGGTAACTGATCTACTGATCTTATGTGCACAAGCAGGTCTAATAGACAGTAAAGCTGAAAACGAATTGAAGGCTGTGGTAGCACGATTTGCAGATATCGCATCAGGCCTGGGGCTTACCGATGAAATAGTACATACTATTAAAGCTGATATAGAGGAACGTATAATTAGTGATAAAAGCAATGAAGGACGGTATATAGATTGTCTGAAGGCCGCCGGTGAGGACAACAGCGCAAAGCTGGTTGCTGCATACCTCAGAAGTATTGGTATGGAAGCCAGTTATATCAACCCGGGTGATGCGGGACTATTGCTGAGCGATGAATTTGGGAATGCACAGGTATTACCCCAATCATATGATAATTTGAGCAAATTAGTGAGCCACCCCGGTATTGTGGTATTCCCCGGGTTCTTCGGGCATTCGCTTACAGGTGAAGTTGTCACCCTTCCCAGAGGCGGTTCTGATATAACCGGCTCAATATTAGCTGCTGCCGTAAATGCCGATCTGTATGAGAATTTTACAGATGTAGACAATGTATACGTCGCCAATCCCAACATGATCAAATCTCCAAAGCCTATACAGGAGGTTACTTATCGTGAGATGCGGGAGCTTTCGTACGCAGGCTTCAGTGTTTTTCAAGAGGAGGCTCTCGTACCGGTATTTAAAAAGGGCATTCCCGTAAGGATCAAGAACACAAATAACCCCAGCGCTCCTGGAACAACTATAGTTAAAGAAAGGCACAATATATCCGAGCCAGTTGTTGGCATAGCATGTGATTCCGGCTTTTGCTTCATTTATATAGGGAAGTACCTTATGAACAGGGAAGTCGGCTTCGGACGCAAAATATTGCAGATGCTTGAGGAAGAACATATTCCTTTTGAGCATATCCCTTCGGGTATTGATAATATGTCAATTATATTGAAGCAAAAATTCCTTGATTCTCATAAGGAACAAAAGATTGTTGAGAGAATTAAAAACGAGCTGGCGGTTGACGATATATCAGTAGACAGAGACATAGCGCTTGTAATGATAGTAGGTGAAGGAATGCGCCACACCCTTGGTATAACAGCAAGAGCATCCTCTGCACTGGCAGGAGCAGGCATCAACCTGGAAATGATCAACCAGGGTCCCTCTGAGGTCAGCATGATGTTCGGTGTAAGAGCATATGAGCGTGATAAGGCAGTTCATGCACTTTACAATGAATTTTTTAGTTAGGCCTCTAAAGAGCAGTTACGGTTGTACCATTGAATAGCTTTGCAGTGCAATATATTGTAACAAGTTGTCTGAATCCTCTAGGGCCTTGTATTCATGACAGATAATGATAAGGTTACCGGCAACACATGCAATATATTGTTCTGTGGAGCTTAAAGATAATTCATTACTAATGTTTATATAGACAATACGTTTAACTGTGTATCATTCTTAAACATGATACACATTAATGTTCTATTGAATGATGATCCGGATGCGCTTCTTGTAGTAATTGAAATAGCGCTCTTACTTATTGCTTACCTGTACCAATTTTGGAGCTTAGCAGTATAATATATCGATGGCATTCTTTATAATAGAAAGCCTCTGCATATTGTACTGCTAGGCTTAAGTGAATCACAAATACATTAGATAAGTTTACGTATTTTAACAAGAAGCTTATCTTTAAGAAGAAGTCCAGCTGCGAATAGAATTACTGCTGCGGCTCCAACAATTATAGCTGCTAAATAATTACCTTCTTGCATGCTGCTGCCGATATATGCGGATCCAAATAAAGCCGGTAGCCTTCCAAGTGTTATTACAATAAAAAATGTCATTGCCTTGACCGGAGTAATACCTGCTATATAAGTCAATATATCCTTCGGCAATCCCGGAATCAAGAATAGAATAAACATACCGATCTCACTTTTGTCGCTGTTCACCATAAAGCTGAGTCTGTCCAGCTGTTCCCTTGAAACCATAAGCTTGACAATCCTGTAGCCAAGAAATCTGGCAATATAAAACACTATGACCGATCCCAGCACTATTCCCGCCAGGGAATAAAACGTGCCAAGCCAGGGGCCGTATATATACCCTCCTGCTATTTGCACAAATTCACCGGGAATAGCTGCAACTACTACCTGAAGTACCTGCAGGGCCATAAATATCAATACGCCCTTCCAGCCGAATGAGCTTAGCATTTCCTTAAGCTTTTCCGGCTCTGCTGCCAGTTGAGTAAGTCTTGGTCCGAATTTTACAGTCAGGAAGATAATAAGAGCAACAAATGCAGCAACTAATACAATATCAAACATCAGCTTCAGCCTTTTAGCCCTGCCACCTTCTTCGCCTGCATCAAGTTTATGGTTTTTATTCTTAAATCTACTCTGCGATTTATCCTGTGCATCATTCCGGTTCTCATTTTGGTTCTCATTCCGGGTCCCTTTCCGGTTCTCATTCTGATTCTCATTCCGGTTCTCATTCTGAGTCTCATTTTGGTTCTCATTCTGGTTTTCTTCTTTGGCTTCCTCCAAATATTTCACCCCTCTGTATTAAGAAGTATGTAAGTTTGACGTTGTTACCACATCGACAATTCAAAATTTCGATGCTACAATTGCTTGCTCGCTGACGCACCCTACTCATACCAGCCCTTGTTATTGAAAAAACTAAATCACAAAATATGTAATTACTCCAACAAGTCCTACCAGAGTACAAGCGCTCCCCCCGAAGCGGATACTAAATCTATAACGGTCAGATGGTTCTCCGGCGGAATCACTTTTCCAACTCTCTGTCAAAGAATAGATCGTTCCAGGAGACACAAGCATAAAGACTCCCACAGCCAATAAAAATATACTAATAAATAATAATTTCATATAGCGCCTTCTTTCTTCTTCAAAATTGATCTTTCATCGTATCTCCTCTTATTCCCAAGGTTAATATATAATTGTTTCTAGCAATTTTCACAGTGTATTATTACCATATAATACGGATAATAACGAGTTTTGTCTATCAGATATTAATAAGCTTTTTTACATAATAATAATCTCATTTATGATATAATAACCGTAGCATAATGGCTATTATGTCACCTGTGTTCATAAGGGTATTAATTTCAATTCTAGGAAGTATAATATGGAGGTTTTATAAGATGAAACGTAGCAGGATAAATGAAGCACTAAAAGAAATGGAAGCTATGATAAAGGAATATAGATTTTCCCTTCCGGAATTCTGTCACTTTACACCTGGACAGTGGCAAAATAAGAGCCATGAATATGATGAAATAAGGGACAACATGCTGGGATGGGATATAACAGATTACGGCATGAATGACTTTGACAAAATGGGCTTTTCACTGATCACTCTTCGTAACGGCAACATGAAAATGAAGGATAAATACAAAAAAAGCTACGCAGAGAAGCTACTTTATTTAAAGGAAGACCAGTATTCTCCAAATCACTTTCATTGGATTAAAATGGAGGACATAATAAACCGCGGCGGAGGAAACCTGCTAATTAGAGTCTACAATTCTCTGCCTGATGAAGAAGTCGACAAAGTAACAGATGTTACTGTACATATTGACGGCAGGACCTATACTGTGCCTGCAGGTACACAGGTAAAGCTGAAGCCCGGTATGAGTATCTCCATTCAACCTTATATGTATCATGATTTTGAGGTGGAACCCGGAACAGGCCCAGTCCTTATTGGAGAGGTCAGCGAGTGTAACGATGATAACACTGATAACAGATTTAATCCTCCTGTTGGCCGTTTCCCCACAATTGAAGAGGATGAAGCTCCATATCGCCTGCTATGTAACGAATACCCTGCTGCAAAATAACAAAGTAACAAAGCATCACCTATTTATATCAATGTGAGCTCAGCTACTAGGGTATATAGGCAAGCAGCCAGATTACATGAGTGAGCAGTATTGCGAAGCAAAACGACCAGCCTAGTATGCTAGCACTATAGAACAAGCTACCTCTACAAAATACACGGAGTATGCTGTGTGCGGCCAGTCAATCAAGTTTCAGGCCAGCCTCGTCTCGTTTAACACAGTAGTGGTACAGATCATAACACAATCAGGAGGATTTGATATGTTTGATGTAACAGCAATTGGTGAATTATTAATTGATTTTGCATGTATAAGTTCTGATAGTCACGGTTATCCTACAATGGCAGCTCACCCTGGTGGAGCCCCTGCAAATTTTCTAGCAGCGCTTCAGAAATTCGGAGCCAGGACAGCCTTTATATCAAAGGTAGGTAATGACACCTTCGGCAAGCTATTGACAGGAACACTCACAGATGCAGGGATTGATGCGAGCGGAGTTATTACATGTGACGATACCTTTACTACTCTTGCGTTTGTTACCTTTAATCATGATGGAGACCGGGAGTTCTCTTTTGCAAGAAAGCCCGGAGCTGATACAAGAATCGCGTTTGAAGAGCTCGACCTGTCAATAATAGAGAGGAGCAATATATTCCATTTCGGCACACTCTCACTGACCGATGAGCCCGCAAAAACAGCTGTAAAAAAGGCTGTAGCATACACAAAATCGCTGAATAAGCTGATCACCTTCGACCCTAATCTGCGAAAGCCTCTCTGGAATAGCCTCGACGAAGCCAGGGAGCAGATACTGTGGGGCTTAAAGCAGGCAGATGTTGTGAAGATAAGCGATGAAGAAGTTGAATTCATATTCGGCCATATACCCTTTGATGAGGCTGCAGAAAAGCTGCTCCATGATTTTAATATTTCACTGGTATTTATAACACTGGGTAAAAATGGCTGTCTTTTCGCCAATAAAAATGCCATGGGGAAAGTATCCGGGCTCCAGGGTCTTAATACTATTGATACCACCGGCGCAGGAGATATTTTCGGCGGATCGGCTGTCTGGAAGCTCCTGCAGACTGGGAAGAACGCCGAGGAACTATCTGGAAACGAGCTTCGCGAAATAACACAGTTTGCCTGTGCCTCAGCCGGCTTGTCTACAACAAAGGCTGGCGGCATC
Source organism: Bacillota bacterium (assembly GCA_023409735.1). Taxonomy (GTDB): domain Bacteria; phylum Bacillota; class Clostridia; order Acetivibrionales; family DTU013; genus JAEYRB01. Next base: position 74,459 of record JAEYRB010000056.1, on the reverse strand, counting down.
TCTAGCATTCCAGAGCTTGAAGAGGTCATCGCAAAAGTGCAGGAAGCCTACAAATAGTGTCAGGGGTGACGGTTTTGTTGTCAACCTTTTGATAACAAAACCGTCTGTTAATTGAAAAACCTAAGCATCCGGCAGTAGCATCCGATAATAGTAAGAATATTCTTAGATTATGTGAATTAAGATTCTATTCCATACTTTTTAACGATTCTATCATATTAATTTTAGTTACCTTTTTTCTTAGCAATAGGTTTGATGCAATTGTAAGCAGAAATGCTAGTGCAATTGAAATCATTATTGTATAGATATCTAATTTATCAGGAATTAGTTGACTTGTACTAGATAGTGTTTTTACAACAAGCCGATAAGTGTAGCCGCTTATTGGCAATGCTACAATTACAGAAAATGAAGTGATTATTATGTTTTCAAAAAATATAAGACTGTTTATTTTAATTATTATTTTCATCAAAGAAATTAATAAGATTGTTTTCTTTAGTAGTAACTACTAAAGATGCATCTTTACTTTCACTTAGAGTAACCAACTCTACCGGATAGCTTGACAGGGAGTAACTACTTATAATATCTTTTGGCAGATTTGACTCATTAAAGGTAATCGGCACCTCATAATCAACCCTTAGATCATAAGTATAAACATCATCAATTTGATTAGCTATGTATTGCATGGAGGTTTCAAAACCAAAAGCTGTGATTAAAAGAATAACACATACAATAACCCCTTATGAGCTTGCTATAGCTTTTTGTTTATTTAAGAATATATTTCTTAAAATAAGCTTATTCCCATAAGAAAGTCTATTCCAAATACCCGATATTCTTTCCAGCAGTATCCCTTTCATCTTCTTCGGTGGCTTAGGACGCATTGCTTGTGCAGCACGCTCTTTTAATACCTTTCTGCTGCTAAAATAGCATGCTATTACACCAAAAACAATGGATACTATTATAGGAGGAATTACTGTATAAAGTCTTATAGATAATGTACAACCCGGTAATGAAAAGGTTTGTACTATAACTGTATTTAACATAGGAACAAATACAATTGCCGTAATTATCCAGCCCATTATTGAACCTAATATACCGACCAAGATAGACTACCTTTACCTACAACAAAAATGCAGCATATTAACAAAATATATTAGTTTTTCATAGTTAGATGCTCCCTTCAATTTATACCTATTGGGCACAGGGTACATAACTTATAATCCTTTTGTTTACATAGCTACTCTTGATTATTTCCATGCTGGCAATTAGAATCTATGTGGAATTATCGAAATATTTTTTCCAGGAACGCAACGCAAAGCACTTTTTTGGATGTATATATGTGGAGGCATTAGTACTTCACAAGGAGTTGATTTTATGGACGACAGCAAGATCATTGAGCTGTTTTGGACACGCGCCGAAACAGCAATCACCGAAACAGCAAATAAATATTCAAAGTATTGCTTTCACATTTCATATAATATTCTGCACATCTACGAGGATGTGCAGGAATGTGTCAATGATACCTTCCTCAATGCCTGGAATGCCATACCACCTCACCACCCTAATAATCTTCCCGCATTTTTAGGGAAGATAACCCGAAACCTGTCTTTGCAGCGATATGTCAGGTATAACGCTAAAAAGCGCGGCATGGGGCAGGTAGATATTGCACTTGATGAGCTAGAGGAATGTATCCCGTCCAAGACAAGCGTTGAGAAAATAGTGGACGAAGCCGTACTGACAGAGGCTCTGGACACTTTTTTACGTGCATTGCCAAAAGAAACGCGGGCTATATTCGTTTTGCGATATTGGTATTTGCATTCCATAAAAGAAATCTCTGAATGCTGTAATATGAGTGAAAGCAAGGTTAAATCCATCCTGTTTCGTACAAGGAAAAAACTAAAAGCCTTTATTGAAAGAGAGGATATAACAATATGAAGAGTGAAAAATTGCTTTTTGCATTTGGAAATATCTCAGACGATATTTTGGATGAAGCTGCCACCGTGTTTTCGGCACAATCAGAAAAGCACCAGCTGCAGCACCATATAAAAAGGCCATTGAGTAAAGCTGCTATAGTTATTGCCGTAGCGATTATTCTAATGCTTAGTTCATTCGCGACTGCAATGGCAGTAGACGAAGATTTCCGGGAGGCCGTTTTTACATTCCTTCGCATATCAACATCTGATGTTGTTCTTCCTGTTGAAGGTGAACCGAAACACTCTGACATCATTGAAAACATTTATAGCACACAGATTGAAAATACCGCAAATGTCGAGTACATACGAATCACCGGCAATTTTGATTACAGTGACGGTCTGATTTATGTCTATGATGAAACACGCGACAGCTTTACCTATTATAAGGTCATAGATGGAAAACTTACAAAGCTAAAAACAAATGATATCTCATTTGCCTATACCTGGCATAGTGAAATTTATAACATAGCGTTCAACTGGTGCGAGGATAACGGGAAAATCTATTCATTCGCAAGTGGCAAGGAATCAGCTACTGATGCTGCTTGGAATGTTTCTCCTGTAAACGACAGTACTGACCTCGCTTTACTAACCTTATCCTACGGACGGCTAAGCGATTATTCACAGTGCAATCTATTACTCGACCTTAGAACACAAGAGGTTACAAATATTTTTAATGGCTGTGGAGTTTCAGAATTGAGTGTTATGGACACCGAGTTTTCGCCGGATATGTCAAAGGCCTTACTTACATGCGATAATGGTGATTCTGTTTACTATTGTGATATAGCAGCAAAGGCCTTGCAGGACGTAAGTAAAATTGCCGGGATGAAAGTGACAAGTGCATGGTTTTTGGATAACAATACACTCTGTTGTATCCGAGCAGATGAAAATGAACGATATGCTTGTAGGACAGTTAATATCTCGACAGGAGAGTATACCGATCTATTTTCTGATATGTCTTTATTGGGGCAGGCATCGGAAAATGGTATAATGTTCATGGGATGCAGATATGGTCTGTACATTGATATGGACAGAAATACCTATGTTTTCGATTTTAAGACCGGTAATCAAAACATTGTGGAAGGCTTCACCTATCCTCAAGGTTCTGAATTTGTGAGTATTAACAGCACCGGTACAAAAATGCTTTATACGCAAACTGACACCGATGCAAAAGGTCTCGGCGTTTCAGAGGTGGGTGTCCTGGATCTGCAAAAGCATACCTTTACTCTTCTTGATCGCAAGGGCTATGAAGCACGATACGAGGCTTCCATCGGATGGTTTGATGAGAATCGCATTGCTATCCGTGCGAACAACGACAATTATGGGTATCTGTATCTTTATACTATCGAATGATCAGGGAGTAGACAGCAGAGCAGGGATTTTACCAGTTAGAGTTAAAGGCGAGTGTTAACTACCCCGTTCATTGACACGTCTCTTTGACAACTCCCTTAACACAGAAGAACCGTCCGAGACTGCTGATAAAGTACCATTTACAAGAAAATAGCAGCGAAGCTAAGCGGGTTTCAAGCCCTTTTTTCGATATGAACTAGACTTTTTCAGTAATCTCGAACCGTCTCCCTGTGTTCTATTTATCAAAATCAATTGTCAGCTGCTTGTTGTCTGCATCCTCTTCTCTGAAATAGCAGCCTACAGCAGGTATAGAACGAGTTCTGTAGTAGTCCGGATTTTTGATTCCCGATTGCTCTATGGTCTTTATAGAGCACATAAAGCTTCCCTTTTTCTCCTTAAGGATCTGAACACCCTGAGAGTTTCTGGTGGACTTGGGGTTAATATTCGCTGTATCGAAAATAAGTACCTTATTTATACTACTGTATGCCACCAGCTCTGTATCCGCCTCCAGATACCTTATGTCAACCAATGGAGCTATATCGGCGTAAGCATTGGCCAGTTTTTTTCTGTTGGTCTTGGTAGCATAGCTTTGTAATTCAATTTTTGCACTCTTTCCATTTTCAAATGAGAACAGCATCCATCCGTCATAATTGTCTGTGACGACCATGTAAATTATTTTCTCATTTTCGTCCAGCTGCAGCAGGTTGGCAAGGTACTCGCCCAAAGAGCTTGCCTTGCAGTCGTTTATTTCATAAATGCGAAGCTTATATACAGTCTGTTTGTCAGAGAACAGCAGAAGGTCTGCCTTATTGTGAGTTTCGATCTCCTGGAGTATCACATCTTCGTCCTTGAGCTTATGCTCAGGGTTAGCACGAAGTGAGACAAGCGGTATCTTCTTGAGGTAATTATGGTCGGTGAGGAAAAGCTTAAGATTGTAATCATCGATCAAATGCTCTTCTGTTATTTCTTCCACATATTCCTCAGATATGATCTCAGTTTTTCTGGCTTGTCCATACTTCTTCGACACATCATTAAGCTGCTTGATGATGATCTGCTTTATCCTGCCTTCATTTGCAATGATGTCTTTCAGATCGGCAATTTCCTGCTTCAGTGAGTCAACCTCTCCAACCTTGTCCAGTATATATTCCCTATTCAGGTTCCTCAGCTTTATCTCAGCTATGAATTCAGCCTGTATCTGGTCAATATCAAAGCCATTCATCAGGTTTGGAACGACCTGTGCGTCACTCTCTGTTCCTCTTATAATTGCAATTGCTTTATCTATATCAAGAAGAATTTTTCTAAGGCCGAGCAGTAAATGGAGCTTATCCTCCTTCTTGCCTACATCAAACTGTATCTGTCTTTTTATGCACTGTGTTCTGAATATCAGCCATTCTCTCAGTATACTTCTTATGCCCATTACTCTCGGTGTATTGCCTATAAGTATATTAAAGTTGCAGCCGAAGGAATCCTGCAGAGGCGTCATCTTATACAGCTTGTTCATAATCGATTCCGGATCTGCACTCTTCCTTATATCCAGTGTGATCTTGAGGCCATTCAAGTCAGTTTCATCCCTTACATCAGATATGTCCTTTATCTTTCCGTTTTTAACAAGCTCTATCACTGCATCAATTATTGCCTCTGAGCTTGTTGTGTATGGTATTTCATATATTTCAATACAGCTGTTCTTTTTATCATAATTGTACTTGGCTCTGACCTTGAAGCTTCCCCTTCCAGTCTCAAATATCTCTTTCATTTCACTTTCATTGTATATCAGACTGCCGCCGGTGGAGAAATCAGGCGCCTTGATGTAATTCATCAGATCGAAGTTTTCGTCTTTTATATAAGCTACCGTCGCATCACATACCTCTTTTAGATTAAAGCTGCAAAGATTACTTGCCATGCCTACTGCAATACCCTGATTGGCATTGACCAGAACGCTCGGGAAGGTAGCAGGGAACAAGGTTGGCTCCTTCAATGTACCGTCATAATTGTCTACAAAGTCTACAGAATCCTTATCCAGATCACGGAACAGCTCTTCACACAGCTTTTCTAGCTTGACCTCTGTATAACGAGAAGCCGCATAGTGCATGTCTCTCGAATAGACCTTTCCCATGTTCCCCTTTGAATCCACATATGCATGCAGAAGTGAGCTGTTGCCTCTTGTAAGTCTTACCATTGTCTCATATATTGCCTGATCCCCATGAGGATTAAGCTTCATGGTCTGTCCAACAACATTGGCTGATTTCGTCCTTGATCCATTTAAAAGGCCCATTTTATACATTGTATATAAGAGCTTTCTGTGGGAAGGCTTGAAGCCGTCTATTTCAGGTATCGCCCTTGAAATAATAACACTCATTGCATAGGGCATATAATTTTCTTCCAGTGTCTCAGCTATTTTTTGTAACACAAGATTTTTATCAGCCATAATATATCTCTCCTAAACGAAAGTTTTGAGCCTGCTTCATCATATAATAATCATACTAATATTTAACACGGCATCTGTGATGTACCATGTCACTATTCTATACGGTCGCAAACAAGGTTTTATTCAAACATACCTTTGGGAAGGGAATATGCTCGCCACATAAAAAAACCGGATAGGCACCTATCTCTGATAGAAATATGTAACATTTTATGTCTCGTTACATTACTTCTCTAAATATTTTATACCGTATTTGCCTACTGTCAGCTTACATCGATCATCTCTATATATTTGCTGCCTTTTTCCTCAATGTATGCCTTTCTGCCCTGCAGATTATCACCAAGAAGCAGTTCAAACATAAGCTCTGTCCTGGCTGCATCATCAGGCATTATTTTTATAAGTCTTCTGGTTTCGGGACTCATTGTCGTAAGCCACATCATCTCAGGCTCATTCTCACCAAGTCCCTTAGATCTCTGAATCGTATACTTCTTACCTTCCAGCTTAGCCAGTATCTGTACCTTTTCCTTTTCTGTATACGCAAAGTACGTTTTGTCCCTGCAAGTAATCTCAAAGAGAGGAGATTCAGCAATGAATACCTTTCCTTCCTGTATCAGTGTAGGTACAAGTCTATATATCATAGTAAGTATAAGCGTTCTTATCTGGAAGCCGTCAACATCAGCATCGGTACATATAATAATTTTGCTCCATCTGAGATTTGCCATATCAAAGGTATTCAGGTCCTTGTTGTGCTTTGATTTTATTTCAACACCACAGCCCAGCACCTTCAGCAGGTCAACAATTATTTCGCTCTTAAAAATACCGTCATACCCTGCTTTAAGGCAGTTGAGTATCTTTCCTCTAACAGGCATGATAGCCTGGAACTCTGCATCCCTGCCCATTTTACAGGAACCCAGTGCTGAATCGCCTTCCACTATATACAGCTCTCGCCTATCAATATCCTTAGTTCTGCAGTCAACAAACTTTTTTACCCTATTGGACATGTCGACATTGCCGCCAAGCTTCTTCTTAATATTTATCCTGGTTTTCTCAGCTGTTTCACGGCTGCGCTTGTTAACCAGCACCTGCTCAATTATTCTGTCGCTTTCTGCCTTGTTTTCTATAAGATATACTTCCAGCTGCTGCTTAATAAAATCAGTCATTGCTTCCTGAATAAATTTATTTGTAATAGACTTTTTTGTCTGATTCTCATAACTGGTTACTGTAGAAAATGAGCTTGTAACAAGTACTAGACTATCCTGTATATCCGCGAATGTTAGCTTTGCCTCATTTTTGTTGTATTTATCCCTATTTCTTATGCATCTGTCAAGCTCATAAACAAACGCGGCCTTTACAGCCCTGTCAGGTGATCCACCATACGCAAGGAAGCTGGAATTGTGATAATATTCAAGTAAATTGTTTTCATTGTTAAAGCAAAATGCGATCTGCATCTTAACCTTATACTCAGGCTTATCCTCCCTGTCCCTTCCCTTTGCGGAGGTCTCATAATATTGAACACCTGTAAAGCCTTTATCTCCGCTTATTTCATTAACATAGTCAACAATCCCGTTTTCATAGCAGTATTCGAAGGTCTCGCCTGACGGCTCATCAAACAGAATGAATTTCAGGCCTGCATTGACAACTGCCTGTTTTTTCAGTGTTTCTTGAAAATACTCAAGAGGTATATCAATGTCCGTAAATACCTCCAGATCAGGCTTCCATTTCTGTATGCTTCCGGTGCTTTCATACTTGCACTTTCCCTTGATCATACCTCCTATATTCTCGCCCTTTTCAAAGCGGAGGTCATATCTGAAGCCGTCACGAAATACAGTTACATCCATATATTCAGAGCTGTACTGAGTTGCGCAGCTGCCGAGTCCGTTTAACCCCAAGCTGAATTCATAGTTTTCACCTGAATTGTTTTTATATTTTCCTCCTGCATAAAGCTCACAGAAAACCAACTCCCAATTGTACCGGTCTTCCTTTTGGTTATAGTCAAGAGGTATTCCTCTTCCGTAATCCTTAACAGTAATAGCTTTATCAGTGTGACGTGTGACCTCTATCCTGTCTCCATAGCCTTCACGTGCTTCATCTATTGAATTTGACAATATCTCAAAAAAAGAATGCTCACAGCCTTCAATACCATCTGAGCCGAAGATTACGCCGGGCCTGAGGCGCACACGGTCGGCACCTTTAAGCGATGATATGCTTTCATTTCCATAGACTTCTTTTCCCTTTGTCATTTGTACCTTCCTCCATTATGCGGCTCTGTATTCTATATTTGCTCAATATCCTGAATTTTAATATAAATTCTGTATTCATGCTTACTTAAAGCCAGATCTACCTTTATTATTCCTTAAATGCCTTTCAAAGTCAAGAATCATGCTTTTTCAATCCTCAATTGTAAAATCAAGCTTTACAACATTATATTGCCAGCATGTGAAATTAAATTTTGTCAAAAAATATCCTTGAGGTGATTTGATGAAGAAAAGATTAATAATAGCTTCCTTATTAATTTCGTTAATACTGACAACACAAGCATTTGCACAAACAACAACACGTTATACAGTTAGATCGGGAGATACAATGTGGAAAATCGCAGTCAGGAATCAGGTTGGACTAAGCGAAATAATCGCCGCCAATCCCTCGATAAAAAACCCCGCATTGATCTATCCCGGACAGGTGCTTAATATTCCAGTTGTTACGACTACGGAACAGGAAAATGAAGTCATTAGGCTTGTTAACGTGCAAAGAGTAAACAAAGGTCTGCAGCCTCTGACCACTAATTGGCAGCTTAGCAGAGTTGCAAGGTATAAATCAGCTGATATGGCTAACAAAGGTTATTTCAGCCATACCTCACCAACCTACGGCTCACCTTTCAAAATGATGGAAAGCTTTGGTCTGAGCTTCTCTGCCGCGGGCGAAAATATCGCATACGGTCAGAGCTCACCTGCCCAGGTAATGAACAGCTGGATGAACTCACCCGGACACCGCTCCAACATTCTAAACGGAACATATACTCAGATAGGAGTTGGACTTGCGAAAAACAAGAACGGTGTATACTACTGGACCCAGATGTTTATGAAGCCTTAGCTGTAATGTACTGTCAAGCTTAGCCATCTGTCCCATAAATGTAGTCAGCCTTGGGACAGTCTGGCTGAGCGATATCATAGAATCGGTGCGTTAGGATAATTAAGGAAGTGAATGAATACAATAGTAAAGGACTACTGTTTATTTTCATCCCGATTCTCCTCAGCTTTTAAGGAACCTTTCCCCGGCTGCAGCCTGCTGCTTTTTTGCCCCAATATCAGTCTGAAAGCCGCTGTTACAATAATTATTCCAAAAGCAATAGCACCCGAACCACCAAGAGCTTCCACCAGCTTGGCTCCTGCGCTTGTCATATTATTGTCAGCCAGGTATTGTATAGTTTCATAAGCAGCAATTCCAGGCACAATAGGGAATATGCCGGGAATGGAAAATAATGTTGAAGGTGTTTTCAGAACCCTTGCACAAATCTCACTGTAGATTCCGACAGCTATAGCACCGATAAAGATAGCCATAATAGACTGGCCTGTAATTCTCAATGCCCACAGATAGAACATATAGCCTGCAGTACCTGATATACCTGCATAAATCAGCCTTTTGCCCCTGACGTTGAATAATATTCCCGCACTTGCACTTCCAAAAAACGACAACAACACTGCCTGCATTTTATATCACCCCATATTCATTCCTAATGTTATGGCTATTCCAACACCGGCTGCCAGCGCCGTAGCCGTAAGAATGGCCTCCCCAAGCCTCGCCGAGCTTGCCACCAGGTCCCCGTAAAACGCATCCTTAATGCCATTTGTAATGGCAACGCCTGGCAGATAAAGCATGACAGCACCAATGATGATCTTATACTCATTTAGATCAGGGAAAAATCTGCATGCCGCATAGCTTAATATTCCTACAAGCAAGCCTGTTGCAAAGAGCTCAAAGAAAGGGAAAAAGCCCTTTCTGTGGAGTGAGCCTTTTATCAAAAACGCAATTATACTAATTATTGCAGCCGTGGCTCCGTCATAAAAGCTGCCATTAAAAAGCATCGCAAATACAAAAGAGCCCACAGCAGCTGACAGCAATGAAACCGGAATGTTATACTGCTTTTCTCCTTCTATCTCCTCAAGTTTCCGCATGGCAGCTTCATACTCCAAGGGAGCTGCCTTAAGCCCTCTTGAAAAGGTATTAACACTATCTATCCTATTTAGATCTACAGTTCTCTGTTTAATACGTTTAAATGAGGTTTGCACGTTCCCCAATTCATCAATTATTGATATAAAAATGCCCGTAGGCAAAACAAAGCTTTCACACTCAATTTCATAGCTTTTACATATTCTGACTACGGTCTCCTCAACTCTGTAAATTTCAGCTCCGCTGATAAGCATTAATTCTCCGGCCTTAATTGCAATTTTTATTAGCTCCGTGGTAAGCATAACAGCGCTACACTCCTGAAGACAATTTAATATTTACATTTGCGATGTAATTTATATATCATTCTATCATGTTTTTTAAGTAAATATAAGGAATAGTTAAGCAATCTGTTTTCTTAATAATATGCCCGCCTTACATATTATTCTCTCATACACATATAAATTAATAAGGCTTTTACATATAGGTCATTTGCGATTAAGTGTATATTATGGTGACTCGTTGATGATTCATTTACAATTTAATTCGCTTTAGGCCTCAACAATAGCGGATCGCAAACTTACAATATATTGTTATGTAAAAATGTCAATATTCAATCCTCTGGTGGTGTAGAATGTTCAGCAAGGAGTTTATTAAAAAACTAAAAAAGTTTATTATTTACACTGTGGCATATACGTCCTTGTTTGCCATCTTTTATTCTACCAGCACCCTGACTTTTCCATTTGTCCTTGGATTTGCAATAGCTTTCATAATGCAACCTATAACAAGCTTCTTTGATAAAAGGTTGAAAATGAATAAAAACATACCATCCCTTTTGGCATCAATAATAGTGTATCTGCTAATATTTACTCTCTCTGCATTTCTGTTTTACAATATCATTCTGGAAGCTAAGCAGCTTCTCGTAAACCTTCCAAAAACCAATCCGGAGCTGCTTCTGCGTCCGGTGGGAAATATTTTAAACGAGATAGGATCATACCTGCGTAATATAGACCCATCCTTCAGCGAAACCAACAACCGTCAGCTTTCTCAATTACTAAGCAATAATCTGAATGTTGTGAGCAGATTTCTAAGCACCTTTTTATCAATTGCACTTTCTATACCTATGTGGATCTCTGTAATATTTATAATAATGCTTTCCACATATTTTTTCTCAAGAGATATGACAAAAATCAAAAAGAATGTCCTTTCAATTTTTTCAGACAGCGGAAGGCAGAAATTCGATAGAGTGTGGTCCAATAGTGTTTATATGCTGACAAAATATATAAAGGCATATTCTATTATATATGCCCTTACGTTTATCGAGACTCTTATAGGATTTTTGATCCTGGGAGTTAAATATGCAGTAACCCTCAGCATAATCAGCGCAGTTGCAGATATTCTTCCTGTAATAGGCATAGCTGCTGTTTATATACCCGTATCATTTATATACATACTAATGGGAGATTACCTTACAGGTGCAGGAATAATTATTCTATTTTTATTGATAAGCATTGTACGTCAGGTTGCAGAGCCGAAGATCGTATCTGATAGCCTCGAGCTTCACCCCGTTGCTTCGCTTGTGGTAATGTTCATAGGACTAAAGGCCTTCGGACTGGTTGGAATGCTTTACCTAACTTTCCTGATAGTATTCTACAAGGTACTAAAAAAATCTAAAATTTTATGATATGGTCAGCTGTGCTTATTGCCCTTAAAGTCCTCACGTTTCACGAACGGCCTGACATTATCCTCATACTTTGTCTTCTTTTCTGTTTTATTATCATAAGTCACAAAATCTTCATACTCATAATCCTTGTAATCTTCATCTTCCGCATCGTCTTCGTCAGACCACTCGTCGAGCATGCCATCGAAAGCATCCTGATATTGATAGATCAAGGTTTTATATTTAGCAGACAGTATCCTTCTTTTTTTTGAGTTCTGGAGCTGATCAAAGAAATCAGCTTTCAGTCTATAAACCTCAGGATAATTGGTCTTTATATATCTGATAGGCAATAAGTATAAGGTATAGTCATTTATAATTTGATACTCATTCATAACTGAATATGCCTTCCTCTGATACTCAGTCATATCGGTCGTAAACGAAGGAAATAGTTCATTTGCTATAAGTGCCAGCAAGCATTCCGGAATTGACCCATCCTCTTCCAGAGCAGTGAACTCGGGCTCCAGCTTAAGCATATTTTCCAGTTTCTTCTTCGCCTCAGCAATATCCTCTCGTTCAGGAATAAGCTTAAGAATTACACACATACATCTGTTAGCCTCGCTATACATCTGCGAATCAAGAAAACCGTCCAACATATTGAGTATCATCTCTCCTGATTCAATTTTCTCATCTTCACCTGCTTCCAAAGTAGGCAACATTTCCATAAATTCTAATGCCTCATCTATTTTTTGCTCAACAAATAGCACAAAAGCTATTTGTGCATATATAACATGCCTTTGTTTATAAAATGAAGAATTGTCTATCGCCTCTCGTAGTACTTTCTCGGCAGCATCATACTTTCCAAGATGCATTGATGCCTTAGCATAATACAGCATAAACAAAATACTATCTTTGTCAATCAAATACCCCTTTTGAGCAGCTTCCAATGCTCTTTGATATTTTTCCCCTATAATACAGGCCTCCGTATAATGGAGCAACATATTCACGTCATTGGGATATTTAGAGATTATCCGTTCATAAGCTTTAATGGCTTTTAGGTACCTGCCGCCTTTGACACATGCATCAGCAAGCATATAGTATAAATGATCTGCATACTCTTCCGTTTTTATTGCCTTATCCAAAATTCTTATTGCACTTGCAGGCTTTCCTGAACCTAGCTCATGCTCTGCCATTTTATATGCACGCTTAGATTCAACATTCATATGGTGAAAGCTCAGACATGAATCCCTGGTCAGTGGGTTGAGCAGAAGCTTTCCGGCTGAAATAATATCGCTGCACTGTTCAGGATACTTATCCGGAGGATATTTATTTATCATTTCTTCAATTGCAGTTTTTATCATTGATTCATCAGCATATTCATCAATATTCAGTATTTCAAAGCAGTCCTTCATATCATCCTCGAATTTTCTTATAATGTTCAGTTTTATGGTATCACAATGTATTTTTCTGTGCAATGCAACTTAACAAAAGAAATGCTTTATGCAATAAATTTAATATGTACCAGGGTATTTTATTATACTGTCACATGGGTCTACAAAAATCTATATTAATAATTATGTAATTTTAGCATACCAATTGCTAGGTTTATTGTAACAGTATTGTCTTGTTACATATAATTGACATTCAATCATTCATATGCTATTTTATTATGTAGTGTTCCTTCTAAAAACTTACTAAATCCATTGTTCAAGCAAGCTAGGTTAGATTATTACTTTGGATATTGAGGCATTTGTATGATACCAGAAAAGTATATAGCAAGATTCATTGGAACCAGTGAGTCAAGCAATTTGAACACTGGAAAATATAAGTGGTTGAGAAGAATAGTTATGGTTGTTTGCATAATTATACATCTCTACTTGAACCATATTCAATGGCAAAATATGAGCGCCATGAATACCAATGGTATCCTCTACCAATTAAAACTAATGCTTACCATAATTTTAACTTTATCAAATGGTACAGTCGGATATATTGCTTCGTTGTTATTAATCCTTATATCGGTCACAGGCGTCTCAGTAAATGTTTTTATATATGGCAGTTATTCCTTTATTCCAGACATTTTTGTACAGCTTTGTGCAATCATAATTGTAACTATTATCTACATTTATTCAACGAGTTTTTGCAAAAAGATTCATGATTATGAGAATATTAATAACGAGCTCCGCGTCCTTTATGAGGAAATATCGGCATCTGAGGAAGAGCTTTCAACACAGAACAGACAGCTTATGGAATACAACAGAGCCATAAGCGAAAAGGAGAAAACACTTAACTACTTAGCTCATTTTGACATACTTACAGAATTGCCAAACCGCAAAATGATAATCAACAGGCTCAATTACCTTATAAACCTGCCCCCGAACAGTCGTCTGCATTTTTTTGTTGTTTTTATTGACATTGACAATTTTAAAAGAATAAATGATACAGTTGGACATTATACCGGCGATTTATTGTTGCAGGCAGTGGCAAAAAGACTTTCTTCACATATAAATCCCAATGATATACTAGGCCGTCTTGGTGGTGATGAATTTGCTCTCATTATACAGCGGCAGATGAAAAAAATTGAAATAGTAGAGTATGTAGAAAACTTAAGAAACGCACTTCTGGAAACGTTCAATATTGATAATTCTGCCTTTAGTATCAGTGCCAGTTTCGGTATCGCAGGATACCCGAATGACGGCACTGATTCGACTGAGCTGCTTAAATCAGCAGATACGGCAATGTATAAGGCAAAGGATTCCGGCAGGAATTCCATTCAGTTCTTTAGTACAGAAATGACAAGTGAAATACTTCAATCAGTAGAATTTGAAAACAGATTACTCGCATCTGTTAAAAATAACGAGCTGTTTTTAGTGTTCCAGCCTCAGTACACATCTGACACGAAATCTTTGAGAGGATTTGAAGCACTTGTCAGATGGAGTTCTCCTGAGCTTGGTTTGCTAAGTCCTGCAAAATTTATACCAATGGCTGAAGAAACCGGCTATATTGTTACTATGGGCAGATGGATTCTTGAAACTGCCCTGGAGAAATTCAAAATAATACAGGACACATATAATACGAACCTGATCATATCTATAAATATTTCTGCAGTTCAGATCATGGAACCATCATTTGTTCAAATGGTTAAAGATGTAATAAAAGAGACGGGGTTGGACTCTAAGTACATCGAGTTTGAAATTACAGAATCTGTATTTATAGATTCAATAGATTATGTAACAAATGTCCTTAAGGAACTGAAGGAAATAGGAATAAGCATTGCACTGGATGATTTTGGTATAGGCTACTCGTCATTGAGCTACCTTCAAAAGCTTCCCATTGATATTCTAAAGATAGATAAGTCCTTTGTTAACAGCATCAAGGGTACAGATAAGGATGATCACCAGATTATAGGCGCAATGATATCCCTTGTTCATCACCTGAATATAATTGTCATAGCTGAAGGTGTGGAAGAGCAGTCACAGCTGGAGTATTTGAAGAAGCATAACTGTGATTATATTCAGGGCTATTTGCTTGGTAAGCCTGTTTCCGGGGACAATCTCACCAGCTTGTTGGAGAACGTAGATAATTAGTCGCAGGTCCTTTGCTTGTCATTTGTTCTGTAACCACCATGGCATAAAAATCATTATAGTCAAAAGTATACAACTTTTATTAAGCCTACTAAGGTATTATATCTGCAAAATAAAAGATTTAGTGGGTCTTTTATCGCAAACTTCTACAAAAAATTGTTTGGTACATATTTACTGCATTCTAATATAATGATATATAAGTTTTAATATTAGGGTGATTATTGTGTGGTATTCAGTCCAATCAGGAGATTCCCTTTACCTTATCGCGCGAAAATTCGGTGTTACGGTACAACAACTAATAACAGCCAATCAACTATTAGGTAGTACGATCAACATAGGTCAGTTGATTTTCATACCAATCAATGTATCAAAGGTTATAACCTACACAGTACAAGCAGGAGACTCTCTTTATCTTATAGCCCAAAGATATAATACAACAATTGAAAGCATATACAGTCTTAACGGGCTTACAAGCAATACTATATATGTGGGACAGAAGCTGGTAATTCCGCAGTATACAGAAGCAGTTGTGACCGTCACTGCGGCCAACATACGCCGCGGACCTGGCACCGGCTACGATATACTCCAAACTGTATCCGAAGGAGCAAGGCTTCCTGTGACCAATACTACCGATAACTGGATTAAGGTATCGCTGCACAACGGAAATGATGGCTGGATCTCCAGAAGGCTGGTAAATATAAAAGTATACGATGGATCTAAGCCAATCCAAGAAATTGTTGGCTTTTATGTGCTTGAAGAAGGACCCGCCCTTCCAAGCTCATATGATACCTTTACAGAAAACATATCATTGCTTTCAGAAGTCCCCCTGTTTATGTACCAGTTTAATGAAAACGACCCTACAACCATCGTCAAATTCGGAAGCTTCACAGATAACTATGTAGAACAGCTTGTTACAATTGCGCATAGTAATAACGTAATGATATTACCTGTTGTACATAACCTTCTCTACAGCTCAGGCGGACAGGAGAAAAGCAGATCTGTCGTATCCAGAATGTTATCAACACAAGCAAATCGTGCACAAGCAGTAAACAGCATTATAGCTCTTATAGACAGATTCGGTTTTGACGGCGTTAATATAGATATCGAAGACGTATACCTGAGTGACAGCAGCAGGCTGTCACAGTTTTATATAGAGCTGAGTGCAGCAATGAAGCGACGCGGATATTTCCTTTCGGCATCAATTCCCTCCAGAATTCGGGACTATCCACCCTTCAACCCGTTCTCAGAGCCCTTTGATTATGCAACTATCGGTGCTGTAGTCGATCAATTTATCGTAATGCTGTACAATGAGCATGGCTGGGCAGGAAGCGAACCCGGCCCTGCCGTTTCCAGCCCATGGATGACAAAGGTGTTGTCATATACCCTTACAAAAATGCCTGCTGACAAGGTTATTGCAGCAATTTCAGTATTTGGGTTCGATTTCAATATAACAACCGGCGTAAACAGATACGTATCATATGCTGCAGCTGTAGCTCTGGCTAAAAGATATAACAGTACAATTATTTTTGACGAAGCTTCTCTTACACCAACCTTTACTTACACTGACAGCTCAGGCAACAAGCATGAGGTATGGTTTGAAAATGCCCAAAGCACTCTAGCTAAAATAAAACTTGCCTGGCAGCTTGGTATATCAGGAGTGGCCTTATGGAGGCTGGGAATGGAGGATCCGGGGATGTGGCCGCGGGTATCACAAGAAATAGTAGTTAAAAAAATCATTTACTGAAATTTTAAGCACAGGTGCTGGGAAATAAATTAGTTGATAATCGCCTTGAACTAAGGATGGCAAGAATATGATACAGATATTTCCAACATTTTTGTTGTAAGGTGATAAACAATATGATATAATTTACCTGTATTGAAAATCAATACAAAAACACGATTTAATTTGTTTGTAGACCCAACCCTCCTGGTATGATTTGGAGCTTTGGAGTAGTAAGTCTAAACCAGTTAAATCCAATATGCTTAGGAGGTAATATAGTAATGGCAGATAAGACATTAATATGCAAGGACTGCAACATGGAGTTCGTATTTTCAGAGGGCGAACAGGCTTTCTACAAGGAAAAGGGATTTGAGAATGAACCTCAGAGATGCCCTGAATGCAGGAAGGCAAAAAAAGCACAAAGAAGAAACAACAGCTTTAGCGGTTCCGGCAGAGGAAGCTACGGAGCAGGAAGCAGATATTAATCTTTGCTTTCGGTTTAAGTAAGAAGGATGAAATAGCAGGTGGCATGCCATCTGCTATTTTTATTTATGGCATTGTCCAAAGGGCACAGTTTCCGTAATACAATATATTGCGGGTAAAGTTGTCAATGATATATAATAATTCCATTAGTAAAGTTTTTGAATCATGGATTATTGAATGTGAAATATTAAAACGATAGACGATAAAGTGCAGAAAATCCTGTGGTGTATAGTCCTTATTGAAAATACAATATAAATAAAACGGTATATGGAAAGCTGGGATAATATTTATATGAAGATCATAAAAAACAAACATTCCCTATCGACCGAAGACATGCTCAAAAGATATAAGAAAAGGTATCGTACAGCATTAATAATATTATCTGTATTTGTACTTCTTACAGCCTTTTATCTTTATCTTAATTATGATTACCTGGCCTTCAAGCATTTTATAACAAGTTCTTATATATATACCGATACCTTGGATAGCGTATTGGCAAGCGAGCTTAAATCTGATGAGATAAATGGCAGATACTTCAGAAATTTTGATGATATGGTTATTTCTGTTGTTACAAAACGGATTCAAGAGGAAAAGGGCGATAGATACACTTATCTGTATACACCTTCCAGCCTGATAAAATACAATCAATTAGAAAAAGAGGAGGCAGCAGCCTCAGAAATCAAGCTGCTGAATGACAACACAATCTATTTGCGGCTTACGAATTTCTCAAAATACTCTCTAAAATTTATTAATAATAACATTGATATACTGAAAAGCAGAGGTAATATAATAATCGACCTGCTGGACAACAGAGGAGGAGATATTGATGCAATGGTTGATATTTCAAGCTTGTTTCTTCCCAAAAATGCAGTAGTCGCCACTGACAGCTTCAGGTGGATGAATAAGGTTTACCGTTCCGGCAAGAAGCAGCCTCTTAAATACAACAAGATAATCATATTGCAGAACGGCAATACTGCCAGCGCTTCTGAAAATATGATAGCGGCACTTTCCGACAATCTTGATAATGTTGAGCTAATAGGCACAAAAACCTACGGTAAAGGCATAGGTCAATATACTCTTCCGCTAAAAAGGGGTTATGCAGTAAAGGCAACTATTCTTAAATGGTTCACCCCCAAAGGCGTAAATATCCAGGGCAACGGAATTGAGCCTGATATCGAATATACTGCTGATGATATATTGCAATTTGCTCTAAAAGAAATAGGCTAGAAAAGCAGTTAATGACAAAGTCACTATCCGGTACATTTGATTTTGAACAGATATGCCGGAATTTAACATCCAATATCTCCACTGAGCAGCTTGACTTCTTCTGCCGTAAGCTCTCTGCAGCTTCCCGGTTCCAAGGTGTGGTCAAGCTTAAGCCCTCCCATTTGGATCCTTTTGAGATAGATCACCTTTTTGCCGACTGCTTCAAACATTCTCTTCACCTGATGAAATTTACCCTCATGGAGTATAAGCTCTATCTCTGAACGCTGAGAGTCAGTATTAAGGATCTTCAGCTCAGAGGGCATAGTTTTATACCCGTCATCAAGCATAATCCCTTCGCTAAAGCGTATAACATCATCTGTAGTTACGTTTCCATCTATTATCGCGTAATATTTCTTATCGACATGCTTCTTCGGTGAAAGTATATTATGTGCCAGGTGTCCATCATTCGTAAGAAGTAACATTCCTTCTGTGTCAATATCAAGCCTTCCTGCGGGAAAGAGATCGAAGCAGGAGTATTCTTCCGGGAGAAGGTCTATTGCTGTTTTAAGCTTTTTATCATATGTTGCCGAGATGACTCCTGCAGGTTTATTCATAACAAGGTATATGAATTTTCTGTAATTAAGCGTCCTGCCATCAACCTCAATGGTGCAAGCTTCAGGATCTACATGAAGAGAAGCGTCATACACGATCTCACCATTTGCTTTAACTGCTCCATTTTTAAATAAACGCTTCAATTCACTTCTGCTGCCGAAGCCAAAATTAGAGAGAAGCTTATCAATTCTCTGTGTCTTTCTATCACGGCACTTCTTTGATAGCACATTAGGCGTATTACCACCTTGTTGCATCAGCATCAGCTAAGTCTCCTCCATCCTTTTGGATACAAATTTTTCAACATGTCTCCTGTCTGCTTTGCCCATCCAACAGTATATCCGTCAACACATACAGCTGTCATTCCCCTTTGCCCTTCAAGCATAAGCGTCTCGCCCTTAAGATAACTGTTAATCTCTCTGCTGTCTGCTTTTAGGTCTACCACTCTCTTGAAAGCTTTGTTATCAAGAGCTGTAACAATAGAATGCGAAGGTTCGAATTTATTATTTGCAACACAGCCAAGAAACCATCCGAATTTAGCTATTTTAAGACCATCAAGTCTGGGAGGTGTTTGCGGCAAATGGTATATGTTCTGCCCCTTCATTAAAAAAACGCCATCAGGAAAGTAATTAAGATTATCCTCCATAAATGCTTTAAATGGAGCAGGGAGTTCTTCATATGCTAGTACAGTATCCTTCTGTACATTATCATTGTATAAGCTGATATCAATTGAAGTGCTTTCTGCCGAAGCATTGTCCACTGCACTGTTTTCTGCTTTGCCATTCTCCCACACTTGCTCTTTGATTGATCCAGGTTCTGTTATGCTACTTATAATTGTACCAATTTCATTTTGTGGTGCATAATTAGAATAAGGCTTTTTTATGAGCTTTGCTACAAAATGGCCCTCTCCTCTAACTCTATGAGGCCACAGCCTAGCTGCATGGGATATGTTTTCATCTCCATCTGCCCACTTGGGTCTGCCGCCTTCTATTCCTACAATTTTAGGTATATCTGCAAGCTCATATTGACTATGTGCTGTAATAAAACGTTCTATCATCTGCTCGTCTTCCTCGGGCGAGAAAGTACATGTTGAATATACCAGTGTGCCACCAGGCTTTAAGAGTAGGTCTGCACTTTGGAGTATGGGTTCTTGGAGTTTTGTACATCTCTCACATTTAAAGCTTTCCCAGCTGCGAGCTGCCGATTCATCCTTTCTGAACATACCTTCTCCTGAGCATGGGGCATCTATAATTACTCTGTCAAAATAACCTTCGAATTTCTGAGCTATCCTTTCCGGCGATTCGTTTAAAACTATCGCATTTCTTACACCGCATAGCTCTATGTTTTTAACAAGGGCCTTCACCCTCTCAGTGTTTATATCATTGGATACCAGAAGTCCCTTTCCCTTCATAGCTGCTGCTATCTGTACCGTTTTCCCCCCCGGCGCTGCACACAGGTCAAGAATTTTCTCCCCGGGCTGTGCTCCAAGTATTTGCCCCGGCAGCATTGCACTTGGCTCCTGTATGTAATAGAGCCCTGCATGATAGTATGGATGCTTGCCCGGCGTATCATCACCATTTAAATAAAAGCCGTCTATTGTCCATGGGACAATATCAGACATGTTAGGCAATAACTTTTGCATCTCTTCCACAGATATTTTTAGTGTATTTACCCGCAGTCCATATTGCCTCTGCCCATTAAGTGCAGCTATAAGCTCCTGGTACTCTGTATCATCAAGCAATTTATGCATTTTATCTAGAAAAGCTGTCGGAAGCTTCATTTGATTCCACCTATTCTTTAATATAATGTAGTTATTTTACAATAAAAAGCACCCATCGATTCACATATTATAACACATAATTTAAAAAATGATTAGAATGTGTCCACACCCTAATCATTCGCTCACTTAATTATCGAGGATATGAATTTTTCCATATCCTCAGTTTCATTACTACTTAGCTAGTTTCACTTCATTTTTGCACATTTTCGATACATATTCTATTTAGCTTCTTGCCAATATTTTTTTATAAATACTATTCCAACTCCAAGCAAGCCTCCTAAAAACAAACCTATCAGAGTATTTTTTAGATTACTCGGGCTAGTTTTATGCAGTGGTGCTACAGGATCTGATAATAAATAAATGCTTGTATCTGCTATATTTATAATACTTTTTACGCTGTCATCAGCTACCCCTGTCCTATAGTATTCATCAATAGCATTATGCTCTTTTTCAAGCTCATTAAGATGATTATTAAGATTTTCTATGTTATTTTCAATTTGAATTATGGATTGTTTACTGTTAACAACAGATGACTGTAATTGGGTATAGGCAGGATTAATAATATTCTCAATAACAATGCCGTTTCCCGCATTTGCTATACTGCTCTGGTTAATAGTCTCAGGAGTATCTGCCAGAAGTGCCTCATTTTCCTTTAGTATAGTTTTGGTACTCTCAAGTGCAATTTTATTAGAATACAGATTTGCTTCAAAACTATCACGAAAATAATCTATGGCTCTATCTCGTGTAATAATATCAATGTACTCCATGTAGTTGCTGTACAAGGTCTCTGCAAATCTAAGTGATTCTTCGGCATTATCAGCAGATGCTTTTACATCAAACACATTCTCAACTGAGCTTTTAGAATCAATATTTCCTATTTGTATACGCTTTCTTATGTCTTCAATGGTAACCTTATTCTCGTCATAACCCATATCTTTTATAGTGTTGGCAATAACATCATTACTTATAATCAACTTTAGATACTGCGAATTGGTAGAGCCAGGCAGAGTATACTCACCAAATTTTGTCACATATGTTTTCGGAAGGTTAACATCAAATTTTAACTCTGTGTTGTAAACTGGTTTCAAAAAAAATAAACTCACTATTGCTGCTAAAGCTGCCCCGATTACTGCAAGACCTGCAATGAAAAACTTCTTTTTCCAGAAAAGAATAATAAGCTCTTTTAAATCGATCTCATACTCATATTGCTGATTAACTAACTGTCCTTCATCCATGTTTTACTCCTTAGTTTTCGCTAGCAAAGCTATAAATTTTTCCAGCTGATATATTATAACAGTTTTATGCAATTCAATCAACGTTACATTCTTTGGTATCTTTTGTATTCAAATGATTTAAATGTAATTCAATCAAAATAAATCGTTCTGCCGTTCCTTGAAGGGTGCATCTATTGATGACTTTATCAAGGAAATCTAACCGCTATATACGTTGGTACAATGAGAAACGTATCAAAATGTCACTCGGGGCTATGAGCCCATTGCATTATAGATGTAGTCTATGACTGGCAAGTTACGTCCAAAGGAACGTCCGCATCCCCATTATCAAAAGTGGAGCCGGATTTTATTCTGTAATTAATGGTTAACTTAACGTCCTTAATGTTTCAAATAACATTAATTTTACTATTGAAATTGTTATTAGTACATGTTATAATAACTCTTGCGTTACAGCAATAAAAATAAACGGCCCATTGGTCAAGCGGCCTAAGACTCCGCCCTCTCACGGCGGCAACAGCGGTTCGAATCCGCTATGGGTCACCAAAAAATAACCTTTCTTCAGCGGAAAGGTTATTTTTTATTTGTCGCTGCAGAGCAGCTTCTGTCAGCAGCTATCAAAATAAGCTTAGTTGACCGTCATACTTTTGGAATTCATGAAGATAACCAAAAATTTGATCAACATCATGCATGACATTATTTGCTTCACATTCCGAATGGAATATTTCCATAAGCTCTTTATTATTATCACTTATACATTCATACGAGTATCCGAATTTATTAATATACCTTTGTTTTAAGCCGGGGAAATGGCGATCAAGTGCAGCATAAAAATACTCTCTATCACCTTCCCTCATTGTCGTACCAATATTAAAGCAGATAATCCCTTTGACGCCTACATCAAAACAATAGTCAAGTATTCCCCGAAGGTTTTTTTCTGTATCATTAATGAAAGGTAATACCGGACTAAGCCAAACAACTGTTGGAATACCGTTTGCTTGGAAAGCTTTAAGTGTCTCATACCGTCTCTTCGTGGTGCAGACATTGGGCTCAAGAATCTTGCAGAGATCTTCGTCATAGGTTGTAAGAGTCATCTCCGCAACACATTTCGCTTTAGTATTGATGCTTCTTAAAATATCGAGATCCCGTAAAATTCGGTCAGACTTTGTTTGAATGGCCACACCAAAGCCATAACGGTCGATAATCTCAAGGCATTTTCTCGTCAGGCCATGCTTCTCCTCGCAGTGCATATAGGGATCACACATAGCACCGGTGCTGATCATACACTTTTTTCGTTTGTGTCTAAGAGTATTTTCAAGCAGCTCCGGCGCATTCTGTTTTACCTCAATATCTTCAAAAGCATGCTTCATTTGATAGCACGCTGAACGACTGTCGCAGTATATGCAGCCATGAGTACAGCCTCTGTAAATATTCATACCGTTTGTTGAAGATAGTATCCCTTTTACGTTAACAAAGTGCATAGTATCATTTCCTTCTGTAAATCATGCGTCCGTGTTTTATTAATGATACCATATTAAACATGACAGCTGTATGTCATGTCTATATAAAATTTGCCTTTCCATTGAATCTGAATAATGGTAAACACCGGTAATGTTAATCTGATGAAACCCGAAATGTAAAAGCAGACGACACCATAAATACCGTCTGCTTACTCTAATTATTCTCTAGTATATCGTTCTTCCCTTTGCATCAGGTATGCCGGTCTTTCTGTAAAAATAGCTGTTAATTACATCACGCCATTCCTTTGAATTACAAAGCTGCATGTTTAGCCTGTCTTTAACGCGTTTGTATACCTCAGGCTCAATTTTATCCTCCAGCTCCTGCCAAAGCAAGATCATTTCTTCCACATCCTTAAAGCCCTCAAAATGCGTGTCATATATGTGCTGCAGCACTGTGCTGCCACTTTTTAAGATGTAATTATATGGCAAATGATGAAAAAACAAAACAAGCTCATCAGGACAGCTTTCCAAATTATTATACATCTCATAATTAGGACTGTTATATTGTCTTGCATATCCCGTTCCTGCATCAGTCCTGTCAACTCCTATGCCCAAATGGTCAGCCCTGTGATATGTCCCCCATCTGTCATATTCATAGCCGTCTACATTTGGTCCATAATGGTTGTTTGGATTGCACATCCAGCCTATGCCAAGAGGTGCATTATATTTTTCATATGCCGGCCAAGACATCATAAGCATTTTTACGATATTATCCATAATTTGCTTATCCGTTCCAAAGGTCTGACAAGCCCACTCCCATGCAATCTCATCAGCCTGAAGCTCTGTATTAAAGCTCAGCCTGCCAAAGCCATAAAGATTTGCCGCTGCAAAGTCATGTCCTGTCCAATTGTAGTCGCTGCCTGTATTTGAAACTGCAGCAATACCACATTGCTTATTTCCAAGTGTTCTTCCGCTTATTATATCCGCAACAGTGTCTGTCCCATTTTTTAAATATGTACGGAAGGAAAGAACCTCTTTAAACCATGGAATCAAATAGCATACATGCTTCTGCTGTCCTGTATATTCCTGTGCGATCTGTACCTCCAGCAATTGGTTAGTTTTATTCATTCCGCCAAAAAGCGGTGAAACAGGCTCTCTGACTTGGAAATCCATAGGCCCGTTCTTTATCTGTAAGATTACATTATCAGCAAACTGTCCGTCCAGTTCCTTAAAATAATCGTATTGAGCTCTGGCTCTATCTGTTATTTTGTCTCTCCAATCCTGGTTGCAATTATAGACAAAGCAGCGCCATATTATTATACCTCCAAAAGGTTCCACCGCCTGCGCCAGCATGTTGGCACCGTCAGCCTGTGTTCTGCCATAGGTAAATGGGCCTGGACGCCCTTCTGAATCAGCCTTGATAACAAAGCCTCCCAGGTTTGGTATATTATTAAATACCTCCTTGGACTTATGCTGCCACCACTGTTGTACAGCTTTGTCCAGAGGGTCAGCATTGTTCAGCCCTCCAAGATCAATTGATGATGCATAATTTGCACACAAAAACAGCTTAATCCCATACTCCTCAAAAATCTCCGCCATTTCCTTCAGTGACTTGAAGTAGCGGTCTGTAATAAGCCAAGTTGCTGCATCCTTTACATTTACATTATTTATTACAGCTGCATTGATTCCAATTGAAGCCAATATGCGAGCATATGCTCTTGTACGCTCATTTACAAGTACAGTATTGTTTTCGAAGAAAAATGAATTACCCGAGTAACCTCTTTCAATACTGCCATCCATGTTGTCCCAATGATTCAACATCCTAAGAGGATTTGATGGTACTTGTGACTCACTCCAGCTTTTAAGCGGTTTACCAGTTTGAATTCTTCTGATTAGTGAAAAAACGCCATAAAGTATCCCTTTCTCTCCTGTGGAAGTGATTACAATATTATTACTATCAGCTGATACATTAATACTGTATGCCTCGGCACAGAAGTCTGAATCAGCTTCATTTATTGAGAGAATAATTCCATTAAGACTTTTCTCCCTCTCATTCGGTGCAATTTCCCTACACAGTGGAGCTATGCCATAGGACGCCTTTAAAACTGCAGCAAGCTCTCTTACTGCCGTGTCCATGACCTTTCCCTTGCGAGTGTAATAAATAGATTTAAAAGCTCCCAGCTCTATATCAGTTTTTAGTACTCTTCTATAATCTAGCCACAGCTTCGAGTAATCCATAATTAGCCTGTCCTCGATTCATTATATATTTGGTAACACTTTGGCCCGTTTTCACAAGCTACTTTACAATATCAATCATATTGGTAAATATCTTACAATAATTATATTATTTATTTAAAGTACTTTCTACAATGAAAATCATATTATTTTAATTTTTGTGTTGAATCCGTATAAGAAAACAATAGGCTAAGCAGGATAGATGCAGTTTTTGAAGGGACATTACTCATACAAATAAAATTGGCAGTAACCAACGCAATAACTGTTGTGGCCCGTAATATTGATAATACAGACCACAATAATCGCGGACGTGTTTTTCCACACCTTGAATAATCTGCAACAATGAAGTGCAGCAAAACACGAGATTATCTGCCAGAAAAATAAATCACTATTCTATTTTGTCAGATGCCAACCTCAATTATAGAGTCAGTAAGCTTACGGTCTTCAATCCCTCATCTGTTTAATCAAGCTGCTGCTGGCGTTTTTTATATGCTCAATAGTTAGCTGTTCAGCTTTATCAGCATTCCTATCATATATTGCCTGAAGTATAGCTTTATGCTCCACAAGCACCTCTCTTGCCCTTTCCGGGCTGCTCATAGATACTTCCCTTGCCTTTTGTACGTAATGATGAAAAGTGCTCAAGGTATGCATCAACATTCTGCTTTTGCAGGCCTTATATATAATGTCATGAAATCTTGTATCAAATTTCAGGAGATGGCTGTTATCATTTTTTGCAGTGTAAAACTCTTCAAGTTCAACCGCTTCCTTCAGCTCTGCGATTTCCCTCTCTGTAATTTTCTCGGTTGCCCATCTTACAGCAAGTCCTTCTATTAGCATTCTGATTGAGTAAATGTCCCTTATATCCTGAGTTGATACTCCTTTGACAATTACGCCTTTATTTGGTATGGACGATACCAGTCCTTCAAGTTCCAATTGCCTCAGAGCTTCACGAATCGGAGTTCTGCTTACGCCAAGCTCATCAGAAAGTTTCTTCTCTATAAGGCTTTCCCCGGGCTCATAATGTCCATTTAGTATATCATTCTGAATTTGGCTGAAAACCTTATTTCTGAGTGAGCCTAAGCTTGTATCACCATTATCAAAATCAACCATTATCTCTCCACCTCTGCCCTATTGGCATCTTGTGTAATTAAGAAGCCCGCCTGCGAGCATTATATCCTTTTGCCTTTCTGACAATGTAACTCTTACCTTGATCGGAGTATTTGAGGTCTTATTCTTCAGCAGCAGCTCATCTCCCGATTTGATCTGCTCTCTAACATTTTCAAGAACAAGTATATCTCCGTCATTTATATTATTATAATCTTCTTCATTAACAAATGTCATTGGCAATATACCTGAATTTATAAGATTTGCCATGTGTATTCTTGCAAAGGACTTTGCCACTACACCCTTGATTCCAAGCTGCAATGGTGCAAGTGCAGCATGCTCACGACTTGAGCCCTGCCCATAATTTGAGCCTCCCACGATAAAGCCTCCACCATTTTCCCTTGCACGCTTGGGGAAATCAGGATCACATGGTGTCAGGCAGTACTCCGCCAAATGCGGTATGTTTGACCTATATGGCAGGAGCTTAGCATTTGAAGGCATAATATGATCAGTTGTAATATTGTCTCCTACCTTTATAAGAGTTTTACCCTCAATACTCTCCGGCATTTCCTTGTTTATTGGGAATGGTTTAATATTTGGTCCTCTTACCACCTCAATATCACTTTTATCCGATACAGGATCCAAAACCATATTATCATTTATTAAGAAGCTTTCAGGCATTTCTATAACCGGAGCCTCTCCTAAAGTGCGCGGATCTGTAAGGACACCTGTCAATGCGCTGGCTGCCGCTGTTTCCGGGCTTACCAGATAAACCTTCGCAGAAACGGTTCCGCTTCTTCCTTCAAAATTTCTGTTAAAGGTCCTAAGTGATACAGCATTTGTGGATGGTGCCTGCCCCATTCCTATACATGGACCGCAGGCTGATTCAAGTATTCTTGCTCCTGCAGCAACCATATCTGCAAGCGCACCATTGGCGGCCAGCATTGTCAGCACCTGCTTTGAGCCCGGTGCAATAACAAGGCTCACGTCAGGATGAACGCTCTTTCCTTTAAGAATATGTGCAACCTTCATCATATCGGCATAAGATGAATTAGTACAGCTTCCTATGGCAACCTGGTTAATCTTTATAGGTCCTATTTCACATACAGACGCAACGTTATCCGGGCTATGCGGCTTAGCTGCAAGAGGTTCAAGGCTTCCAAGGTCTATTTCCACCTCTTCTTCATATGTTGCGTCAGTGTCGGCAACAAGCTCTTTCCAATCATTTTCTCTTCCCTGCGCTTTAAGGAATTTTCTCGTTACCTCATCGCTCGGGAATATTGATGTAGTTGCTCCAAGCTCAGCACCCATATTAGTTATAGTTGCTCTTTCCGGCACGCTCAGCGTTGAAACGCCTTCTCCGGCGTATTCCATCACCTTTCCTACACCGCCCTTTACCGTCAGCCTGTGGAGAACTTCGAGGATCACATCCTTGGCGGTTACCCATGGCTTAAGCTTTCCTTTAAGTATTATTCTGCATACCTTCGGCATCATCATGTAATACGGTCCGCCGCCCATTGCTACAGCTACATCAAGTCCGCCTGCGCCTATGGCAAGCATACCTATGCCTCCCCCTGTAGGAGTATGGCTGTCAGAACCAAGCAGAGTCATACCAGGCACGCCAAACCTCTCAAGCTGTACCTGATGGCATATTCCATTGCCCGGACGAGAAAAATATATGCCATGCTTTGATGTAACTGTCTGTATGTATTTATGATCGTCAGCATTTTCAAAGCCTGCTTGTAATGTATTGTGATCTATATATGCAACAGATTTTTTAGTCTTTACTCTTGGAATACCAATAGCTTCAAATTGCAGGTAAGCCATGGTTCCGGTAGAATCCTGCGTAAGAGTCTGGTCAATGCGTATGGATATCTCACTTCCTGCAGTCATATCACCGCTGATCAGGTGCTCCTTTATAATTTTTTGTGTCAAGTTCATTCCCATTGTTAATCCTCCTACTTCAGCTTATTGCTTGATAGTGTATTCCAATTTTTCATTGCCTTTTAACACTATCAACAGCTTACTTTAACTAATAAATATGAGTGTGTTGTGATCTGCCTTATGTGTTTCGGTCTTCCGAAAATAAATAGCACGGCATTTCAAATTACTTATAACGTGACAAGCTATCCCCTAGTCTCGTTGAAATACCATATTTTCTATAATTGAAAAGCTTTACTTATAAACATAGGCGTTACAATAACCGAAGCTATGACAGCACAGAGCTATTATATCACAAAGCCAAGTCGAATATCTCAGGGGCAAGAGTCTTTATCGCTTCTTCAAGCTCGCTATCACTTAGCGCTGTAACTCTGCCGCCTTTATACTGTTCATCGACCCAGTCCTTTACTTTAGTGACTCTCTCATCTCTTTTATCCAGCTTTTTGCTTCCTGTAAAACCAAAGAAGCTATTGATCCAGTGTGCAACTCCTGCAGCACCTGAGGTTTGATTTATGGCAACTCCTACAGGCCTATTCAGTAGTTTGTTTGTATTAAATATATTATATATTTCTTCATCCTTCAGCAGTCCGTCAGCATGTATACCTGCCTGTGTAACATTGAAATGCCTGCCCACAAACGGTGTCCTCGGCGGTATTCTATAACTAAGCTCTTTTTCATAATAATCAGCTATCTCGGTTATAACAGTGGTGTCCATTCCATCAGTATCACCTCTAAGCTGAGCGTACTCAATTACCATTGCTTCAAGCGGAGTATTGCCGGTTCTCTCGCCTATTCCCAGCAGAGAGCAGTTTACACTTGATGCGCCATACATCCATGCACATGCTGAATTTGAAACTGCCTTATAAAAATCATCGTGACCATGCCATTCTAGAAGTTCACTTGGGAATCCCGCATGATGTCTAAGTCCATATATTATACCAGGAACGCTTCTTGGTAGAGCAGCACCCGGATACGTCACACCATATCCCAGTGTATCACAAGCTCGTATCTTTATTGGTATGCCGCTCTCCTCGCTCAGTTTGCGTAATTCGAGTGCAAATGGCACAACAAAGCCATAGAAATCTGCCCTTGTAATATCTTCAAAATGGCAGCGTGGTCTGATACCGACTTCAATAGCACTCTTCACTATTCCCATGTAATGATCAAGAGCCTGTCTTCTGGTCATATTAAGCTTTTTAAATATATGGTAGTCTGAACAGCTGACAAGAATTCCGCTCTCCTTTATACCCATGTCCTTTGCAAGCTGAAAGTCATTTTTTGAAGCTCTTATCCAGCTCGTAACCTCAGGGAAGGCATACCCTCTTTCCTTACACTTGTAAATCGCTTCCTTGTCCCTATCGCTGTAAAGGAAAAACTCGCATTGCCTTATAATTCCATTTGGCCCCCCAAGTCTATGCAACATATCAAAAAGAGTTACAATCTGATCCACAGTGTAAGGTGCTCTCGATTGTTGCCCATCTCTAAAGGTAGTGTCAGTTATCCATATTTCATCTGCCGGAAACATCGGTACTCTTCTGTGGTTAAATGCACATTTTGGTATTTCATCATAGCTGTATATTTCTCTGTATAAATTGGGAGTCGCAACATCCTGAAGTGAGTAGCGATACTGGGTCTGTTCCAGTGTATTTGTCTTTTTATTGAATTCCAACATTTTATTCACCCTATTCCACATTGCATATTTGTATTATTGTATACAATTATGCATGTATTGTCAATGAAATATATACAGTAGATTTTAAACATTTTTAATTTTTTGATGTAGCCTCCTGTGTAATTTATATGTTTTATATGGTCTTCTATCATTAAATATCCTAGAATAATTTTCATTTTTTGTTATTATAGGCAGGATTTTATTAATATGTGACGAAATTAGTAAAATAATGATAGATAGTAGAGGGAGGATAATAATGAGTAAGGGTAATAAACAGAATACATCAAGCAACAGCAAACTTGATATTTTCGTACCTATTGTTGCCGGAGTAATAATGGGTGTTCTGGCAGGACTTCTGACAAAGCAGGTTATACCTGTCATTTGGGCAATTGTTGTATCCATCCTGACGTCGGTTTTATCCAAAATATTTAATAATATTGTGGTTAAAAAAAATGCCAATAAACTGGCAATTGATCTTGATGTGATAAAGCAAGGCGATTATTCAAAGTTTGTAGATTCAAAAACCTTTGGAGTACTTGGTGGAGTTGCATCAATAATAAACTCTGTGTTAAGTGATATAAGAGCACTTATCGAAAGCTTTTTTACATTATCTATCTCCATAATTCAGGCATCGAGAAAAGTTGGAGCAACAGCCCGCCAGGCATCAGATGCAATGGGAGATATAACAAGTACGGTCGACGAAATTGCAAAAGGAGCCACTCTTCAGGCGCAGGAAGCACAACAGGGAGTACAGCTTGTAGATAAGTTATCAGAACAG
The DNA here is from genome assembly GCA_023409735.1 of Bacillota bacterium. GTDB lineage: Bacteria > Bacillota > Clostridia > Acetivibrionales > DTU013 > JAEYRB01. The sequence continues at coordinate 43,101 of JAEYRB010000056.1, read as the reverse complement.
ATCAACTTTGTTTATGAAAGCTATTTCAGTGTTATGAAAGAAACTGATACAATACATAGCTTGAATGATATTGGTATGGAATCTGTAAACATATTACATACCAAATCAGATGAGAATTTTGCATCCACCGAAAAAGTATTATCAGTAATTGAAAGGCTCACTAATACTACACAAAATATAGGTCAGTTTGTTCAGTCTATTGAGGATATAGCCGAGCAAACCAATATGCTGTCTCTTAATGCCGCAATAGAAGCTGCAAGGGCAGGAGAGGCCGGCAAAGGCTTTGCCGTAGTAGCCGAGGAGGTAAGGAACCTTGCTGATCAGAGCAGACATGCTACTGAGGAAATTACAACCCTGGTTGAAGGAATAAACGAGGAATCCAAGCAGGCTAAGATTGCTATGGAGCTTATGCAAAAGGCATCAAGAGAGCAAAGTGCAGCTGTTGATAAAACAAATACGGCCTTTGGCGATATTGCAAATGGAATAACTACAATAGTTGAAAAAATTAAGGACGTTAACGATGCAATTTCCAGAATTCAACATGACAAAGATAATGTTATATCAGCAATTAATAACATATCCTCAGTATCGCAGGAAACAGCCGCTGCCAGTGAAGAGGTTGCTGCCACTACCGAACATCAGCTGAAGGCTATCGATGACATGCAGGCAGATGCAGCAAGACTTGATGAGCTTGTTCAGGAGCTTGATAAGAATCTGAAAAAATACAAGATAAGATAGCACTTTCATAATAAATGGCTTGAGCAATTGTATAAACCAGCTTTAAGAATAGGCATAAGAGATGGTTCAAACAAAAGCACAAGAAGCATTTTGAGAAATGATCAGGCAAGTATAAGAGTACTCCCAAGTTAATAAATAAGGCCTTCTGTTGAGGAATAATACCACAGCAGAAGGCTTTTGTATTTACTATTACCACCCTTCGTATCACAATTACCTGTTATACTCAAGTAGCTTTTCCTTACTTCAATTAACAATTGTAATGGCAAATCTTATATCTCATATTCGTTCAAAAGCTGTGCAATTTGTGTTCTATCGTTTCTGCCCGCTTCTTTGAGAAGTTCATTTACATCATACTCAGGCCATAGATGTGTCAAAAGAAGCCTCTTTGCTCTCGCCTCGTCGGCAATCCTTCCGCACTGCTCTGCTGTAAGATGCGGCGAATTTGGAGCATAATCCCGGTTGAGGAGTCCTGCGTCCAGCAGCAACAGATCGGCGTCCCTTGCAAAGCTGACAATTCGATCATTCCATGAGGTATCACCAGAAAAAACAAATCTTTTCCCACTACATTGCATTGCAACACCAAAATCCTTGAATGGATGAGTCATCTCCTTAAATGTAACAGTGATATTATCTATTTTCAATTCCAGATCAGAATAAATCGGCTGCAAGTCAAAAGCATCCTTTACATCAAGGCTTTCAAATTCAGGCTTTGGTTCAGGCGGCGCATAAACCTTCAGCAAACGTTCCATCTGGCCTCGCTTCCTTTTTATCTGAACAGCATATTTCAGAACAAACATATCAGATATATGATCGCTGTGAAGATGTGTCAGTACAATTGCGTCAAGCCTTTCAAAGCTGATAATTTTCTGCAGATTGGAGAGCGCCCCATTGCCGCAGTCGATTAAAATATTAGTATCTCTCTCATTTATCAGATAGCCGGAGCACGCTCCACCAGCCGCCGGGAACGGGCCGTTATTACCAAGTACTGTAAGCTTCACTTAATATCCCTCCAGAAATGATATCACAGCTTTGTCATTATGCTTTTGTACCTACTTTATTTTACCTTATATGTTTAGCCTCATTTTATATCTTATAGATTACCTAGTATTTACACAATACAAAATGAGTTTTATATGTATTAGTATTGTACCTTTACAATTACACTATGAATTTTGATATACGTTTATCATTTTAAGTAATGTGCCTGCATCTTGCGCTTTAAACCTTCTTGCGATGCACCTACTACCTTATGCAATACAACTAAAGCTTTATGATTTATTACGCCGTCATCTTTTCATCCGCAATGGGAATCCTGACAATAACTTTGAACAAGTCCCCGTCAACACTAATCTCAAGCGTACCTTTTTGCGTTTGTACAAGGCTCTTTGCTATTGACAGTCCAAGTCCTGAGCCCTCCGTAGTGCGTGATTTATCCCCGCGTACAAAACGTTCCATAAGCTGATCTGTCGATATATCCAAAGGTGCCTCGGAAATGTTCTTTACGGTTATTGTACCATATCCATCTGCCTCATCAATACTTATATAAACTCTTGAGTTCCTTTGAGAATACTTAACTGTGTTAGACAGTAAATTGTCCATAATTCTCCACATCAAAGCCCCATCACCGCGAACCACTGTCGGTTCCTCGGTAAGTCTCATACGGATATCAAGGCCTGCCTCCGCTGCTTTATCGCTGAACTCTGCAACTGACTGCTCCACAAGTTGGCAAAGATCAATATTGCCAATATTAACATTCACATTACCGCTGGCTGCCTTCGAAGCTTCCAATAAATCATCAATAAGCTTCTTTAGCCTTGCTGACTTTTCGTCAAGTACACCTATATAATCATTCACCGTTTCATTATCAATTGCCTCCTTTTTTAATAGGTCAACATAATTAATGATAGATGTAAGTGGCGTCTTGAGGTCATGTGATACATTTGTGATAAGCTCAGTTTTTAGTCTCTCACCTTTTACTGCTTCCTTTACCGCTTCCTTTAATCCTGTCTGCAGGCATCCTATATCATTAGCAAATGGTACTAACGAGCGTGACATCCTATTAGCTTCAAGATTTACATCCAGATTTCCCTTTGACATTTCATTGACCCATTTCATTATTGTTGCCAATGATGATAGTGCTTTTAATGTAAAATAGATCAAGCCAATGTTCAATCCAACAATAATGAGAAAAGCTAATTCGCTTCCTCCGCTGTTTCTCATTGCTAAAGCAAATATTGCGTTTAGCCATCCATAAGCCAGAATTATTAAAATAATCACAGGTTTAAAAGCTTTTTTGCTGAATATCTGTCCAAGGAACTGGCCAAATATATGGTACAACCCCTTGCACAAATTATATATCAACGTGTGCCTAAACAGTGTCCTTCTCTTTATGTGGCGTATCATGCTAAGGCTATAGCAAAGCAATACCATAATATCCAGTGAAGAAATAATAAGCATGCATATTTCCTGATATGACCTGCTTCCGATGGTATTGAAGATTTCATCTGCAATGGCCGCAGAAACTGTAATAATAGCTGCTGTGATCAGTGTATGTATATCGGTATATAACCAATCGATAAGAGCAGGATCGATTTGCCCTTCCTTTTGCTTGCGACCTGCTACGGAAACAAGGTATATGAAGCTGAGTATCCCAATTAACAGTGCTGCTGCTCCAGTTAAGATAATGCCGGACACTTGCTGTGCACTACTCACAAAATCCTGCTTTATATCATAAAATGCATCACCCGGGACATGCTCGTCCTGTATGGCTGCATAAAGCACAAATGGACCATTTCCAAGCTCACTTGCAATATAATCAAAGAAGTTTTTCGTATTATAATCCCTTACCATTAAATTATTATATTCACGTTTTTCATCTGCTACAGAATAATATATCCAGCTTTTGTTTACTAAAAGCTTTTCTGCTGCATTTTGTATTGAATCTCCATCCAACGCAATATTTGTCTCGTATTCATTTGTAGCAGTATTGACCACTGCATATTTAAAGTTTACAGATTTGTCTAATTCTCTTTGCATCATAGCACTACCTGACAGATCTTGTTCATCTGCAGAATCGATCCCGGAATTCGCTTCGGTATTAGCTCTGGCTTTCAGGGTATTAACCCTTGAGCACCCTACAACGTATCTTATGTAGCTTTGAAATTGATCTTTATAGGAAATGCTCTCATAGTATGTCTCGGCTGATAAGACATCTGCATGCAGCGCATAGAAAGCAATAGCCCTGAAAACCCCGGCATAGGAAACCAATATTAAAAATATTGCCAGTGCCTTGGCTACCAAAGAATATCTAAAGCTTTTCGATTTTGTATCCAATTCCCCACACCACCTTTAAATATTTAGGCTCTCTTGGGTTGATCTCCATCTTTTCGCGGATACGTCTAATATGAACTGCCACTGTATTCTCCGCAGAAAATGATGGTTCATTCCAAACTCTTTCATATATATCATCAATTGAAAAAACGCGTCCCAGATTCTCCATAAGCAGCTTAATAATACGGTATTCTATAGGTGTAACCTTGATCAACTCACCATCAACACGTATCTCCTTCAGCTCATCATCCAGCGTTAACCCGCCTGTCTCAATAACGCCCGTTTTCTTTTCCATGCTTCCAAGCCTCGTGTACCGCCTAAGCTGTGATTTTACTCTTGCAAGAAGCTCAAGCGGATTAAAAGGCTTTGTTACATAATCGTCTGCGCCGAAATTCAAGCCCGCAATTTTATCGGTATCCTGTGATTTGGCAGATAATAGAATAATGGGTATGTTGTGTTTTTCCCTTACCTTTATGGTCGTCATGATCCCATCAAGGCCGGGCATCATTATATCAAGTATGATCAGGTGAGTTTCTTTCTCCTCGATCATTCTTAACGCCTCTTTACCATCATAAGCCTTAAGTACAGAATAGCCTTCTTGCTTAAGATAAATTTCAAGTGCGTTGACAATGGCTTTATCATCGTCACACACCAGTATATTATACATACCTTGACCTCCATAGCCGTTTATGCTGCTTTTACAGGCTGCCGAGACCAGCGCCCCGCCTTTTATAGAACTAAACTTCCTCTTGTTTGATTTACAGGCCATCAGCTGATATATCCTGATTAAATAATACCAACTAATTTTAACACTAATGTAGATATTTTTCTTAAGAATTTCTTACAAAAACGATTGTGATACTGCGGATGCCTAATCTGTCAGATGGCGAATTCGGCCAAGCCTAGGATGCTTTGTATAGCAAGGCGTGCATATACTCCTCCAAAACATAGACCCTGGACATCTTGAGCCACCTACTTTAAATTGTTATAAAGGCGTTTGTGATGACTTGCTGTTTAAGCGGTGATTCCTTTTAATAGCATTGTAAATATAGGTACACAAAACGCTTCCCAGAAAGCCCCCCAAAATATTTAAAATCAAATCGTCGATATCAGTTACACCAACAGCAAAAATATATTGCATTATTTCAATTACCGCAGAAAGACCTGCTGAGAATAAGACCCCTTTGGCAACGCCCGCCAAACGTTTTGAAAGCAAAGGCAGCATAATACCCAGCGGCATAAAAACAACAACATTGCCAAGCACATTTATGATTTTTATGCTTCTGTTATACCTTGCACTCATAAACTGACTGATAGTTCTGAATGGAATGATATTAATACACCGATGTGAATAGGCTCGTCCATATATAGGACTGATAAATGTCTGGTAAAACAAAAATGCTATATAAAGAACAAAAACAGTTATCAGTATTATTTTGTAAACCAATCTTCCGCTGCGCTCATCTGTGAAAATATTACTTGTTTCCCTCATTTCAGCTTTCCCTTCACAGTCATTGAAAATATCATAATAATTAGACGTAAAAATCTGTAAAAAGTTTCATAAATTCAAAATAAATCAGTTTATCACTTAAAAATAGAGTTCCTGAGAAGCATATTGGGGGTATGTTATATCAAATCACAAGATGTACTGCACTTCTATGGAGGGTAGGTGTTGTGCTATAATATTGCATATACTTATTCAGCCCTTTAACACTGAATTATAGAGTATCGGCATTTTTGAGGAGGATTCGTCTAATGAGTGGAAAAACTAATTGCGATTGCTGCATTAACTATACGTATGATGAAGAATATGAATGCTACACCTGTGAAATAAATCTGGATGAGGATGAAATGGTCAGATTTATGACAAATAGCTTTGATAACTGCCCATATTTCCAGCTTGGAGATGAGTACAAAATAGTAAAGAAGCAAATGTGATAATAAAGGTATTGGCGAAATTTTAGGTTTCTGTACAAAAGCTTAACGCAGGTTGAATTTATAGTGTTATACTGCTATTATTATGCTTATTAAAATGTTTATATATGATTTATTGCCGGGAGGTTTATATATGAATAATAGATTGACCAAGGAAAATATTAGAAAGCTCCAGGAGGAAATGGACTACAGACTAACTGTTAAAAGAGCCGAAATAGCCAAGGAGAAGTTAGAGGCTGCAGCTCATGGCGATCGTTCCGAAAATGCAGAATATAAGGAAGCCTGCAGAAATTACAGGGAAAATGATAACAGAATACAATATCTTATGTATATGATCTCAACAGCAACTATTATAGACGAAGAGGAAGCAGATACGGCAACCTTAGGTATTAACAGCAAGGCAAGAATCAAATTTGTCGATGAGGGCGATGAAGATATTGTAACTCTTGTAACAACACTTGATATTGATCCTATCAACATGAAAATCAGTATTGAATCCGACCTAGGTAAGGCACTAGCAGGCAGGAAGGCTGGAGAAACGGTAGAGGTCAACGCTCCCAACGGCAAATACCTGGTAGAAATTCTAGAGAAGCTTGAATAAGCAGTATCATATCATTTATTCCTAGTTAAAAGCACATGGAACGTGAGTCCTAAGTCAAGTTTCTTGCACTTAATAAGTCTTAATTGAACCTTCTTATATCCATTTTCTATTGACATAAGGTAATTATTTCATTATTATAAGTACACCAGTATGCTTCACAGCATAATTATTCAATTACTATTAGTATACCAGTTCGTTTACAGCATAATTATTTAATTACTATAAGTATACCAGTCCGTTTACAGCATAATTATTTTATTAACTCCAACATAATAGTTTTAAATAGATGAATGATTTAATAGTTAGTGGAGGCTTCAAATGGCAACATGGAATGAATTATTTCTAGATAAAAGTTACATCGCAGACTTACCACAACCGGAAGTACAAAAGTTTATAAAGCTTCTTGAGAATAGGTTTCCGGATAGACCGCTATCTGTGTGGGATCTATGCTGTGGTGCAGGAAGACATACCGTATTGATATCTCAGATGGGGCATAATGCATATGGAAGTGATATATCTGAAAATGGAATCAACTACACTCAGAAGCTACTTGAAAAGAATGGTTTAAATGCTGTCCTCAAGATAGCGGACATGACTGACAACCCATTCGCAGGTACGAGGTTTCATGGTGCAATATCATGGGATGCAATACATCATAACACTATCGGGAATATTGAAAAGGCTGTAGAACGTGTGTATAAAAGCCTTTATGATAGCGGTATGTTCATGGTTTCATTGGTTCTTTTAAGTGATAAAGCCGAACGCGGCAAAGAGATAGAAAAAAATACATTTATTATTGATAGAGGTCCTGAAACCGGAGTGCCTCACCATTACTTTGATGAACAGGATATAAGAAAGCTGTTCAAAAAGTGGACAATACTCAGCTTAACAGAAATTATTGTCACATATAAAGAGACAAGGATTGATTTTAACGATAATCCATTCCCATATACGAAATGGAATGTTATTGTACAAAAATAATTTAAAGGTCTTATATCAACACCCTTATGAAAAAGGGTACAGACATCTTCCTACTGTCGATCTAGGATCATGCCTGCACCCGTGACCTTCTAAGACGCTACCAAATATTCAGAAGAATTTTTGAGGTTCTACAGGTTTTATGCCCTCGCCGCTTCAATCATAGCTCTGATATTTTCACCCGGTGTTCCCGGAGAAGTGCCACCGCCTACTGAAAGAATTAGGCCATTACTCATACCGTAATCACGAATGCACTCCCTGGTACTTTTCATTACATCTTCAGGCGTACCATTAGCCAAAACATCCAGAGGCGGAATATTTCCAAGCAGGCATACTTTATTTCCAACCAGTTTTCGTACATCTGATATTTTCTGCTTATGAGTAAAATTAAATATGTTCACCTGCAGTTCCTCAAGGTATTTATAATAAACAGGATTATCGGTGTCGTTATGGTGAAGCTTCACACAATTGGAGAAAGAGCTGAATATATCCTTGAAATATGGATGTGCAAATTCCAGGTAATCATCTTCGGATAAGAAGCCTATTATGTCATCGAGCACAAGTATTCCTTCTGCTTCCGGCAAAACCTCTGCCTGCGCCTGAAGCCAATCCTTGACTAATGCTGTAGTAATTTTCAGCAGCTTATGAGTTTCATCAGGATAAAGCTTGAGTGCAACCAGAAATTCAGTAACACCCATAAGATGCGATGCAATAGTAAGCGGGCCGCGTGATGCAACAATTTTGATCGATTCGCCCATATTTGCTGCCATATCTTTTATATTTTTATACCCATTCAATATTAACGGCATAAGCCCGTCTTTTCTTGGGTTTGGTATCTGAATTGAAATCAGCTGTTCAATATCATCCGCATCAGAAATAATGTGATGAACGGTCGGTGTTTTATTTTCATAAAAGCTAACCTTAGCGCCAAAGCCTGAAGGCTCAGTTGCCATTCCCATCTCAACCCAGAAATCCGGTAAAAATATCAGCTCCGGAAAATCATTTTTTATTTTCATATTTGCTTTGAACCATTTATCAGGCATTGTAAGATAATCCATTGTTGAAATGCCAGTATATCCAGGTATCCAAGGACTATCAACTATTAATGCCATAGGTATTGAGTCACAGAATTCCATATTGGCGCATTTTTTAATAATATCCCATTCTTTTGCCTTCACATTAATGCCTCCTGTCAGCATCTTTAATAGGCATATTATAATTTATGTTTCATTCTTAGTCAAATTTTGTATTCACATGTAAATTAAGGAGTAAATTGATTGAGCAATATACATGAAGACTCATATATTAGCATTATTAGAACTATCATTTTATTGATTATGTCATGATTTTTTTGATATCATGTTATAATAATGACAGTAATGAATTGGCAAAGGAGGATATATGTATTCTGAAATAATTAAAAAATGCTCATTGTTTTCCGAGCTTTCCGACAACGAGCTGAAGGATGCTTTATCCTTTTTCAATGCAACAGTTAAGAGTTATCCTCGAGGTGAGTTTATAAACCGCATTTCACATCCGTTAGAAAAATTTGGTCTTGTCCTAAGTGGTACAATACAAGTGTATATGGATGATATAGACGGTCACCATATGATAATGGCCAATGTAAACGAGGGTGAAACCTTCGGAGAATCCCTTTGCTTCCTTAGGCAGGATGCCTCTGTTTACATATGTGCTGTCACAGATGCTGTAGTGCTTACTATGGATGTGGCTCGTATAAAGTCATTTAAGTGTGTTAATGAGATTGATATTACTATGGTTAATCGTTTCATGTCCCTTCTTGCGGCAAGAGCACTATCCATGAATGACCGCATTCAGATACTGTCAAAAAAAACAATACGGGACAAGCTTATCGCTTTTTTCACGCAGTATGTATCAAGGTTCGGCGAATGCTTTACAGTGCCATTCGACCGCAGTAATATGGCGGTTTACCTTGGAACCGAGAGAAGCGCCCTTTCAAGAGAGCTTGCCAATATGAGAGCTGACGGTATCATTGAGTTCAACAAAAACAAATTCAAAATATTGAAAAAATTTGAATATTAGTTGGTGCTGCGTTGCATATGCAACGTGAAATTTATAACAATGATCTTATAATGTAACCAAGTACAATAAAATTACTAAAAGAATTCTGCATAAAAAGTTAAACTAATTGGACAATAATTCAATTAGTGCTGAACGAGGCTTAACAAACAAGCAGAATGGGAGGTTATATTATGAAAAAATATATAAGTAAGAAACTATCCTTGATCCTTGCAGCATTAATGCTCCTGGCCATACTCGGGGGCTGCGCAGGCACCGCAAATAATTCGAGCAATAGTAGCACAACTCCTTCGACTGTTGATGCAACAAGCGAGCCAACTAAAGAGAACGACTCCGAAGGAAGTACTGTAAATGAAAGCACCGCAGCTGACACTGACAAGGCTGCCGCTGAAGAAGCTGTAACTATTCGTCTCGGAGGTCTAACAGGTCCAACTACAATGGGTATGGTAAAGCTTCTGGATGACGCTGATAACAATAAGACTGAGAACAAGTATGATTTCACTCTTGCAGGTTCGGCTGATGAACTGACTCCAAAGTTTCTTAAGGGTGAGCTTGACATAGTGGCTATACCTGCAAATCTCGGTTCCATATTGTATAATAATTCAAATGGTTCAGTTAAAATGCTTGCGGTCAATACCCTTGGAGTAGTCTATATTGTTGAAAAGGGTACTGATAAAGTTAAATCCTTGGAGGATCTGCGAGGAAAGACGATCTACGCTACAGGCAAGGGTTCTGTACCGGAATATGCACTTACATACCTGCTCTCACAGGCTGGAATGGATATTGAAAAGGATGTCAAGGTTGAGTGGAAAAGTGAGCCCACAGAAGTAGTTTCATTGATGGCATCTCAGGATAGTGCTGTTGCAATGCTGCCTCAGCCATATGTTACAGTAGCACAGTCAAAGCTTGAAAACCTTCGTGTTGCAGTAAACCTGACAGAGGTATGGGATTCTCTCAATAACGGCAGTAAGTTTATTACAGCAGGTCTGTTCGTTCGTAAAGAATTTGCAGAAAAGTACCCTCAGCAGCTTGCAAAATTTCTTAATGAGTATAAGGCATCCACTGAATATGTAAACACAAATGTAGCAGAAGCAGCGCAGCTTGTCGAAAAATATGGTATAGTAAAAGCAGCTGTTGCACAAAAGGCAATACCTAACTGCAACATAGTATATATAGATGGAGAAGCGATGAGCACAGCCGTTAACGGATATTATGAGGTACTGTTAGGATTAAATCCCAAGTCTGTAGGCGGAAAGCTCCCGGATAACGATTTCTATTATGAGAAATAGGCTCTTATTACAGAGAACTGCCGCAATAATATTTGCCATACTGCTATGGCAAGTAGCTTCCATGCTGCTTGACCAGTCCCTGCTCCTTGTATCACCCTTCAAGGTCATAGAGAGACTTGGGGCAATATGGCTTGAAGCAGGCTTCTGGCAAACCATTGGCTTTAGCTTTTCGCGGATTGTGTCAGGCTTCATACTAGGGTTTGTATGCGGCACACTACTGGCGATTCTGGCCGGAAGACTTCATATTATTGAAGTCTTCCTTTGGCCCTATGTACTGACTATCAAGTCAGTACCTGTGGCCTCATTTATTATAATCAGTCTTATATGGCTAACCTCTTCAGAGCTCTCAATTTTTATATCGTTTCTTATGGTTTTCCCTATAATTTATTCCAATGTCCTTCAAGGCATAAAAAGCACTGACATCAAGCTTTTGGAAATGGCTCAGCTTTACCGAACTCCCTGGCGTCGCAGGCTTTTATATATCTACCTTCCTCAGTTAAGACCGTTTTTGATATCAGCATGCAGTGTTGCCCTGGGGATGTCCTGGAAAGCAGGAATCGCAGCGGAGATCATAGGAATACCCACCGGTTCTATTGGTGAAATGCTCTATGAATCAAAAATTTATTACAACACAAGCAGCCTTTTTGCTTGGACTGTTATTATTGTTCTCTTAAGCGTGTCATTCGAGAAGCTGTTCACGTTGCTGTTAAAGAAGGCCTTTGCCGGATTGGAGAAGCTATGAGCGATATTAAAATATCAAATCTGAATAAAAGCTTTGGCGATAAGACTGTTCTCAGAAACTTACGTGCCGTTTTCCCATGTGGAAGGATCACCTGCATAATGGGAAGCTCCGGCTGCGGTAAAACAACTCTTCTGAATATTCTTATGGGGTTAATGAGTGCCGACAGTGGAGAAATAACAGGCATTCCCGGTAGGGTCAGTGCAGTATTCCAGGAAGACCGTCTTTGTGAGGGCTTCACTGCTGTATCTAACATTCGTGCGGTAACAGGCAAAAACGTACCAATTGCCGAAATAGAAAAGCACCTTACCGACCTCGGGCTTGCTGATAGTATGTATAAGCCTGTCATTAAGCTAAGTGGTGGCATGAAAAGACGAGTTGCTATTGCCAGGGCAATTTTGTATGACCCGGAGCTCATAATTCTGGACGAAGCTTTCAAGGGACTGGACGCCGCCACAAAAAAGCTAGCGATGGATTACCTGCTCAAACATGTAAGTGACAATGTTGACAAGGGGACGGGGGTGTTGTCAACCCAGGCTGATACAGGCGCGGGTATCTGTAGGACGCGTGTCAGCAGGACAGAGGTGTCGTCACCTAAAGTTGATAAGAATACGGGTGCCATGGGTGCAGAGGTGTCTTCGACCCAAGCTGTCAATTCCTCCGTCCCCCTGTCAAACCTTTCAAAGCCAGCGAAAACGGTGATAGCTGTAACCCATGATTTTGAAGAAGCCGAATACCTTGGAGGCAGCATTATAAGGCTGGAGTAGGCTCCTTAGAGAAGAATCATTATGGATAAATATCATAGTGGTTTAATAGAAATAAGCTTTTTTCTAAAATAGGCTTTTCTCTAAAAACAAGCTTTTCTTTGTAAAAATAAGCTTTGAGATAGTCCTCCTTTTAAGGAAAAACAGTACATAGCTACACTGGGTCGTGAAACTATTAACATTCATGAACTCGTCATTTCTACAAGTCTATCTCAATTAGTTGATTCAAAATTTTTCTTAATGTTCACAACTGTTAAATTCTAGGCAGAATACTAGTTAATAAATATTTACAGCTGTACCAACAGGAACAAGCGAATATAATTCTGCAGCGTCGCTATTATACATACGGACACACCCATGGCTTACAGCCTGCCCTACAGACCAAGGTTTATCAGTTCCGTGTATACCATAAATTCCCCAAGGTACACTAAGCTGCATAAAATGTCCTCCGAACTGCTCCCCCCATAAACCCTTCATTGTAATACTCCAGTGCCCTATGGGTGTTGGAGTAGATGCTTTCCCTACTGCAACAGGATATTGCTTAAAAAGATAATTATCATTAAGCAGCTTAAGAACTCTGTTCCCTGTATCAATTTCAATACTGTACATACTGACACTTCCCTCAATATATACTATTCAAAAAGGAAGTATGTGTTAATGCCCCTACTAATAAATAGGGTCAATCTAAAATATTCTTATATTCGTATCTTCTTCGTTGTAGCCTTCCCATTCCAGCTTTCCGCCGTTATTAATTGCAGCCCTGGCAGATGCTATGTTGGTTTTATCGCATAAGATCATAATCCTTGGAATGTTCAATTACCTATTTTTTCAATACTAAGGACAATTGTTTTGTTCCATAGCCTTTTTACGTTCTGATGGACAAATGCCATACCCTATTTGACCGCCACGCTTTCTTAGATCAGAAGCTGACAAGGGGGACATGGGTGTTGTCACCCGATGTTGACAAACCCCCGTCCCCTTGTCACGTCCTAAAGCCCTGCAAGGCATGTCAATGCCTGTTAGGCGCTTATTTTACGTACCGGGAACTGAATTTCGGTAATATATTCATTTGGGTCGTCAGTCAGCCAATCGCCTTTCAGATAAAGCTCTCATACTGATCCGACAATCTCATAGCCATTGTCCTCAATCCACTTGCTTATGGCACTGTAAGCCATATTAAGTGTTTGGAAGGGGCCCTTGTGAACAACTGCTGCCATCTCCTTCACGCCAGCAAGCAGCTTAACCTTAATGCGTTCAGTCTCAGGCAGCTCTCCAACAATTGGCTCAATAACCTCAGCATCTACCAATTCTTCCTTATAGCCTGCTTCATGGTATATGACCATGCATGGCGGAATGATCTTTGCATTGTGCTTATTTATATGCTCTGCAAGCTCTTTCCATAGATGTCCCTGCTCACTATAGCTGGGAATAGTGTCTCTTAATGCTGCAACCCGTATTGGCTCAATATTTTTTAATACGATATCATAGTTCATGCTAAATGCCTCCTGTTTACATATTTTCATCAAATTTTCCACTCGTGATAGCCGTTCCTGTTCATCCGAAATTTTTTCAGTAATCTCAATATGCTTTAGTTCCAGAAGCGTTTGAACCTGTTCTGAGTTCAAGTTCTTATTGAGTATTAAAGCAATTTCCTCAAGAGAGAATCCAACATCCTTTAATACAAGGATTCGGTTCACCCTTGGCATCTGGGTCGCTGAATAATACCGATAGCCGGTAAAGCTATCTATTTTTTCCGGCCGTAATAGTCCAAGGCTATCGTAGTGTCTTAGGGTTTTTACTGTAACCCGGTTTAGTCGTGCAAAGTCTCCGATCTTGAAAATTTCAATCACCTATGCGCACATTATTTGAGGTCCTCAATTTGATAATAAACCCTTCCCTAACAGGAGAGTCAACATATATTTTACTAAAGGCATTTGCGATTTAACCTTAAACATTTTAGCAACACGATAATGGTGGCTCACTACTATCTACATCTATAATATACCATATCTGCGTAGCTTGAAAATATTACGACACAAATGCCCCCACTAATTAAATCAGTTCTATCCAGAATAAGTCTCGGGGGCATCGAACCCTCTCGCCCTTTTTGCTGTAGACCTTCGGTCAACGCAATATGTAAAGGATGATGCAGACAATTGACTATGTCTGCATCATCCTCTTTAATAACATTTATTCCATTTGTACTACTGCTTGCTTCTATGGTCATCAATCCATATTTAAGCTACAATTACGCCGTCAGCATACTCACCGGTTTATTTTGACAACAGGTTATAAAGCACCTGCGCCATCTCCGCTCTGGTAGTTGTACTCGTTGGAGAGAGTTTGCCTCCGTTTCCGCTGATGGTTCCTGTTTCGATCAGAAGCGTCATGGCTTCTTTGGCCCAGGAGGCAATGTTCTTTGTATCGGTAAAGGTTGATAAATGCTTGCCATCTGACCCTTTGGGCAGCCTTCCAATAACCTTTAGTGCATTGTACAGAAGGGCGAACATTTCTTGACGAGTGATCTCCTTATCCGGTGCAAACATATTGTTGCCAATACCGTTGGATATGCTTAAGCGTTTTGCTGCCGCCAGATAGCCGGTATAATAGGTGGCTCCGGCATCCGCAAAATTATCTTTTGGGTTTGTATCCGGGGCTATGCTATATGCCTTCATCAGCATAACAATGAACTGTCCTCGGGTCAGCTTTGCGTCCGGGCTGAAATTGCCTTCTCCGGTTCCTGCAGTGATCTCTCTTGCTGCGATAAAGCCTATAGCCTTGCTGTACCATGCGCTTTCAGCCACATCCTTGAATCTCACATTGTTATAGCCCACCGCATACCGTGAGAAATGTCTTGTTGTGAAGGTCACCCTTCCGGTTACCAGGTCATATATACAATTGCTTACTACTTCGAGCTCGCCTGAATCATTGATATAGTAGATGACGATGGCGTTTATATCCTCGCCCTCCTTCGGGGTATAGGGCACGGATACTGATACCTTGCCTCCAAACTGTGATATGGTCTTGTCACCGCTGGTAACACTGAAGTCGAATACCGGTCTATCGCCCACCGTCTGCTGTGCTTCAGGGGAAAGAGAGGATGCTTCTAATCTGGCTGCGGTAATTTTAAAGTCACCTGCCGCTTCCTCCGAAAGTGCGGAGAGAATGTTAGCGTCAAAGGTAATCGAGGCAATAGGTGAGGATATTGTCAATGCATCAAGCCCGGCTTCCGAAGCCCGGCTCACAGCCTCTTTAGGAATGTTTATTTCTATGCTTGCAGCCTCTTCGGATGCTTTCACATTGATTTCAACCCCGGCTGATGTTCCCTCTCCTTGCTTTTTTGCTTCCTCTGTTGCTTTTCCAATGGCGTCGTTTAACTGCTCTCGGCTGACTGTGGCCGCTGCGTTGCCTCTGCTGTCTACGGCAGCTGTAACCGTTGTGGTAGCAGTTACTATATTTCCTATAACATTTATTTCCGTCTTTGGCGCCTCCACAGGAATAATTAATCCTCCGCCTCCACCTGATGAACCTCCGTCTCCGCCGGAACTGCTTCTGCTCCATTGAGCATACACTGTAATAGAACCGGTGACTGCCGTAGCTGCAGTAAAGGCTGTGCCGTTTCCGTCCGCTTACGTATTCCAGCCATTGAAGGTGTAGCCTGATCTTGTAGGAGCCGTTGGCAGCGCACCTGCATTGCCACCTGAGATTACCTCTTTCACAGCGGGGCTTGCTTCAGTATCGCCGCCATTTTTATCATAGGTTATTGTATAAATTATTTGCAGCAGCTTCAAGACAATCAAGTCAAAGCTTATTGTACTGCTTTCTCCATTGTTAAATACTGTTGCAGTTAAGGTTACAGCCGCATCTCCGCTTGCAAAGTCGGGACGTGTAACAACACCGCTGTCGCTTATAGCTGCTGTATTGCTTGATGTCCATGTGATACTTGATCCATATATTGCTCCCGTGGTTGTCAGAATCACATTTTGTGTTACCGCAGCTGCGCTGTCTCCCGGTGCATATCCGATATTTGAAGCTGCGATATCAGCTATTACCTTATCGTAATCAGATATCGGTGTTGACACATCTTCAAACTGGCACTTCAGATGCTTGCCTGCTCGTTATTTAACATATGATAGTTCCAATAGATCGGACAACCCTGTTAAAAAGCTGTTTTGCCTGTGAATATATTCTCCGCAGTGTCAAGGATCTGATGGCATTCATCAGTACTACGGTATAAATTACTGTGTTAACTCTTTGACAAATCAACGGTATACAGACCCGCTTCTTTCGATAAGGTATTGTAAAACGCCAGATTCCCATCCTGTTAAAATATGCTATAGGGTATGGTACATTCTCAATAAGAGAGGTAGGCAACACCCTCTGCGGTTTAATTATATGTAAATAATTACAAGCAAGATAGTCAATTGAGTGCTATATTTACGGTCATTATTGCTATTTTGCATACAAAAAAAGGCCTCCGAACAACTACATTCGGAAGCCACCTTAATCATTTTTTATTTTTGCATCATTGTTGCTTGATATTTGGAAGGAGTCATGCCTATCTTTTCTTTAAATTTCTTCGCCAATTTTTATAGCTAACACCACATTCCTCAAAGGCCTGGGTTATGGAGAGATTTGTATCACACAGCTTTTCCTTAAGCTTGTTTAGCTTTACCTCTTGATAATAGTTATTGGGCGACATACCCGTATGTTGTTTAAATAAGCGTGTATAGTGATATCTGCTCATGTGAACGATACCGGCAAGCTTATCTATGTCAAATTCTTCTTTCCAGTGGTCGTCTATGTATTCTTTTCCTTTTATGATTTCGTCTCTGTCCTCATAAGACCTGGATGTGACAAAAATAAACACAATATATATCAATTGATTACTGTTGTCGTATATAGGCAAAGAGGTAATGTTGTGGAACAGTCTTTTACATACTAATTCCTTGTGGTCTCCCAGCCGCTCAATAATTTCCTGATACGGTACTTTGACATCATATAAATGAGCGACTTCTCCCTGAAATGCCTGCATAATAAAATCCTTTACTCCCCATCTTTCAAGGTTGGGATTGAGCAAAATGTTATGCTTATTATATAGTTTGTCGGGATTAGATATTTTAGCAAACTTTAAATAATCTTCATTTGCAAGAAGCATCGTACCGTCTGGTGCGCATATGTGCATAGGATACGGAAAGTGCTTAATGATCTTAATAAACAGCTCTTTGTTTTCATACAGCGATTTAAAAGGCCATGGTCCTCCTTGCTTTCTTTGTTGATATAAATCATACATATCTACAGGCATTGCCGGTTCCTTTTCTACTTGAACAGAGGCTCTTTTTCGTCTTCTATCCTCCGGCTTAACAGCATCTTTGGGAACAAGCCACAGGTTGCCCTTCTTTACAGCACCGCGTATTCTGCCCTCTGTACAGTACAGCGTCACAACCCGGATTCCAAGCCCCCATTTTTCACCGGCTTCTTTAATCGTCATATACTCCACGACACCACCACCTGAAAATATATAAATATCTACTTCATTATACTTCCAAATTAAGTATATTGCAAACATTAGCAATATATGAATATAAAGTGGGGACTTTCGTGTAAAACACTGTCGGTAATTATCTTTTCTTGACATGAAATGAAATAAGGATTCGGTTAACCCTTGGCATTAGCTCGCTGAATAATACCGATAGCCGGTAAAGCTATCAATTTGCATTTGCGATATAACCTTAAAGTAATTTAGCAGCACGATAATGGTGGCTCACTACTAGCTACATCTATAATATATCATGTCTGCGTGGCCTGAAAATAGTACGACGCAAATGCACCCACTAATTAAATCAGTTCTATCCAGAATATCTTAATGTACCCGTCCTCTTCGTCGTAACCCTCCCATTCCAGCTTTCCGCCATTTTTTATCGCAACGGTGGCAGACGCTATGTTGGTTTGGTCGCATGTGATCATTACCCTCGGAATGTGCAACTCCCTGGCCTTTTCAAGTACTAAAGACAGCTGCTCTGTTCCATAGCCCTTGTTACGCTCAGATGGACAAATTCCATACCCGATATGACCGCCGCGCTTTCTTAGATCATCGTCAAGCTCATGTCGCAGTTGAATAGAACCTACTATCTTTTTATCTGTTTTTCGAACAGCGAAATATGTTGTAGCCGGCACGTTTATCCATGAAGTAGCCTTATTATGAGCTAAAACTACCCTCTGCAGCCATTCATCATAATTAGAAAAGTGAATAAGGCCACAGCTTCCATTAATATGACCTTCACCATGCTCTATATATTCATTTCTATATTGCATTGCTGCTGTTTCTAATTCCTTTGTTGGCTCAATTAATACTAAATCTGACACTTATACCACTCCCCCTACTGTAGCTAATTATATTAATTTTTCACAAGCTGCCTTAACTATCACAGAATAAAGCACCAATAAAGCCTTATAAATGCTATGCCTAAAGGTTTACGGTTAATTCAAGCACATATAAATGCTTATACATTAAAAAACAACATTATAGTAATTTCTTTATGGACACAAGTCAAGCAATGCAATTGCCCACTCGTCACACATAAAATTAATATAATTATCTATTCAGGCACATAAACATCAGTACAATTATTCTTTAAAACACTCTTAAACAGTAGTGCTATTATCAATTCGTTTCTAACCACAGTTAGTTATCTTCGAATTACAAATCATTTTGAACTTTATAAACAGATAGTCATCAAAGCGCTCGAACCCAAGCGCTGTATATGCCTTAACAGCAGGTATATTATTATTTCTTGCAAAAAGTGTCGGCAGTTTATTCTTCAATAATATTTTTTTGCATAGTTCGGAAACTACTGCCTTGCAATATCCCTTACCCCGCTCCTCTTCTGCCGTATAGACAGAACCGATCTGATTTAAGGTCCTTGTATACGTTTGTATAGCTGCGTATGCCACCATTTTTCCATCCTTAACAGCTATGACCACATCCTCCTCCGGATTAGCCGGAACAAGCGACCTTGTAACCTGCTCTGCATCTACAGCTTCATGAAAGCCCCTGTTTCTCATCTGTATAATGAAGTCAATGACTTCTTTATCATCACTTTTTTGTCTTGGATCAAAGAATTCAAGGCCGTCTATTACATATGGTCTGAAGCTTTTATTAATGAAATAACTGCTTTCGTTACATTCAACAATATCCTTAAAACCACTAATTTCATTGTAGATGGGTCTAATTATTCTTTCCATTCCCAACAGGAACTCAAAGCTTCTTTCCTTCATCAACTGCACAAACGCATCAAGAGCCTCCGTTTGCTCGTAATGGGGGATGCAGCTGCCAAGATTGTAAAATGGAAGAATACCTGTAAGCCTGCCATCACTGAAAAAGCCAAAATAATCAGCACATCTTCTGAACTCTTTTCTGTTATCTATTCCATAATCAATAACATTACCATACAGAAATGATGTTTCTATCTCATTTCTTTCAATATACTCCAAAACGATCTGTTTATCCTCTCCACTTAGTAAACGAATCATGTCTTACCCCTCCATTTTAATCATTCAAATTCCAGACTCTTTTCCTAATCTCACCAAATTGAGTTTTTCATAAGTTTGTTAACACTATCATTATTTCATGCCCTAGCTATATGACACCTTGCTATCCTAAATTCATCAGCATGCTTACTATCCGTACTTCCGTTGATCGAAATGCTTTACAGTAAATTTCGCTTGCAGTTGCATAGAGCTCGTATATACACTCTTTAGATTGACTGCGATAGCTCTCGCCACTAACATCTGTCTAAATCTAGGGTTAATGTTTACTGAGCTTCTCTCCTACAAGTTCAAACATGCTTCAGCCGCAAGCTCAAAAATAAGCTCTCTTACATCAGTTCTATCATTCCAGCATCTTGAATCCCATTCCTCACAGCTTACATCGTCTCCGCCATATAATATCTGTCCAAAAGTAACACCTCTGAAATCTGCCACCGCACAAAATGCTGCACACTCCATTTCAACAGTCAGGCACCCTTCTGCTCTCCTCGCACTGACCTTGTCCACAGTCTCACGAAAAAATGCATCTGTAGTCCATGTCTTCGCCAACAGGTATTTGCAATTATGCTTTATTAGGACATACTCTATTGCCTCTATCGCAGCTGGATTAACCTGAACCTCCCTGCTTGGCGGCAGATAATGGTAAGATGTCCCTTCATCTCTGACTGCTGCTGTAGGAACAATTATATGACCAACTGCAATATCCTTGTTAAGAACACCAGCACCACCACAAGCGATGAATTTCTGACCCCCATAGGCAATTATCTCTTCCATCATTCCTGCACAAAGAGGTGCACCGATGCCGGGATGAAACACCGCTATCCTTCTATCATTAAATAGTATTTCATATATCGGAAGCAAGCCTATTTCGGATTTACTATTAGTGACAAGCTTTAGCTTTCCTTCATTTTTCAGTCTTTCAATTACATCATTGAAAAAGCAGATAACAACGTTTTGGGGCATATCTATTTTTTGATATATTTTTTGGGGTTCAATAACTGCATTCACATTGTTGTCAAACTCTAGTATTGGAAATTCTCTTTTCATATTGACCACCTCATCTCGCATAATAAAAGTCTCGGGGGCATCGAGCCCCTCTCGCCTTTTTGCTGTAGTCCTTCGGCCAACGCCATTAATAAAAGTCTCGGGGGCATCGAGCCTCTCTCGCCTTTTTGCTGTAGTCCTTCGGCCAACGCCATTAAATATAAAAACCCCGCAGGATCACTCTTTAGAGTGACTCCGCAGGGCATAAAATACTGCGTGTAGGACATTCGTCTGTCCCTATGCTGCTTGCAACACTGCTAGGCATACTCACTTTTCAGGTATTATTACACAAATACTAGATACTGTCAATAAAAATTTGAGCAAATCTATAGAAAGTGAGCCCCAAATATCACAAACCACCTTAGCTACCTGTCTTGGACCAACTGTAATAACAATACATTTCATGTTTTGTTTATGTAATAATGAAACTACATTTTTAATATTTTTCAGAGGCTTTGCTAGCTTCAAAAATAATTGGGCTATTTTATCTTCTTCAAGCCCTATTAGTAATCCCGCCCTATGATAATCTGCTGTTTTGTAGTCTATCTGTCCATTCTCTTCACGTTCTTGAATTATGGCGTGTTCCCTTCCTTTACCATTTAAAATACACGGTAGCATGACGGAATGGATCTCACTTATTAATGTATCATCTAAATCAAAACAAATAAGCTTAAATTTACTCACAAAAAATCACCTTTCGTTAAAGCGATACCGCCATTTGCGAAATATATTAAGCATATACCTGCTTTACATTAATACCACATATATTACAAATTGCATTAATCAATTAGTTTTCTATAATTCTCCATTAACTCGATAAACTTTTCACTATCTCCTCCGGTATCGGGATGATATTTTTTAGCAAGTTCACGGAATTTTTTCTTTATTTCATTACTACCGGCATCAATGGGAAGCCCCATCTGAGCGAGTATATCCGGATCATATAAATATATGTTTACTATACCATTTTCTTTATAGAATCTATAATATATATGAAAAAAGAACTCGTTCATAACATTTCTGAACTCTTCTTTATTCATCTCGGCTAATTTACAAATTGAGTATTTTGCCTTTCCCTTGTATTCCTCATGAAGGTCAAAAAATTCATCCCAAACAAGGCCTATACTATTTACTTTCATCAATAAGCTCTGTTTGCCCTCCGAATATTCAGTATAAGGAAATGGAATTTTTATCTCAAGCTTCTTTAGCTTCCTGATTTTGCTTTTGATTTCATCATAATTGTTATGTTTATTAGGCACTTGACCACCTCCAAAGCAATTTTGATTCAGTCAAGCCATCAATCCATACATATCATCTATCTTATCACTCATGTATTTCTGAGCATCGGTAATTGCCTGATTATATATGTAAGGACCTATTTTCTCAATAATGAAGTCCAGCATTATCTCAGCCGCCAGATTACCCATTTCCTCATCCTTTTCACTGGCAAAGTACTCCCTTATGTCCTGGACAGCCCTTTTCCTTTGTTCCTTTGATAGCTCAATTTTCTCCATCATTGCTCTCCTTCAGCATCTCTGACTTGTGTTACCGGCATTTTGGCAGCACTACACCAACTCATTATTTGTTTAATTCTACCAAAAGCCGGCATATTAAAAGGCATTTGACCGGATATTCCCTGCTTTCAAGAATTTCTTTGATAAGATTACAACAAATACGGGAAATGCCAATTATTCTAATCACTTTGTAATAGGTTCACCAAGAATTCTCTTTAGACCTTTCAATATTAGATTATCGCTCCCGACATATCCAACGATCAATTTCCCTTGCTTATAAAAATGGGGCTTATCAATCCAATCAATCATCGCATTTCCTATTGAAAATCCATCTACGGAAATCGTATTTGCTTGAGAATCGGCAGTACTCACATCAGGAAACTCATAGACAGATATTCTTTCTCCGTTTATGTCAATATATTTTGGATAAACCAAAAATAAAGTAAACTTGGTTTCATTTTCAGACTGCTTGATTTCGTCAACGTTGTATCCTTGTGATTTAAGTTCGCTAATAAGTTTATTGTAATTCAAATCTGTAATTCTATCATAGAATAGACCAGAATTAGAAATTAATATTAAAAGTGATATTAATAGTACTGACAGGCAGATAATAATTTTCATCTTAATTTTCATGAGAGTTACCTTCAATTCCTTCCCTTAAATCTATAACTCCACAAATACCTATCCCCGCACCATCCTCGACTGCTACAATGTCATAGAGGTCTTTTGCCAAGGTGACTTTCTTACCATCCAGAGCTTGGAACTGTCTTGTTATTAACCCGCTCCATTGCCATTTACCAAACTCTGGGATAGCCTTCCCGATAATATAATCTTCCTTGGGTTCGCCATTTCGCCTCAAATGAATTACTACTTCTTTCGAAGTACAGCCGTCTCCATCCACAATAGCTTTATCGCCATCCCTAATGACGTTCTGCTCTCCATTTTTGTCTGATCCAGAGTTTACACTTATTTTGTTGACCATCGGCATATCATCTTTCCAGCCTTCACTAAGATATTTTGCTACATCTTTGGAAAAAATCGTGTAGTATTCATCCTTACCGCCGTTCTGAATATCCAGTATAAACCTGTCATTAAGCGTAGTTGCCGACCATCCATTCTCAAAGGCTTTCGTAGAATAGTCAGTCCAAACGTATGCCTTATTCTCATCTTTTAATTGAAAACAGATGCCAATAGGTCTTGCTCTTGAATGAATTACATTAATCTCGGCTTCGGTAGATTCCATTTTTCCTGCACCAGAATTAATCATTGAAATAATTCTATTAATCTTTTCATCATCATGACCAGCGAACAAAACCTTTGTAGTGATACCCAAGCCGCCCTGCATTGTTATCCATTCAATATCCTCTTGAACTAGGTATGTTTGATTGTCTGCGTTAAGCATCTTCTTTACCATTTCAATATACTCATCGACTTTTTCACCTAACGGTACGCAAATTGACATGTTATACGCCAAAGCTTCATTCTTTATCGGAATCCATACGTATACCATATCATAAGTGGAGTATTTTTCAGTTCGCAATTCTCTTGGGAGGTCACAGTCAAGAATGAATATCTCCCCCTCACCCAATACCATCTCCCCCGAATATACTCTGGACTTAACCTCTGAATGGTTTGGAAAGCGGGAGCTTTCAGGCTCATCTCTATAATAGCTTTGTACATAGAACTCTCCTGCAAGTCCTTTGATTCCATATTGATTGAATTTATCCATATTCAACGAGTTATAGAGTTCAAAGCTGTGTACCTTTTTGGTTTGCTTGTTCTTCCCTGTGTTATATTCGAAGTTTGGATCCTTATTAAAAACAAATTCCTTCGCATACCAGTTTTCAGGCAGATTGATGGTTACTTTTGAGTTCTCTTCATCATTCATGTTTTCAATTTCAATACTTTTTAAATTGTCTACAATCTCAGGCTTATTTGTCCCCGAAGTATCGTTATTATTATTTTGAGCACTGGAAACCTGCTGACTACTCATTGAGTTTAAAGAAGCCTGATTAACTTTATTAACATTGCCGGCATTATTCTCGGCAGATTTATCATGCAAACCAATGGTACTAACGGGAAAATCACCTGAAGTGCAACCTATTAATGTTATTAAAAAACCAGTAATCAAAACTAAGGTTAGTGATTTATGTATCTTTGCCATTTACATATCCCCTTTACTTTATTCATTTTTTTAGACAATAACTGTAAGTTAAATGTTCCAATATCATGTTACAGAGCTTACTAGAAAACCTGAGGTTCATATTTTAGGCGTAAATGAAAAAGATTTGAAACCTAATGAGAAAACTCATCAGTCCAAATCGAAAAAATAATAAGTACCAGCTGATACGCTGTTATAGAAATTCACATTTCTGCACAAGGGGCTTGGGAGTTTTTCTAACAAAAACAAAAGCTTCCGCAAATGCGGAAGCTGTCGATTATTATTTCCGGGCTACGGAAACATTGTTTGCTAAATATTAGCCTTTTACTGATCCAAGCATAACACCCTTGACAAAATACTTCTGGATAAAGGGATAAACGATCATGATAGGCAGAGTAGAAACGATAATCAAGACATACTTGATTCTCGTTGTATTCACATAGTTGGCTGCATAATCCTTGGGATCCAGCATGGCACTCAAGGATGTGGAAACGTTGGCAGAGTTGGAAAGAACCTCCTTGAGATAAAGCTGCAGGGGTTTGAGTGATTCATCCTTGATATAAATCAGAGCAGTAAAGTAAT
Source organism: Bacillota bacterium (assembly GCA_023409735.1). Lineage (GTDB taxonomy): Bacteria > Bacillota > Clostridia > Acetivibrionales > DTU013 > JAEYRB01. Next base: position 17,820 of record JAEYRB010000056.1, on the reverse strand, counting down.
CATTCCATATGCCGACTGCTGCATACAGTGACAGAATTGCAATTATTGTTGTGGACAGAGGCAGCACGATTCTCATGAAGATCTTCCAATCGCTGGCACCGTCAATTATGGCAGACTCGATAACATCGATGGGGATAGTGGATTGAAAGAACGTCTTAGCCAGAATTGCATTCCAGATACTTACCGCACCGGGCAGCACCAAAGCCCAAATCGTATTGTACATGTGTAGTGACTTAATGAGCAGGAATGTTGGAATCAGTCCACCGCCAAACATCATAGGGATCAAAATATATACGGTAAGTGCTTTCTTGAAAACGAAATTCTTACGAGACATAACATAGCCAAGGGTGAGGTTGGCAGCCAAGCTAATTAGGGTTCCGATCACGGTATAGGACACTGCGTTCTTGAAATACATAAAGAACTTTGCGTTATTCAGAACCAGCTTGTAGGAGTCCAGGTTCAGTCCCTGAGGGAGCAGCCTCACAGAGGAGCGAATAATAGCATCCGTTCCCGAAAGAGACATGCTGAGGCAATAGATAATGGGATAAATGCAGAAGGAGGCGTACAGGGTAACAAGGACAATTGAGCACACATCAACAATTCGATCTTCTTTACTTTTTATTTTCATGGTATCCTCCTTATCAGAACATGGATGACTCGGTAAGCTTCTTGCATGCCGTATTAGCGGTAATAAGAAGAACCAGGTTCACAATAGAGTTGAAAAGTCCCACCGCAGCACCATAGCCGTATTCCGCAGATCCAAGGCCGTAACGGTAGACAAAGGTTGAAATTACGTCGGCAGTCTCATAGGTACTTGCCGTATACATAAGAAGAATTTTACTAGAGCCAAGTGAAAGCATGGAACCGATGTGCATAATGAGGCAAACCACGATTACATCTTTCATACAGGGCAGAACAATGTGCCAGATCCGCTTAAGTCTTCCACAACCGTCCATAGTAGCCGCTTCATACAGAGTCGGATCAATGCCGTTAATAGCTCCCAGATAGATGATAGAACCCCAGCCGGCACCTTGCCACATACCGGAAATAACATACAGTGGACGGAAGAACCCGGGCTCAACAAACATATCAACGGCTCCCATACCAAACACATTCTGGAGAATAATGCTCAGAACTCCGTTGGTGGGATTGAGCATACTGATCATCATGCCGACGACAACAGTAGTTGAAACGAAGTTAGGAAAATAGGTGCAGGACTGGGTAATCTTTTTGAACCTTCCGTTTTTAACCTCATTAAAAACAATAGCAAGCCCGATTTCCACAGAGGTACCTGCAACCAGAGACCAGAAATTAAGAATAAAGGTGTTTTTGATTACACGGGCACAATAAATGCTGTTAAAAAACTCCTTAAACCATTTAAGGCCAACCCACTCATTGGTCCAAAAGGATCTTCTCAGACTTACCTTCTGAAATGCATACAAGATACCAGACATGGGGCCATAACTGAATATTAACAGTAGTAGTACTGCCGGCAGTGCAATCAAGATAAGCTGCCAGTCATGTCTGATCCTCTTGCCTAACGGGCTCATTGTCCTTGACTTATTCGGCAGCCGTCCAACATTTTCTATTTTCTGCAAAAGACTCATTCTTCGCTCTCCTTCTCTCGGGATAATAAATCCGTTGCTCGGTGTGTCATTTATGTTAGTGAAGAAAATGCCATCCACTGAAAAAACCCTGCCAGGGATTTGCTCAGTGGAGGATATTTCCTATGTATCAGCCAACGGATCAGCTCCACTCACCAACATTTTTAAATCAGGAGGCACACGGTTTAGCCGTATGCCTCCTAAAATTAAGTACAGTTTTTATTCTCAAGAATTTGCAAGATAGACATCATAGTATTTCTGGTAGATGTCAAGGATCTCCTGCAGATGGAGCTGATTGTAAAGAACATCGACAAATTCTGTCTTGAAGTTTGCCAGATCAGAAGTGCCAAGGATGTACTTCTCAAGCATTTCATCAGTGAAGGTACTCAAGTCAGCGCTCAGGCTATTAAGAGTATCCAGATCTTCAGCGGTCATGTAGAAGCTGGGGAAGTAAGGGCAGTATGCAGCAGTATTGATGGCATTGATTTCTTTCCAGTTGGCAAGCTGTTCTTCGTTCATAGGATCGACATAGCCCATCTCGGCCTTAACAGCTGCATTAACATCTTCCCATGTTTTGTTTACTTCGTAGGAAGAAACAGTTGGTGCATTGAAGTGGATATTTGCACCGGATTCTTGCAGGACAGCTTCCTTGTTCAGAAGTGCGCGGACATAGTCCTCATTGGGAACAAACTCGCCGTTTACACCAAAGCTCCAACCTTCGCCCTCAACACCAGCCTTCTCGGAGTATTTGCCGTAGTCAGAGTAGAATGCATAATCCAGGAATTGAAGTGCTGCGCGAGACTGATCCTCGTCACCGTTGTCGAGAACAGCATAGGAGTTGCCGTATGCGGAACGACCCATGAAGGTCAGCTCATGGCCTTCAGCAGTTGGGAAGGGCATGTACAAAAAGTATGCATCAGGGTTAGTTTCCTTCAGCTGTGCCTCACATTGACTGGTAACACCAGAGTAGAATCCGGAGAAGGACACGCCGGTAGCGGCAGCGCCGATCTTCTGGTCTTCAGAAGAGCCGACAACGATCAGGCCTTCCTCATACCACTTGTTCATTTCGGTGAGCCATTCATTGGCTGCTTCAAGAGCAGGTTCATACTGAACCTTGCCGTCCTTATCAGCATAGAAGAAGTTGCCAGCCTGTTCGTTGTTGAAGTGCAGACCGTAGGCAGAGGTGAACACGCGGGCAGATTCCCAGCAGCTCCAGTCCCACATGTGCATTGGAACCATATTGGGGTACTTCTTGTGGACAGCAGCTAGCAGATCATGCAGCTCAGCCATGGTGGTTGGGTAGGACTCGAAGCCCAGTTCCTTTGCGATGTCAGCGCGATACCAGAGAGCGTTGTCGCCATTGATGGAAACGTTCTTAGCCTGGCCGTCTGTGGTGTCATACACGTTGGCAAGCAGGTTGTAGATGCCGCCATCAGTATAGGTAAATGTACCCTTTAGATCTGAGCGGTCTTCTTCCCAGAATTTCTTTATGTTGGGACAAACGTCAAAAGCCTTGGTTACATCGTAGAGCAGATCTTCGTCAATGTACTTGGCAAGCTGAACCATATTGGTACCGCCAAGGAGAACGATGTCAGGGCAATCAGATGCATCGCCGGTCAGGCGGGTCTGAAGAACGGTCTCATAGTCGGTAGCGACGGTCTCCCAAATGATGGTACAGCCGGTGCGCTCTTCGATCTGTTTAAAACGGGGTAGAATATCGGAAAGGCTCAGGCCGGGAACCCATGTCTCGGTGGTCATGATGGTGATGGTCTTACCATTGAGATCAGGTGCTGTATTGGAGTCAACGGTGGTTTCTGCCACTACAGGTTCTGTAGTTGTTGGTTCTGCTACAGTCTCAGGTTCGCTTGCGGTCTTTCCGCAGCCGGTCATGAGTCCCAAGACCATAACAACGGCCAAAAGCAGGCATAAAAGTTTCTTCATTTTTGTTCCTCCTTAAGATGTATATTGCAAACAGATTTTCTCTGTGTTTGCCTTAAAGAACTTCCCTGCCCTGCCGTTTTGCCGATTTCATCCTTTCGGCTTGTCGGTCGACATTCCTATGCAGAGCTCGGTGGAAATTTCCACACGTTTGGGCTCACAGTTACCATTGATCACATCGAGGAGCATTTGAACCGCTCTCTCTCCGATAATGTTTTCCTGCTGGCCTATGTGGGTATATTCATATTCTGCAAAACCGTCATTGGGCGCATCAAAGCAGACAAGGCTTAAATCCTCTGGTATTCTGATGCCAACCTCATGAGCTGCGGACTCACAGATTTTCATAACGTGGTAATCAATACATAACAGAGCAGTAACAGAGGGATTGTCCCTATAAAACTGTTTCATGTGCTCTATGTCTCTACGCACATTCTCAGATGTACCATTATTAGGTAGACAGCTTATAATATCCGGCACCATATATTCCGGATGTACGCGATACTTGGTCATTGCGTAAGCTCTCATATATCCGCTTTCCCTTTCTGCAATGGCCGTGGTTGAGGGTGGAGGCGACACCAAACCTATGTATTTATGACCCAAACTGAAAAGATATTCTGTAGCCTTAAACGCACCGTCCACATGATTGCTTCCTACATAAGGGAGGGAAATTCCTTCCAGATAACGGTCAGCAAGTACGATTGGAAAGCCATCCATCGCCCGAGTGATGATGCCGGTATTCATACCGGAACTAGTATGAACCGGCATTACAATTATACCCTTGGCACCGTTACTGATTAATCTTTCAATCAGTACGCACTCTTCCTCCTGAGTAGAGAAGCATACAGCGGTCATTAGGCAGCAGCCTTGACTGTTTGCCTCGGCAGCCACGCCCTTAAGAAACTTCTGGCCGAAGTCTGCGCCAAAGTCGCTCATCACTACGCCAATAATCTTATTTGATATATTGGTATGTATTTTCTTCTCGGTTGCCTTTTCTGGCCTTCTGGCAAAGCTGCCTTTTCCCGGGAATCGCTCTACCAGACCGTCATCCGCCAGAAGCTCCATGGCTTTTTTGGCAGTGATCCGGCTGATGTCATAGCGTTTCTGCAGTGCTTCCTCTGTTGGAAGCTTTTCTCCGTTTTTGTAATGATTTGAAAGAATTGCCTCCTTAAGATCATTATACACGCGGAGATAGTTATAAACTTTTTCCATATCGTCTTCCACCTATCTTATATTGGAAACATCATGCACTGCGTATCCAACAACCGAATATGAGTATAGCACGCGCATATCAATTTTCCAATATGGTATATTTAACTAAAATCGACCTCTTATTTTGTACTAATTGACATATTGTTTGAATTGTTTGATATATCAATTGACTTTTCCCAAAGGCTCTGTTAATATATGGGCAGATTTCGGAGCATTGAAAATTGCTTCTCTTTCTGGGACATGGGAAGCCTTCGGTTTCCTGGGGAGTCTTCGGTTTCCATAGAACAAAGATATTTTATGATATAACAAACCGACCAAAATTAGAATCAATCTTATTATTATAATGATGATCCGATAAATAAACAAGGAGGATTTTATGTTTCATTTTGATAGAGATTTTGTGGATAAGAACGGCGAACGCTATATGTTCCCTGTGAGGATCCAAAGTCTGCTGCGCATCCTTCACAATGAATACGTGGTTCGCAACGAGCTGCAAACCGGCGATTTCCGATTTTTGATTGGTGATATTGAGTACTCCGAGCTCAATGACACCCTGCCCTGGACAGGCTTTGAGGCCGGTAAGACCCTTTGGGGAGAACCGGATCAATTCGCCTGGTTCTGTCAGACCGTGACCGTACCCGAAGAATACAGAGGGGAAGATATATGGTATGCTGTTTTCCCATATACCATTAATACCGATTGGCATTGGGGTCATCCTCAGGCTCAGCTGTACGTGAACGGTAAGTGTGTATCCGGACTGGACAGCAATCACAGAAAGCACCTTCTTATGAAAAATGCCAAAGGCGGAGAGGTGCTGGATATTGCCATAAAGGTATATTCCGACCTTACCTACTTTGCCGGACAGATGACCATGTCGGCAAAGCTCCAGATTCTCCGGCCTGACGTTTATGAGCTTTACCAGAGCCTTACAGTGCCCATTCAGGCTGCCAGTCTCATGAGCAGCGACTCAACCGAACGTATTGAAATTGTCAGTAAGCTGAACCGTGCCATAAGCATTATTGCCTTCGGTGAGGCTGCGGAATCTGCAGAATTCAAGACTTCCGTTGCGGAAGCCGACGAATATCTACATAAGGAGCTTTACGGAACCATGCGTTCCGGCAGTGAGCCTATGCTCTGGTCCATCGGTCACACCCATATTGACGTTGCTTGGCAGTGGACTTATCGGGTCTCCCGCACGAAGGCTGTGCGTTCCTTTGCCACTACCCTCCGTCTTATGGATAATAATCCTGACTACTTCTTTATGTCATCTCAGCCTGTTCTTTATGAGTTTGTAAAGCAAGATGACCCGGAAATTTATGCCCAGGTCAAGGAACGTATTGCTGAAGGTCGGTGGGAGCCTGAGGGTGGTATGTATGTGGAGGCCGATACCAACCTGACCGGTGGTGAATCTCTCGTCCGTCAGTTCCTCTACGGCAAGCGATTTTTCAGGAACGAGTTCGGCGTGGACAATAAGATTCTATGGCTGCCCGATGTATTCGGCTATTCTGCCAACCTGCCCCAAATTTGCAAAAAGTGCGGCATTGATTACTTCTACACAACAAAAATTGGTTGGAACGAGTACAACAAGTTCCCCTATGACACCTTCCGCTGGCGCGGTCTGGACGGCAGCACCGTACTGACTCATTTCGGCTGTGCCATCAATTATTCAGAAATCGAAACCGATTGGATGACTACATATAACCCCACCCTGGAGCCGCGCTTTGTAATGGGTGCCTGGAAACGCTACCAGCAGAAGGATGTCAGTAGAGATCTCCTGATGGACTTCGGCTTCGGCGACGGCGGCGGCGGTCCAACTCAGGAAATGATCGATTACGGCAGGCGCTTTGAAGCAGGTATCCCAGGCTGCCCTAGTTTGAAGTTTGCCAAAGCAGGTGATTACTTCCGTCATCTTGACGAAGATGTATCTGCCAATCCCCTACTACCCGAATGGAACGGCGAGATGTATCTTGAGTTCCACCGCGGTACATACACCTCCCAGGCAAAGATCAAGAAAAACAACCGAAACAGTGAAAAGCTATACCACGATGTAGAAAATCTCTGGTCCATGGCAAAGCTGGTGGGTTATGAGGGGAATTATCCCTCTGAAAAGCTACTCGAAAACTGGAAACTGATTCTTCTCAACCAGTTCCATGATGTTTTGCCAGGTTCCTCTATTGCAAAGGTCTATCAGGACGCGCAACATCACTATGATCAGATTCTCTCTCAGGGTGCTGAAATGCGTGACGAGGCGGCCGCAGCTATTTCCGCTCTTATCAGTACAGATGGAAAGAGTGTAATTGTATTCAATACTCTATCCTTTAAGAGAAGCCCGGTAGTAATCGTTGAGGACAAGATTCCCGGTCTGTTGAGTCCCGATGGCGAGTATGTCCCATGCCAGCGTACCTATGACGGCAAGACAGTCTTCCTTGCTCCCGCGGTCCCGGCCAAGGGCTGGAAGGTTTTCACTGTATGTGAAGAGCGTTCCTCCGCTGCCGCTGTTTCCGTATCTCTGTCAGGTATGGAAAACAGTATGCTCCGCGTCAGCTTCGATGAGAAAATGCATATCACCTCTCTCTACTCAAAGGTTGCAGACCGGGAGATTCTGCCGGAAGGCACCGTAGGTGGACGCATCATCGCTTACGATGATGTGGCAAGAAACGATGATAACTGGAATGTTCAGGCCTATTACAAAGAGAAGTGCCATGTGATCGACAACGTGACAAATGCTGAGATCATAGAAAGCGGGAGTGTTCGCAGCGTCATCCGTTTGGACAGAGTCTTCCGCAGTTCTTCCATCACCAGCTGCATCATTCTGTATACCAACTCCGATGAGCTCCGTTACGATTATGAACTTGACTGGCACGAACACAACCTGCTCCTCAAAGCAGAGTATCCGGTAGATGTCAATGCCAGAAGCGCATCCTATGAGATTCAGTTTGGTCATGTGGAGCGTCCAGTGCATAAGAACACGCTGTGGGACTTTGCCAGATTTGAGGTCTGCGGTCACAAGTATGCCGACCTATCTGACGGTGGCTTCGGTCTTGCCATTGTGAACGACTGCAAGTACGGCTTTGATGCCTCCCGTGATGCCTTGCGAATCACCCTTCTCAAGTGCAGCACCTACCCCGACAAGCAGTGTGACATCGGGCATCACAGCTTCTCCTACGCTATTTATCCTCATGCGGGAAATCTGGACAGCGCAAGAGTCAGAGACCATGCCTATGACTTTAACTATGTTCCCACGACTGTCTGCGTTGATGGTTCTCAGCAGGGTATTCTCCCCGCAGAGCTCTCCATGTTCTCTATATCCGCCTCTAACATTGTCATTGAGACAATTAAGAAGGCAGAGGATTCCGACAACATTGTTCTCCGTCTGTATGAGGCTGAAAACAAGAGAACCCATTGCACCCTGAATACTGCCTTTGAGATCGGCAGTGCCGAACAGACCAACATGCTGGAAGAGTCCGAAAAGCAGCTCTGTCCCTCAGGTAACTCCCTTGACCTGATCTTTGATCCCTGCGAGATCAAGACCCTGGTCATCAATAAAGGCAATTGCGATGTAACCGTAAAATAATTTAGGTAGCACGATATATTGCCTCGTGTTAATCTGCAATATATCGTGCAGCAGGATATTGTGACTTGCCTCATGCTAATCTGCAATATATCGTGCAGCAGAATATGATGATTTGTTGCATGCTCATCCACAATATTTCGTATACCTGAACTTCAAAAATGGTACATTGCAAATGCCCCCAGCAAGAAATAATACGACAAAGTCCCCCGCCGGGTGTCCGGTGGGGGACGTAAACATAGGGGGGAAAAATATGTTCAAAATGGAGCTTCACGTGCACACCAAATACGCCAGCGGCTGCGGAAAAATGGATGCCGAATCCATTGTACGAAGCTATCTGGATGCCGGGTACAGCGGCATTATGCTGACCGATCACTATAACCGGTTTACTCTTTGGTATCCCAAGAAGCTTCCTTTGGGTAATGATCTTCACGGCTTTCTGGAAGGCTTTAATCTGGTGAAAGAAGCCGGCGACAGATTGGGCTTAAAGGTTTATCAGGGAGCAGAGATTCGCTTTGACGAGGCTGCCAATGACTACCTGCTTTTCAATTACCCGGACGAACTACTCGCTGATCCAGACGGTATTTTTGAGATGGGACTGGAGAAATTTTCTCAGCTCATGCATCAGACTGATGCCATGCTCATTCAGGCCCATCCCTGTCGTAGTTCCTCTACTCCTGCCTGTCATCCTGTAAATTCTGCTTTTCTGGATGGGGTTGAGGTCTTCAACGCCTGTATTGGCAACATCAACAACAACCAGGACGCGTTGAGATATGCCGAAGCCAATCCTTCTCTGATTCGGACGCAGGGCTCCGACTGCCATCGGCCGGAGGGTGTAGGTCTGGCAGGAATCGGCTGTGATTACCTGCCTTGTGATGAGGCAGAGCTGGTGAAAATGCTGCGCTGCGGGGAGTTTTCCCTGCTCGAACATAACGAAACAACAATTTGAAAGGACACAACTACCATGAAGCTTTCATACCATGAAATGGCCAAGAACGCGCTGGACGATATGTATGCCCGGTTCTGGACCGAAGAAGACGGCGGTCACATCAAGGGTGTACACTGCGGTATTATCGTCGAAAAGCCGCTGATGATCTGGGAAATCACCATGCTGCTCATTGCTATGGAAAACTACTACGATGCCACCGGTGACGAGGAGACTAAGCGCCGGATTCTCGGCACCCGGGACTATCTGAAAAGGGTCTTCTCTTACGAACAACTGACTGCCAACTTCGGTCACGAGCCCAACCTGGCACTGGACGATACCGGCTGGGATGTGATGGCATACTTCATGTTCTTCCGTCTTACAGGCGACCGTGAGATGGCAGAAATGGTTAAAAAAACCCTCCTGGGTGCTTATGAGCATTACAGCGATGGTCCCCTAGAGAACGGACTTTGGTATAATGACTGGGCTCAGTATAACGACCATTGGAAGTCCAGCTATATTGTGAGCCTGCTCATCACCGCTTGGGAGTACTGCCGTATGACAAAAGGTACTGACCTTTACAGCCAGGAACTTTTTGATAAGACCATGGTGCTCTATGAGTGGACCGAGAAATACTTCCGCCGTGACAGAAAATACACAGTGCCTCACGGCCTCGCCGACGACGGCGATCTGGTCGTTGACACCGTAGATTACCTCTACTGGGTGGACTACAATCAGGACAGAGAGAACCGTCCAGAGCGCAACGGTCCCAGCGGTGGCGTAGATCCCAATCGGATCGATGAGCTGGGCAGCGTCTGCGGTATCTTTATCGGCATGGGCATGGCAGCTCTAAATGTGGAGCTATACAAGAGCACCAGCGATAAGAGCTACCTGAAAAAGGCACTTGAGACCAGTAAGGCCATGTCTCAGATCTATAATGTCAACGGCGCTTACATGAACGACCGTGACATTCACACTAATGCCACCATGATTCGCTACTATGTTCATTCCCTGCTGGGAACCGAGTATGGCACCGATTTTGAGCGAAACATGCTCTTCCGTACCGCCGATAATATCTATACCGGTGGCAAGAACTGCAACGGCATTTATTATCCCTGGTGGAGCAAGGTCTGTACACCTGACAACGTAAGTCATCCCCGCCTCGGATATTTTGCCAGCAATATGATGATAAGCGCTACCAGTGTGACAATGATCTGTGCCGCGGCACTTCTGGAGAGTAAAGGCTACAAGCCCACATATAATTCCTGATGTTTTCCCTCCAATAACAAAGGGTCTCGAATGCATCGAACCATCCTCGCCTTTTTGCTGTAGACCGGAGGTACAACGCCGTTAATTTAAGGTGCCGGAGGCATTTTGCCTCCGGCAGTTCTATTCTATTTCAGATATTTTAATAAAACAAAGGATTCTCCTCCTGTGGTGGAGCTGTATGTCAAGGAGCTGCCGAAAGGAGCATTCTACTCACTTTCTGCATTTTTACCTATCTTCTGAAGCTGACAGGCACTTTGCCGTCCAAAGCCCGACTCAGTCTGTTCCTCAGTTTCTCCATGCGTTCATCGCTCTGCGGCTCGTCGGCAAAATGGGTATATTCCCAGCCGCCGGCGATATATTTTCCCTCAGCAAGATGGTTATAGCGCAGAAGCTCCACCTGTTTCACACCTTCTCCAAAACCGGAGATGATCCTGCCAAAGCCGTTGATTTCCTCATCGCCGTCATTCACACCCGGGATAACTGGAATACGTACAGTGATGTTTTCATGTATATGGGAAAGCCTGTCCAGGTTGTCAAGAATGATTTTGCTGCTCTGCCCCGTCCAATAGTGATGCTTCTCAGGATCCGGGTGCTTTAGATCCAAAAGCAGAAGATCCGCATTAGGAAATACCATTGCCGCATTCTGCCAAGGCACGAACAGTGCACTTTCGACAGCAGTGCCGATGTTAAGAGCTCGGCACGCCTCCAAAAGCTCTACAGTGAAATCCGGATACATGAGGCATTCGCCACCGGATACGGTCACTCCCCCTCCGCTGCTCATATAATAGGCTCTGTCCTTTTCTATCTCACGCAGTGTTTCCTCCACACCTATCTCTCCACCGCAGAAGCTAAGTGCCCCTGTGGGACAGCCCTCCGCACATTTGCCGCAGTCCATGCAGCCTTCACGAAAATACGACGCTCTGCCGTTTTCCACCCGGTGATGCTGTGGGCAAAGATCTGCGCATCTGCCGCAGCCTATACACTTACTGTATGTGAACATTACCTTGCCCGATGCGCTCTGGGTCTCCGGATTGTGGCACCAGCGACATCTCATGGCACAGCCCTTAAGGAAAACCACAGTACGCACCCCTGGGCCGTCATGAATGGAGCATCGGGAAATATTGGTGACAGGTGCTCTCAGAGGCATGTGTGCTTCGTCCTTCCTATAATATGATCCTGCAGCTCAGGGGTCAGCAGATTAAACTTCTGGCTGAAGCCGCAGACGCGCACTGCCAGGTTATTGTACTTGTCGGGATATTTCTGTGCATCAATCAGAGTCTTAGCAGACACGGTGTTGAACTGCACATTGCTCAGGCCCTTATTACCTGCAGCAATGAGAATATCTGTCAGAATGTCTATATTGCTGTCACAGAAGAGCTTGGGGTCTACCTCGACAATGGCGGAGGTAGTGCCGGGCGTTCTGGTTGTGGGCAGCTTAGAAAGGGAGTTCAGAAGAGCTGTAAGACCAAGGAAGTCCCTTCCCTGCATGGGGCTGCAGCTATAGGCAGTGGGTTCTCCCGCTCTGCGTCCGTCGGGCGAGGCAGCACTGGCAAAGCCGTCATCGATCATCCATTTGAAGGTAAAGGGCTGGGCGTGGAAGGAAAGAGAGTATTTCTCACTGAGCTCATCCAGCTCGTCACAGCAGAAATTCAGCAGGGATGTGGCCAGAGTATCTACTTCATCGTCATCGTTGCCAAACTTCGGTGCTTTATTGAGAAACATCTGTCTGATAGCTTCATTGGGATAGTTCTCTTCTAATATGCATCGAAGCTCCGAAAGGGTCAGCAGTCTGTCCTCATATACGAACTTTTTTATGACCATAAGGGAGTCGGCCAGATTGGGTATGCCGCCGATCATGATCTGATAATAATCATATTTTGCTCCGCCATCGTTGAAATCTCGTCCACTTTCTATGCAGCCCTCTGTCAGCAAAGACTTTACGGGGCACTGAGAATTGTGGACAGCGTCCGGGCGGAACTCTGCTACCACCCGACAGGTGACATTCAGGATACGGGCGATCTGCACCAGAATAGCGTGGTAAAATTTTTCAAAGCTATCCAGCTTTTCCGGCCCGCCGGTTTTTACGCCGGGAGCCTTTTCGGGAAACATCATGCTGCTTCCGTTGCAGAGCACATATTCCACAGCCTTCAGTAGATTCGTTTCTCCTGTTACCGCATGGGGGTTGGCCTTTCCCGGAATGGTGGTCTCCACGCAGCCCAGTTCGGTATATCCGCAGGCATCCTCTCTGGGAATTCCCTTGTACATCAGGGCAGGGATCATCACCTCGTCATTGAAGAAGAATGGAACCCCCTTCTGCACATGACCTACGACCTCCAATGCCCGTTTGAGGAACTCTGGCTCTGTATTTCTGCCGAAACGCACCGATAGGCAGCGAATGAAGTTCAACTGCTCGGTGGCATCCAGCATCAGATAGGAAAGCTCATTGACCTGACTTTTTCCGTCGGCGTCGGTGCCACCTACACAGGACTGTTGTACGTCATAGTCACGGTAGAGCTTGATCCACAAGCAGCAGATTAGTTCGAAAGCCTTCTCCATGGTAAGTACTCCCCTGCGGATATCCTCTACATAATAGGGGTACAGAATCTGGTCAAGGCGCCCCAAGGAGTTGGCATTGATGCCGTCTTCCCAGGTATTGAGAATATGGGCAAACCAAAGGGCCTGCAATGCCTCGCAAAAGCTCCGTGCAGGCTTTGCAGGAACCTGAGTGCAGGTCTCAATAATACTCCGCAGATCCTCCGGATCATATTCTCCTCTGCCGCTTTCCAGAAGCTCTTTTGCTTTGTCCGCATAGCGCAGGCCCATTTCACAGGCAGCGGTGCAGAGAATTTTCATGGAACGGTAGACAGGATTGCTGCCATTGAGCCTCTCATATTTCTCCACTTTTTCTAGCAGGCCGGAAAAGCCTAACTTCAGCACCTGCTCATAGCCTAACACCGTATGGGAATGGTCGATTATCCGCCCGATCCCGCTTCTGTCATCCTGCATGTCAAGCTCGGAGGGAGTGAGCACGTAGTTGAGTGTTATATGAAAAGTCCCTTTTCCGGAATCAATGATATGTAAATACTCTTGTATCTTTTCCTCCGGTATATGGCTTTGGGCCATGATCCTGCGCCATTCAGTCGTGTTCTTCGGCTCACAGCATTCCTTCATAGGGCCATCTCCGTAGTTGAAGCCAACCAACAGCTCCCGAGGAGCAATCCATGGCGTCATATTCCGGATAATGGAGGCCAGACCGGAGGCTACGATTTCCGAATTGTAAAGGCCATCCTCAAAAGCTTTTGCCCAGCCGATATTGAGATATACCCAGGGCTGGGCCCGAAAATGTTCCTGATTGCTATGCCGAATTGCCTCCTCTCTCAGGAAGCTGCAACGTTCAGATAGAGGCATCATCTTCTGTTTTCTCCTTTCATAATATAAACAGCATTGGTTTCATTCTGTTTATAATCTGACGGTGTACAGCCGTATACACACCGGAAGGCTTTTTCAAAGCCTCCCAGTGTGTCATATCCGGCCTCCATAGCCGCCTCTGTGATGGATTTTCCGCAAAGGATCTGTTCGGCACCGTACTGTACCCGAGCGATTCACACATACTCCATAAAGTTCGTTCTCGTATACTCATTCTCTTTCTTATCTTGTATAATGCTCTATACCTGCCTCCAGGACAGCGGCGGAAACAACCATCAAAACCGAAGTGCCGGTGGTCATGCTTTGCTGAGGAACGCTGTTTTTGCAGTACCAGGTGGAGCCGCTGCCTTCCGCCGGCCCACTCCATGAGCCGCCGTAGTAGCCGTCAATGGTTCTGGCGTTGATACTGATAGAAACAGCGGTATCCTTCAGAAGCTTCTGCATGGCCTCCGTATCGGGCATGGTCAATACCTCGGAGGCGTAGAAGGCGGCATAAGTGCCGTTGGTCCAGGCATCGCGGTCGTTGAGAAGCACGCCGTGATTGTCATACCATTTCAAAAGGCCCTCGTTGGTCTTATATGCGCGTTCCAGATATTTTTTATCACCGGTAATACGGTAGAATTTAGCAGAAAGGGCAGCCATGGCCATGTTACCGGTTAGGAAGGATGCACTTCCGGCCTCACCAATCTCATTTTCGTTGCCCTTATGGAAAGCACGGTTCGCCTCACAGTAATAGATACCGTCATCCCGGATAAGACGATCATGCATACCGTTATAGGAACGCAGTGCCAGATCGTAGAAACGCTGCTCACCGGTAATCTCCCATATCTGCAGCCAGGCCCAGGCAATGCCCACCTCGTAGAGGGACATAAAATCCACGCCGTCTTTATAGTAAATACCGTCAAGCTCCGCATCGTACCAGCGTTTGTCCACATTGTCCAAAAGCCCAATGGCCCTGTCAAGAAACCACTGATCACCGGTCACGGTATAGTAGGAAACCAGCATCATAGCGTTCCACGCACAATCATCAGATGCCCAATTGAAGAGGCCTCCCGCGTTTTCCAATTCCTCGGCCTTAAACTTGTTCCGGAAGAATTTCGCCTCAGCGCTGATAAGATCATAATAATAGCTGTCACCAGTAATCCGCCACATATCATATATGCAGAAATACAGCATGGCTGTCTCCCATATTGAGCCTCTCTCATCGGTAAGATCTCCCGTAAAGCCGGACCAGGTTGGAGCAATCTTGCCTGTTTTTGTGTCGCCGGTCCAGAAGTTTGAAATCAGATCGTCCGTGGCAAGCCTGGCAAGCGCAAGATAGAAGCCATCGTCTCCCGGCTTTACGGTCTCAATCAGCTTCTCTGCCGGTGACTGGGGAATAGACGATTCTGCGAAGGAGAAATCGGAGAAGCGGGTACCGGGGCCACATTCCATGCCTGCTTTGCTGATACTTGAGATGATTCGCTCGGTCAGTGTATCAGTCTCCATCTCATAAATTACTTTGTCGCTTTGTGAAAGGGTCACATATAAGCGGGAAATTCCCTCATATTTGATCGCAGTAACATGGACAGGCATATTCTTGTCGAACTTAATACCGCTTTTGCCCTCAACCTCATGCTTCCACTGGTCTCTAAACTGAGTATCCAGATTACAGTTGAGCTTATTGCCATCTCTCTCCAGAGAGACCGATAGAACGGGCTCCCACTTATTGTTGTAAAGCACTGCTCTTGCGTATTTTGTATCGGCAAATAGTATATCCGCCTCCAACTGCCAACGACCTTTCAGGCTGGCAGCTTCGTAATGAGCCTCGCCGGCCGAAGAAGCACATATCATCCCCGCCTCTGCGCTCCAGTCCTGGGGTAGTGTCCATTCCCCATTGATCTCGGCAGGCACTGACGTTGGCTCGGGGGTACTGCTTTCAGCCGGCGGGGCAGTGCTGCATCCAGAGAGAAGCATGGAAAATACCAGTATTACTGTTAAAAATCTTTTCGAGTGCTTGTTTTTCATTGTTGTTTCCTTTCGAAATAGAGCTTGCAGTTATTTACAATTGTCAGTTTTATTCTACTATGCCTATACTATTATGTCAATTGGATTGACATATTATCATTAACGTGCTATGCTGAGTATAGTTACACTCTGTATATACCGCCATTTCAAAGGATAATATAGAAAAGAGGTTTTTGATATGATGACTTCCAAAGAGAGAATGCTTACGGCACTGAGCGGTGGCAGACCAGACAGGCTACCCGCAACTGTCCACCAATGGCTCCCCTATCACCTGGACAAATACATGGACGGCATGGATCAGATTGATGCCTTCCGCCACTTTGGCATGGACGCCGCTGTGACCGACGGCTCCATTTATTATCAGGGAAGCACCCCCGACTGGGTGGATACCATCGTAAAAACAACGGTTTCCGGGGGTGTCACCACCGAGTTCCACGAGGTCACCACCCCCAAGGGCAAGCTCAGCTACAGGTATGCCTACAACGCTTGTACAGGCTGGTATGCCGAGCACATGATAAAGAATCCCGAGGATATTTATCTCTACCGTGACTACTATCCCCGTTTCCGCATTGACCGGAAAAAGACACAGCAGCTCTACGATCGTCTCGGTGAAGACGGTATACTGCGTGCCTGTGTCCCCTATTTCCAGGGCGGCTGCTTTCAGGCCACCCACATGCTGGCCGGAACCCAGGAGATGATCTACGCCTGCTATGACGATCCGGACTGGGTCCATGAATTTTTGAATATCCTGCTACAGCACCGGCTGGAGTTCATTTCGCAGGAGATGCGGGGTGTGAAATTCGATCTCATTGAAAACGGCGGAGGAGGCGGCAGCGACACCGTCATATCTCCTGCCATGCACATGGAATTCTGCCTGCCCTATGATAAGATCATCCACGAAGCCGTGCACGCCATTGGTCTGCCCGTAGTTTACCACACCTGCGGCGGCATGATGCACCTTCTGGACATCATACCCGGAAACGGCTGCGATGCTTCCGAAACGCTGTCACCTCCGAGCATAGGCGGAAACATGACTCGTGAGGACAGACCTCACGTGAAGGAGACGCTTGGCAGAAAGGTCTCTCTCATTGGCGGCATGGATCAGTTCAACGTCCTGACCACCGGCACAGCTGAAATGATTGAGTACGAAGTGCAGAACCTTTTTGAAACCTTCGGTGCCGGCGGCGGCTACATCATGAGCGCCTGCGACCACTTTTTTGACGTTCCTACGGAGAATCTGCTAGTATATGCCGAAGCCGCAAAACGCTGCGTTTATTGAGGCTATAAGATGACAAAAAGAGAAAGATTTGTCCGCATCTTGAAATGTGAGCCCATCGGCGGCCAGGTCCCCACCTTTGAACTGGTATTCTTTCTAACCATGGAGTCGCTGGGCAAGGTGCATCCCACCCACCGGGACTATTTTCAGTGGCAGAAGATGAGCCTGAAGGAGTAAAATCTCCATATCATTGATATTCACTTTCTTATACTGTAGACTTAAAAAATCCATGCGCACAAATCCCGTTTTTGGCAGGGATCCAGGCGCATGGATTTTTTAATTACGTTGACTGTCGTGTTTTCCAATTTTGTTTTTTTCAACAGTTAAAGCTAATGTTCATTGAAAATCTCCGATTTTCTTTCGGAGCAAGGCACATGATGCCTTCCTTCTCCCAGATATTGCTGCTCGAGTCAACTGACGAGGCAAGTCCGTTCCAAGGCTCTATACAGACGTATTCGGCATGGGGCTTTGCCCAGATTCCCAGATAGCTCCAATCGCTCAGATCCACACTGACGCTACGGCTGTGGTTTCTACCTCGGAGTGCTACCCGATCGGATTTCAATCCTTTGAAAATCAGCGCTCCGCGATTGAACGT